>NZ_QUGZ01000001.1:0-590126 GCF_003479365.1 Coprococcus sp. AF16-5
CTAAATATGTACCTTGAGAATTTCATACAGAAAGAGATAATTATTATAAGTTTATAATAAGCCATTAATAATTAACAAGACATCTATTACCAAAATCTGCAGAGCAGATTTTAGGTTAGTAAGTGCGAAGCACTTACAAAGCCAAAAATGCAAAGTGGATTGAGGTACAAAACCAAAAGATAAAGTAGACAAATATCTTAAAGCTTTTTAGAAAGAGACCACAACACATCAAGCTACGTGTGTTGTAAGGTTAAGTTAGAAAGAGCGCAGGGTGGATGCCTTGGCACTGAGAGCCGATGAAAGACGTGATAAGCTGCGATAAGCTGCGGCAAGAAGCAAATATTCAATGAACCGCAGATTTCTGAATGGGGAAACCTGGCTGAGCAAACCTCAGTCGTCCTATACTGAATACATAGGTATAGGTCGGGAACCTCCTGAACTGAAACATCTAAGTAGGGAGAGGAAGAGAAAGAAACATCGATTCTGTTAGTAGCGGCGAGCGAAAGCGGAAGAGCCCAAACCGGAGTGCGTGCACTCCGGGGTATGGACTGCAACATGGCAGTGTTAACGATAGCAGAAGGGTCTGGGAAGTCCCGCCAAAGAGAGTGAAAGCCTCGTATGCGAAATTGAAAACACGCCTAGCAGAATCCGGAGTACCACGAGACACGAGAAACCTTGTGGGAAGGCGGAGGGACCACCCTCCAAGGCTAAATACTACTCAGTGACCGATAGCGCATAGTACTGTGAAGGAAAGGTGAAAAGGACCCCGGGAGGGGAGTGAAAGAGAACCTGAAACCCTGTGTTTACAAGCTGTGGAACTACGTTAAGGTAGGACCGCGTACTTTTTGTAGAACGGTCCGGCGAGTTTCTTGTACCGGCAAGGTTAAGCACTTAAGGTGCGGAGCCGAAGTGAAAGCAAGTGTTAACAGCACGCATAAGTCAGTACAAGAAGACCCGAAACCGGGTGATCTACCCATGTCCAGGTTGAAGTCGCCGTAAAAGGCGATGGAGGACCGAACGCACATCCGTTGAAAAGGGTGGCGATGAGGTGTGGGTAGGGGAGAAATTCCAATCGAACCCGGAGATAGCTGGTTCTCCTCGAAATAGCTTTAGGGCTAGCCTCGTATTAGTCTTGCGGAGGTAGAGCACTGAATATCCTAGGGGGCGTCAAAGCTTACCGAAGATTATCAAACTCCGAATGCCGCGTAGATGATGTACGGGAGTCAGACTGCACGAGATAAGTTGGGTAGTCAAAAGGGAAAGAGCCCAGACCACCAGCTAAGGTCCCAAAGTGCGTGTTAAGTGGTAAAGGATGTGGGATTTCGAAGACAACTAGGATGTTGGCTCAGAAGCAGCCATACATTCAAAGAGTGCGTAATAGCTCACTAGTCGAGAGGTCCTGCGCCGAAAATGTCCGGGGCTAAAACACGACACCGAAGCTGTGGATCCGAAAGGATGGTAGAGGAGCATTCTTAAGTCGACGAAGCTGTACTGTAAGGAGCAGTGGAGAGTTAAGAAGAGAGAATGCCGGAATGAGTAGCGAGATTTAAGTGAGAATCTTAAAGGCCGAATATCTAAGGTTTCCAGGGTAAAGCTGATCTTCCCTGGGTAAGTCGGGGCCTAAGGCGAGGGCGAGAGCCGTAGTCGATGGATAACAGGTTGAAATTCCTGTACTGCTTATGGACAGAACTGTGGGGACGCAGAAGGAGAGCACGAGCCGGAAATGGAAAAGCCGGTACAAGCGTATAGCAGTCATGCAGGCAAAACCGCATGAAAAATGTAAAGCGTTATGTGGATCGAACATTAGTAGAGAAGCGTGTGAGCCAGCTGCCAAGAAAAGCCGCTATTGTTTCATAAGTACCCGTACCGTAAACCGACACAGGTGGATGAGGAGAGAATCCTAAGGCCGGCGGGAGAAGTGTTGTTAAGGAACTCGGCAAAATGACTCCGTAACTTCGGGAGAAGGAGTGCCACAGAGATGTGGCCGCAGAGAAATGGCCCAAGCAACTGTTTAGCAAAAACACAGGTCTATGCAAAACCGAAAGGTGAGGTATATGGGCTGACGCCTGCCCGGTGCTGGAAGGTTAAGAGGAGAGGTTAGAGCAATCGAAGCTTTGAATTTAAGCCCCAGTAAACGGCGGCCGTAACTATAACGGTCCTAAGGTAGCGAAATTCCTTGTCGGGTAAGTTCCGACCCGCACGAAAGGCGTAATGATTTGGGCACTGTCTCAACAACACACCCGGTGAAATTGAAATACCAGTGAAGATGCTGGTTACCTGCGCCAGGACGGAAAGACCCCATGGAGCTTTACTCCAGTTTGATACTGGGATTCGGTACTGTCTGTACAGGATAGGTGGGAGGCTAGGAAATGGTGACGCCAGTTGCCATGGAGCCAACCTTGGGATACCACCCTTACAGTACTGGGTTTCTAACCTGCAGCCGTAACCCGGCTGGGGGACAATGTCTGACGGGGAGTTTGACTGGGGCGGTCGCCTCCGAAAGAGTATCGGAGGCGCTCAAAGGTTCCCTCAGAACGGTTGGAAACCGTTCGAAGAGTGCAAAGGCAGAAGGGAGCTTGACTGCGACACCGACGGGTGGAGCAGATACGAAAGTAGGACTTAGTGATCCGGTGGTATAAAGTGGGATTGCCATCGCTCAACGGATAAAAGCTACCCTGGGGATAACAGGCTTATCACTCCCAAGAGTTCACATCGACGGAGTGGTTTGGCACCTCGATGTCGGCTCATCGCATCCTGGAGCTGTAGCAGGTTCCAAGGGTTGGGCTGTTCGCCCATTAAAGCGGTACGCGAGCTGGGTTCAGAACGTCGTGAGACAGTTCGGTCCCTATCCGGCGTGGGCGTAGGATATTTGAGAGGAGCTGTCCTTAGTACGAGAGGACCGGGATGGACAAACCTCTGGTGTATCTGTTGTTTTACCAAAGGCATGGCAGAGTAGCCAAGTTTGGCAGGGATAAACGCTGAAGGCATCTAAGCGTGAAGCCCCCCTCAAGATAAGATATCCCATCTTCGGAGTAAGACCCCTTGAAGACTACAAGGTTGATAGGCTTCAGGTGTAAGTGTGGTAACGCACTCAGCTGAGAAGTACTAATAGGTCGAGGACTTATCCTTAGAGGTTTCTAAGAGATAAGCTTTAGAAGATACCTCTTTCTGTGTGAAATTCTGAAGGTACAGAATAAAAAGTACCGGGAAAATTTAACGCTGCAGCAGGTGTTAAATTTTTTCTGTATATAGGGGATTGGTCAAATGGTATGATAGGAGTCTCCAAAACTTTTGGTGGGAGTTCGATTCTCTCATCCCCTGTTTGATTGGCGTCAGAAACCTTGTAAAACCAAGGCTTCTGGCGTTTTTTGTTTGTGAAAAAACAAAATCCGTAATAATTACGGAACGAAAATCAAGGAGCAATATACTTCATGTATGAACTTAAGAGACAGTTTTCTGCTGTTGAATACAGAGAGAAAACACATGTGTATCAGACAGGAGGTATATGATATGATGTAGACAGGGTCCGCGGCATATGCCGTGGACTTTATTCTTTATGAGCAAATTTTTACGTATTATGTTAATATAGAAAAAGAAAAGAATAGAGATGACTGAGGTTGAGGAACTATGAGAATAATACACTGTGCGGATATCCATCTTGATTCAGCCCTGAGTGCACATCTTGGAAGAGAAAGAGCCAGAGGCAGAAGAAATGAGATACTTAACACATTCAGGAAAATATTCGGGTATGCTGCAGAGAATGACGTGCAGGCGGTAATAATAGCGGGGGATCTCTTTGATTCAGAGACAGTGTCTGCCACGACGATAAATGTTGTTCTGGGGGAGATAGCGAAGTATGCTGACATAGATGTGTTCTATCTGAGGGGAAATCATGACCCGGATGAAAGTTTATTTGCTGGGCGGAGACTCCCAGAGAATCTGTATTTATTCGGAGATGAGTGGACGCAGTATCAGCTTAAGGGATCACATATAGTGATCGCGGGCGCTGTGCTGAATGACGAAAACTGCAACAGCATATATGATGAACTCGAACTGGATGAGAACGATATAAATATTGTCACACTCCACGGACAGGAGCAGGAATATGGCAGGGCTCGCAACATGAATGATGTATGCCTGAAGAAACTCAGGGGAAGAGGCATAGATTATCTGGCACTGGGACATGTGCATGGAAGAAAGCTGGAAAGTCTTAATCACAGGGGAGTCTATTGCTATCCGGGATGTCTGGAGGGCAGGGGCTTTGACGAGTGTGGTGAGCATGGATTTATGATGCTTGACGTGGATGAGAGGAAGCATATGGTTGAGACCGAATTTGTGCCATTTGCCTATAGAAGGCTGTTCGATGTGGAAGTGGACGTGACAGGGGCAGAGTCAAGCTCTGATGCGGCGGACATGATCGCAGACAGACTGTATCAGGAACTGCCGGGGACCATGGAAGATGAGTCCAGGGACATGGTGAGGGTATCCCTCACAGGCGCGGTAAATGTTGAGAGCGAGATAAACACGGATTATCTGACTAAGCAGTTTCAGGATTCGTTCTATTATATGGAGATCTTGGATCACACGGATTTTCAGGTGGATTACATGAGGTATGTGAATGATGCGTCCCTCAAGGGCGAATTCGTGAGGAAGGTCATGAGGCAGGATATGAGTGAAAATGACAAGGCATATGTGATCCAGACAGGACTCAGGGCTCTTTCGGGCGAGGAGATATTTTAAGTATGAGATTGATATCTTGTTATATAGATGGATTTGGCAAATTGAATAACATGGAAGTCCAGTTCGAGGATGGGATAAATACATTTGTCCAGGATAATGGCTGGGGCAAGTCGACTCTTGCTGCTTTTATCCGGGTCATGCTGTATGGCTTCGACGGTGAGACGAAGAGAAATGACATTGAGAATGAAAGAAAAAGATATCGTCCGTGGTCGGGGGCTGCCTATGGCGGAGACCTGGTATTTGAGAGCAGGGGCAGAAACTACAGGGTTCAGAGGACATTTGGCGCGAAGAAGAGCGATGACAAATGCGTGATATACGACGAGGCGACTCATGCTGTAACAGGAATGTTCACGGATAAGCTTGGGGAGGAGCTGTTTCATGTGGATTCTGCGTCATTTGTGAGAAGTATGTACATAGGGCAGGATGACTGCCGGACCTGGGCGACGGATGGGATAAGTGCTAAGCTTGGTAATATCGCTGACAGCACGGATGATATAAGCAATTATGAGAATGCCAGACAGATACTGAAGAATGTTATAAACAGGCAGTCGCCAACCAAGCGGACAGGGGAACTGTACAGGAGAAAATATGAGCTTGATGGGATGCGTGAGCAGGTCAGGGAGCTTGATGGAATAGACAGAAGTATAAATGAGCTGAATAAAAATATCCGTGAGATAGAAATGCAGAATCAGAACCGGATGGGACGACAGCGTGACAGTAAATATATCATGACAGGATTTTGTGCGTTGATCGCAGCACTTTTATTTCTGGGAATGTGGAAATTTATGCTTGGAATAGAAGAACCTGACGATATGGCTATGATTATATTTGTTGTATGTGCAGGTATGTTTTGTGTACTCGGAATCTACTACATTATACGCGGGATAAATGAAAAGATTTGGCACAGGAAGAATAAGGTGGAAGAGCCGGGGGATGCCGCTGATGATACCAGATCGGACGGATCAGATGATATATATACAGCCGATGACGAATCCGATATGGATGAGGAGATGTCGGTCTATATGGCAGAAAACATGAGACTTGGCGAGTATGCCAGGGAACTGGCGGAGTTCAAGCTTCGAAGACAGGAGATAGCTGCTGTGAAGGCATCGTTGGCGGATAAGAAAAAGGCTTTGGAAGACGATCTGCACAGATACGAGCTCAACGTAAAGGCGTACGAGCTGCTGGGGGAGGCCAGGGATACATTTGCAGTGGGACATTCGGTGCCAGTCATGGAGGCATTTGACAGGTATTATGAGTGCGTTACAGGAGAGCATGCAGGAAATGTACAGGCGGCCCCGGATATGACAATCAGGTACAGAGAGCAGGGAATGTACAGGGATTCTCAGACCTTGAGCTCGGGACTGGCGGATATCCTCGGAGTGTGTGTAAGAGTTGCAATAGTGGACAGCATGTATCAGGATGAAAAGCCGATGCTCATAATGGATGATCCATTTGTCAATCTTGATGACAGAAATATGGCGGGGGCGAAGAAATTTGTGGAGAAGATATCGGAAAAATATCAAATATTGTATTTTACATGCAGCCAAAATCGTGTACTATAGATACATAATAAATACTCAGGAGGAAGTATGTTGCGGACAATAAGGAAGGGATTGTATAAGTCGAATAACGTAAGATTTCTTGCTCTGCTCATCGCTGTGGCATTTGTTCTGCTGACGGAGATGGCGTGTGTGGGGAACATGACGGCCAAAGCGGAGACTGCAGGGGATGTGGCTGCATCTGTATATGCGGATACGGAGACTCCGGGGGTGGCGACGCCTACCAGCGTGGTGGAGAAAACAGCACTTAAGATGAACAGCAGTACATATGTGTTTACGAACTCCACCGATGGCATGTTCAGACTCAGTTTTGCGGAGGGCGAGAGTTACTTCATTGGTTCAGGTGAGGACAGTGATACACTTATCACATATGCACTGATAAGATATAACTCCAAGTTTTATCTTGTCGCAGCGGATGACAGCGATGCAAATGTGGAGTATAACGGAAGCTACACAGACACCAGCTTTGAGATGCTGAAGTCAGCGAATTATAATTCTTCAAGCAGATATGTCAACATGAGCGTTAAGAGCGGCAATACCATAGAGCTCAAAAAGTTTACATTTGCCAGGGACTATTCTGTAGCTCTGACAGGATATTACAATGGAGTGTATTATACCGAGGGCAGTCCGGCGACAGGACTGTTCACAAGATCCGGGTACTGTGATTACTTTGTGAGTGGCAAGGCTGTTGTGGGAGATGGCTGGTACAAATATGGCAGCAGTTCACCGGCAGGGGAGCTTGTTGACGCGGATATATCCGGAAGCATGTCTGGAAATGATGTGAAGTATATCCAGCTTTTTGATGGGCATGTTGTGAGCGCTTATCACGGCAATTATTTCTACAGCTATAATGGAACAGTCAGGATCACCGTCAAGAATAAGGCTGTCATGGTAAATAATATAAAAGTCCTGTTTGACAAGAATGGAAATGCGTACAAGGGACTCAGAACAGAAAATTCCAGAGTGTACTACTACGAAGCGGGTATTCCGGTCAAGAACGTGGTGAAGCAGTTTGGAGAAGACTATTATTACTTTGGAAGTGACGGCGCTGCGGTGAGATCGACCTGGATCACATCAGGAAACTGCGTGTATTATTTTGCGGTGGACGGCAAGGCAGTAAGGCGGATGCAGTCGGGAAGACTGTACCAGTATTCGTCGGGGAAATGGACCAGTACGGCAACCGGTGTATACGAGGTAAACAGAAGATATTATTACTTTGTGAACGGTGCGAAGAGCAACGTCACGAAGTGGTATGAGATCTCAAGGGATAAGAAGTATTACATAAGAAACGGAGAGGCAACCTATTTTGTACAGGTGGACGGCATAAGATACAGATGTCAGAAGGTGGCGAGCGAGGGCGGCTGGACGGCTGCGGTGAATGCGTGGATACCTTCATTTGGACATGTTGTGCTCCACACGGACAGCACGGGAATATCTGATGCGATATATTACAGATCGACACATACTGTATCGGGATATGCAGACACGTACAGAGTATTCTCGAATAACAGATGGATAGTAAAGAAGAATTCTGTGGTGAGACTGCAGGACAACTGCAGTTACTTTGGTAAAACAGGTAAGGCTGTCAGAACAAAGGGCTGGCAGACGATTAGTGATTACAGTGCGGCTTATGTAGGCGATGAGGGAACTGTAACTGAATATGTGTATTATGACGAGAGTACAGGATATTCCGAGTACAGAAGTGGCAAGCTGCTCAACGACAAGTCTGAGGGTCTTAAGAATGCCAAGATCAACAACAAGAAGGTGTATTATTTCAGCGATGCAAATGGACGCTGCAGTAAACTCACGAAGATAGTAGTGGGTGATGTGGAGTATGAATTTGACAGTTGGGGAAGATGCTTCAAGACAGATTCGATAAGCTGGGATTTTGATGAATGGATGAAGAGGGTTGTCAATGAATATCTGGGTAGGACAGGAATCTACTGCAATGTATTTGTGGCAAATGCGCTTAGATACGCAGGCAGCAGCACTCCGGGAAGTGATATGTCAGTCAAGTACACTGACTTTGCAAATGGCGGATTCGTGATCAGTTCATCAAATATATGCTCAGACTGGGCACTCCGCAAGGTCATCGCCAAGGCGATTCTGGCGCAGAATGGAAGCTGGGGTGAGACGACGGATTACGAGCTCACAGCGGACAGGGAGGACTTCTCATACGATGTGCTCCTGCCTGGTGATATAGTTGTCTACTATACGAATGGAGAGCCGACCCATGTCGGAATCTATTTTGGAAAGTTCTCTTCAGCGACTGCACTTAAGCAGTATCTGAGAAAGCTTGGAGTTCCGGCTTCGGCATGTGAGGCATATGTGCATGACTGGGGTTCTAACAGCGGAAATAAGCCTGAATACTGGATCATTCAGGGTGGAATGGGCAGCAGCGATCAGGTCTATATAAGCAATTCTGCATATGATCTGTCGGGACAGTATGCCATGAAGATAATTCATGTGAGACATTAGAATGTAGAGAGATTGACATAAATGTACAGGGAACTGTGCATGAGACATGTATGAACAATAGATGTACAGGAGACTGTGCATGATAACAAAGAAAACACCATATATGAATACGGTGAGTGGATACCTTATATGGATCCTCTTTGCTGTAGTCATATATGGTGTTTTTGGTATTTGTTGATATAGTTAAGCCTGCAGGTTTGACATGAGCGATCCCGCCATCAGTCATCCTCGGACAGTTCCTCCCATTTCGTGTAGAGCTCGTTGAGTTCTGTGTCGGCTTCGTTCCTCTGCTTTGTGAGGTCGTTCAGCAGACCGACATTTGTGGCGTTCTCAGGAAGAAGAAACTGTTCATCGATCTCTGCGATCCTGTTCTCAAGTTCCTCGATGGATGCCTCAAGCTTTTTCAGGTCATTTGCCTTCTTGCGCTGCCTTGCCGCCTCAGCTTTGCTTTCCTGCCATGAGAGCTTGGCCTGTGAGACAGCGGGAGCGGTCTGGGCCGGTGCGTCAGAGACTCCGCTTATTGGAGTGAATGGACTTACTAAATCTGTGGAATACGTTCTGTGGGTCTCGTAGTAATCGTAATTGCCTATATAGCTTGTGAGCTGTTTGTCCCTTAACTCGATGATCCTTGTGGCCGTCTGGTTGATGAAGTATCTGTCGTGGGATACATACAGGACAGTGCCGGTGTAGTTCCTTATGGCATTCTCCAGTATCTCTTTTGATGTGATATCCAGGTGGTTCGTCGGCTCATCCAGAATAAGAAAGTTGGCGGAAGAGAGCATCAGTTTGGCAAGGGACACACGTCCACGCTCGCCACCTGACAGATCCTGTATCCTCTTGAACACGTCCTCACCTGTGAAGAGGAATGCCGCAAGGACATTACGGATTCTGGTGTTGGACAGATCAGGGTAGGCGTCGCTTATCTCATCGAATATGGTGTTGGACATCGTGAGTACCTGATGTTCCTGATCGTAGTAACCAATCTTGACGCGTGATCCAAGTATGATAGCTCCGGCATCTTTGGATACAAGCCTGTTGATCATCTTCAGTATGGTTGTCTTTCCGGTTCCATTTCCACCTATCAGGGCGACGTGTTCGCCACGTTTGATATCCATATCTATTCCTGAGAACAGATTATTGTCGCCAAATGATTTGGAGAGTCCTTCGATCGTAAGAACATCCTCGCCGCTTAAGACATTTGGCTCAAGAGTGATCCTCATCTCGGATGCAACCTCGGTTGGCTTGTCGAGACGTTCTATACGTGAGAGCATCTTCTCACGGCTCTCTGCACGTTTGATGGACTTCTCTCGGTTGAACTGCTTGAGCTTCGTGATGACCTCTTCCTGATGCTTGATCTCCTGTTGCTGGTTGAGATATGCCTTCATCATGTTCTCACGGATCTCTGCACGCTTTTGTGCGAAGTAGGTGTAGTTGCCATTGTATACCTGGCTGTGGCCATTGTCGAGCTCGACTATCTTGGTCACGATCTTGTCGAGGAAATAACGGTCGTGGGAGACGATGATGACGCTTCCCTGGTAGGATGACAGGAAGCCCTCAAGCCATGAGATGGATTCCATGTCCAGATGGTTTGTCGGCTCATCGAGGATGATGATATCCGGCTTCACCATGAGGAGTCTGCCGAGTGCAAGTCTTGTCCTCTGGCCACCGGACAGAGAGTCCGTGTGGCGGTCATAATCCTCCTTGGAGAAACCTAGTCCTTTGAGAACTCCATTTGCCTCGCTCTCACAGCTATAGCCGTTCTTATATTCGAATTCGTGGGTGTAGCGGTTGTAGAGCTCCAGAGATCTCTCGAGCTCCTCACCGGTCTGTTCAGCCATGGTGTGTTCCAGTTCGCGCATCCTGTCCTGAAGCTCAAGGATAGGCTTTAGTGCATCCATCATGACACCGCGGACAGTAGTGTTGTAATTGCTCTCCTGATACTGGGACAGATAGCCGATGGTCCTGTCCTTTGACACTATGACCTGACCGGAGTCAGCACTTTCCTCACCCATTATTATCTTGAGAAGAGTGGTCTTGCCGGCGCCGTTTATGCCGACTATAGCCATTTTCTCCTTTTCCTCAAGATGAAAAGAAATATTGTCCAATATAACATCTGTGCCAAATGCTTTGCAGATGTTCTGACAGTCTAAAATCATAATTTAACCTCTCATTTGTGTTCTAGCCTTTTAATTATATATACAAGCCTTTACTTTCGCAAGAAAATGGAGTGGATTTTATACTATAAGGGTGGAATTGCACTGTTTTTTATAAAATGTTCATATTATTTTAAGCAAAATACACAATTATTGTGATATACTAGATAAAGATATGCGTGGATATAGGAAAGACGCCGCAGGGCGGATTGATATATAATTACAGAAAAGGAATGATGGAATGGATTATAGCATCTATGACTATAATAGTGACGAGAAGCTTCTTCAGGAACAGGAGATAGAGGAGATCAACAATGTGAAGATGAGTCTGCTCAACACTCTTGTCACGAAGCTGAACAATGCGGGAATATATTTTAACAGTACATCGAGAATCAAGTCAGAATCGTCACTTCTGCACAAGCTGGAGACTGGTAAATACTCCATGCAGGAAGGTGGAAGAAAGATTCAGGATATCATAGGTATACGAATCAACCTGTTCTATCTGGAGGACATGGATATATGTGAGAAGATACTTGAGGAGACGTTTCTTCTGGACAATTGGTCCAAGACGAAGAATGAGGAGAACAAATTTGAGGCACAGAAATGTAACGGTGTGTTCAGGATACCGAGCAAATATCTGCGAAACATACCTGCAAGTGTGTGGAACAAGCCATTTGACCAGACATTTGAGGTACAGCTCAGGACGGTGCTCTTCGAGGGTTGGCATGAGATAGAGCATGAGATGAGATATAAGTATAAGCTGGGTTCTGATTCCAAGGAGACCGATCTGTGGACTGGACATGAGGATCTGTCCAGAGTCATGAACAGTATCATAGCCAATCTGGAGCTGTGCGACTGGTCTATCATGCAGATTTTCAACAGTATTCACGACTCACAGTACAAGGAGAAGAACTGGGAGAATGCCATAAGAAGCAAATACAGGCTCAGGATCACGCAGGATCCGCTTAAGCCTGAGCTCAGGGAATATCTGGACAACAATCCGGACATCGTGGCGCAGTTCCACACTGTGAGCAAGCGCGAACTGGTTGAGATACTGCTCAACAAGAAGTATCACAAGGAGCTGACTCCTGACAGAGTTATTTATCTGATCAACAAGGAGATAGTCCACAACGAGTATATATCAAGGCTGCTTGACAAGGAGCAGTTCGTTCCAGCGGTCAGACCAGAGGTGAAGACTGAGATAAAGCCTATGGTTCCGAATGTTGTGTACAGCCACAGGGTAGGAATACCTGCGGCGGGTTATGACAAGGCGTGTGAGATCATATACAAATGGGTCAGAGAGCACATCAGTATGGTGTTCCCACAGATGCCCGAGGAACTCACGAGTGTGGATTATTCCACCATAGGATATAAGGTATATATAACATATGAGGCCGGTGAGTTTCATATGGATTTCCAGCACATAAGCAATTCAGAGGCTGGTGTTATATGGCATGTGACAGTGGATATGGTGAGTGCCGGGGATATATATGATGTGAATGTGGAGAACATATGTGAGACCATCAACGTCAAGGAGAGAAGATACAGCAGGCCAAAGTTCATGAAGGATATGTTCAATCAGGTTGGCTTTGTAGACGCCGGGATAGTCATGGAGGAGGGATCAAGCCCTGAGGAGATCAGCTATGACAAGCTGAATGCGATTGTTGAGAGCCCTGACAGATATATGCCGATCATAGTCATAGTGAAGCCGGATGAGATACCGGACTGGGCGATAGACTGTGATGGATATATACTCAGAACGGATATGCTGAAGAAGACCCTCAACGGTTTGTGTCATGTATATCTGTGCAGTGGAGACTGCAAGAAGCGCTACGAGGAGGAGTACGGTAAGGAATCCGTGGATGGTGGAGTTATGATGTGGGAGAAGAACAGTAACTACCCGATATTCTACTCCATGGATATCATCAACCAGAGCTTCTTCGAGGAGGTAAATCACAGCATCAATGAGAATGTGGAGTACGAGAAATCCTTCAGATATTCGCTGAGAGAACAGGTTCACGATGAATATCTGAAATAACACAGAGGTAGGCAGACCATGAAGAAATGGTACAGGATAGCAGCCGTAGTGGTTGTCATGGTGGCTGTGATTGCTATGGTCATCATATCAGGCGTGAGACGGTCAGGTGAAAGTGAATATACAAGGAACACGATCACCATGGGAACGGCTGCGTCATTTACAGTGTATGGAAGCCATGGCAGTGAGAATATAGACGGGATGCTGAAGCTCATAGACAGCCTGGACAAGGATGTGCTGTCATGGCGCTCAGCGGACTCTGAGATATACAGGGTGAACACCACATATAAGCCTGATGAGGATATCACGGTGAGCAGCGAGCTTGCGGGTGTGCTGAAGCAGACGCTTGACATATCGAGGGCTCATGACGATCTGCTGGATATCACCATACGGCCTTTGGCGGATGTGTGGGGGATAGAAGATGGCAGGACAGAGATTCCATCACAGGCGGATATAGACAGTGCATTGAGGCTGGTGGATGTGTCAAAGGTAAGTGTGGATGGCGATACGTTAAGGATATCAGAGCCTGGTATGATGCTTGATCTGGGAGCAGTCGGCAAGGGATATGGCTGCGACATGGCAGCAGAGTATCTCAAGGGTACTGATGCGGCCGGTGCATGTGTGGCCCTGGGCGGAAGTATAGTTGTGTACGGAAGCAAGCCTGATGGTACAGCCTGGAAGGTCGGTGTCAAGGATCCGAGAGCTGGAGAGGGAACGACCATGGGTGTCATAAGCTTTGGCGATGGGGAGACGGCATTTGTATCCACATCGGGAGATTATGAAAAGTATTTTGAGCAGGATGGCAGGAGATACCACCACATACTTGATCCCCGGACAGGATATCCGGCATGGAATGGCACTATAGCGGCCACGGTAGTGTGTGATAACGGACTGACCAGTGACGCCTTGTCCACACTGTGTATGCTGATGGATAAGGATAAGGCTATGAAGACCATTCAGGAGTATGGTGCGGAGGCCGTCATCATAGATGAGGATAAGAATGTGTATGTCAGTGAAGGCCTGAAGGACCGATTCACCATAACGGCAGAAGACTATAAATTGGCAGAGTGATGTGAAGATATGGCAGGATGGTTTAGAAAAAAAGATCTGATATTGTGTGTAGTCCTTTTAGTAGCGGGAATTATATGCTGGCTTGTCATGCGGCTTGTGCTTCCGACGGGCAATACCGCGGATGTGTATATAGATGACAAACTGGTGCAGACCATAGACATGACAGTCGACGATACCTATGAGTTCAACACGGACAGGGGCAGCAACACTGTTGTGGTTGAATCTGGGAAGATCAGTGTCGGTGATGCGGACTGCCCGGATAAGGTGTGCGTGAATATGGGCTGGAAGAGCAGGAGAGGAGAGACTATAACCTGTCTTCCGCACAAGCTTGTCATAGAGATACAAGGTGGCAGGGAAAGAGATATAGATGTGCAGTAGAGATAAAAATGATCAGAAAAGTTCAGAGACGGCGGTGGATAGAATGCATGGCTGGAGTACAAAAAGGATCACATACACAGGTATGTTCGTGGCCATAGCCATGGTATTTTCCTATCTTGAATCCATGATCCCGGTGAATATAGCTGTTCCGGGAATCAAGCTGGGACTTGCAAATATGGTCACCATAGTTGTCATGTACAGGCTGAGGATATCAGATGCGTGGATAGTGTCACTGGTGAGAGTGGTGCTGTCATCGCTGTTGTTTGGCAATATGACGGTTATGGTATACAGCATGGCGGGAGCGGTGTTGTCACTTCTGGTCATGACGCTTTGCAGGAAAAAGGATCTGTTTGGTCTCCTTGGAACGAGCATACTAGGCGGAGTGAGCCACAACGCAGGGCAAATAGCAATGGCAGCACTTCTCATGAAGAGTGGCAATATCATGTTGTATATGCCGGTGCTGTGCATATCGGGAACTATAGCCGGTGTGTGCATAGGCCTGGCGGGGGCTGTGCTTGTCAGAAAGCTTCCGTCCATAGAATATTAGAATGATATCCGAATGAATTTATAAATGATCACATGTAAGATACAGAAAAGACATAAGTGTCTATATCTTATATGTGATCGTTTTTTATGCGGATAAGCAGAAGAATTTCCATATTTTAAAATGATAATATATCCCCATTTAGGTTGTTTTTGAGGGCTTAAAGCGTTATTATATAGGGAGATTTTTTTAATAAAAATATATAAGGAAAAGAGGTAGAACATGGGTTTGTTAACATTTCTGGGCGGAATTCATCCATATGAAGGCAAAGAATTGTCAATGGAAAAGCCTGTCAGAGAATACCTTCCAAAAGGTGACTGCGTGTACCCGCTGAGTCAGCATATAGGGGCACCGGCCACACCTATAGTGAAGAAGGGCGACAGAGTCCTGGTTGGTCAGAAGATTGCGGAGACCAGTGGCTTCGTGTCAGCGAATATACATTCATCCATATCGGGAAAGGTCAAGGCAATCGAGCCGAGATATGTGCCTGGTGGATCAAAGGTTGAATCAATAGTTGTAGAGAATGATGGCCTGTTTGAGGAGATCGACTTTGCAGCAAATGTAAAAGATCTGTCCACTCTGTATAGAGAGGATGTGAAGGAGATCATCAAGGAGGCCGGAATAGTAGGAATGGGCGGCGCCGGTTTCCCTGCAAATGTCAAGCTGTCCCCGAAGAACGAGGATGCGATCGACTACATAATAGTAAATGGCGCAGAGTGTGAGCCATATCTTACTTCGGATTACAGAAGGATGATGGAGGAACCGGACAAGCTGATACTGGGACTTGAGATATGTATCAATCTGTTTGATCATGCAAAGGGAATCATCGCCATAGAGGATAATAAGCCTGAGGCAATAGAACTTCTCAGGAATAAGGTAAAGGACAATGACAAGATCGAAGTCCATGTGATGAAGACCAAGTACCCTCAGGGTGCCGAGCGTCAGCTCATATATGCTAACACTGGAAGATATGTCAACTCCAAGATGCTTCCAGCGGATGCTGGATGTATAGTTCACAATGTTGATACCATCGTGTCCATATATGAGGCAGTTATAGAGGGAAGACCACTCTACACAAGGATAGTCACCATAACAGGTGATGCCATAGAGAATCCATGCAATCTTATGGTGAGGATAGGAACAAACTGTCAGGAGCTTATAGAGGCTGCGGGTGGATTTAAGGATGGTGTGGTTCCTGAGAAGGTGATCTCAGGCGGTCCTATGATGGGAAAGGCACTTTTCTCATTGGATGTTCCTGCAACCAAGGGAGTGTCGGCACTGCTGTGTATGACACATGACGAGGTGGCAGACCTTGAACCGAGCAACTGTATCAGATGCGGACGCTGTGTTGATGTGTGTCCGGGACGTATTGTTCCTTCGATGCTTGCTTCACTGGCTGAGCATGGGGATACAGAGGGATTCCTGGCTCACAACGGAATGGAGTGTTGTGAGTGTGGATGCTGTTCGTATGTGTGTCCGGCGAAGAGACATCTGACACAGACCATTGCGGGAACAAGAAAATCCATCATTGCAAATAAAAAGAAGTAGGAGGTGTACACATTGGATAATACATTTAAGATTTCGTCATCTCCACATGTCAGAGATAAACGAAGTACACAGAGCATTATGCTGGATGTGATCATTGCTTTGCTTCCGGCAACCGTATTTGGAATCATCAACTTCGAGCTGAACGCTATGATACTTATACTCACATGCGTGGTCTCATGCGTGCTGTTTGAGTGGCTGTACCAGAAGATGATGAACAGAAAAGTAACAATAAGCGATCTCAGTGCAGTTGTAACAGGACTTCTTCTTGCACTGAACCTCTCACCGGATGTACCGGTGTGGATGGCGATACTCGGAAGTGCATTTGCCATTATAATAGTTAAACAGCTCTTTGGAGGACTGGGATTCAACTTCATGAATCCAGCGCTGGGCGCAAGATGTTTCCTTCTCATATCATTTGCAGGAAGAATGACATCATTCTCGTATGATGGTGTGACAACTGCTACACCTCTTGCAGTGCTCAAGAACACAGGGGATCTGGCAAATGTCAATGTACTCAATATGTTTCTTGGAAATATACCGGGAACCATAGGTGAGACATCAGTTGTATGTTTACTTGTTGGTGCGGCTTATCTTCTGATCAGAAGAGTTATAAAGCCGGTTATTCCATTTACATATATAGGAACATTTGCGGTGCTCATTATGATATATGCGGTTGCATCGGGTAGAGGTTTTGATCTTACATTCCTCGCAGCACACCTGTGCGGTGGTGGTCTGATGCTTGGAGCATTCTTTATGGCAACTGACTATGTTACATCACCTATCACACCTGCGGGTAAGGCCTTGTTCGGTGTGATACTTGGTATACTCACATTCTGTTTCAGAATATACGGAGGATCAGCAGAGGGCGTATCATATGCGATCATATTCTCCAACCTGCTTGTGCCACTCATTGAGAGATGGACACAGCCGAAGAGCTTCGGAGAGGGCGCAGAGCTTGCAGCCCAGGGTGACACAGCCGGGACAAAGTCCAAGATGGATACAAAGTCGATTGTTATAGCAACTATAGCAATCATGATAATCACAGTCATAGCAGGATTTGCACTGGCTTATGTATATAAGATCACAAAGGATCCTATAGCAGTTACAGAGCAGAAAGCAAAGGAAGAGGCATATAAGGCGGTATTCGATGATGCGGATTCGTTTGACAGCTATGCTGACTTTGATGCCGATGCGGCTGCAAAGATCCTGTCAGATGCCGGATATAACGCAGATATAGATGAGATCGTGGAAGCAAAGGGCAGCGATGGTTCAGCACTTGGATATGTTGTGACTGTCACATCACATGAGGCGTATAGTGGAGACCTTCAGCTTGCCATGGGAGTCAGAGCGGATGGAACGACAAATGGAATTTCATTCCTGTCACTCTCAGAGACCGCAGGACTTGGCATGGAGGCTGACACAGACAGCTTCAAGTCGCAGTTTGCAGGAAAGAAGGTCGACAAGTTCCAGTACACCAAGTCAGGTGCAACAGTGGACGAGGAGATAGATGCCCTGTCAGGAGCTACCATCACAACAAATGCGGTTACCAATGCGGTGAATGCGGGACTTGAGTATGTGAAGTCCATAAATGGCGGTGCTGCTGATTCATCTGCAGCGTCGAACGGAGGTGACAAGTAATGGGAAAATGTACAGAGCGTTTATATAATGGTATTGTGAAAGAGAACCCGACCTTCGTACAGATGCTTGGAATGTGTCCGACACTTGCGGTTACATCATCAGCCATCAATGGCGCAGGAATGGGACTTACGACCACATGTATCCTGGTGCTCAGCAACTTCATGATCTCAGCACTCAGAAAGGTTATACCTGATAAGGTCAGAATACCATCATTTATAGTTATCATAGCTTCGTTTGTTACTATCATACAGTTTCTGCTGCAGGCGTACCTGCCATCACTCAACAGCAGCCTTGGACTGTATATACCACTTATAGTTGTAAACTGTATCATCCTTGGTCGTGCCGAGGCATATGCTTCCAAGAACAAGGTACTTCCATCTATATTTGATGGACTTGGAATGGGCCTTGGATTTACAGTTGGCCTTACACTTATAGGAATGTTCAGAGAGCTTGTCGGAAAGGGCTGTGTATTTGGATTCCAGATACTTGGAGATGGCAACTTACTTCAGAACTCATCGGGAATTATAAAGGGTATAGGCAATGCACTCAGCCTGTACACACCTATAACAATATTCGTACTTGCACCTGGTGCATTCTTCGTGCTTGCATTCATCATAGCATTTATCAACAAGAGAAATGCAAAGAAGGCAGCCGAGGCACTGGCAAATGGAGAGGAGATCCCGGCAGCATGCAGACCGGACTCATGTGCAGGCTGTATCAATGCAGCATGTTGTGGCAAGCTGGTTTCAGAGACTCCGGCTCCTGTAAAGGCAGCAGAGGCTCCGGCGAAACCTTCAGCGGATGCAAAACAGGTTAAGAAGCAGGAAGAGACACCTGCAGCGGCAGATAAGGATGCAGCAAAGAATACAGCGCCAGAGGCTGACAAGCCAGATGAGGCGAAGAAGGATGAGCCAAGACTCAGCCCATATGCACCGACCAGAGAGTCAGTCCTCGCCGACATAAAGCTTGTTCCGAATGCGACAGGAAAGATGCTTAAGGAGCATGCTGAGGAAGTTCAGCAGGAAAAGACGCCAGATGAGGAGCAGCAGACTGTTACAGAGACTCAGTCAGACAGTCAGGACAATCTCCAGAATGAGAAGTCAACAGAGCAGCCAGCCGCAGAACAGGAAGTAGCAGACAAAGTGGCAGCAGAGCAGCCATCAATGGATCAGCCGACGGAAGCAGAGCAGCCAGAACACTCTGCAGAGAACGAGCCAGCAGATTCCGACATAAAGCTCAAGGAGACAATGGCTCATATAAAGAAGAAAAAAGGAAAGGGAGGTAAGAGATAATGAATATTTTATTGTTAGCCATCGGAGCGGCACTTGTAAATAATGTTATCCTCAGCCAGTTCCTCGGACTGTGTCCTTTCCTTGGAGTGTCCAAGAGTGTCAACACAGCAACCGGAATGGGAGCAGCGGTTGTGTTCGTCATGACCATAGCTTCATTTGTCACCAGCGTTGTGTATTACGGCATACTGAGAAGATTCGGACTTGAGTACCTCAACACCATAGTGTTCATCCTTGTGATCGCAGCACTTGTACAGTTTGTTGAGATGTTCCTCAAGAAGAAGGTCAAGTCATTGTATGAATCACTTGGAGTTTACCTTCCACTGATCACGACCAACTGTGCCGTGCTTGGTATCGCTCTCTCAAATGTACAGAGCGGTTACGGTATACTTGAGAGTACCATCAACGGATGTGGCTCTGCAGTCGGATTTACTATAGCCATAGTGATACTTGCAGGAATCAGAGAGAGACTTGAGCACAGCCCTATACCTGAGGCGTTCAAGGGAACCCCTATAGTTCTCATCACATCAGGTCTTATGGCGATCGCGTTCTTCGGTTTCTCAGGATTGATATAAGGAGGGTGCGGATATGACAGGAATATTGATAGCTGTGGCAGTCGTCGCAGGCGTAGGTATTGTGATAGGTATCCTTCTGGGTGTCGCAGGAGAGAAATTTAAGGTAGAAGTAGATGAGAAAGAAATAGCAGTAAGAGAGCTCCTTCCGGGAAATAACTGCGGTGGATGTGGTTATCCGGGATGTGACGGACTGGCAGCGGCCATCGCCAAAGGTGAGATGCCGCCATCAGCGTGTCCTGTTGGAGGCGAGGCAGTGGCAGCGAAGATCAGTGAGGTCATGGGCGTGGAAAACGCTGAAAATACAAGGTATGTGGCATTTGTCAAGTGTGCAGGAGACTGCGAGAAGGCGAAGGATGTATACGAGTATGTTGGACCAAGGGACTGTAAGCTGGCACAGAACAATCCAAACAGCGGTCCTAAGGCATGTACATATGGATGTACAGGTTATGGCTCATGTAAGGCAGTATGTGAGTTCGGGGCTATTGACATTATAGATGGAATTGCGGTAATTAATAAGGAGAAGTGTAAGGCATGCGGCAAATGTGTCACAGAGTGCCCGAGACACTTGATAGAGCTGGTTCCATATGATGCAGAGAGACTTGTCAGATGTAATTCCCATGACAAGGGTCTTCAGGTCAAGGCAGCCTGCAGCGCAGGATGTATCGGATGTACACTGTGTGCAAGGAACTGTGAGGCTGGAGCCATCACGATAGACAGAAACCTTGCTCACATAGATCCAGAGAAGTGTACAAATTGTGGTGCATGTAAGGCCAAGTGCCCAGTAAAGATAATATCGTAAGAAGGTCCCTCCGAAGGTGGGAGATATAAGGAGAAAATTATATGAGATGTCCATTTTGCTCAGCAGATGATACAAAGGTTATCGATTCCAGACCAGCGGAGGATGGAAGTGCGATCAGAAGAAGAAGACAGTGTGACGCCTGTGGTAAGAGATTTACCACATATGAGAAGGTGGAGACCATACCTCTCATAGTCATCAAGAAGGACAAGAACAGAGAGACTTATGACCGTTCCAAGATAGAGTCAGGTGTCATAAAGTCATGCCATAAGCGTCCGGTTTCAGCGGAAGCAGTCACAAAGTGCATAGATGACATAGAGAACACCATCTTCAACATGGAAGTGAGAGAGATAGAGAGCACGACCATAGGTGAGATAGTCATGGATAAGATCAAGGATCTTGATCAGGTAGCCTATGTAAGATTTGCATCAGTGTACAGAGAGTTCAAGGATGTGAATACATTTATGGATGAGCTGGGCAAGCTGCTCACCAGCAATTCGGAGAAGCGATGATAGAGACATACAACACGATATTACAGGAGGGGCAGGACGAGATAGTCGAGAAGAAATCACGATTCATCGGCTATGCAGTCCCTGTGTCCTCGGAGGAAGAGGCATATGCCTTTGTCGAGAAGATCAGGAAGCAGCACTATGATGCAAGGCACAACTGCTATGCATTTGCCATAGGCAGCGAGAATACATTGCTAAGATTCTCTGATGACGGAGAACCGCAGGGAACGGCTGGAAAACCCATCCTGGAGGTTATCACGGGGAATGCGGTGGTTAATATATGTATAGTGGTCACAAGGTATTTTGGTGGAACACTGCTCGGAACAGGTGGTCTTGTGAGAGCATACACCGAGGCAGCCAAGCTTGCACTGTCTGATGCGGGTATACATAAGATGCAGCTTATGAAGCTGGTGAAGATAACCACGAACTACAACGATTCGGGTAAGGTACAATATCTTCTCAGCAACAGTGATGCACTGATAGACAGTACGGATTACACTGCAGATGTGTGCTTCAATGTGGCGGTGCCGGCTGACAGCTATGGATGTCTGGTAAAGCAGATCACAGAGTCTACATCTGCGAGAGCATTGATAGAAGACTCAGGAGAAGAGTACAGATGATGATGAATGGCAGAGCTATAGTAAATATCTTATAGCGCCTGAATATCACTCTGAATATAAGTGTAGCAGCAAGGCTGATGACTGACACTGCGGCGATATGCAGCAGGACATTGAGACAGACATTGGTGCCGGAATATATGATCAAGGATATAAAGCTGATAATGGCAGCGGGAATAATTCCCGCTGCTATATTTTTTACACAGAATCCGGCTTTTTTTCTAGAGGAGAGGATAGAGTAAGCCCCACAGTCCAGATCCCGGAGATAGTTCTGAAGTCCCAGGAGAGAACATACGAACAAAGTTATGTAAACCAATATTCCCACAGGAAAATTGTTTGGCGCAATATCTGTCAATGCCGTGTATTTTCCGGTGAGTCCGCTCTCGATGGTGAAAATGTCCTCATTTTCGATATATCCCTTAAATCTATCACTTATGTATTCTGACACCTGGGTCTCGTCGTATGGGACATTTGCCAGGTAACGATCCTGGAGCATACATACAGACATGTCTGCCGCATATGCATACAGGAGGGCGGCATACACGGATTCTTCGGACACAGACTGGAATGAGCTTCCATCGGTTGTATACACGGTTATGTGGCGCTTCCCGTCAGAGTGGATCATTGATTCACTGAAACCATCAGGAACCATGTACGCGGAGTCGATCCTGCCGGATGCTACATCATCCTTAATGTCTTTCAGGGATTCATAGTGCCTGAAGGTAAATCCCGTGGATGTCGATGTGAGATACGACAGGAAAGCATCCGTGTGTTCGTCAGAACTTTCAATATACACGCCGGACACGATCTCGGTGCTTTGCTTTCTGGCTGGCAGAAGGCTCACAGCGATCAGCACAGCGGGGATGACCAGCAGAACGACGATCATGGCGGGACGGCACAGTATTCTCTTTATAAGTAAGTTTATCTGTCTTATATGGTTCATAGATGTATCTCCGTAAATTTATGATAAATATATGCACAGTGTCTGCACAAGCTTATTGAGCAGCGATCCATGGCATATATACTTTGCAAAGTTTGGAAGCATGGCTTCCGGTATGAATAAGCCGCTCACATAGGCCAGTATGACAGTGACCACAGTGAGAAGCAGTGTGCAGCCGTGTATCCCTGCGGGAACCAGACTTATGAGCAGCGTATATACCGCGACACATGTAGCTATGACGATTCCGAACAGTATCCCGTTCATGTGGATATTTACATGCAGTTCATCGATAAACAGTGATGCCAGGGCGAGAGCCATGTATACAGTTATATAAAGGATATACAGCCATATGAACATGGATATGAAATTGCTGACATTGCGTCTGACTTTGCCAATTCCCTGTGACCTGAGCTTTGTTATGTAAGAGGCTGGGAGGTCGAGCAGGAATGGGAAGAAAACAACGCTGCACAGCATCATCATGAGAAGAACCGCCGCACTTGTGTAGAAGTCGGTGGTATTTGCTGCTCTGGTTGCATTTATTTTGTCGACGGTGAAGTTGGCAGTCCTGTCAAGAACCTTAGTCATGAACATGGCATTTACATCGTTGCTGAGCGTGTCCTGAATATCCTCGGGAAGCTCCATGTTCCTTCCTATCGCCTGAACCGAATATATGGCCGCCTGGGATATGCCAAGCATGGAGGAGGTGGAGCGGAAGAGGTCATTCAGCACAAATGTATCGATGGACCGGTTGTCAGAATAGTATACCTCGACAGGTGTGTTCGTTCCGTCCATGATGTCGCTTATGATATTGTCAGGGACGTAGATCACAGCGAACAGGTCTCCGTCAGAGAGCCTTGAAAGGGCTGTATCCTTGTCTGAAAATTCTGTGAATACACATGATGAGTGGTAGCTGTCCATATCAGATATCGTGTTGTATGCCATCTGTGCGGTTTTTGAATCTGCACTCATCACGATTCCGATTGAAAGTGGTTCGGAGCGGTCATCAGAGTAGATGAAAGAGTTCGCGTTTAACGCAAGACACAGGAAAACCGTCATCATGACAAATGCTGCGACTACCATGTATATTCCATAATGAGCTATTCTTTTCAAATCAGTTCGTATAAGTCGGTAAAACATAAAACTCCTTTAGATAAAGCTATGATCTGATCAGATTGATGTAGGTTTCAGGTGAGGTGTATCCGGGTGAGATATTTCTGTCTATGGCCAGTTGGATGTGTCCATTTTTCAGTGTGTATATCTTGTTGCATATATCCAGCGCAGATGTCTCATGTGTGGCGATGATGACACTTCCTCCATGTGTTATGTAATTCTGGAGATAGCTCAGTATCCCGTTCTTGCATAGAAGATCAAGTGAGGCCAGAGGTTCATCGAGAAGAAGCAGATCCGGGTCAGACATCATCGTGATGGCAAGGCTTAGCCTCTTCTTCATTCCACCGGAGAGCTTTGAGACACGTTTGTCCAGAAATGAATCCACACCGAGAGACTGACATATGCTCATATTGTGGGAGTTCATGACTGTTTTCCTGCTTCCGGGGTGCCACAGTCTGATGTTGTCAATGGCTGTGAGTTCCGGTATGAGTGGATTGTCCTGTGGGAGCAGAGCAGCATTTGCCTGACAGTCGAAACCGAAGCAGCCTGAGTCTGGCTTTATGTTTCTGGATAGTATTCCCAGCAGGGTGGATTTACCCGATCCGTTGATTCCCAGCAGGGCGATGCATTCACCCGGGGATACGGACAGTGACACATCTGTCAGAACTTTATTTTTGCCGTAGCTTTTGCTCACTGAAGAGACAGAAAACATCTAGTATTCCTCCTCTATTACCTGAAAATCAAGGTAGTCAAAATCTATATCCTCCACAAAGTTATCCGCTGTGAATCTGGTTCTGGCGTGGTGGATAAACTCATCCTTATTCTTCTTAAGCCACACCGGCTTTGCCAGGTCAAACTCGTAGCACATATCCTCAAGGGCCTTGTATACCTTGTGGGTACGCGTCATCTCGTAGTCGGATATGCATATCACGGTATCCTTCATGAGGTGGTTATCTTTTATAAGTTTTCCCCATACTCTAAACATATATTATCCTCCATAAGGGTTATTTGAGATCGTACCTGACTAGTATATAACATTTGTGCACAGAATTAAAACAATAAAGACACAAATATGACACATTTACTGCGTATAGTAACAACTGTAAGAAAGAGAAAGGTACCGATTACAGGAATTAAGATAATAAAGATGCGAAAGGATGATAGAGATGGAACAGGAAAACAAGAACCAGATGAATGGAAATAGTGGTCAGGCACCACAGCAGGATGGTCTGTATCATTACAGCTATATGAACAATAGAGGAGATTCAAGATTTGACAGACCTTCAACAAATGCTTCACAGCAGACACAGAATGTTCAGGGAACACAGTCAGCGCAGAACAATCAGACAGCCGGTGTACAAGGCTCGGCACAGAACGCTCAGACTGCCGGCGCACAGAGTTCATCGCAGAATGCTCAAACAGCCGGTACACAGAACGCTTCATATTCAGGCTTCCAGAGAAATGTAAATGGCATGGAAGCATGGTATGACAGCCAGAGAATGAATCAGGGTTATCAGAATCAGGCAGGCAATCCAATGAACAATATGGGAACAGGAAAGCCTTCAGATAACAATATGAGACAGAAGAAGGCAAAAGATAAGAAGCCAAAGAACAGGAAGAGCGGATTTGGCAAGAAGGCAGCAGGTGTGGTTGCAGCGGCTGTTGTATTCGGACTTGTGGCAGGCGTTGTATTCCAGGGGGTCAGATATGGATCGGATAAGCTTCTCGGCAAAGATTCGCAGACCACAACAGAGCAGAGTGCTGAGGGTTCAACAGAGAACAATGCACCACAGCTCAAGCAGGCATCATCAGACACGACAAGTACAGTGTACGATGTGTCAACGGTTGCCAAGAAGGTTATGCCTTCCATCGTATCGATCACAGGAACATACGTAACAACATATGATTACTGGTTCAATTCATATCAGCAGGAGTCAACAGGAGCCGGTTCAGGTATCATCATCGGCAAGGATGACCAGTACCTGTATCTTGCAACTAATTATCATGTGGTACAGAATGCTAAGTCACTGTCAGTTACATTTGTCGATGACAAGAGTGCAGATGCGGTGGTAAAGGGATACGTTGAGAACAATGATATAGCAGTTGTCACAGTTAAGCTTTCGGACATATCGGATGACACTTTGAATGAGATAAAGGAGATTCAGGTAGGTTCATCGGATGATCTTGCAGTTGGTGATCCGTGCGTGGCAATCGGAAATGCACTTGGATATGGACAGTCAGTTACAGTTGGATATATAAGCGCACTTAACAGAGAGATAAGTGCTTCAGATGAGACAGTAAAGGTACTTCAGACAGATGCAGCCATCAACCCTGGTAACAGTGGTGGTGCCCTTGTCAACATGCAGGGCGAGCTGATCGGTATCAACACAGCCAAGTA
Source organism: Coprococcus sp. AF16-5 (assembly GCF_003479365.1). Classification (NCBI taxonomy): domain Bacteria; kingdom Bacillati; phylum Bacillota; class Clostridia; order Lachnospirales; family Lachnospiraceae; genus Coprococcus; species Coprococcus sp. AF16-5. The sequence continues at coordinate 26,382 of NZ_QUGZ01000001.1, forward strand.
TTCAGATACAAGCGTTGAGGGTATGGGCTATGCACTTCCTATATCAGATGTACAGGATATAATCAATGACCTGATAGCAGGCAAGAATGTGTCAAATGATGGAACAACATCAGGACAGGCTTACCTCGGTATATCTGCCCAGACCATCACAAGCCAGTACGCACAGCTCCTGAACATGCCTGAGGGTGTATATATATCATCAGTTGAGCAGGGTTCAGCAGCAGAGGAGTGTGGACTCCAGTCAGGAGATATCATTTGCAGCCTTGACGGTGAGGACATAGCAGATATGGAGACATTCCACGACAAGATCGTGGCCTGCAATCCTGGCGATAAGGTATCTATCGTATACTACAGAAACAACAATGGTAACTACGAGAAGCAGACTGCTACAGCTACGCTGAAGGAGAAGCAGTGATAAGTCAGATAATTCAGTGGTGATTTAGCACGGAGCTAACAGAACTGAAAGTCTATATATTGATATAACGGCACCTGTAAGTGAAATTACAGGTGCCGTTTTGTATGTAAGATATGTGGCTGTCAAAATTGTAATCTGTCTGCATTGTATCGGAAGTCTTCGTATTCATCCGGTATGCGGTCAAGTTCGGCGGTAAATGCCTGTGGATTGTAAATTTGCTTGCAAATATACTTTAAATGGTGCATTATAAAGAGTACGCTAAAGTATAGCGTAAGATTCGGAAGAATGAAAAAGAAAGGTTTACATAACAATGTACAAAATACTTTGTAAGGATGGAAGGGCAAAGAGAGCTGAATTTCAGACTGTTCACGGAACAGTGCAGACACCTCTGTTCATGAATGTTGGAACGGCAGCAGCCATAAAGGGAGCTGTGGCAACAACGGATCTCAAGGACATAGGATGTCAGATCGAGCTGTCAAATACATATCATCTCCATGTGAGACCTGGGGATAAGATAGTCAAGCAGATGGGCGGTTTACATAAGTTTATGTACTGGGACAGACCGATACTCACTGATTCAGGCGGATTCCAGGTATTCTCCCTGGCGGGACTCAGGAAGATCAAGGAGGAGGGCGTAACCTTCAATTCCCATGTCGATGGACGCAAGATATTCATGGGACCTGAGGAGAGCATGCAGATACAGTCGAATCTGGCATCTACAATAGCCATGGCATTTGACGAGTGTGCCCCTGCACTGGCTGACAGACAGTATGTGGAGAACTCGGTGGCAAGAACCGCCAGATGGCTTGTCAGATGTAAGAATGAGATGGAGAGACTTAACAGTCTGCCGGATACGATCAACAAGAATCAGCTATTGTTTGGAATCAATCAGGGTGCCATATACGAGGATATCAGAATAGATCACGCCAAGAGAATCAGCGAGCTTGATCTTCCGGGATATGCCATAGGAGGACTTGCAGTAGGAGAGACAGCAGAGCAGATGTACCACATACTCGATGTGACCGTTCCGTATCTGCCTGAGGACAGACCGACATACCTCATGGGTGTTGGAACCCCTGCAAATATACTTGAGGCGGTCGACAGAGGTGTTGATTTCTTCGATTGCGTATATCCATCCAGAAATGGACGACACGCCCATGTGTACACGAAGCATGGCAAGATGAATCTCAAGAATGCGAGATTTGAGACAGACGACAGACCTATAGAGGAGGGCTGCGGATGCCCTGCATGCCAGCACTATAGCAGAGCGTACATCAGACACCTGCTCAAGGCAAATGAAATGCTCGGTATGAGATTTTGCGTCTTGCATAATTTGTATTTTTATAATAATATGATGAAAGACATCAGAGAGGCTATAGAAGAAGGAAGATATCAGTCATATAAGAAATCGATGCTTGAGAGCCTTGCTGGTGGAGAAGAGTAATCAAAAAGGAGACCAGAGAATGAATTCACTTTCAACAATTTTATCATCGTCAACAGGAACACAGGCCAGTGGCGGTTCATCAGTTATGTTTATTGTTGTATATATTGCCATATTTGCTGCAATCATTTACTTCATGATGATCAGACCACAGAAGAAGCAGAAGGCCAAGACAGACCAGATGCTTTCACAGATGGAGCCTGGTGATAATATCATGACAACCAGTGGTTTCTACGGAACCATCCTTGATGTGGTTGATGATTCAACTATCATCGTAGAGTTTGGTAACAACAAGAACTGTCGTATACCGATGCACAAGAGCGCTGTTGCAGAGCTTGAGAAGCAGGGATCATCAACAGTCACAGATGATGATAAGGATAAGAAGTCAAAGATATAATAAAGGTATCATCAGAGTAAATAAAAAAGCGGTCATTATACAGTGACCGCTTTTTTTATATCCTGAAATACAGCTTCCGTGATCCGAAGGCCGCCCCTTCCGGTTCCCACGGATATGTCGGGTTTGGCTGCGCCGTGGAAGTCGGAACCTCCTGATATGAGGAGCCCGTGTTTTCTGGCGATCTCCCTAAGCCTTCCGGATTCATAGGCATTGTTGGAAGAGTGGTAGACCTCAAGCCCTGAAAGGCCATATGGCTTCAGTTCTTCAAGCATGTCCTCTATCTGTTTATATCCAAATCCGTATATGAGGGGGTGGGCGATGAAGGCAGCCTTGCCGTAGGTTCTTATGAGTCTTATGGCATCGGCGGCCGGTATGTCTGGTGTTGGAATGTAATATTTGCATTTCTTGCCCAGATACTTTTTGAACGCCTGGTTCATGTCCCTGCATACGCCTTCGGCTATGAGAATTCTGGCAAAATGAGCTCTTGTGACGACAGTATCAGGATTGCCATGCTGCAGCTTCTCCATGGTCATGTCTATTCCGTCGGCGCGGAATCTCTCACACATCTGCTCGTTTCGATCGTATCTGGCCTGTTTGATGGCGGCAAGACGGGAGATGAGCTCAGGGTTCTTGTAGTCCATATAGAAGCCCAGAATGTGGATCTCCACACCGTTGTAGATGGCTGACATCTCTATGCCGGGAACTACCTCGATATGATGGTCACTGCTGTCAGAAAAGCCAGAGCAGTTGGTGGAATCACTGTTCTGGATCGGAGGAAGAGTGCTGTTCCAGTTATCTGCATATGTGATTGCATCTGCTACGCCGTCCACTGTGTCGTGGTCGGTTATGGCGATCGCTGCAAGATTCCTGTCAATGGCAAGCTGGCACACCTCTGATGGGGTGCAGGAGCCGTCGGAAGCGGTGGTGTGAAGGTGCATATCTATAAATCTCATGTTGAAAACCTCCGTTTTTATTTTTTATATCATGTATCTGAGCAGCGCCTGAAGCGGCGCATGTCTGGGGGAAATGTGCTCTGACAGAAGTATTGTATATCAGATAAATACATATGTTCAAGTGAATATTGTTACGGTCAAATGATATAAGCGGACATATGAACCCTGACAACTGTGCCTTGTTAAAAACTTTCTCAATAAGGCGCGCTGTACTTGATAAAGTACACGCAAATGCGACAAAAATTTTCAATAAGCTATGGACTTCATAACTGTTTTGTGAGAAAATACCACTGATGGTTTGAATTAGAGAATTCGGAACCGCTTTTAAGAATTCATATTTTGAAAGGAGTTTCACAATGATTTACACTAAGGAAGTTGAAAACATGTGCCCTGTAGCAAAGGGTGCAAAGCATGAGCCAGCTCCTATCCCAGAAGAAGGAAAGTGGGTTTACTCAAAGGAAATCAAAGACATCTCTGGTTTTACACATGGTGTAGGCTGGTGTGCACCACAGCAGGGTGCCTGCAAGCTTTCACTTAACGTAAAAGAGGGTGTTATCGAGGAGGCTCTTGTCGAGACTATTGGATGTTCAGGTATGACACATTCAGCAGCTATGGCAGCTGAGATTCTTCAGGGTAAGACAATCCTTGAGGCTCTCAACACTGACCTTGTGTGCGATGCTATCAATACAGCAATGAGAGAGTTATTCCTTCAGATCGTATACGGACGTACACAGAGTGCATTCTCAGATGACGGACTTGCAGTTGGTGCCGGACTTGAGGATCTTGGAAAGGGTCTTCGTTCACAGGTTGGTACAATGTATGCAACAAAGGCTAAGGGTGTTCGTTACCTTGAGATGGCAGAGGGCTATGTAACAGGAATAGCACTTGATGCAGATGACGAAGTTATCGGATATCAGTTCGTTTCTCTTGGAAAGATGACTGACTTTATCAAGAAGGGTGATGACCCTAACACAGCTTGGGAGAAGGCTTCAGGTTCATACGGACGTGTTAAGCCAGAGCAGGGCGCTGTTAAGATCATCGATCCACGTAAAGAGTAGTCGGAAATAGAGGAAAGGAGAACGAGACAATGGCATTATTTGAATCATATGAAAGAAGAATAGACCAGATAAACGCTGTACTTAACAGCTATGGAATCAGCTCAATCGAAGAAGCTGAGAAGATCACAAAGGACGCTGGACTTGACGTTTACAATCAGGTAAAGGGTATTCAGCCAATTTGTTTTGAGAATGCTTGCTGGGCATATACAGTAGGTGCAGCAATCGCAATCAAGAAGGGATGCAGAAAGGCAGCAGACGCAGCAGCAGCTATCGGCGAGGGTCTTCAGGCATTCTGTATACCAGGTTCTGTTGCAGATCATCGTAAGGTTGGTCTTGGACATGGTAACCTTGGTAAGATGTTACTTGAGGAGGAGACAGAGTGCTTCTGTTTCTTAGCAGGTCATGAGTCATTTGCAGCAGCTGAGGGTGCTATCGGTATCGCTGAGAAGGCTAACAAGGTTCGTAAAAAACCTCTTAGAGTTATCCTTAACGGTCTTGGTAAGGATGCAGCTCAGATCATCTCAAGAATCAATGGATTTACATATGTTGAGACAAAGTATGACTACAAGAAGGCTGAGCTCAATGTAGTATACGAGAAGGCATATTCAGATGGTATTCGTGCAACAGTTAAGTGCTACGGCGCTGACGATGTTCAGGAAGGTGTTGCTATCATGCACAAGGAGAACGTTGGTGTATCTATCACAGGTAACTCAACAAACCCTACACGTTTCCAGCATCCAGTTGCAGGTACATACAAGAAGGAGTGTATCGAGCAGGGTAAGAAGTACTTCTCAGTAGCATCAGGCGGTGGTACAGGACGTACACTTCACCCAGATAACATGGCAGCAGGTCCTGCTTCATACGGTATGACAGATACTCTCGGACGTATGCACAGTGATGCACAGTTCGCTGGTTCATCATCAGTTCCTGCACACGTAGAGATGATGGGACTTATCGGAATGGGTAACAACCCTATGGTTGGTGCTACAGTTGCTGTAGCTGTTTCCGTAGAGGAAGCTGCTAACGCTGGTAAGTTCTAAGTAAAAACCTAGTATTTAAACGGTTTAGAGGGCTTTTAGAGAGATCTAAAGGCTCTCTATTTTTTTGATTTTTAAATTCTTTGAAGGTTGAAATCAATTTTGATGAATACAAATTTGGCATGCTTGTATATTATGATGATGACAGCCATACATATGAAATATTGCTTTGATATTCAGCATTAGTTGGAAAACGGGAGTTGCTAAGGAATTTTACAGCAACTCTTTTGTTTTATTTTGTCAAGACTTGTTTTATATTTATTCGGTATTATAATTGCCTTACATATCAAATGGAAGGGGTGATTAAAATGGATAGAACTATAGTAGTAGAATATTTTGATGGCGAGAAGAAAGTAAAAAAAGTTATAATTTTAAAATAATCTCGCGAAAAATTGCCTTATACGCGCATTTGTGAAAATCTATTGACTTATGGTTGATTTAGGGCTAAAGTGTGGCTACCAATCGGAAGAAAAAACAGTAGGCAGCAATATAGATTGACACATAAAATATTTGACAGCACATTTAAAAAGATACTTACGCACTCCTGAGAATATAGCGTCGTTGAAAAGCCTCATAAAAACAGATATAATGGGTAGCATAGATAAGAATATTGAACTTGGAAATATAACACTTGAGGATGGGCACAGCTTTATGGCAACTCGGAAAGAGGTTGAATTAATATCCCGATTTCAGAGAAAAGGCCTATATCAATGAATTCTGAGAATTATATATAAGACATTTGAAATAAACAAGGAGGGCATGAGATGGGCATTTATTTTAATCCAAGTAATGACAGTTTTACAAAGGACAAGAATAGTGAATTGTATCTTGATAAGACAGGTCTGCTTGAATATCTGAACAGAGTTATATGTACAAATGCTAATTGTATCAGTGTCAGTCATGCCAGACGATTTGGTAAGTCCCATGCGGCATTTGATCTTGCACTTCAGAATTTTATTTTTGACAAACGTCAAAAATATTGTATAATATACTTAACAAGACAGCCGAGCGATAGATACGTCCTATCCGTCCGGCAAAAACCATTTTAAGATGAAACACCTCATAGCTTAGTCGGCTGAGGTGTTTTTCTTATTTTCTATGATTCAGAATTGTCACAATAAGTATCGCAACGGTTAATATAACCATGAATTCCTCATATGTACTCATAAGGCACCACTCCCTTCCAAGACTCGAACGGATATGGTGTAACACTCCTCGGCTGCCCGGTTAAATACATTATTCTATTTTCATACAGAAGTAATTTTGATATATATACATTTTGGAGATTCCTATATAACGTAAAACACCTCGCATTAACGCGAGGTTGGATTTAAAAAGAGATTTAAGAACACAATAATATTTTATAACCACATACCACCTTCCGGAATACATTAAACTATATCATGGACAAGGAGGTGAATACGCATGGACAGATTCGCAGTATATCTTGTAGTTGTTGCGGTTCTTTGCACTTTGATATCGGTAATAACGGAATTTACGAAAGAGGTAGGAGTGCTGAAGAAGATCCCTACCTCTTTTCAGGTTCTGATCACCAGTGTCATTGTGTGTGAGGTGGGACTTTTTGTTGGACTATCATTTTATCACATAGCATTTGTGTGGTATTATCCTGTGGCTGCGTTTTTCGGGGCATTTGTCATTGCGATTATATGTAGCCGGGGATGGGACTACCTGATATCGATATTCAAGCGGTTTTACAATGGCGGAGATAAGGAAAAGTGGCATGAATAAAGGCGTCATGACAGTGGCACATGTAATACGAGACAGATAAGTATAAGTTCGGAATAATGATCCTAAGATTGTCTCCTGATTCAATGTCTGGAATATTATATACAGACAAAAGAATTCAGGAGACAATTTTATGGCTTCTAATAAGGTTCCATTAAAGGGCTACATGGATGGTATAGATATATCAGCGTGGCAGGATACTATAGATATAACCAAGGTGCCTTGTGACTTTGTGATAGTGAAAGCTACGGAGGGCACGGACTACAAGAACAGGTATTTTGCAAAGCACTGTGACCAGGCGATGAAAGCGGGAAAACTCCTGGGGGCATTCCATTATGCAAATGGTGGCGATCCCCACAGTGAGGCTGAGTATTTCATAGCATACAGTAAGAAATATGTGGGCAAGGCGATACTTGTCCTTGACTGGGAGGGGCGGAATAATCCTCAGTTTGGCAGAAGTGACAGAGCGTGGTGCAAAGAGTGGTGTGATCATGTATACAGAAAAACCGGTGTTAAGCCCCTGATCTATATCCAGAAGAGCGCCATGGACAATGTAAAGGGCCTGGGCTACAGGCTGTGGGTCGCTCAGTATCCTGATTATGAGCAGACTGGATATCAGGAGCATCCGTGGAATGAGGGGCAGTATGATTGTTCTATCAGGCAATACACTTCTGTAGGCCGGCTTCCGGGGTATGAAGGAAATCTTGACCTGAACAAGTCTTATATAGACAAAGCGACATGGAGAAAATGTGCTGCGATAAAGACTGGCAGTGATAAGGGAAAAACGAAAGGGAAAGGCTCTGACAGCAATAGCGGGAAAAGTAATTATAAGAATAGAAAAAAGAAAAGCATAGATGTGATCGCGAAGGAAGTCATAGCGGGCAGATGGGGGAACGGCGAGGATCGAAAAAAGAGATTAAAAACGGCGGGATATGATTACGATAAAGTTCAGGAGAAGGTGAACGCTATAGTGAAATTCTCACAGAAGAAATCTATTGACGAGATAGCCAGAGAGGTCATAGCCGGCGACTGGGGAAATGGCGATGACAGAAAGAACAGGCTGAAGAAGGCAGGGTATGATCATGTCAAGGTGCAGAATAAGGTAAATGAGATGCTTGGCAGATAGCTGCAGGTAAATGACATAAGAAAAATGGCAGGAAAACGAAGTATAAAATTAGTTCCGGCAAAAATGAAATTTATATGAAGAATCATCCACACCTGTTGACGAAGCGCAATATATACTATAGGATAGTGGAAAACAAAAGCCCCCGTCAGGGATACATGAAAGGAAAAGGTGATATATATGCCATATTATGGATTTTATTTTGACCCAACATATCTGTTGGTTCTCATAGGCGTGGTGCTCTGCATGATAGCGTCGGCAAGAGTCAAGACCACATACAAGAAGTATGAGAAGGTGGGATCGCGGTCAGGCTACACAGCGGACCAGGTCGCATACATGATACTCAGGAATGCGGGGATAACGGATGTGTCAATACATCACATCTCAGGAGATCTGACTGATAATTACAATCCTAAGGAGCATACGCTCAATCTGTCGGACAGCGTGTATGGTTCCAGATCCATCGCAGCGATAGGCGTGGCAGCCCATGAGTGCGGACATGCCATACAGCATGCAAATGCATATGCACCGCTCACCATAAGGTCAGCCATCATTCCAGCGGCAAATATAGGCTCAGCCATATCATGGCCGCTCATACTTATAGGACTTCTCATTCCGAGGGTTGATTACCTTATAACACTCGGAATCATATTGTTCTCACTGGTTGTTGTCCTACAGTTTGTGACACTTCCGGTGGAGTTCAATGCATCGAGAAGAGCCATGGCGATACTGGAGGGCAGCGGGTATCTCTATCCGGATGAACTCAAGGGTGCAAGAAGTGTACTCACAGCGGCAGCTATGACATATGTGGCAGCCATGGTATCAGCATCACTTCAGTTGCTCAGACTTGTATTATTGTTTGGCAACAGGAGAAGATAGCGGAATTATAACAGAAAATATAAAAATGCATAAAAAAGTCTTGTGAATTTGTTGATAGTATTTGCAACTTTGCTATGGTAAAATGGTTAAAGTGGCAAAAATCTACATATTTGCAAGACTTTTTCTGCTATAGTGCACAATTATAGCGGGAATGGTCTGCGAAACAATTAATTAAGGGAGGGTAATTGATGAGAAAGAGAAGGCTACGAGGAGGTATAACGGCCTTGTCGGTGCTTGCTGCTATTGGCATGGCATCGGGAATAACGGCATTTGCGGCGGACGGAACACAGTCTGAAGCTGCGAATACGGGAAAGGGGCTGGAGTATGTATATGAGTCGTCAGGCTCTACACCATCAGGTGTCACGCTCAACGGCAATTCGGTAATCATAAAGCAGTCGCCGAATTCCACTGACAGCGAGCAGTTATTAAATATTTACAATGACAAAGACAGGGATGGAATCCTTGATGAGGGCGAGGAAGCTTTCGCATTGGATGGAAGCACGGACATACAATATGGCAATATATATGGAATCTATCATGGTAATGGCAGTTCGCCGATCTCCATAACCATAGACGGTGCTGAACTGCCTGTTGTATATGGAGCATTTGAGAGCACTGTTGAGACTCCGGAGAACATGACTGCGGTAACTATCAGTGTGAAGGGCGACGCGGCAGTTGAAAGTCTGTATGGACTTTTCAGGACATATTGTACTGGTGGTGTACTGATAGACACGGAGAAGTCAGTTAAGATAAAGACGCTCTATGGTCTCAGCACATCGACCATAGATGGAGACATCACGGAGAATATCAATTATAGCTGTGACGGCAACACATTTGTCACACTGGCTACAGATGGATATTACACAGGAAAGGCATACACTATAAATGGCGATGCAGTGTTCAATATGAAAGGAGCCAGCGCCAATTCAGTGTATCTCGTGCAGAATGGAGCTGTGCTCAGTAAGACACTGACGGCCAAGGTGACTGACTCCAAGGTAGACAGCCTGAACGGAGTTTCCCAGGGGGCAAAGGTTGATGGTGACGTGAGCCTTACATTTGACGGAATATCAGCCGTAAAGGATGGAAGAAGTGCCAGTGTATATGGTGCGTCAAGTGCGACTATCCTTGGAAATCTGGACCTTAAGCTGAAAAGCCAGTCTGGATCAGAGATGTCTGTGTATGGCACCAATAATACAAATATAAAGGGAAATGTAAATGTCAGCATTGATGGCTCAGGAGCAAAGTTCAACACCATATATGGAATGTATGGCGGTATGCTGGGCGGAAGGGCTGATATAGATATAAAGAACTGCGCTGCCGGTTACACAACATGTGGCATGAATTCGGTTTCGTTCAGTCAGACTCAGCCGGAGGAAGAAGGAACATATACGTATACTGTGAACATGGGGAATATCACTGGCGCCAGCGGCAGGGTATATGGAATTTCAAATTGTTCCGGCATCACTTCTGCCAGCGTTGTAATGAAGGCTGTGGCAACAACAGATACATTAAATGGCATGTATCTGAGCACAGGTGTAAAAGGTGATATAAAGGCAGAGCTTTACAACTGTAATGCAGCCTATGTAAAAGCTCTGGAGCTGTCAAATGTGACGGTAAATGGTTCTGTAGATGCCATAGTTTCGGGCTGTAGCATTACGAGATCTCTGAATGTAGAGCAGGGCGGAAGCATCAGTAAGGATCTTAACATAAGCGTCAGCAACGTTATCAGCAGTTCAGCACAGCTTGTATACGGCGGTAGCTGTCTGGGAAATATGACGGTCAATGTGGATGGCATGAATGATGAATCCATAGTAGACGAAAATGGCAATCCGCTTGTGAACTCGTATGAATACGCGGGCAGCGACATGTTTACCATGATGGGCAACTTTGCACTGGCAGGGGAACTCAAGGCGGATATAGCAAAGATACATTTTGCAAAATGTGGACTCGCCGGAGGTGATTACAGTTGCGGAAATATCGGAACAAAGGTTGACATAACGTTGTCAGACAGCAGTATAAATGGACTGGCGGGAAATAATATTTTCTATCTGGCAAATGAGAGCTATTCCGGTTCAACCGAGAATACAGTTCCTGTTGATATAAAGATCAACAACACAGATTTTACAAATGCAGACGGAATAAGCTTCCAGATGTATATAGGTAATAACAAGGATGCAAAAGTTACATTTGATGACAAGTGCAGTATGCCGGAGAAGTATTATATGGCTCCAAGCATGAATACCACCGGCTCATCTGTTATAACCTATGGACAGAATATATATTATGGCGGACAGAATCTTGTGATAGACAAGGATGTAACTGCTGACAATATTTACTTTGGTAACTTCACAGAGAACGGAAGCCAGGGCAATGCCGTGATCGTTATCAACAAGGGGGTAACGGTAACTGCAAATGAGGGTATATATGCAGCAGGCGGTTCAAACATACTCCACAGTGGAATCCTCAAGGGAACATTTAAGGCGACTGATGGGTATCTGCCAAATATATTCTCAAAGGGGGGCGTAATAGAGGACTCGGCTGTAGGGGATGTTGCAAATGTAAATTATTCATTGGATGTTGTGTCCAACGAGAAGGCCGCAACGTACACCATGACAGGCAAGACGTCACAGTATATTGATCCTGATGGTACATATGTCAAGGGCGGCGCAGATGTCAAGATAACACCGACCGTGAACAAGGGATATATTCTTGACAAGGTGACCTTCAGAGGTCAGAGCGACACAGCGGAAAATTCAGCGGTTGAAGCAAATGGCGTGTACACGTTCAGCATGCCGAACGAGCCTTGTACAGTGACGATCGCAACGACAGGAAAGCAGATCGTGGTATCCAAGACAACTGTTGATCCATCGGCACTGCTTGGAAAAGAATACACGGCAGCTTCACCTCTCTATGACATGGCAGATCTTGTCATATCAAACGACGCAAGAGAGGGCGAGGTCACATACGAGATCGACGAGACAAATGGACTTCCTGAGGGACTCTCATTGATCGATGGCAAGGTTGTCGGAACGGCAAGCAAGCTTTATGAAGATGGAAAGAATGTCATAGTACATGTGACAGGAAGAAATGGTTCAAAGGCACAGCTCTCACTGAATGTGATCGTCTCAAATGAGGAGAAGAAGCAGGACAACCAGGATGGCCGAATCGTAGTTGACGAGGATGAGAAGACTATATGTCTCAACGTAACATCGGTGGTCATCCAGGCAAAGGACGACACAGAGACAGAGATATACGTGGACGACAATCAGGATGGACAGGCAGATGGCAAGACACCTCTGTACACCGGAGATCTGTCGGAGTACACGATAACAGGTGTCGAGGACAACGCCATAAGACGAAATATCAGGATCACCATGACGGGGGGAAATGTAAAAGCAATATACGGTGCAAAGGATTCAGAGCTTTCATATAAAGGCGGCGATGCGGTGAGTATAAATATCCGTGGTGGTAAGGCAGCAACTATGTATGTTCTGTCGAATTCAACCGTGGATGGAACCATAGCATATGAGATCGCAGAGAACACTGTAGATAAGGGCGGATTTGCAGCGGATACAACATCAAAATATACCGGTGCATTCATGAGAAACAGCAAGGATATCGTAACTATCAGAGGAACCTACGTTGTGAATAAGAAGCTCACGGCAATGGCTCTGATAATCTATGACAGTGCGGCAGTTGATGTAAATGCTCCTGTTGAGGTAACGGATTATGTGTCACTGAACGAGAGATCATCCGCAGTATTTAACGATACGCTGACCGCTGACAGGCTTGGTTATTCAAAGTATGCCAAGGCAGTTGTGAATGGAGATACGAAGCTTGCGGCTCTCAATATGACACAGTATGACACGACACTCACAATAGGCGAGGATGCGCTGTTTGATGTGGGCAAGGTCAACATGACATCAGGCTGGGCAAGAGTATATCAGAAGGGTACGCTCAAGTGTCCTTCAGACCAGTTCAGCAACACAGGTGTGTGGGTGGCAGCAGGAAAATTTGCAGATGATATAGATGCCAGCGGCTGGACAGGAGTGTATTACAGCTATGCAGGCGGCTCAACAAACATGGACAACACATCAGCAAAATTGGCTGCACAGTCATATGTAGTTGAATATGAGAATGTCAAATATGTTGCCTGCAAACAGGCGATCACAGTTAGCTATACCGATGTGCCGGGTTACACAGCCTATGTGTCGGCAAATGGCGGCGAGCCGGTACAGGGAAGCAACGGAAGTGCAAAGGTGACAGGCCCGGATTCATCTATGTCTATTGTAGTGGATTATGTGGCAGACCAGATAGACATCAGTAAGGAATACGCAGATCCGATTCTGGCGGCGGAGACCAAGTACACAGCGGATTCACCAGCGTACGATCTCACGATCCTCAAGGTTACAGGAGATACCACAAAGAATTATGGAACTGACATGCAGTACAGATTGAAGAGCGGTTCGACACTTCCATCAGGACTTGTGCTTGAGTCGGGTAAGATAACAGGAACAGCCAAGAATGCAGGTGAAAGCACAGTAGTATTTGTCATAACAGGACGAAATGGAACACCGGTTGATTTCCCAGTGGTATTCAAGGTACTGCCGGCAGGCACGGAGATACCTGATATCAACAAGCTTGGTGTATCTGTGAACACAGAGGATAAGACCATTGATCTCGGTGGAAATTCAGCAGTGATAATAGTTGATCCGTCGGATAGCAGCAAGAGCTCAGTATATCTGGATGCTGATCATAATGGAGTGGCAGACGACAACAGACCACTCAGAATAGACCAAGAGGTTACATATGATCTGTCAGGCTACAGCATATCAGGCTATACGGACACAGCAAATAAATACACCGGTGACATATCGGTGACACTCAGAAGCGGAAATGTCGGCAATATATGTGCTGCGGGTTCAACTGACAGCAAGGCAGACCGAGTGACGATAGATGGAAATGTAACCATGACGATCATGAGCGGTTATGTGTCAGGCACTGTAGCTGCGGCAGGAAACGCTGATGTCAAGACAGTGACCTTCGCGGCAGAGGACGGAAGAGCAGGAAGCGTGGTATACGGTGCGTACAATACAAATGCGGAGAAGGTAGACTTCACATTTGCAAAGTCTGCACAGATGTACACACCGAAATCAACCAAGTCTGAGAATATGTATGTTACATCGGGTGGATCAGTATCCGGTGATGTGGATATAAGAGTTGGTATAACTGATCATTACAATACATTTATATACGGTGCGGATTACATGAACAAGCGCTCCTACTTCAACGGAGTGTCGGGAACAGCCGTATCCGGAAATGTGAACTGTGTGGTTGATGGAAGATGGTGCGCTGAGAAGTGCAACAACTTTGTCCAGCAGTCAGATGTGAAGGGAGATCTGTATGCCGAGATAAAGTCAGGAGAACTCAGAAAAAATGACGTCAACAATGAGCATAGCAAGGCATTGGTATTTAACTATGGTCACAGCATTGGAAATATATACGTCAAGGCAGGAACAGAGGGCGCTGTCACAGGTGACTTTGTACTTGCGGCAGGCGGTAAGGTTGGCAAGGTAGAGTATGTAGACGAGAATGCAAAGTCCACAGCTACTGTAAAGGGCACCGCTGACAATTACCAGGTTGAGAGTCTGGGTTCACTGTATATGTCTCTCGCCGGCAAATTAACTATAGGCGGAGACTACACACTTGACAGAGAGGTGGAGGTAAAACAGCTTGAGATCCTCAAGGATTCAAAGCTGACCATCGCCGAGGGCGCAGCTCTTACAAATACATCGACAGCGACAGTTACCGGTGATGTTGAGAACCTTGGCACATGGAATGTGGACGGCGCTCTGACTATGACAGGATCACTGGTCAACAGAGGTGCATGGAATCTGAAAGGAAATGTTCAGGCTTCAGCAACAGTAGATAACTACGGAGAGATCACAGCCACAAATAGTGAGAGACTCACGCTGAATACAAATGCAAAGCTCATCAATAGAGCTGATGCACAGTTTACATTTGGCAACCTCACAAACAGTGCAATGATCGTAAACTATGGTAATATGAAGCAGCTTGCATATACGTCAAGTCTTGGAAGCGGAAGCATACTCACCACAGTGATCCCGGATATGGTGTACGCACTGAAAAATTACAGCGTCATTTTCTACAAGCTTGATGTGGATTATCCTGCATATTGCTTCAAGGATGGCGATGCAAAGATAGAGAAGAGTTCATCGGCAACAAGATGTCAGAAGAAGTCAGGTGTTGACGGTGACGATGCACTCTATATACAGGGTGGCAAGTCGTTCTACATCACAATAGACGGTGAGCCGATAGATGGAATGGCGGTGGATTCAGTTGTATTTGGACCGGATGACACAGCCATGACTACAAGTAACAACCGTCTCTGGAGCGGCGTCATGACATATGAGCCGGCAACAGTTACGGTAAATATGGCAAAGCAGGAGGCCGTAAATATAACTCTTGCAAAGACAGAGGATACAGTTAAGGCGCAGGTTGGAAAGACAACCACAAAGGATGAGCCATTATATGATCTGACAGCCATAGAGATCCAGAATGATGAAGCTGTGGACAACGGATATGTGTTATACTCCCTTGCAAAGGGACAGACACTTCCGGCAGGACTTGTGATATACGATGGAAAGGTATATGGAACGCCGAAGACTGCAAGTGCTGAGGCACAGACAGTCAAGTTCACGGTGAGAGGACAGAATCAGACAGTGGCTGAGTTCACACTGATCATATCCAGCGTGGAGAAGGGAATACCTTCATTTACTGCCGGAAAGGCGGGCGACGCATATGCCGGCAAGACCCTTGCGGATGTGGAGCTTCCAACATCGGCAGCAGGAAAGTACATGTGGGCAGATGGAACACAGCAGGTAGGAAAGGCCGGAACAAGCGAGACCTACGATGCATACTTTGTTCCAGACGACACAGCAAACTATGACTGGAGCAAGATCGATGCAGCAGAGGGAACATATGAGGAACTGGAAGACGGAAGTGTGAGAATTGCAGTGAAGCTTTCAGTGTATGTGAGAAAGCAGGATCCTGTATTTACAGTTCCTGAGAATGTCACAGCTACATACGGAGACACTGTTGGCAAGATACTCCTGCCTGAGACAGCAGGTGGAATGTTCATCTGGGAGAATGCAGATGAATCTGTGGGAGAGGTTGGAACAAAGACTTTCCTTGCAACATTTGTACCTGAAGATGAGGATGTATACGAGAGAGCAGAGCATGTGGAGATAACTGTTCAGATTCTTCCTGCAAATGCAGTATTTACTCAGGCGATAGATTCACTGAGTGCTAAGGAGAATATGACTCTTGCAGACATAGAGCTTCCAGAGCGCGAGGATGGAGTATACACATGGTATACAGACAGAACGACAAAGGTTGAGGATGGCAATACATACAAGCTTTGTTTCAAGCCTGCGGACACAGTAAATTATGACTGGACATCAGTTACAGGATGGAACAGGGCTTACAATGGAGTTGTATTCAATGTAAAGATCACCATCGAGAAAGAGCCGGAGCAGCATGTACACGATTACGGCAATAAGTACAAGAGCGACAGCAGATCTCACTGGTATCAGTGCTCATGTGGAGAGAAGTCAGGCCTGGCAAATCACACATGGGACAAGGGCGCGATAACGACCAAGCCTACAGACACAGCGGCAGGTAAGAAGACATTTACCTGTACCAAGTGTGGATACAAGCGTTATGAGTCAGTAGCTGCCCTTGGAATAGACATAGGAAATTCCAAGAACAATGTGGTCGTAAGCGGTATAGAAAAGAATGGATATACATACACAGGATCATCTATCACTGTTAAATCGCTTGCGCTGAGGAGAGGCAAAACAACACTGAAGAATGGTGTGGATTACACCGTACAGTACAAGAACAACAAGAATATCGGTACAGCGACAGTAAAGATCACTGGTAAGGGTAATTACAGAGGCTCCGTCAGCAAGACATTTGCTATCAAGGCTGGCAAGGGCAAGATATATAAAGTTGCGCAGAAGGGCGTGCCTGGCTATCTGAAATACAAGGTGACAAATGCCGCTTCAAATGGCAAGGGAACAGTGACACTTGTTGGAAGTACAAGCAAGAAGAGCGACAAGAAGTTCAAGTCACTCACGGTTGCATCCAGTGTCAAGATCGGTGGAGTGAACTTCAATGTTACGGCTGTAGGAGCGAAAGCATTTACAGGACGCAAATATCTCACCACAGTTGTGATCGGAGGAAACGTTAAGACCATAGGCGGTGCAGCATTCAGCAAGTGTGGAAAGCTTGGAAAAGTTACCATAAAGTCTACAAGGATAACGACTATCGGTAAGAATGCTTTCCGGGGTGTCAAGAGCAATGTGAAGATATATCTTCCTAAGAAGAAATATGACGCATATGCAAAGAAGCTCAAGGCGAAGGGAATGAACACTCCTAAGAAAGCTGTATACAAAAAGTCAAAATAAATGAAATGCGTTGATGTGTTGGCGGGACAGTCACAGATGATGTGGCTGTCCTGTTTTTTATGTGAAGATCGTTCTGGTGTAAAACCATGAGTGTAGTGACAGGAAAGATATAATCTGCTATACTGAACATATGTTTGTGAATATATGGAGGACTGTATGGATAATTTTATAGATGAACTGAATGAACAGCAAAAGGAGGCAGTGACCGCCACAGAAGGGTATGTGCGCATAATTGCGGGAGCGGGAACCGGCAAGACAAAGGCGCTCACTTACAGGTATGCGTATCTGGTGGACGAGCTTGGAATATCCACATCGAATATACTGTGTGTCACATTTACAAATAAAGCGGCGAGGGAGATGAGCAAGCGTATCAGACAGATGATCGGGGACAGTGATACGGGATACATCTGTACATTTCACGGCTTCTGTGTGAAGCTTCTGAGGGAGGATATCCATGTCATCAATTATCCTCAGAACTTCGTGGTGATGGACAGCGAGGACACGGAGGAGATACTCAAAACTGTGTACGAGAATGCCCATATACAGTCGAGAACATATACATTTGACATGGCCAGGGATCACATATCGGCTATGAAGAACGAGATGCAGCATATCGCATATTTGGCGGACATAAGCAACGACAGACTGCTGGCGGATTATGAGAACGCCTCAGACATTCCTGAAAAAGTATTTCTGGGATACCTGTACGAACAGAAGAAGGTGTATGGACTTGACTATGATGATCTCATAACCATTGCGCTCCACATCCTCAGAACTGATGCGGAGAAATGCCGCAAATGGCAGGAACGCATGATGTATGTCATGGTGGACGAGTTTCAGGATGTCAGCGGTAACCAGTATGCGCTGGCGGAGATACTCAGCGGCTATCACAGGAATCTGTTCATCGTGGGCGATCCGGATCAGACCATATATACGTGGCGCGGGGCAAGGATAGAGTACATACTGGAATTCGACAAGAACCATGAGAATACACAGACCATATTCCTCGACACGAATTATCGTTCAACTCCTGACATACTGGCGGTGTCCAACTCACTGATCGAGAAGAACAGGAACAGACTGCCCCACAGGCTTGTGGCTGTGAAGCCGTCTGAGGCACGCCCTCTGTACGTACATTCCAGGACCACCGGGGATGAAGCCCAGTGGGTGACAAATGAGATAAAAAGACTGGTTGAGGCGGGCACAAAGTACAGTGACATAGCCGTTTTGTACAGGTCACATTTCGTGTCGAGAAGCATAGAGGAAGCATTTATCAAGACAAAGATCCCGTATATCCTCTACAGCGGAACGGAGTTCTACAAACGCAAGGAGATAAAGGATGTGCTGGCATATCTCAGGATGGTGGCATACGCGGATGATCTGTCATTTCGCAGGGTGATAAATGAACCAAAGCGGAACTTTGGCAAAAAAAGAATGTCGATGCTGAAGTCGTACTGTGAGACTCACAGATGCTCACTGTACAGCGGTCTTCAGGATCTTCTGGAGGAGAAGACTGTTAAGTCGACAGGTGTTTCAGCCTTTGTCGAGATCATAGAAAATTTCAGGAAGACATACAAGGAGAAAAGTCTGTCAGACCTTGTGACAGAGCTCATGGCAGCCACGGGCTACGAGGCGATGCTCAGACAGGCAGGCGAACAGGAAAGGATGGACAACCTGGCAGAGCTGAAGCAGTCGATAGACGAATATGAGAAGACCTCCGGTGAGGAGAATACGCTGGAGGAATATCTGCAGAGCATAGCTCTCTACACGAACAATGACAGGGAGAAGGACAAGGATTCTGTGACGATGATGACCATACACACCGCAAAGGGCCTGGAGTTCCCATATGTGTTCGTGTGTGGTGTAAATGAAGGTATATTCCCAAGCAAGCACGTGGACACTGAGGCAATGCTCGAGGAGGAACGACGCATGGCATACGTGGCATGTACCAGAGCGGAGCGCGGTCTGTACATCAGCGATGCCGAGGGGCTGAACTATGATGATTCATTTAGATATCCTTCTAGATTCATATTCAATATAGACCGGGAAGCCATCGACTACGTGAACGAGCTCCCACAGCGCCTTGTCGACGACACGAAGAGCTACATAGCCGCAAATGAAAGCCGCTATATGCCGCTGGACACCGAGCTAAAGCCCGGCGACCGGGTGAGACATAAGGTGTTCGGCGAGGGCACGATAACCGGTATCAGGGGAGATATAGGGTGCTATGTGGTTAAGTTTGATAGGGTGGAGACGGAGAGAAATTTGAAGATTGGGGTGGGGCTGGAAAAACTCGGTTAATGAAATAGACATGGGCAGACCACTAGAATGTGGGCTGTCCTTTTCACTTTGTTTGGTGAGGAAAAAACAGTACAGCAAATGGAGTAGAATTGTATAAAAGGTTTTTTAGAAGGCGGTATGGTAAAAGGATGGTTAAGATTGTTAATTATGTGGAAACAATGGCATAAGTAGTCGGAAAAAAGAGGAAGAGCAGTTTTACATATAGAAAGATATATTGTAAAATATAAAAAGGTGTATGCAAAACGAAAGGACATAAAAACTATAACATTTGTAAAACTAAAATATGAACTGTAATAAAAGCTTGTATTTTATATAAATCATAAAGGAGGTAAAAATGTATTATTTGGTTCATACAGTGAGTGTGATAATTAGACAGTTTTTTGTATCAAACCCATTTGAAAATGCAGCCATAGAAGTACCATTTGGTCCAGTTTTTTTCAACATGATAATAGGGGCAGCGCTTGTGCTAATTACATATATGGTTGTAGGGATATTTTATAAAAGAAGAAGTTCACCAGCAGTAGGTAGTATGTTATTTCTCTTGTTTTATTTAGTACATAATGGGTTATTGGTATTGATGTCGAAAGTCGAATTTAATAAAATTCTAATTGGAATTATATTAGTGGCATATATGGCATTTCTTACTATTTCAAAAAAGGTAGTAATGCGCATAACATGTGATATTTAATATAAAAAGATAAAATGCAGGAGAGATTAGATGGTAGACACAAAAAAAGAACAGGAACGAGATGAACTTCATCGCGCCATCTGGGCGATAGCAGATGAACTACGTGGAGCTGTGGACGGATGGGATTTCAAGAATTATGTATTAGGAACGATGTTCTATAGATATATTTCTGAAAACCTTTGTAATTACATAAATGAGGGCGAGGCAGAGGCTGGTAATACAGACTTTGATTTTGCTGTGATGCCTGATGAGGAGGCAGAAGAAGCTAGGGAAGGTCTGGTAGAGGAAAAGGGATTCTTTATTCTTCCGAGTGAGCTGTTCTGTAATGTCAGAGCAAGGGCGGCAGAAGACGAAAATTTGAATGAGACACTTGAAAGAGTATTTAGGCATATAGAGGATTCCGCAAAGGGCAGCGAGGCAGAGAATGATTTTGCAGGACTCTTTGATGACTTCGATGTTAATAGTAATAAGCTTGGTTATACTGTTGCCAAGAGAAATGAGAAACTTGTAAAGCTCCTCAATGGGGTGGGGGATATGAATCTTGGCGATGTGAAAGATCATTCCATAGATGCATTCGGTGATGCGTATGAGTATCTCATGACTATGTATGCGTCAAATGCAGGAAAGTCCGGCGGTGAGTTCTTCACGCCTGCGGATGTGTCTGAACTTCTTACAAGGCTTGGAACAGTTGGCAAGACCGAAATAAATAAGGTATACGATCCTGCCTGCGGATCTGGTTCATTGTTGCTTAAGGCGGAAAAGGTTCTAGGTAGGGAAGCCATCAGAAACGGATTCTATGGACAGGAAATAAATATAACTACATATAACCTGTGCCGTATAAATATGTTCCTTCATGATGTTGGATTCGATAAGTTTGATATAGCTTGCGAGGATACACTTACCAGCCCGCAGCATTGGGATGACGAGCCATTTGAGCTTATAGTGTCTAATCCGCCGTATTCAATAAAATGGGCTGGCGACGAGAATCCACTTCTTATAAATGATCCAAGATTTTCTCCTGCGGGAGTATTGGCTCCTAAGAGCAAGGCGGATATGGCATTTATAATGCATAGTTTGGCATGGCTTGCGTCAAATGGAACTGCAGCGATAGTATGCTTCCCTGGCATTATGTATCGTGGTGGCGCAGAGCAGAAAATCAGAAAATATCTTGTAGATAATAACTATGTGGATTGCATCATACAGTTGCCAAGCAATCTGTTCTTTGGAACTTCAATAGCAACGTGCATTATGGTTATGAAGAAGAATAAGACAGATAATAAGACTTTGTTTATAGATGCAACCAAGGAGTGTGTCAAGGTTACAAACAACAATAAACTGACACCGGAGAATATAGATAGAATTGTAGAAACATTTACAAAACGTGAAGATGTTCAGCATTTTTCACATCTGGCTACATATGAAGAGGTATCTACAAATGACTATAACTTGTCTGTGTCAATATATGTTGAGGCTGAGGATACGAGGGAGAAGATTGATATTGTAAAGCTAAATGCGGAGATTAAAGAGATCGTTGCTCGTGAACAGGTGCTTCGTGATGAAATTGATAAAATTATTGCAGAAATTGAGGAGGGCGTATGAGTAAGTTAGATGAATTGATTGCTGAGTTATGCCCAGATGGAGTGCCATTTAAGAGAATAAAGGATGTGTACACAAGATTAAAGGGAACACCAATTACTGCGGGAAAAATGAAAGATATTGCTAGTGATGAGGGAGAAATAAGAATTTTCGCTGGTGGAAAAACAGTTATTGATGCGCATGAGGAAGATATTCCAAAAGCAAACATTACACGTGTTCCAGCAGTTCTTGTTCAAAGTCGAGGTGTTATTGATTTTGTGTATTACGATAAAGCATTTACTTTTAAAAATGAAATGTGGGCATATACAGCAGAAAATGATGTTAGTGTAAAATTTTTGTACTATGTATTGAAAAATAATATTTCATATTTTCGTGAAGCAGCATCAGGAATGGGATCTTTACCTCAAATTTCATTAAAGATTACTGAGGATTATAGACTCCCCGTACCTCCTCTTGAGGTACAACGTGAAATAGTCCATATTTTGGACTCTTTCACGTTGCTTACAGCCGAGCTTACAGCCGAGCTTACAGCTCGTAAGAAACAGTATGCATTTTATCAGAATAAATTATTAAGATTTGATAATAAAGTTAAGATAGTTAATTTATCGGATATTGCAGATATTGGGACAGGTAGTAGTAATACAAATGAAAGTATTGATGATGGCAGATATCCCTTTTATGTTAGATCCCAGGAACCGTTGCGAAAAAATGATTTTGAATTTGATGAAACTGCAATAATTACAGCAGGAGATGGAGTAGGTGTAGGTAAAGTTTTTCATTATGTTGAAGGAAAATATGCATTACATCAAAGGGCATATAGAATACATATTAATAGTCCGGAAGTGTTGCCAAGATATTATTTTCATTATATGAGAGCGACATTTTTATCATATATTCAAAAATCCATGTTTCAAGGTTCTGTTGCGTCAATAAGGAGACCGATGTTAAATGCGTTTCCAGTACCAATACCACCATTGGATGTCCAACAAAGATTAGTTAATGTATTGGACAATTTTGAATTGATTTGTTCTGATTTGGGCATTGGATTGCCGGCTGAAATAGAGGCACGCCAGAAACAATATGAATATTATAGAGCTGTACTGTTGACATTTGCAGAGACAGGAAAGACAATCCTAACAGACAGACAGACAGACAGACAGACAGACAGACAGACAGACAGACAGACAGACAGACAGACAGACAGACAGACAGACAGACAGACAGACAGACAGACAGACAGACAGACAGACAGACAGACAGACAGACAGACAGACAGACAGACAGACAGACAGACAGACAGACAGACAGACAGACAGACAGACAGACAGACAGACAGACAGACAGACAGACAGACAGACAGACAGACAGACAGACAGACAGACAGACAGACAGACAGACAGACAGACAGACAGACAGACAGACAGACAGACAGACAGACAGACAGACAGACAGACAGACAGACAGACAGACAGACAGACAGACAGACAGACAGACAGACAGACAGACAGACAGACAGACAGACAGACAGACAGACAGACAGACAGACAGACAGACAGACAGACAGACAGACAGACAGACAGACAGACAGACAGACAGACAGACAGACAGACAGACAGACAGACAGACAGACAGACAGACAGACAGACAGACAGACAGACAGACAGACAGACAGACAGACAGACAGACAGACAGACAGACAGACAGACAGACAGACAGACAGACAGACAGACAGACAGACAGACAGACAGACAGACAGACAGACAGACAGACAGACAGACAGACAGACAGACAGAGCATAATTAAGCTTTTACAGTACGTGTTTGGATATGCTGTTGTTAAGTTTGGGGATATAGCATCAATAACAAGAGGTGCGTCACCGCGTCCAATCAAAAGGTATATTACATCTAGTGAACAAGGTATTAATTGGATAAAAATTGGAGATGCTGGGATAAATACAAAATATATTACTCAGACAGCAGAAAGAATAACAATAGAAGGTGCAGAAAAGTCAAGAAAAGTAAAAAAAGGAGATTTCATTCTATCAAACTCAATGAGTTTTGGAAGACCATATATTTTACAAATAGACGGATGTATTCATGATGGCTGGTTATCAATTAGTGATTTTGAAGATTATTTTGTACCAGACTATTTATATCATTTATTGAGCTCTGATAGTTTACAGAATGAAATGGGGAAAAAAGCGTCATTTGGAGGCGCTATACAGAATCTTAATGCTGAGATTGTCCGATCATTAGAATTACAAATACCATCAATAGATGAGCAAAGACGGATCATAGATTTGCTTGATAAATTTGAAGTTATCTGTAATGATTTGCAGTCAGGACTTCCAGCAGAAATAGTGAAACGTCAGAAACAATATGAATATTATAGAGACAAGCTTTTATCATTTAAGGAGTTGTGATATATGCCAAATGGTTCTAATAGAACAGAGAAGCAACATTATGTTCCACGGGTATATTTGAGAGGCTTTGCACCACAATACTTGGACAAATGTAGTGAAAATAGTAAAAGCTCAAAAACTAAATATTGTGTGTTTTACTATGACTTACAAGAAAGAACACAAAGCAAAATAGCGGTACCAGTAAATTCGGTTTGTTTTGAAAGGGACTTGTATGAGGTTACGGGTAAAAAAGGCGAAGTAGTTTATGATAACAGGTTGGAGAATTGCTTTAGTATATTAGAGAATCGGTATGCAAAACTTAGAACAAATATTGAAAAGAAGGCATTTGTCAAAGATAACTACAAGACAAAATGCTTTTTAACACGTGACGAGAAGCTACATTTAATGGGATATATGACAATACAACTACTCAGAACTCCGACTTTTTTGAACTTAGCATTAGAAGTAGCTAAAGAGGTATGGAAGAATGACAAAAGTGAGGAGCAGTTAAAGAATATTGTTCGCATTCAGTGTTTATCCTTTATAGATACTTATTGTAGGAATGATGAGAAGTATGTAGATAACAATAAAAAATTTGTTGGAATAAGCGATAACCAATTTGAAATACTTGGTTCAATTATTGGACCTATGGTTGGCATGTCTTTTATGATAGGTGTTGATAATAAGTCAAGATTGATAACATCAGATAATCCAGTATATATAAGGAATTCAAATAAAGAATGTCTGATGAAAGGCGAGGTTGTTCAAAACGATGAGATTATATTTCCAATTACGGCCAGCTTATGTTTGATTATGGTTGGTGGAGAAAATAAGGACAAGTATCCAAAGAATTGTTTATTTGAGATAACGGATGAATGGAGAAAACATATATTTGAGGCGATGTGCCGTACTACAGATAGAAAGATATTTTCAAATCACAAGTTTGATAAAGATGAATTAAAAATCATAGATGGAGTACTTAATGATAAGGCAAAGGGGGATACGGAGTGTCATATTTTAACATAGTAGCGGAGACATCTGAGAATACAGTTGTTACAGAATATGAACCGGTAAAAAGACGATCTGATAGTTATCAGAGCGAGGCAGAGTTGGAGCAGGAGTTTATAAGGATGCTCTGCGAGCAGGGGTATGAATATCTGCCATTACATACCGAGCGGGATATGATAAGTAATCTTCGTGAGAGGCTGCAGGAACTCAACAATTATGAGTTCACAGATAAAGAGTGGACATATTTCTTCAATAATGATATTGCAAATCCAAACTTTAGTTTGCAGGATAAGACACGTAATATTCAGGAGGATTACAGAAAAGTTCTTAAGCGGGATGATGGCTCAACCAAGAATATTTCACTTATTGACAAGACCAATATCCACAATAATAGGTTGCAGGTTATAAATCAGTATGTGATGGGGCTTCAGGATGGGGCAAAACATGACAACAGATATGATGTGACAGTTCTTGTCAATGGACTGCCACTTGTTCATGTTGAGCTTAAACGAAGGGGAGTTCAGATACGAGAGGCATTCAATCAGATCAATCGATATAAGAGAGATTCTTTCTGGGCAGGCAGTGGGCTTTTTGAGTATGTCCAGATCTTTGTAATTTCAAACGGAACAAACACCAAATATTATTCAAATAGCACGCGCGATAATGCCATAAGGGATGCTAAGGCTGGCAATGCAAAACGCGGAAAAACAAGTAATAGCTTTGAATTTACCTGTTTTTGGGCAGATGCAAATAACAGAGTGATTCCGGATATGGTTGACTTTACAAAGACTTTCTTTGCAAAGCATACGTTGCTTAACATACTTACAAAGTATTGTATATTCACATCTGAAAACATACTCATGGTAATGCGTCCGTATCAGATAACAGCGACAGAGAGAATATTGAATCGAATAGAGATAGCTAATAACTATAAAAAGTATGGAAGTGTAGCTGGTGGAGGATATATTTGGCATACCACAGGATCAGGAAAAACACTCACATCTTTTAAGACTGCAAGATTGGCTTCACAGCTTTCGTATATAGATAAGGTTTTATTTGTCGTTGACCGTAAGGATCTGGATTATCAGACTATGAAGGAGTACGACAGATTCGAGAAGGGAGCTGCAAATAGTAACAGTTCTACACGTATCCTGAAGAGGCAGCTTGAGGATAATAATGCGCACATAATAATCACGACTATTCAGAAACTGGCTACATTTATCAAGAAAAATCCTGAACATGAAGTTTATGACAAGCATGTTGTTATCATATTTGATGAATGCCATAGAAGTCAGTTTGGTGATATGCATACAGCAATAGTTAAGAATTTCAAGAGATACCACTTGTTTGGTTTTACGGGTACACCGATATTTTCGGTCAATTCAGGAAAAGTAAAGAATCCAGAGTTTTTTACAACTGCTCAGACATTTGGAGATCAGTTGCATGCCTACACTATAGTTGATGCCATCAATGACAATAATGTGTTGCCGTTCCGAGTTGATTACATCAAGACAATGGATGTGGATGAAGAAATCGCAGATGAGATGGTATGGGATATCAACCGTGAAAAAGCTATGATGGCGCCGAAGAGAATAGAGTTGGTTACAAAGTATATATTAGATCATTTTGATCAGAAGACATATAGGGGTGACAAGACATACATATACAATACTCTGACGAATATACAGGAGGTTGCGTCTGCTGAGAGAGGTGCAGTTGAAGAAGTCAAAAGGTCGCAGAGACTTAGTGGTTTCAATTCGATATTTGCAGTAGCTTCTGTTCCTATGGCAAAACTGTATTATCAGGAGTTCAAACGCCAGATGAAACTGGATCCGACAAAGCATTTGCGTATTGCAACTATCTTCAGCTATGCGGCAAATGAAGAGGAAGTGGATGGCCTTCTTGACGAAGAGAATTCGGAGGATACAACGGCACTTGACCAGACTGCGAGGGACTTCTTGGATGGTGCAATAGATGACTATAATAAGATGTTCCACACAAATTATTCAACCGATGGTGACAGATTCCAGAATTATTATAAGGATGTATCGCTCAGAATGAAGAATAAGGAGATAGATTTGTTAATTGTTGTAAATATGTTCCTTACGGGATTTGATGCAACGACACTGAATACATTATGGGTTGATAAAAATCTGAAGATGCATGGTTTGATCCAGGCATTCAGCAGGACAAATCGTATATTAAACTCTATAAAGACATTTGGGAATATCGTCTGCTTTAGAAATCTTCAGAAGAGAGTGGACAGCGCAATATCACTGTTTGGTGATAAAAATGCAGGTGGGATAGTTCTTCTCCAGAGTTTCAAAGATTATTATTACGGCTATGAATCGGTTGATGGCGAGCATATGCCAGGATATGTAGATATGGTAGAGGAGCTTAAGGAGAAATTCCCACTTATGGATCCACAAATAATAGGTGAGCATAAACAGAAAGCCTTTATTGCGTTATTTGGTGCATTCCTGAGAATGAGAAATCTTTTGTTGTCATTTGACGAGTACAAAGGAAATGAACTTATTTCTGAACGTGATTTGCAGGATTATCTTGGACGTTATCAGGATTTGCGCGATGAATGGAGACGCAAGAGAGAGAATAATGAAAGTACAGATATAACGGACGACATTGTATTTGAGGTTGAGCTTATAAAGCAAATAGAAATCAACATAGATTATATACTCATGCTTGTCAAAAAATATCATGATACACATTGTGAGGATAAGGAAGTCCTCATAACTATTAAGCGAGCAGTAGAGGCGAGTCCAGAACTCCGTAGCAAGAAAGCATTGATAGAAAGTTTCATTGCAGGAATCAATGATGTAGAGGATGTAATGGCTGAATGGCGGGAGTTTGTTGTAGAGCAGCGTGAAAATGATCTTGCTCAGCTCATATCCGAGGAGCGCTTGAATCCAGAGAACACGAGACGCTATATAGAAAATGCATTCCGCGATGGAGAAATCAGAACAGCCGGAACTGACATAGACAAGCTTATGCCACCAGTTTCAAGATTTGGAGGAAGCGGACGTGACAAGAAGAAACAGGCGGTCATAGAAAAACTGAAACAGTTCTTTGAGAAGTATTATGGTGTCGGTGGAGCTATGAGTATAGGTGGCACACAGAAGGTTATGTATGGTGAGAGTCGTGGCGAGATTGGTATGGTTGCGGAGGATGAATGAATAGGAGATAGCAAATGAATAAATGTAGTGTGTATGTATCTAATATGGAGTCAAAATATGAAGGACAGTATGATTTGAGAGAAGGATATCTGGAAGTGATGATATTTGATTACTATGGGGATATTGATGAATATACGCCAATAGGTTCGGAGGTTTCCTATAAGAATATTTATATAGCGGATTTATTAAGTAGAAAGTTTATGTTTTCATCAAGGTTTCATAGAGTGTGTGGAAAAAACGGATTGACACAATACCAAAAATATAAAACAGATTTTTATTTAGCAACAAAAAAAGAAAATGATTTTGAGGCATTTTTTCATGACATAAATATTAATGGGGTTATTTTATATAATTCTGTATTAAACAATTTATATAATAATCCTTCAATAGTTATTAGTGAAAATGAAAAAGAGATTGTTTATAGACAAATACTTAACCCAGACAAAAAAATTATAGAAATAAACAAGAATAATATAGATTGTATAGAGTTTTTGGGAACTTGTAATAGTATTTCAAAAAATGATAACCGAAATATTACTATTGAGTCGGAGAATAAAGCTAAGATTAAGTTGAATCAACCTATAAAATGCGAAGAGGTTTTAAAATATATAAATGAGTTTGATGTAATTATGAATTCCTACTGCTTACTAGGAATACATTCTTATACTACATACATTATTACTACTGACAATAAGTGTTTTGATGTAAAGCATAAATTACTTTGTAAAGATAAGTATTGTGAAAAAGTGTTATACCAGCCGGTAAAAGTGGATTTTTTTGTATATGTTGAGAAAATGTATAAAACATTAGATTATAGGACTACAGCCAATAGAAATAAATATGTCCCCTTTGGCTTTATTTCTCCCACAACATTGGAGGAACAATTTGTTTTTTATTTTAGGTGTATTGACTTATATATGGGAGAATATTTGGAGAAAGAAACAGGAAAGTATCCAAGTAATTATGATAGGTTAAGTACTTTTGTTGATGAGAATATAGACCTATTTAGATATGATGAAGAAGTTAATATTGAAAATTTGAAAAAGGAGTTAAACAGCTTAAGAAACCAGTATATTCATGAAGGATATTATTTATGTAATAATAAATTTTCGGTTACAGAGAAAAAACGAAAATTATATGATAAAGAATTGGATTATATATGGCTGTTAAAGATGGTTAAGATATTTAAGTATGGGGTATACAAAATGTTATATACCAAAATATTAACCTGTGAAATTGATGAAGCTCAATTAAAAAATGTGTTAAAATGTTGGGTTTAATATTGATAATTATTATGCTAATGATAAGTGAATTTTATGTAGGAGATCAGATAAATGCCATTAGAATCGGGTGGAAGAGCAGATAAACAGGGAAATAGGTATGAAATATCATGTATTACATATGAGTTGTTGAAGATAGTCAGTGAAGAAAATAGTAGTGTGGTAATAGAAGCTTTAGGTGATGATGAAATTGCTACGGATATTCTTGTTACTGATAATAACGGAATAAAAATACATAAACAGTGCAAAGCCAGAAATTCAAGTATGGAGTATTGGACTGTTTCAGATTTGAATTTAAGAGGAATATTGCAAAATTGGAAGTTTCAACTTGATAGAGATTGTAATAGAAAAGTTTCATTGATGAGTGCGATAGGGTGTAGTCATATAGTTGATTTACATTTGCGAGCAATAAATACCAGTGAAAATCCAAGGGATTATATAGATTATCAAATAAAAAATTCAAGCACTGAGTTTAAAAAATCATATTATTCGTTTTGCACATATATGAAATTGGATACTTCGAATGAAATGGATTTGTATAAAAGTATAGATTATCTGAAACGGATAAATATTGAACAAATGTCAGAGTATGATCTTAATGAGTTAATAAATCAGAAAATTAGCTTTTTATTTACTAATGATCGCGAGACAGTTAGAGACGCATTAACTAGATATATTATAGATGGTGACATATGTGGTCAGAATATAACGGTTGAGGTTTTACATAAAATATTTGATAAGAAAGGGATAACATTAAGTGGGATTAATTCAGATAATATGATTTATCCACGGATAAAATTATTAAATCAAGAATACCGTGAGAGTTTTAAAACGTTAAATGGAGGCCTTATCAATCGTAAAGAATTCGCTAAATGTAAAGAGTTTATAGAAAATGAAACTTCATTTGTTATTTCGGGAGGGGCTGGATATGGCAAAAGTGGCTGTACAGAGTCGATATTGAATTATTGTGAAGAGACCAATATTCCGCATTTAGCGATAAAACTTGATAGAAAAATGCCAAGAGAGAATAGTAAAGAATGGGCAAAAAAATTGGGATTACCTTGTACGGTAGAGTATTCTCTTCATCGGATATCATTAGAAAGCAAAGCTGTTTTAATTTTTGATCAATTGGATTCTTTGAGATGGACTCAGTCAAATTCTGCTGAACCATTATCAATATGTATTGAAATAATAAAACAGATAAAAATTCTTAATGCTAATAGAAAACATAAAATAGTAACAGTATTTGTATGTAGAGATTTTGATTTGAAAAATGATAATAATATCAAGAATTTGTTTGAAAATGAAGATGGCAATTCAGAAAAATGGGAACAAGTATGTATTGGAAATATAGATGATGAGACGGTACAAAATATAGTTGGAGAAAAATATATTTTTTTGGATAAGAAGCTGAGAAATATATTGCGCATACCAAGTAATCTTTTTATCTGGCAACATTTGGATACGGATAATATATGTAAAAAATGTAATACAACATATAATTTGATAGATGAATGGTATAAACAGATTCTTAATAACGCAAACAATTCAGGGCTTGAAGATAAGAATATAACAGAAACATTAGAGAGCATTATAAGTGTCCTAGATAGAAATGGGGAAAGTTATATTCCAAAAGCAGTACTAAATGTTAGTCAAATAGGTTTGTCATATTTAGAGCATTCTGATTTAGTTGTTGTAAATGGGAACAAAATTGGATTTGTTCATCAATCTATCTTGGATTTTTTTATTTCCAAAAAAATGATAAAAGATTTTTATATTAATAATAATATTGAGCAGATAATAGGGGATAAAAGTAAACAGACTCCTGTTAGAAGATATCAAGTGCAGATGTTTCTACAATACTGGTTGGAATATGATTCTTCAGTATTCTTAGATGCAGGGGAAGAAATGTTGAAATCTTCAGAAGTACGATATTATGTAAAGTATGTCTTTTTTGAGTTATTAGGACAGGTATCAGAAACGGATGAGGTAATAGAAGAATATGTTATAAAAAACTGCATGGATTCCACGAAAAGAAATACGTTGATAGATAATGTTATTTTAGGGAGAAAAACTTATGTAGATATATTACTTAAAAATGGAATATTGGAAAAATGGTTTTATGATGACAATCTTAAGGATATAGTGATTAGATTATTAGATTCAATAAGTGTCGACTTAGATGATAGATATGTAGAATTTATAGAAAAACATGCATTTGTTAATGTTGAGGATGATGAAAGGTTTAAGCAATGTTTTTATCATAATATTGAATCTGAATCTGACGAATTGTTCAAATTAAGATTGAAATTTTATAATAAATATCCTAATTGGATTCAAGAGTTTTATATAAATGTATATAATTTAATGAAACAGTGTCAGATTAGGATGATAATGTTAATAACTTTGTTATTGAAAAACCATATGTCATCATCGGAAAAAATAATTTATAAATATGAAGAAGAGTTTGTGGATGTAACTGATAAAATGTTGGTGCAAAATGGCGAAAAGATACTAGAAGAATTGATTCCATATATTCCATTAGAAGATGATATAAGGATAAAGTATAGCAGTTGGAATGGAAATGGTTTATATAATAAGAGCATAGAGAGGGTAGCTGTTGAATTAATTAAAAAGGCAAATGTTGCACTCATTTCAAAAAATCCAGATTTTGTATGGCGTTATTATGAGAGATATATGGGGAAGAATTATTTGGTTTTTAATGAGATAATTTTGCATTTCCTTTCCTATTTACCTGAAAATTATAGTAATAAAGTTATAGAATATATTACTAGAGATTTTGAAAGAAGGATATTTGATTATACAAGTAGTGAGAAGGATCAACTAGTATTAGCCAGAAGAATATTAGAAGTTCACATATCTAGTTGCGATAAATTGAGACGAAATGAGTTCCTTAATGCTTTAATAAAGTATATTCCATCAACAGGAAAAGAGAGGTATAAACAAAGAATTGAGTATAATAGAAGACATAAAGACGAATCTGTATATTGGAGTTTTTATGGGGAATTTCAATATAGCTTGTTAAAGTGTATTCCATATAACCTATTGGATAATTATTGTAGAGAATTGGTAAGTGTCCTAGATAGAAAGTTCAATGGTGTAATATATTTATATAATAAAGAAAATGGACATGCTGGATGGGTGAAGTCACCGGTATGTGGTAAAAAACTAGGGGTGACACAATGGAAACAGATTATAACTAATACCCGAATTGTGAATAGAGAAAACAGGAAGAACATACAGTGGAAAGAAGTTGAGGGGGGATTCATAGAAAGTTCACTAGAACTATACGCTAGAGATTTTCAGGCGGCGGTATCATCTAATATAGTAGATATAATAAATATGGTGCTTTCAGTGAAAAAGGAGAAAATTGATAAAATATATATTAATTCCTTATTCTATGGTGCATCAATGGCTGAAAGTATTAATGATGTTGATGTAACTGTATGGGAGAAACTTTTCTCAAGATTTCCATATTATGAGAATCCAGATATAGCATTTCCGTTTTGTGAGATTATTAGAAAGGTGGAGCTTAATTCGTGGTCAAAAAATACAGTTAGACAGTTGTTCGAAATTGCATCAGATTATGAAAAAATCATAGATACAGCTCAAGAAAGTAGTGAGGAGTTATTATCTAAATCTATAAATTGTGCAAGTGGATATGCAATAAATGCATTAGCAAATTTGTTATCAAAAAATAATTTATTACTTTCCCAAAGTAAGGATTTAATAGATAGAATGATTAAAGATAATAATAAAATTGTGCAGTTTTCGTGCTTTCCGTTATTGTACCAAATAAATTATTTCGATAGACAGTGGGCAGAAGAAAGGATGATTAATTTATTTAAATTAGATATTCGAATGGTTGGAGTAATGTATTCAAGAAATTATCTTCTTCAAATGTATAACGAATATCCACAAGATGTACTTCAAATTATAAACACTTGTTTTATGTCTCAAGATAAAAGATTAATTGAAATTGGTGGATATGCTATAGGTGAGCTTTATATTACAAAAGATGAATTTAAAGATACTATAATTAATATCAAAATGATGAACAAAAATCAAAAAAATGCAATCGTTCATATGGCAGTATGTTATTTAAATGTGCCGGAATATAGAAACAAAAGTAAAGAAATCATTTTGAGATATATAAGGTTTAGTGATCAGATTAGTTATCCTATGTGGAATATATTTAGAGATAATATGCTTGATTTAGAGTCTGATTCAGAATTTTTGATAGAAATAATGAAATCTAATGTTAGTGAATTGTTGTTAAATTCATTTATTACTTATTTAGATAGCTCGATAGGTTCTTTGAAAGCTTATGGGGAAATAATAATTACTTTATGTCAGAATTGTTTAAATAGAGTAGATGGTAATAAAGATGCATCCTATGGTATAGTTGGGCATATTTCAAGATTAGTGCTTACTTTATATGATGAAACGGTCGGCTGTAAATCAGAAACATATAAAAAAATCGCAGAAAAGTGTCTGGATTTATGGGATATAATGTTTGAAAAACAAATAGGATATACTAGAGCATTGAGTTTACAACTGATGGATAGGTAGAAGAAAAAGCATAATTGTATAATAGACAAGAAAGAGAATTGTATGGGATTATTTGAAATACTAAAAGGTGAACAGCCAGGCATAATAACCTCACTCCTGCATTACAGAAATGTAGGGCAGTACGGTGAGTATTTAACAGAATATGCACTTACACATGACAACATAGCTGGTGATCTTGTTGTCCTCAAGAATGTTTATGTTCCGACAGGCAACAAGACTACGGAAATAGATATGCTTATGATCCACGAGAAGGGCATATTTGTAATAGAGAGTAAGAATTACAGCGGGTGGATATTTGGCGATTGCAATCAGTTGAACTGGACACAGAGCTTTCCGAATGGGGAGAAACATAAGTTTTATAATCCAATAAAGCAGAACAGGACACATATAAAGGCGTTGGCAGAATATCTGGGAAAGCCAGTGTCAGAATTTATGTCGTACATAGTATTTTCTGAGAGGTGCACATTGAAGAAAGTACCGCCAGATACATCGGATGTTATAATAGTGCGTAGACCACATATGCTCAAAAGGTTACGTTCTCAGATTGACAGTATGCCAGTTAAGTACACTCATAATGAGATAGTGGCGATGAAGGACAAGCTGACAAATCTGACCAATAAGAGCACTGCTGAAAAGAAACAGCATATTGAAAATATTAAGACAAAGTGTCCGTTTTGTGGTAGTGATCTTGTGAAGCGAAATGGCAAATATGGCGCGTTCTGGGGATGTAGCGCATATCCGAAGTGCAAATTCACAAGACCAATAGATAAATAACATCGAGAATGTGGCACCGGAAATGATCAATTCAGGTAATCATGTGGATCTTTCACGATTGGAACCTTAAATATGGAAGGAAGGTCAGCCTATATGGAACACATACATATTGTAAAAACAGGAATAACGGAGTTAGATGTTGATTGCGTGGTCAATGCTGCAAATGAAGGATTATGGGCAGGTGGCGGAGTATGTGGTGCTATCTTTAAAGAAGCCGGATATGATGAATTGACGGATGCTTGTAAGAAGATAGGTCATTGTGACACGGGAAGTGCTGTCATTACTCCCGGATTTCGGTTGAAAGCTAAATATATTATTCATGCTGTTGGACCTCAATGGCATGGTGGTAATCATGATGAAGAACAATTACTTCGGAAATGTTATCAAACAGCATTGCTTTTGGCACAGGATAATGGATGTAAATCTATAGGATTTCCTCTGATATCATCCGGTATATATGGATACCCCAAGAAAGAAGCATGGCAGGTGGCACTAAGAGCAGTTGCCGATTCTCTTGATTCCTTAGTGGATATGGAGGTTTACTTTGCTGTATTAGATGATTCAATGCTTGCTGTGGGAC
Organism: Coprococcus sp. AF16-5; assembly: GCF_003479365.1. NCBI lineage: Bacteria > Bacillati > Bacillota > Clostridia > Lachnospirales > Lachnospiraceae > Coprococcus > Coprococcus sp. AF16-5. The sequence goes on from NZ_QUGZ01000001.1 coordinate 62,335, forward strand.
AGGAAATATATCGCGTTATGTTTGATAATCCAGATGACTCATTATTAGCATCAATAGATAAAGAATTGCTGTGGAAGTGTATAGAAATGTTGTGTAAAATACGAAAAATCGAGTGGAATACACCACCATCAAAAGATGGAGTAATTCATTTGGCATTTCCTGTTTATCCTGAGGAACTTTGGCAGGTATTCAATTTGATGAAGCCAGACAGACATTTTACAACCAATATGGAGAAGCAACCACGAAGAATAGTGCCTAGTGAGATGTCCGTAAAACAGATTAATACAAGGCTCACATGGATTCAAATGGGTGAGCGTTTTTGTGATGGTAATATTGCAGCGGAGGTCGAAAATGGAAATCTGCTGAAAATGTTACTGCGCTTGGATGATCTGTTAAAAAAACAGAAGGTTCAACATGAGTAAATGTTGTTGATTTTTTTGGGGGGTGCTGGAATGGGTGGTCAAAAATTGACATATTGCGCAAAGTATTGATTGACATATATGTAATTATGAAAGTAGAATGTATTGTGAGTTTTGGTACGATACACGAATGGTAAAACTCATTATAATTTCTACTTTTGTAGATAGTATAAATGTAAAAAGATGACGCGATATATCGCGTTTTTCTTTCACTTGAAAAAAACAAAAATTACATTTATACTTAAATTGATATTGCACACAAGATGTGTTATGATCTGAATAACATAAAAACAAAATTACGCGAAAGAGAGGTAGAAACTATGGGCAATAATATGGATAATTCGTTTGAACCATTCATTGGAGGCAACTCAGTGAGTAAAACTTTACGCAATGAACTTAGAGTGGGAAGTGAGTACACCGGGAAACATATAAAAGAGTGTGCAATCATCGCAGAAGATGCGGTTAAGGCCGAAAACCAGTATATCGTAAAGGAAATGATGGACGATTTTTACCGTGATTTCATTAATCGAAAGCTAGATGCTTTACAGGGGATAAATTGGGAACAACTATTCGATATAATGAAGAAGGCTAAGCTGGATAAGAGTAATAAGGTTTCAAAGGAATTGGATAAAATACAGGAGTCTACCCGTAAAGAAATAGGGAAGATCTTCTCTTCGGATCCTATATACAAGGATATGCTAAAAGCAGATATGATAAGTAAGATCTTGCCAGAGTATATTGTTGATAAATATGGCGATGCAGCTTCGAGAATAGAGGCTGTAAAAGTGTTTTATGGATTTTCGGGTTATTTTATTGACTTTTGGGCCAGTCGAAAAAACGTTTTTTCTGACAAGAATATTGCATCAGCAATTCCTCACAGGATTGTCAATGTTAATGCTAGAATTCACCTAGATAATATAACTGCTTTTAATCGAATTGCAGAGATTGCTGGTGATGAGGTAGCAGGAATTGCGGAAGATGCTTGTGCTTACTTGCAGAATATGTCACTGGAGGATGTATTCACAGGAGCTTGTTACGGTGAGTTTATATGTCAGAAGGATATTGATCGGTATAACAATATATGTGGCGTCATCAATCAACATATGAATCAATATTGCCAGAACAAAAAGATATCCAGATCAAAGTTCAAAATGGAGAGATTACACAAACAGATTTTGTGTCGATCGGAATCGGGGTTCGAGATTCCCATTGGGTTCCAGACTGATGGGGAGGTTATAGATGCGATCAATTCTTTTAGTACTATTCTCGAAGAAAAAGATATTTTGGATCGACTTAGAACTTTAAGTCAGGAGGTTACGGGATATGATATGGAAAGAATATATGTATCCTCTAAAGCTTTTGAAAGCGTATCTAAATACATAGATCATAAGTGGGATGTGATTGCCTCAAGCATGTATAATTATTTTTCTGGCGCTGTTCGCGGTAAAGATGACAAAAAAGATGTAAAGATACAAACAGAAATTAAAAAAATAAAGAGTTGTAGTTTGCTTGATTTGAAGAAACTTGTGGATATGTATTATAAAATGGATGGAATGTGTCTGGAACATGAGGCAACAGAGTATGTTGCAGGAATAACAGAGATATTAGTTGATTTTAATTATAAAACCTTTGACATGGATGATTCAGTCAAGATGATTCAGAATGAGCATATGATAAATGAGATAAAGGAGTATCTTGATACTTACATGAGTATCTATCATTGGGCCAAGGATTTTATGATTGACGAGTTGGTTGATAGGGATATGGAGTTCTATTCGGAGCTTGATGAGATATATTACGATTTGTCTGATATAGTACCTCTTTATAATAAAGTGAGGAATTACGTTACGCAGAAACCATATAGTCAGGATAAGATAAAGCTAAATTTCGGCTCCCCAACTCTTGCAAATGGATGGTCAAAGTCGAAGGAGTTTGACAACAATGTCGTTGTTCTCTTGCGCGATGAAAAGATATACCTGGCAATTTTAAATGTTGGCAATAAACCTTCAAAAGATATTATGGCAGGAGAGGACAGGCGTAGAAGTGATACAGACTATAAGAAGATGAATTATTATCTGCTCCCAGGAGCAAGTAAGACATTGCCACATGTATTCATTAGCTCAAACGCTTGGAAAAAATCGCATGGAATACCAGATGAAATAATGTATGGATATAACCAGAATAAACATCTAAAATCATCGCCGAATTTTGATTTGGAGTTTTGTCGTAAACTGATTGACTATTATAAAGAATGCATTGATTCCTATCCAAACTACCAGATCTTTAATTTTAAATTTGCTGCTACAGAAACCTACAATGATATATCAGAGTTTTACAAGGATGTAGAGAGACAGGGATATAAGATAGAATGGTCCTATATTAGCGAAGATGATATTAACCAGATGGACCGAGATGGTCAGATATATTTATTTCAGATATACAATAAAGACTTCGCTCCGAATAGTAAGGGAATGCAGAATCTACATACACTATATCTGAAGAATATATTCAGTGAGGAGAATCTTAGTGACGTTGTCATAAAGCTCAATGGTGAGGCCGAATTGTTCTTCCGAAAGTCAAGTATTCAGCATAAAAGAGGTCATAAGAAGGGCTCGGTACTAGTCAATAAAACATACAAAACAACAGAAAAAACTGAGAATGGTCAAGGTGAAATTGAGGTCATTGAGTCTGTGCCTGATCAATGTTACCTAGAACTGGTAAAGTATTGGTCAGAGGGTGGTGTAGGACAGCTCTCGGAGGAAGCCTCCAAGTATAAGGATAAAGTATCACACTACGCAGCCACCATGGATATAGTTAAGGATCGTAGATATACAGAAGATAAGTTTTTTATTCATATGCCTATTACGATCAATTTCAAAGCTGATAACAGGAATAACGTGAATGAAAAAGTCTTAAAATTCATAGCAGAAAATGATGATCTTCATGTGATCGGAATAGATAGGGGAGAGAGAAATCTTCTATATGTATCGGTGATTGATAGTAGGGGCAGAATTGTTGAGCAGAAGTCATTTAATATAGTTGAAAATTACGAATCATCTAAAAATGTAATTAGACGACATGATTACAGGGGTAAACTTGTGAATAAGGAACACTATAGAAATGAAGCTAGAAAGAGTTGGAAGGAAATAGGAAAGATAAAGGAGATAAAAGAGGGTTATCTGTCACAGGTTATCCATGAGATATCGAAACTCGTATTGAAGTATAATGCTATCATAGTTATGGAGGATCTGAATTATGGATTTAAGAGAGGTCGTTTCAAAGTTGAACGTCAGGTTTACCAGAAGTTTGAGACTATGTTGATAAATAAGCTGGCATATTTGGTAGATAAGAGCCGTGCAGTAGATGAACCTGGAGGATTGCTCAAGGGTTATCAGCTCACTTATGTACCTGATAATTTGGGCGAGCTGGGCAGCCAGTGTGGCATTATCTTTTATGTTCCGGCAGCGTATACGTCAAAGATAGACCCTGTGACGGGATTTGTGGATGTGTTTGACTTCAAGGCTTATTCCAATGCTGAAGCCAGACTTGACTTTATCAATAAGCTTGATTGTATAAGGTATGATGCACCTAGGAATAAGTTTGAGATTGCATTTGATTATGGCAATTTTAGGACTCACCATACAACTCTTGCAAAAACTAGCTGGACTATATTTATTCATGGTGATCGAATCAAAAAGGAACGTGGATCTTATGGCTGGAAAGACGAGATTATAGATATTGAAGCAAGAATAAGGAAACTGTTTGAAGATACGGATATAGAATATGCAGATGGTCATAACTTGATTGGGGATATCAATGAGTTGGAATCTCCTATACAGAAAAAGTTTGTAGGTGAATTGTTTGATATTATTAGATTTACAGTTCAGCTTCGTAACAGTAAGTCTGAAAAGTATGATGGGACAGAAAAAGAGTATGATAAAATCATATCTCCGGTTATGGATGAAGAAGGAGTATTCTTCACTACTGATAGTTATATTCGTGCAGATGGAACAGAGCTTCCTAAGGATGCTGATGCAAATGGAGCGTATTGCATTGCTCTAAAGGGCTTATATGATGTGTTGGCAGTAAAGAAATACTGGAAGGAAGGCGAGAAGTTCGATAGGAAACTGTTAGCAATCACTAATTACAATTGGTTTGATTTTATACAGAACAGAAGGTTCTAGTGAATGGATGATATAATATTGATATCGAATCTTAATGATTTTATATTTTGTCCTGTGTCAATATATTTTCATGGGCTTTATGGAGGGGCTGATGTACTTACGTTTCAAACAAAGTCACAGCTAAATGGAACTAAAGCTCATGAATCTGTTGATATGGGGAAATACTCAACAAGAAAAGATATTGTCACAGGTTTGGATGTGTACTCGGATAAATATCGTTTGGTTGGAAGAATAGATATGTATGATTCGAGAAAAAAGATGCTTGTGGAGAGGAAGAAGCATGTTAGCAGAATCTATGATGGATATATATTTCAGTTGTACGGACAGTATTATTCAATGATAGATATGGGATATGCTGTGGATTCATTACGAATCCACAGCATAGATGATAATAAAAATTATAATATTGATCTACCTGAAAATGATAAAGATATGAAGAATAGGTTTGAACAGTTGATTTCGGATATGAGAGCTTTTGATATGGATAAGTTTGTACAAGAAAATTCTCAGAAATGTGCAAATTGTATATATGAAGGTGCATGCGATAGGTCGGCGAGTAGAGGTGACTGAAAGTGCTGAATGCAAATGACTTTAGTAAGAAACAAATTATTTTTTTGATTCCCAAGGATGGGGATAAACTTACATTTTCCAATGATAACATTGTAGTAAAAGATAAAAATGGCAAGATAAAATATCAGTCCACTTGTTACAGACTATTCATGCTTTGCATAGTTGGAAATGTATCTATAACTAGTGGGCTTATACAGCGAAGTAAGAAATTCGGGTTTTCAATATGCCTAATGACTACAAGCTTTAAGGTTTATGAAGTTATGGGAGCCAGAATGGAGGGTAATACGCTGTTAAGAACAAATCAATATAAGTATAACGGCAAGGAAATAGGTACGATGATTGAAAAGAACAAGATAGCAAATCAGTCTGTGGCCTTAAAGAAGATAAGAAATAGGAATGATTATCTAAATGAAGGAATATCAATATTGGATAATCTTGCCAATTCCTTGGATAGTGATATGGATTATTTGTGTGTTATGGGAATAGAGGGAAATGCTGCAAAAGTATATTTCCCAAGAATGTTTGATAATGTATCCTGGAATGGCAGAAAACCTCGTATAAAGAGTGATTACTTAAATGTTACACTAGATATTGGATATACTATGCTTTTTAATATCGTAGATGCGATGCTTCAGGTATATGGATTTGACACATATTATGGAGTTTTTCACAGGTGTTTTTATATGAGAAAATCACTGGTATGTGATTTAATGGAACCAATGAGACCAATCGTGGATTATGCAATAAGAAAGGCGATAAATCTAGGTCAATGTAAAATGGATGATTTTGAATTGTATGGTACCAGATGGTGTTTGAAAATGAAAAACAATGCGTCGTATATACAGTTTATCATGGCGGCAATACTTGATTATAAGGATGATATCTTCTTATATATACAAAGGTACTATAGATTTTTTATGAAAAGGAAAAGTGTGGAACAATTACCGACTTTTGAATTACATTAGAAGTGATAATGTTCAACAGGGGAGGCGTATATATGATCGTTGTGAGTTATGATATATCAGATGATAAATTGAGAACAAAATTTTCCAAATATTTATCCAGGTTTGGACATAGATTACAATATTCAGTATTTGAAATTGATAACAGTCAGCGTATAATAGATAACATAGTTACTGATATAACTAATAGATTTGAAAAAAACTTCACACAAGAGGACAGTGTCATTATATTTAAGATGTCATCGAGTTGTGAGGTGTTAAGATTTGGTTATGCCAAGAATGACGAGAAGAATTTTATAGTTATTCAGTAATGCAAACCTCAGTCTTTCTGAGAAAAAATTAAGGGGTTACTCAACAGATATGAACATAACAAACAAAAAAAGACTGTATATAGTGGTTATAAAACAAAAAAATTGTGCACAAACACCAATTTGGAGTTGAGTAACCTTAAATAATTTCTACTGTTGTAGATGATGGCAGTATAGGGTTGATAGCGGCGTTGAGTAACCTTAAATAATTTCTACTGTTGTAGATCCGCATCTTCCCAGGCATGAATGAAAGTTGAGTAACCTTAAATAATTTCTACTGTTGTAGATAGCGGAAGAAAACAAAAGTGTTTGCAGACGTTGAGTAACCTTAAATAATTTCTACTGTTGTAGATATTCCTATATCGTTATTGCTATACCAGTTGAGTAACCTTAAATAATTTCTACTGTTGTAGATTCCTACCGTCAACTTATATGCTGTTTCGTTGAGTAACCTTAAATAATTTCTACTGTTGTAGATATCACTGACAATAACATGGATTTAATGAGTTGAGTAACCTTAAATAATTTCTACTGTTGTAGATACCATCAAATACGGTTAAAAAAATTGAGTTGAGTAACCTTAAATAATTTCTACTGTTGTAGATTGATCTTGTCAATAGCCTGTTTCATCTGTTGAGTAACCTTAAATAATTTCTACTGTTGTAGATATAGACACCGCTTGCAAGCGTAACCGTTGAGTAACCTTAAATAATTTCTACTGTTGTAGATACTCGTCAAATATCTTAGCGTAAGTAGGTTGAGTAACCTTAAATAATTTCTACTGTTGTAGATAGACATCGTACCGCTATTATACTGATTCGTTGAGTAACCTTAAATAATTTCTACTGTTGTAGATTATCCGGTATTACTGTCCCGGCTAATGTTGAGTAACCTTAAATAATTTCTACTGTTGTAGATTTGTATATATAATATATAGCTAGAGAGGTTGAGTAACCTTAAATAATTTCTACTGTTGTAGATATTCAGACAGTGTTAAATCAAACTAAGTTGAGTAACCTTAAATAATTTCTACTGTTGTAGATTCACCGGTTCTCCAGGCAATTATCATGTTGAGTAACCTTAAATAATTTCTACTGTTGTAGATACTAATTGAACCTGTGCAATCTACATAGTTGAGTAACCTTAAATAATTTCTACTGTTGTAGATAGTGCTGGGTGATAGAATATAAACATGTTGAGTAACTTTAAATAATTTCTACTGTTGTAGATCCGGACTCTATCCTCTAGGTCTGAGGTTGAGTAACCTTAAATAATTTCTACTGTTGTAGATCTGCCTACCACGTACTTAGTTCTTGCGTTGAGTAACCTTAAATAATTTCTACTGTTGTAGATCTATGTCACTTCTTGTCTTTTTCTTATGTTGAGTAACCATAAATAATTTCTACTGTTGTAGATGGCAAAGCAGAAGTAAGAGCTTGGTATGTTGAGTAAACTTAAATAATTTCTACTGTTGTAGATTCTTGGGAAAGTTACAAGCAAGTTTGGTTGAGTAACCTTAAATAATTTCTACTGTTGTAGATATAATACTATTCCAGTCTCATCTTCCCATGTTGAGTAACCTTAAATAATTTCTACTATTGTAGATGCGTTTGCGACACGTCTAGCTGTTAGTGTTGAGTAATCTTATGTAGATAGAGTAATGTAAATTTATAGAATAATGACATTATTTGTTAACCGCAGCACTTACCACTGGTGGATATATTGACGTGATAAAGTACAAAAAAACAATGATGATATATGATGGGAGAAAGAGATATGAATGACAAGACAAATACTTTAAAATCCGCCATCTACGGTCTTGCCGTAGGCGATGCGTTGGGCGTTCCGTATGAATTTAAATTCAGGGGCGCATTTGAGTGTACAGATATGATAGGCTACGGTACGCACAATCAGCCGGAGGGAACCTGGTCGGATGATACCAGTATGGCGCTTGCCACTTGCGCCAGTATCAAAGCATGTGGCAGAGTTGACGTGGATGATATCAGAGACAGATTCCGCAGGTGGCTAAAAGAAGGAGCATATACACCGTTTGGAGAAGTGTTTGACTGCGGAAATACGTGCGCTGCGGCTATCAGATCTGGAAGGGGTTGTGATGACGAATGGTCCAATGGCAATGGTTCACTTATGAGAATCATTCCGTTGGCATTTGTTGAAGGGATAACGGACGCGGAGATAGAGGCAGTGTCAGCTATAACACATGCACACAGCTTGTCGAAGCTTGCTTGTGTGTGTTATGTCAGGATTGCCATTGATCTTGTAAATGGTGTGCCGCTTGCAGAGTCGATAAAGAGACATGTGCCGGGCAATTCAAAGTTGTCGGGAGCTATCGGTATTGAAAATGTGTTGAGAAGTGATGGCATGGGATCTTCAGGCTATGTGGTTGATACGTTTGTGGCGGCTATGTGGTGCCTGCTTACGACGGATAACTACAGGGATTGCGTGCTTAAGGCGGTGAATCTGGGCAGCGATACAGATACTACGGCAGCGGTAGCCGGAGGACTTGCGGGAATCATGTATGGACTTGAAGGTATACCAGATGAGTGGTTGTCAAAGATGAAGTCAATGGACATGATAGATCAAGAATTGTTTTCTTCGCTCCAATAATTGTAATCCCACGTCTCTGAGGATATAGCATCATTGAAAAGCCTCATAAAAACAGATATAATGATAGACAACGGCCCATCACATCAAACAAAGAGTTGTGACGGGCTTTATCTTTAGAGGATAAAGGAGATACATAAAAATGGCAGATTTTAAATACGAAATAGTGGAGCACATAGGAGTGATATCGGAAAGTGCAAAGGGATGGACTAAGGAACTTAATAAGATATCGTGGAATGGTGGCACACCAAAGTATGATATCAGAGAGTGGGCACCGGAGCATGAGAAGATGGGTAAGGGTGTGACACTTACAGAAGAGGAGGCGTCTAAATTAAAGGCGTTGCTGTAGAGACAGCACGAGAAAGGACTAGGTCAATGAAGATATTTGTTGATGCTGATGCGTGTCCGGTGATTGATATAGTTGAAGACATAGCAACAAAATACAACATCCCAGTAACGCTTCTATGCGATACGAATCATGTCCTCACATCTGATTACAGTGAGGTTATCGTGGTCGGTGCCGGGGCGGATGCCGTGGATTACAAGCTGATAAGCATTTGTCACAGGGGCGACATAGTGGTTACGCAGGATTATGGCGTTGCCGCTATGGCGCTTGGCAAAGGTGCGTATGCAATTCATCAGTCGGGCAAATGGTATACGGATGAGAATATCGATCAGATGCTTATGGAGAGACACCTGAACAAGAAGGCGCGGAGGGCATCGAGCAGGAATCATATCAAAGGGCCGAGGAAGAGGACAGAAGAGGATGACCAGAGATTTGCGGAGTCATTTGAGAAGCTGCTGCGGAAGGCAAATAATCTGTAGATACATATGAAGGTGGAGGGGGATTCGAACCCTCACCACCAATGAACCGGAAGAGGTCAGATTTTAATGAATGATAAAAATACAAACAGAACAATAGAATACTACAACAAATATGCTGACAGATATTCCGATGTCACCAGAAATGCTGACATGTCGGACATTTACAAGCGATTTGAGGAACATCTCAAGCCGGGCAGCAGGATTCTTGATCTTGGCTGCGGCAGTGGCCGTGACAGCAAATATTTTCTGGACAGGGGATATGATGTCGTATCTCTGGATGCGTCTGAGGCTATGTGCAGGAAAACTCAGGAGCTGACGGGAAAAGAGGCTGTACATAAGCGCATTGAGGACATGAATTACGAAAATGAATTTGATGCTGTGTGGGCATGTGCCTCGATGCTCCATGTTGACAAGGGTGATATGATCAAGATCTTTGCGAAGGTTATGAAAGCACTTAAGATTGATGGTGTATTTTATGCTTCGTGGAAGTATGGAAAAGGTGAGCAGACGCGGGATGATGGAAGAACATTTGCCAATTATACCGAGACAAAGGTTTGTGATATGGTGTATTCGGTTTCAGGCGCGGTCCTTGAGGATGTATGGACGAGTCAGGATGTGAGAACTGACAGGACAGGTCAGGGACATTTGTGGGTAAATGTTCTGGTGAAGAAGACCAGAGTTGTCATAACTGAGAAGGAGTTCCTGAATATTTTCTGGAAACAATACCAGATCATTGAGAAGGATGTTCGGATCAGTTCTGAGTATGTGGATATCCACAAGAGCAACTTCTCGACATTTTCAAGCAGATACATAAATATGTTCCTGAATATCTGCAGCAATATAGACTCTCTGATAGAGATATATTGCAAGATAGTCGAGGAGGATGATTACAGGAAGAAGTACAGCATACATGACAGGCTTACTCCTGTGCTTAGAAAATTCCCGGATATCCGGCTGGATGCGGTGAGGACGATAGATACTTTTGAGGATATCGAGCTGAAGCCGTTCAGTGCGTTTGTGGGTGACCGGATCGCAGATTGGTGGAATGACTATAATCTGGTAAAACATGCCAGAAGTGACAGGAACGAGAAGACTGGAATGTATAATTTCCAGCGGGCAAATCAGAAGAATGTGCTGACGGCGATGGCAGCGTATTTTATCGTGTGCAACCGTATATATGAGGAGATATGCGAGATCTCGGCAACACCGAAGAGGCTTCTCAAGTCAAAAATATTCCTGTATGCGAAGAATGGTGAGTAGATAAGGAAAGGTAATAGACCATGATAAAACAGATAGTGAGAGATCAGATGTTTCTCAGCCAGAAGTCATCTCCGATGACGACTATGGATGCGGGGATCATTGCAGATATGCAGGACACATTAGCGGCAAATCAGGCGAGGTGCGTCGGCATGGCGGGCAACATGATCGGGTATAAGAAGAGGATAATCATCGTCAGCATGGGATTTGCCAATGTTGTCATGCTGAATCCGGTTCTTCTGTCAAAGTCGGGGGCTTACGAGACAGAGGAGGGATGTCTGTCTCTGGACGGCACGAGAAAGGTGACAAGGTATAGAGACATAGAGGTAGAGTTTCAGGATGCATCATTTGCAAAAAAGCGTATGAAGTTCAACGGATATATAGCCCAGATAGTGCTCCATGAGATGGATCACCTTGAGGGGCGAATAATTTAGGAGAGTTTATGGAATCAAAAGAAGGAGCATGGATCATGTATGGAGTTTCGGAGGATGATCCGGAGTGCCTGCACACGGTGGACGAACTTATCGGATATATAGAGGAAGTGGGATTCCTGCCTCTTTTCCGGAATGAGATACCTGGATTTTCGGTGGAGGAGCGAACCACGGAGAAGTACTGGTGGAGTGAGGATGCACAGAGGGATCCTTGGGCATGGCGTGAGATCATAGCCAGAAGAGGCGATATTGCATACGGCAAATTTTTCCACAATAAGGCGGGATTTATCTCAAAGAAATGGTTCCCGTATTTTGCAAATTATAGAAGAGCTGGATATGATTTCGATGCCAGATGGGATGATGAGCTTGCATCATTCAGACAGAAGAAGATCATGGATCTGTTCATGGATGACCGGATAGATGAGGAGAGCGATGCGGAATTTGCAGCAGAAAAACCGGAGAGCCTGTATGATACAGCGCTGTTCTCATTTGATATCAAGAAACTTGCCGGATTTGGCAAGGACGGCGAGAAGGGCTTTGAGGGTACGATGACACAGCTTCAGATGCAGACCTACCTGTGTGCATGTGACTTCAGAAAGCGGGTGAACAAAAAGGGCGCGGAATACGGCTGGAATGTGGCCGTGTATTCTATGCCGGAGAAACTGTGGGGATATGACTACGTGGCATCTGCATATGGTGAGAGCCCGGAGAAGTCATGGGAGAGGATAGTGAGGCATATGGATGATATCTACCCGATTGCCACAGAGAAACAGATAAAGAAGGTTTTAAAGTAGAGACGATATACAGACAAGATGACGAAAATATTTATATGTATGGAAACTGCATCAAAAGGGTTTACATCAAAAGTTTACACATAACATTACATATATCTTTACATATGTGTTTACATATGTTATGTTTATATGCAAGTCAGGTTATAAAGAATAATATGATGCCTACTTGAAGAGGAGAAATGATGAACACTGTATATGATGTTATTATCGTGGGAACTGGCGCTGCAGGTTTGTTCTGTGCGTTGAATTTTCCAGAGACAAAAAAGGTCTGTATTATCACAAAAAGGCGGGCTGATGAGTCCGACTCTTTTTTGGCCCAAGGCGGCATATGTATGCTGCGGGGTGAGGAAGATTACGAAGATTATTTTGAAGACACCATGAGAGCCGGCCATTATGAGAACAATAAAAAGACAGTTGATCTGATGATCAGATCATCTAATCTTGTTATCAGAGAATTGATAAGGCTTGGAGTCAGATTTGAGAGAGATGAGAGCGGAAAGCTTGCCTTCACCAAGGAGGGAGCTCACAGCCAGCCAAGAATATTGTTTCACGAGGATATTACCGGCAAAGAGATTACATCCACTTTGCTGGAGTGTGCAAAGAAAAAATCCAATATCGAGATATATGAGTATACGACTATGCTCGACATCATCTGCAATGACAATGCCTGTGGTGGCGTGGTTATAGTTGATGAGGCCAAGAACATAAGCATACTTAGATCCAACAACGTTGTATTGGCGTGTGGTGGAATCGGAGGTATATATAAGAACTCAACGAATTTTGCCCATATAACAGGTGATGCCATAGCAATTGCCTTAAAACATGGAGTAGAGGTAGAGAATCTGAATTATGTGCAGATCCACCCGACGACACTGTTTAGCCGGAATAAAGAAAGAAGATTTCTGATATCTGAATCTGTGAGAGGCGAAGGCGCATGGCTTCTAAACAAGGCGGGCGAAAGGTTTACAGATGAACTTCAGCCTCGTGATGTAGTCAGCCATGCAATATGGAAACAGATGGAGATAGATGGAACGGAGCATGTGTGGGAAGATCTGAGACCGCTTGGAAGAGATGTGATCTTGCAGCATTTTCCACATATATACAAGCAGTGTAAGGATGAGGGATATGATGTGCTTGTTGAACCGATACCGGTTGTGCCGGCTCAGCATTACCACATGGGCGGAGTGAAGGCAGATCTCGCCGGAAGGACATCCATGGAAGGATTGTATGCGGTAGGAGAAGCTGGATGTAATGGAGTGCATGGCAGAAACAGACTGGCAAGCAATTCGTTACTTGAGTCGCTTGTATTTGCACAGAGGGCAGCAGATGATATCATGTTCAGCAGAGAGCACAGAGGCTGTGGAGAAGACAACATAGATCTGTCTGAATATGAAGATATAGATGGTTTGTTTAGAGAATATAAGAATATAGTTTTGACAGAAACGGAAAGAAGAGGCTGAGAATGAATCAGATAACAATGAAATTGAATGCGGACAAGCTTATAATGATGGCTTTACAGGAGGATATCACAAGTGAGGATGTATCCACAAATGCGGTGATGCCAAAGGCACAGAAAGGAAAAGTAGACCTGATATGCAAGCAGGATGGAATCATTGCAGGACTTGATGTATATGCAAGAGTATTTACACTCTTAGATGACAGCACTGAGGTTGAGTTCTTCTGCAAAGATGGCGATGAGGTGAAGGCTGGCCAGCTTATGGGAATTGTGACTGGTGATATCAGGGTTCTTCTCTCTGGCGAGAGGGTTGCGCTTAATTACCTGCAGCGTATGAGTGGTATAGCTACATATACCCATGAGGTTGCAGAACTTCTTAAAGGAAGCAAGACTACTCTGCTGGATACCAGAAAGACTACGCCTAATTGTCGGATATTTGAGAAGTATGCAGTCAGAGTCGGCGGAGGCTGCAATCACAGATACAATTTGTCGGATGGAGTATTGCTTAAGGATAATCATATAGGCGCTGCGGGAAGTATAAGCAATGCAGTGAGAATGGCAAAGGAGTATGCGCCATTTGTCCGCAAGATAGAGGTTGAAGTTGAGACACTGGATCAGGTAAAAGAGGCTGTTGAAGCGGGAGCCGATATCATTATGCTTGACAATATGACAACGGATCAGATGAGAGCTGCGATTGATTTGATCGATGGACGTGCGGAGACAGAATGTTCAGGCAATGTTACAAAAGAGAACATAGAGAGACTGATATCATTGGGAGTGGATTATATATCAAGCGGTGCGCTTACACACAGCTCACCTATAATGGATATATCGATGAAAAATCTTCATGCGGAGGAATAAAGTGAAGGCAAAAGAGAGAAGGGAAAGGATACTTGACATTGTGAAGAATTCAGATGTCCCTGTTCCGGCAAATAAGCTTGCGTCAGAATTCGATGTCAGTAGACAGATAATAGTGCAGGACATTGCAGTGATCAGGGCGGCTGATGATGGCATAATTGCAACTAACAGGGGTTATATATACAAGAATGAATCAAAATGTCAGAGAGAGTTTAAAGTAAAACACGGTTATGACAGGACTGAGGAAGAACTCACGATCATAGTTGATTATGGCGGTGTTGTAAAGAATGTAAGTATAAGTCATACGGTGTACAATCGTGTTACTGCAAAGATGAATATTGCTTCCAGATACGACGTGGCAAAATTTATGAAAAAATTGGAAAACAGCCAGTCGTCCCTGCTTGGAAATGCTACGAACGGATATCATTACCATCTGATAGAGGCTCCAAGTGAAGAGATCCTGGACAACATAGAGCAGAAGCTCGATGAGACAGGCTTCCTTGTTCCGTGGCAGGAGTGGGAGAAATAATACAAAATGATTTGGAGAGAATAAAATGACGATAAAAGAGATACAGGAAGAGATAATCAGACTGAAGAAAGAGAAAGATTTCTGCATACTGGCACATGCTTATCAGGGACATGAGATTCTTGAAGTTGCAGATTATATGGGAGATTCATATGGACTTAGCGTAGAGGCGAGCAAGGATTCCCGCAAAAATATAATAATGTGTGGTGTGCGTTTTATGGCAGAGACATGTAAGATATTGTCCCCTGATAAGAATGTGTATCTGCCTAACCCTGAAGCCGGATGTCCGATGGCTGAGCAGATGAATCTTGAAATGCTGGATGAGATGAAGAAGAAGTATCCGGGATATGCGGTTGTCGCCTATATAAATACGACATCTGAATTGAAAACTGCCTGTGATGTATGTGTGACATCCTCATCAGCAGTGCAGATCTGCAGCAAGCTTGATAACGACAAGATTCTTTTTATTCCAGATCCGAATCTTGGAAACTATGTTCAAAAGCAGATGCCGGAAAAGGAATTTGCATTTTTTAACGGCGGATGTCCTAGACATCTTGCGGTTACCCTAGATGATGCTTTGAAGGCAAAAGAGTTACATCCACATGCGGAACTTCTTGTCCATCCTGAGTGCAGGCCGGATGTAGTTGCAGAGGCTGATTATGTAGGTTCAACCACAGGAATTATGGCATATGCCAGAAAGTCAGAGAAAAAAGAATTTATCATCGGTACAGAGCACAGTATTGTGGAGCATCTTCAGTATGAGTGCCCTGACAAAATGTTCTATCCAATTTCTTCAAAGCTGATGTGCCATAATATGAAACTTACTACCCTGGTTGACATATTGAATGTATTAAAGGGCACAGGTGGCGAAGAGATAGTCCTTTCTGATGAGGTGATGGAGGGAGCTTCCCGCTGCATCAACAGAATGATCGCGCTTGGATAACGAGGTGAGGATTATTATCCAGAGCAGTGGGACATATCCATGATCGATGAGGATATGGACAATATCGTAGAGCTTGGATGCAATGTCATCCGTATAGCGGAGTTTGCATGGCATATCATGGAAAAAACGTAGGGGCAGTATGACTTTTCGTTCTTCGATCATGTCATCAGCAAGGCAAAGGAGAAGGGGCTTCATGTGATACTTGGAACTCCGACAGCGACTATTGCTTAATTATATAAAATACGGTTGCTTATTAGTTCATTTAGCGACCGTATTTTTTTGTACCTGTGTTATAATGTTATAAAAGTGTATAATATTATTTGCAAATTATGATCAGCCAGACTGGCTGGAGTATAGGAGGACATGATGGGTATTGTTGAATTAAAAAATGATAAGATTGCTATAAAGGTGAATACTCACGGTGCTGAGCTTGTGAGCCTGAAGAGTATCGAGACAGACAGAGAATACATGTGGTGCGGTGATGCTGAGTATTGGGGAAGAGTTTCTCCTGTGCTGTTTCCATTTGTGGGAAAGCTCGAAGGACAGCGTTACAGACATAACGGGGTGGTTTATGAGAATATACCTCAGCACGGATTTGCAAGGGACAGCGAGTTTGTAGTGGGTGGCCAGACTGGTGATACACTGCTGTTTGTGCTTGAGAAGAATGATACATGGCAGAAGAGCTATCCGTTTGATTTCAGTCTTTGTATAGGATACAGACTTGAAGGTTCATCTGTACATGTTATGTGGACCGTTGTGAATGAGGGAACTGACACGATTCATTTTTCTATCGGTGCCCATCCTGCATTTGCATGTGAGGGAGGCATCGGCGGTTATTCTCTGGATATGCACACAGGTAAGAACGAGATTGAATGTGGTCTTTTGACAGCAAATGGAGTTCTTGGAGATAGAACAGTTACGCACAGACTGACAGATGGAGTCTTAAAGCTGCGTGATGAGATGTTTGATGAGGATGCCCTGATCATGGATGGTAAGGGTATAAATACGATTACATTAAGGAACTCATCTGATGCGCCGGTTTTGCAGTTGAGATTTGATGTGCCGCAGATAGGCATATGGTCTCCTGCAAAGAAACATGCGCCATTTGTCTGCATAGAGCCTTGGTTTGGCAGGTGTGACCGCGAGGGATATGACGGAGATCTGGCGGACCGTGAGTATTCAAACAGTCTTGAGGCTGGCCATTCGTTCAGCAAGGAGTATGTCATCGACATACTATAATGGAAAACATATCATGTGTCAGATTAAGATATAGCAGAATATAATTTGTAAGCAGGGCGGGACATCCCATTGGTGAGATGTCCCGCCCTGTTTGTTATGTTTCATATACATTAATGTAGAATCTATGTAAAAGGTGCCTGACCCCATTGTTGTTCCTTTTTGTAGAGTGCTGAAAATACTACTTGACATATGATACTATGTGACGTATAGTATACTGCGTAAGGAGGTATAGCGATGGATATACAATTGAAGAGAGGGATGCTCGACGTGTGTGTGCTTGCGGCCATCAAGGACGAGGATTCCTATGGATATCAGATCATCAAAGATATGAAGCCGTATGTGACGATATCAGAGTCCACACTCTATCCTATCCTCAGAAGACTTGAGGCGGGAGCACTGCTCACGGTTCATTCCGTGGAGCATAACGGAAGACTCAGAAAGTATTATCATATTACGGATGCCGGAAGAGCCAGGATAGAAGAGTTCAAGGAAGAGTGGAAAGAACTGGAATCCATATACAGATTTATTGTGAAGGAGGAAGTCAGAGATGAATAAACAGGAATATCTGGAGGCAATAAGAAGCAGGATCAGTGCGATGCCGGCCGATGATGTGAACAGGTTTATGGATTATTACAGTGAGATGATAGATGACCGTGTGGAAGACGGCCTTTCCGAGGAGGAGGCTGTGGCGGATATGGGATCTCCGGAGGCTGCTGTGGAGCAGATACTTGAGGAGATGCCGCTCACGAAGCTTGTGAAGGAGAAGATCAAGCCAAAGCACGAGCTCAAGGCATGGGAGGTCATACTCATAGTACTTGGTTCTCCGGTGTGGATACCACTTCTCATTACAGCGGCGGTATTGTTGCTCACACTGTGGATAGTTGCATTTGCACTTCTTATATCATTCTATGCGGTAGTGCTCAGCTTTGTGGTTGCGGGAATAGGCGGACTGATATGTGCCATACCGCTGTTCATAGCCAACAGCCCATACACAGCAGTTCTCATGCTTGGAGCAGCACTCATTGGAATAGGTATAGCGATACTGTTTGTTGTATCCGTCAAACCTGTTACGGTTGGTATATTTAAGGTCTGCAAGGCCAGTGTGAATGGTATAAAGAGAATGTTTGTAAAGGAGAAATAGGCATGAGTAGAACAAAGAAAGCTGTTATAGCTGCATCGATCATGATCGTGGCTGGAATTATCACTGTGATCTCAGCACTTGTTGTAAATGGATTCAGATGGCCGAATGTGACAGTTAACCTGGCACACATGACATCGGAGCCGGTTAATTACGTAAAGAAGACTGTTGATATAAAAGATAAATTCACTGCAATTGATGTAAAAAGCGCATCAGATGTGGATGTTGCCGTGAAGAAGGCGAGTGGAGATACAAGTTATGTGGAGTATTATGACTGCGAGAATCTGACACATCATGTAGATATATCAGATGGCGTGCTCAGGATAACCGCAGATGACAGTAGAAACGCGGCATTTAACATTTCCATTGGTATGTACTCTGGAGCATGGCCGTCCGTGACGGTGTATCTGGCCGGCACGGAGTACGATGATTTGAAGATCGTGACCAGCAGCGGTGACATGGATATGGAATATTATCTGGCAATAGGCAATATCGATATAGAGGCCGCCAGCGGCGATGTGATCGTAAAGGGGGTAAATGCAGATGCTCTGACAGTGGCGACCAGCAGTGGTGACATTAAGCTTGACAGTGTATCGTCAAAGGATACAAGAATATCAGCAAACAGTGGTGACGTCAGTCTTGGTGATGTGGTGATGGATAATATTGATCTGAAGACCGCCAGTGGCAATATCACATCTGGCAGTATAAAGGCAAAACGTATAAACGGTCGTGCGTCAAGTGGTGACGTAATGATTAGAGACTGTGATGCTTCTGAGATCAATGTCGTGACAACCAGTGGTGATGTATCGATCGGTATTGGCTCAGAAATGAAGTATGAATACAATACAAAGACATCCAGCGGTGATGTAAATGTACCGGACTCGGTTGAGGGAGCAGATGGAAAGTGCAATATTGAGACTAGTAGCGGAGATATTGATGTCACACAGTAAGTCGTAACTGAATACATTTGAAAATTGGTTCAAGGCAGGTCTTCTGAAATGGAATGACCTGCCTTGAGTTGTATTTAGGCTAAATTAAAGTTAATTAATGAAATAAAATGTCGGTAAAGGCCTCTGCTTATTGTGGATTCACGCTAAAAATGGTATCTTTAATATGTATATATATCTATACGGAAGAAAATATCAGGGAGAGTAAAGGATGAGTGCATTTGCATTGAGACTTGCAGTATTACCTTCGGTGTTACTGCTGTTATTTGTAGTCAGAAGAAATAAGAATAGCAGGGATCCAATGAGCCTGCTAGTATGGCTTGCGGTTCTGGGAGCTGTCAGCACGATACCGGCAGTAGTCGTGGAGCTGGTTGGGGGCGTATTGTTATACTACATGGGATTGGAATCCGGAACGGCGGTTTATGAGCTGGTCAACTGCTTCTTTATAGTGGCGATGATCGAGGAACTGGGCAAATTCCTTGGAATGTTAATACTTACATGGAAAAATAAGAACTTTGACCACAGCTATGACGGCGTTATATATGGCGTGTGCTCGTCGCTCGGATTTGCAACACTGGAGAATATCCTGTATGTATTCCAGGGTGGAATAGGACTCGGAATCCTGAGGGCTGTGACAGCAATCCCACTTCACTGCTCATGCGGCGTTATCATGGGATATTTCTACTCAAAGGCGAGAGAGAATGCGAACAAGGGCGAGGGTGCCGCAGGCAATATGCTGATAGCGTATTTTAGTACCATGGGAATACACGGACTGTATGATTTTGTGTTGTCGATTGATGACACCAGCGTGATCCTGTGCATACTGGTTCTGATCCTGTCTGTGGTTTTGATGTTCCTGCTCATATCCCATGCGGCAAAGAACGATCATATCATAGCGGTAAATCCTATATGGGTGAATCCGTATAACTTCAGATATATACCTATGCGTGGATACAATCAGCCAAATATGTACGGGCAGAACATGCAGTACAATCAGCTAAATGTATATGGCCAGAGGCAGAACAACATATGGACAAATGCATACGGACAGACGGGACAGTACAATAATCAGCAGAGTGGCTATGGCAGGCAGCCTCGGTATTGCCAGCAGAATGGTTACGGTCAGCGGCCGGGGCAGTACAACCAGCCGGGCAGCTATACTCAACAGCCAGGACAGTACAATCAGCCGTCAAGTGGCTATGGTCAGCCACAGCGGTACGATCAGCAGAATGGCTACAGCCAGCAGATCCAGTATGGCTGGCAGTCACAGCAGAATAATCAGTATAGCGGCTACGGTCAGCAGCCACATTACGGTCAGTCATCACAGTATGATCCGCAGAACACATACAGACAGTAATAAAATATTTATATAGAGGAGAACAGGCAAATGTTATTGATAAAGAATGGAAGAGTCATTGATCCGGTCACCCATACAGACGAGGTCATGGATGTGCTCATCGACGGCAATCACATAGTTAAGACAGGATACGATCTGGAGGCAGAGGGTGCGGAGGTCATCGATGCAGATGGACTTGTAGTTGCACCGGGACTGGTAGACACTCATGTACACTTCCGCGATCCGGGATTTACGTACAAGGAAGACATCGAGACAGGTGCCGCCGCCGCTGCAAGAGGAGGCTTCACGATGGTGGTATGTATGGCGAATACAAAGCCGGCGGTGGATAACCTTGAGACTCTCAAGTATATACAGGATAAAGGTGCAAAGACCGGAATACATGTAGTTCAGACAGCCACAGTCACAAAGGGCCTTGCTGGCAAGGAACTCGTGGACATGGACAGTCTTGCGGCTGCAGGTGCAGCAGGATTTACCGATGACGGAATCCCAATCATGGATGAGAAGCTTCTTCTTGAGGCTATGGAGAAGGCAAGGGATCTTGATCTTCCGGTGAGTCTTCATGAAGAGGATCCGCTGTTCATTGTACAGCCGGGAGTGAATCAGGGAAAAGTATCAGAAAAGCTTGGATACGGCGGTGCATCCCGCACAGCGGAGGATATTATGGTTGCAAGGGACTGCGTCCTTGCACTTCACACAGGTGCATCAGTGTGCATACAGCATATAAGCTCAGGCAATTCCGTGGATATAGTGAGAACTGCAAAGAAGCTTGGAGCGGACGTACATGCGGAGGCAACTCCACATCATTTCACCCTTATAGAGGATGCTGTGTTGAAGTACGGAACCATGGCGCGTATGAATCCTCCACTCAGAACCGAGAAAGACAGAAGACAGATTATAGAGGGAATACAGGATGGCACAATAGATATGATAGTGACGGATCACGCCCCGCACAGCAGTGAGGAGAAGGCGAGACCGCTTGACAAGGCGCCAAGTGGAATAACAGGGCTTGAGACATCTCTTGCCCTTGGAATATATTCCCTTGTACAGCCTGGATATATCTCACTCATGAAGCTCATGGAACTAATGAGCAGGAATCCTGCAGAATTTTACCGCATGGAACCGGGCAAGATAGCAGAGGGAGCTCCTGCGGATATAGTCATATTTGGCGAGAATGAGCAGTGGACAGTGAACAGCTTTGCGTCAAAGGCATCCAACAGTCCATTTGCCGGATGGACTCTCCCGGGAAGGGTTCACTATACAATCTGTGGCGGAAATATCGTGTATGACGCAGAAAAGTACGATGCTGAACATGATGTGTAAGATGCGGGCAGCAGGATATAAAATGTAAGATATGAGAAGATCATAACAGAGATGGGACATATAGATATGGACAAGATAAGACGACATTATACATTCAGAGGAAGAGTGCAGGGAGTTGGCTTCAGATACAGGGCGAGCTATGCTGCATCCATGTACGGAGTCACCGGCTGGGTGTGCAACAGATATGATGATTCTGTTGAGATGGAGGCTCAGGGGCTGCCTGAGGCTATAGACAAGGTGATAGCAGTTCTCAGAAATGACAGATATATATTTATAGAGGATATGGATGTCAGGGAGATACCTCTGGAGAATGACAGCGGATTTCATGTGAGATCAAGCTGGTAACGCGCGTAGATAATAAGGAGAGTGGACATATGGTAAAGATAGATTTGATAACGGGCTTTCTGGGCTCAGGCAAGACGACATTTATTAAGAAGTATGTGAGCTACCTTGTTGGCAAAGGATATAATGTCGGAATCCTTGAAAATGATTATGGTGCAGTCAACGTGGACATGATGCTTCTTCAGGATGTGATGGGCGAGAACTGTCATGCTGAGATGGTGGCAGGTGGCTGCGGCGAGGACTGTCACAAGAGAAGGTTCAAGACAAAGCTCATAGCGATGGGGATGAGCGGCTATGACAGAGTCATTGTTGAGCCGTCCGGAATATTTGATGTGGATGAATTCTTTGACGTCCTCCACGAGGAGCCACTTGACAGATGGTATGAGGTGGGAAGCATCATTTCCATAGTCGATGCCGGACTTGACCGGGATATGAGCAGACAGTCCAGATATGTGCTTGCGTCTGAGGTTGCGAACTGTGGAACTCTGGTGATGAGCAAGGTTCAGGATGCATCGGAGGATGAGAAGAGGAGCACAATAGAATATATCAATGAAGTGCTCACCGAATTTCAGTGTAAGCGTCAGTTCTGCGATGATGTTCTGGAGAAGAACTGGGATGATTTCACGGACGATGACTTTGAAGGTTTTATGTCAACCGGATACAAATTAAACGACTATGTAAAATTATGGTTCAAACAAAGTGATGTGTTTAACTCGGTATATATCATGAATAAGGTCATGCCTCAGGAGCGGCTTGAGACGATAGTCAGGGATATATTTGCGGATAAGGAATGCGGAGATGTCTTTAGAATCAAGGGTTTTCTCCCTGTAAATGACACCGGATGGATAGAGCTCAACGCCACGGCAAAAAAGACCGAGGTGAGACCTATAGAGAACGGGCAGGAGATCATAATTGTGATCGGCTCGAATTTGGTGGAGGACAAAATAAAACGGTACTTTGAGTAAAGAGGCTGATGGACAGGAGCGGATTTTCATGACAGACAGGGCTAAGAAATTGAACAGAGAAGAGAAGCTTCAACTTCAGGCTGAAAAGCTGAAAGAACAGGCACAGATAGATCTTGAGGGATACGTTATGTGTCGTTCTGCACTCAGGGCGACCAGAACGGATCTTCATGAGGAGTCGGAACGGTATGACAGACTTAGGGAAGAATATGAAGAGCTGAAGAACAGACGCGCGCCGTACAAGGTGCTGTTCTATAAACGCAGAAGGATCAGAAAGTGTAAAAAGCACATAAAGGAGCTGGGAAGGGCAAAGAAACGTCTGCGCAAACAGATGAAGGAACATCGTGAGGGTGTCAGACGAAGAACTGTTACCAACACATTTGCATTTGTTGCAGCGCTTGCGATGTTCGCCATGATGGCGTGGAGGATATGGCAGCTCGCACAGGGTGTGTACTATATGGCATTTTACAGAAATGGTGAGGCCCTTGAGATAACGGCTGTTGCTGTGCTCAGGCAGCTCCTGCTTGTGGCGTGCATCGTATATGGCCTTGTGGTTGTATGGCAGTCACTGCAGGTGTGGGGCATGAAGCGGGAAGGCTGGAATGGTGTAATAAGAATTAAGGTGAAACAGAAGGCCTACTGGATTATGATGATAGGCGTACCGCTTCAGATAGTCAGCCATGGAGATATGCTGACGAATGCCATGATGCTTATAACCATAATAAGTCAGATGGTCATGGCGGCACTTTTGTCGACAGTCCAGTCGAGAAGGATACTTGTGAAGATATTTGCATGGTGTTATGTCGGGGGAATCTGCGTGATATGGCTGTATGGCGGAGTGTACTGCAGAAACTTCGAGATATCGGGAAATGATTCCGGAACCAGCACCTATGCGGTTGACAACAAGTCGAATTTTTCGCAGATATGGGAGATGTCGACTGAACCGGAATTCTATCATATGGGTATGTATGCCCAGAACAGGGATACCGATTATGGCATGATGATCATTCCGGGTCTTGCGTATGCTGATACGATAGGCAGTGAGTCGAGGGAGATAGAGAACTGCACGTCCATGACGCCACAGGGGCTGGCAGTTACGAAGAAGTATACATTTGTCAGTGCATATTGCAAGACGAAGAAACACAAATCTGTGATATTTGTTCTTGATACACAGACCGGGGAATATATTAAAACACTGGTTCTCAAGGACACGACACATGCCGGAGGACTTGCGTATGATACGAAGAATAATGTGCTGTGGGTTTCCTCGTATATGATCGATGAGGATGAGGACAGGAGCAGGAAGGCATCCATATCATGTCTTACGCTGGACTCCATAGAGAAATACGATGTGGCTCAGGGAAAGCCGATAAAATACAGGAACACATGTAGCGTCATGTTCCCTGCAACGTCATTTATCACGATATATGACGGACATATATATGCGGGCTACTGGCGAAAGGATAAGAACAGCTACAGCATGGCAGCCAGCTACGAGATCGTAAATGGCGGCACCGCCATATCCTCGGAGGAGGACGAGGCTTTCTATATACCAGGAAGGGTGCAGGGGCTTCAGGTGTACAAAAATGAGATAATATTCTCTATATCATATGGTATAGATGAATCCAGAATAGAGGTATACGATACAGATATAGGTAAGCTGTCCAGTGTGAATTACAGCACAGAGACACCGAGACAGGTGGTTAAGCTTCCGCAGAAGCTGGAGCAGATATATTCGTATAATGGCAAATTATACTGCCTGTTCGAGTCTGCAAGTTTTGCCTACAGGCTGACAGCACCGGTGTGTATGGACAGGATCGTGGGGCTTGATGAGATGGCACTTGTAGAGTAGCTCAAAGTGGTTCAAGGTGAAAAAATGGAGGGTTTGGGATGAACGAACAGAATTTTAACAATGGAATGAATGGAGGCCCGGGGATGCCCCCGCCGCCACCGCAAGGGTATATGAACATGAATGGAGGCCCGGGGATGCCCCCGCCGCCACCGCAAGGGTATATGAACATGAATGGAGGCCCGGGGATGCCCCCGCCGCCACCGCAAGGGTATATGAACATGAATGGAGGCCCGGGGATGCCCCCGCCGCCACCTCAGGGTTATATGAACATGAATGCCAGACCGCCGCAGAGGAGAAATCCTGCGGTGTCTCCGAACAGATTCAGGATGTTTGGTATTCCGGTACTGGTATATGCGATCATATGTGCGGCATGTCTGTACAGCAACTGGTCGAGTATATTGTCGGCTGTGCTTTCGATAGTATCAATAGTGTTTATCAGTACATGCATGGTACGATATGAGAAGAACATTGGTGCAGACCGTGAGGCCATGACCACTGGAGCTGCGTTGTCGAAACAGAGTATACTGATCCCATATTATATTCTTGTGTTCATGATGTCGGTTGCCCTGAGTCTCACAGACGAGGGATATATCATATTTGGATGTAATGTGGGAATAATCGCTACAGAGATGTATGCGGTTATGACATACTTCAATGACACTGAAAAGCAGGGGATATTCAAGGGAATATTCTCATTTTTCGAGATGTTCTTTGGATCGATAGGGTATGTAAATATGCCATTTGCCGACAGAAAGGCGGAGCGTGAGATAACCGGCAAAAAGAGAAATTCCAAGCTGATGTACATACTTCTTGGATGTGTGATAGCACTTCCGATACTGGTGATCGTGCTCAATCTGCTGTCTTCGGCAGATCCTGTGTTTGCAAAGGTCATAAAGGACATATTTGGCAAACTGTTCTTCTCGTGGGATATAGTGAAGATAGTTCTGTTTGCCGCTGTGATATTCCTGTTTGTATATGGATTTATTGTCAAGGCGGGCCGCAGAGATCTTGGTGCAAATGCTCCGAAGGAGGGGCAGTACAATGCAGTGACAGGTATAACTATAACGATAGTGCTCACAGCGTTCTATCTGATATTTGCCGTTGTTCAGATAGTGTATCTGTTCATGAACAGCGCAGGACTTCCGGACGATATGACATACGCAGAGTATGCAAGACAGGGCTTCTTCCAGCTGCTCTTTGTAGCGGTTGTAAATGTGTGTATGGTGCTGATATTTAGTGCTATATTCAGAAAGAGTCTGGTGCTCAACGTGTCACTGCTCATGATGTGCATATGTACATATATAATGATTGCCTCATCAGCTGTGAGGCTGTCCATGTACATTGCGGAATATGATCTGACATACCTCAGAATAAATACCATATGGGCGCTGATAGTCACGTCTATAGTGATGCTCGGTGTTATCATAAGCCTGTTCTGGAGAAATATGCCGCTGTTCAGATACATATTTATGACGGTTCTTGTGATGTTCACGCTGTATGCATTTATCAGACCTGGCGCAGTGATAACGAGGTACAATATCAGTCAGGCACACGATGGCAATAAAGTGGATCTTGAGTATGTGATGGATATAGGTAATGACGGAGTTCCATATCTGATCGATTATTTCAGGGCAAAAGACATTACGCCCGAAATGGTCATGGAGGAAGTGATGTCGAAATATAGCGAGGACACCTACTACTGGAGAGACGACACGGTGGGAGAGAGGCTTGAGAAGATGCTTGAGGAGAATGATGACAAGGGCTATATCAGAAGCTTTAACTTCTCCAGATACAGAGCTTCAAAGACTATAGAGGATTATATAAAGTAGTGTAATATAGAATTATAGATCATAATAAAGAAAGCCCCAGTCTCCGGTGAAAATAAACCGGAGACTGGGGCTTTTCGCCATGTTAAATATTAGTCGTCATCTTCAGGAACATAATGTCTTGATGTGTAATACTCAAATATATCCTCGGACTTGTCGTATGGCAGGAACTGGGATCTCTCCCTTACAACCCACTCATCTCCATTGTGGAGAATCTCGCCGAATACATAGCAGTTATTGTGCTTTGCATCCTCACATGCCTTGAAGATGGCATCCTCACGAACATAGACCTTCTCGGTGTGCTTGCATTTGATCAGTGCAAATACGTTGTCCACCTCGGCCAGGCACTGCTTGTGAAGGTTACCGTTGTAGATGTAGAGGAAGAGGATGATCCTTCCAACATTCTCACCTCTGTCAAGGTAGATACGCATCTCCTCATCGATTCCTTCCTTCTCACCGGTCCTGTCATCGCCCTTCAGAACAACAGAATCGCTTCTGCTGTACTTGTGGCCCCAGAATACCAGCTCAGGGTCGGAACCATCGTTGTGTTCAACAATAGCTGCAAGATTGAGGTCATATGTGTCCTCTGATGTAGCACTCATGATATTGTCTATGGCAATCTTGATCTTTTTCTTGAGGTCGACCTTCTTGGCATCCCAGCCAATACCGACCGTAAGTTTATTATCACCTTTTACAACATATTCGTTCATACAAAAACCCCCTTAGATTACAAGAAGAATAATAATGTGTCTATGAAGAATGTTGGTACAAGAATAGCAACTGACCATACGAGGTAGCCTACAAATGAAGGCATCTTGATACCATTTTCTTCGGCTATTGAACGTACCATAAAGTTAGGTGCGTTTCCTATATAAGTGTTGGCTCCCATGAATACGGCACCGCAGGAGATAGCCATCAGCATGACCTGAGGAACTACACCCATAGCAGTGCTTATACCCTCTGTAAATCCACTTGAAGCAGCGGTGGTGAAGAATACAAGGTAGGTAGGTGTATTGTCAAGGAAACTTGATAAAAGTCCTGTCATCCAGAAGAACTGTGCCGGATGTGTAAGTCCGAGCTCAGAACCACGTGCCTTGAGGATCAGGAGTGCTGGGATCATAGTGATGAAGATACCTATGAACAGTATGGCAACCTCCTGTATAGCATCCCATGTAAAGTTGTTGGCCTTACGGACTTTCTTGCTCGTTGTCTTGAATGAGAGGAAAGCCGCTGCTAGCATGATCACAATCTCGATGATAGCAGCCCATGAGAGTGTTACGCCCTCACAGAAATTGATACCCTTTGCAAATGCAGGGAACTTCATAGGAAGAACACCGCTGAGGATAACTGCGCCTACGATCATTACAAGAAATATAATGTTGTGAGCGCCCTTAAGTCTGATTGGCTTTTTGGTATCCGTATCGAATACCGGCTTCTGTCTGCCGTCTGCGATATCCTTCTTGTACGCTCTTGTGTCGAGAAAGAAGAATACAGTCAGCAGGATGATGAGATTAACAACCATGACCTTTGCAAGTCTGAGACTCCAGAAGAAGTCAACACCATTCATGAATCCCATCAGAAGTGGAGGATCACCGACAGGGGTGAGACAGCCACCAATATTTGAAACGAGGAAGATGAAGAATACAATGATCTGAACCTTTCTTCGTCTCCATTTATTTGCCTTTATGATAGGTCTGATCATCAGCATACTTGCACCGGTAGTACCGATCCAGCTTGACAGCAGAGTACCTATCAGTAGAAGCAGAACATTGAGCTTAGGTGTTCCCACCAGGTCGCCTTCAAGAGATATATTGCCTGCCACACAGAACAGGGCAAAAAGCAATACAATGAAGGTGAGATAGTCACCGATCATTATCTCGAGCAATTGTTCGCCCATCGTACCAAAGCCATGGAATATGGCAAATGGAATTAAAAATAAAAGAGACCAGCCTGCAACAGCCCACTGTTTGTGTTTTTCCCACCACTCACCGGCGATAAGGGGCATAACAGCTATGCACAGAAGCATACACACAAATGGTATACACCATGTAAGTGGAAGCGTAGCACCGAGTGTTTCAGTACCGGATTCGCTGTCTGCCGCCAGGGCACTTGCCTGTGACAGTCCAAGAACTGAGATGACTGTACCGAGACCTAGAAATAACCTGTTTTTCATCGTTTTTGCCTCCTATTAATTATAATTGAAAAACCTTATCTATGCTAACAAAAATATGGTAAAAATTCAACGAAAAAAATCGAAACTTAACCATTTATTTTCCAGAACAAAAAAATAATAAGTATAGCCCAAAAGATGGATATGTGATAGAATGAAAAAGATTGAAAATTGAAATACTATGGCCTTAGGGCAGAACAGAGGTAATTGATATATTATGGAACATCAATGGTCAAAGGCATACAAACCAAAGAGAAAACTTTACGTGCTGAGGTCCAGAGAGTCAGAGGGGTTTGACGATTTTTGTCAGGAGAATGGCTATGACTGGTACAAGTGCTTTAGCAACATATACAGGCCGCTGGCAAACAGGGCTTTGTTTTATATGCCTGAGAAGATGATGGACGCCGGATATTCGCGTTTGTGTGGAGGAGTGGAGATAGGATACAGTGATATGGAGGTGGTTCCTCAGAACTGTGTGAGCATCACGGTTCCGGGATTCGACGTTGTGGATATAAAGGGATTTGATATATCTCTGATAGAGGATATACCGAGACTCATGACCATGGCGTATTCATATGCCAAGTTGTATATAGAGACGGAGAAGCTGCACATTGTTTCTAACCACAAGCTTCCATATATATGTTACATGGAGAGCGCAGACAGTCTGTGCGTGGAGATTCCGGTATGGTCCAAGAAGACCAAGACGGAGGAGATGCTGACTCTTGACAACATGAGTAAGAGAGATCTCTATGAGATAGCATACAGGGAGCCTGCCACCGGACATTACAACTGGACATGGCTCAAGGAGAAGCTTGAGCAGTGTGAATATATAGGACTGGATCAGTTTATATTTGCCAGATTCGACATAAAGGGCTTCAGGCTCATCAACAATGTTATGGGCCGTGAGGTGGCGAAGGATCTGTTCAGATATATATGTGACGCTATGACCAAGCAGGACTGGATATTGTACTCTGCAAAGTGTGAGAGTGACGATTTTGCCATGATTATAAAGTATATGCCGGAGGATGAGATAATGAACCGGCTATATACATTCTTTGAGGAGATAGGACAGCTTCCGTCGAACAGGAAGTATAAGATATTCTATAGCTGTGGTATCGTATTCTATGATGAATTCGAGAAACTCAACATGTCAATGCGCGTTGAGGACATGGCGCAGATGGCACACCTCCAGTGTATCAAGACCAATGTAAATGAGATAAAGATATACACATCGGAGATGAAGAAGGAATACATCATGGCACAGCAGTACAAGCTGGAGCTCCCGGATGCCATAGAGAATGAGGATCTCATGGTATATCTTCAGCCGAAGTACAATCCACAGAACGACACCCTGACCGGTGCTGAGGCTCTGATAAGATGGTTCTACAAGGGCGGAGATATTCTCTCGCCGAAGTATTTCGTGCCGCAGTTTGAGACTGACGGAACTATAGACATCATAGACAGATATGTGCTGAGACAGGTGTGCAAGAAGTTCAAGGAGTGGAAGGAGCTTGGCTACCCGCTCTACCCGATATCCTGTAACCTCTCGAGACACCAGATATCGAGACCGGATCTTATATATATACTGTGTGATATAGTCGATGAATACGGAGTGGATCACTCGCTTATAGACTTTGAGATAACTGAGAGTGCAGATTTCGCTGACGTGCAGTATCTGATAAAGGTGCTCAAGGATCTGAAGGCTGAGGGCTTCAAGATATCCATGGACGACTTTGGAACAGGATACTCCAGTATGGCACTTCTTAAGGATATGCCGCTGGATATAATCAAGATAGACAAGAGCTTTATTGACGGAATAGCCACCGGCGAGCCGAACAACAAGGACATGCTCATGACACAGGATATCCTTGCCATGTCAAGGCATCTGGGAATCAGAAGTCTTGCGGAGGGTGTTGAGACATTTGAGCAGAAGGAATACCTGAGAGAGTGGGGATGCCACTACATTCAGGGTTATTACTACAGCAAGCCTATACCTATCACGGGATATGAATATCTTCTCAAGAAGATAATGCTGGGACAGAGCTAGCCGGATAATGATGCTATATAGCGACATATAGAGAATATACAGAAGAGTATAAGAAGGATTGATATATGAATGTATCGATCCTCTTTTTCTATTTATATTGGACCTTAACAGGATGTAATCCCAATAATGTAATGTATATAATTTACAAGTCTTGTATATATAATCAACAACCTACTAAAAAAATAATTAAGAATCGTTCCCAATAGGGGTTGACTTTGATCAAAAAATAGGTATAATAAGATATAGTTGATAAATAAACATCAACAAAGAAGACAGAATATATTTTAACGATCAATGATGGATATTGATTAGATTATTTAAAAGAGAAAAGGAGAATTAAGTTATGGCAAAGTTTGTATGTACAGTATGCGGTTATATCTATGAGGGAGAGCAGGCACCAGCAGAGTGTCCTATCTGTCACGCAGGAGCAGATAAGTTCAAGAAGGTAGAGGGAGAGCTCACACTTGCAGCAGAGCATGAGTTTGGTGTATATGCTGAGACAGTTAAGAACAATCCAGAGATCAGCGATGAGGACAAGAAGTATATCTACGAGCAGCTCAAGGCTAACTTCGAGGGAGAGTGCTCAGAGGTTGGAATGTATCTCTGCATGGCTCGTGTAGCACATCGCGAGGGCTATCCTGAGATCGGTCTCTACTGGGAGAAGGCAGCGTACGAGGAGGCTGAGCATGCAGCTAAGTTCGCAGAGATGCTTGGATCAGACCTTGAGCAGAACATGACAGCTTCAACAGAGAAGAATCTTGCATGGAGAGTTGACTGCGAGTTCGGTGCAACAGCAGGAAAGGTAGATCTTGCAAAGTGCGCTAAGAAGAACAATCTGGATGCGATCCATGATTCAGTTCATGAGATGGCAAGAGACGAGGCAAGACACGGCAAGGCTCTCAAGGGACTTCTTGACAGATACTTCGGTAAGTAAGAAGAAGGTAAAGATTATTCATAAGGATAGTCAGTCTTACACATAAATCTAAAAAAGGTATATGCGGAAAGCAGTCAGGCTGCGATCCGTATATACCTTTTTTAGATTTATGTGTGCTATTTAATTGTTACTCATCTTTCTTGAGACTGAAGGAAGAGGAAGATGTAGTTGAGCTTGTTGTTGTATAAGGATTAGATGCGTGGGCATCCTGCTCTGAAGCTGCCGGCTGCTGTGAGTAGAACGGATCACTGTAAGACGTCTGCGGTGCCTGTGTCTGTTCTGCAGTGCCGTAGCTGCCACTGTTTGTAGTGCCGTACTGCTGTGTATAGCTGCCGTTATTTGGGCTGCCTGTGCTGCCCGGAGTGTACACGCCGTTGAAATCGCCTGTACCGTCATAGTAACCTGTGCCTGCTGGCTGTGCAGATGCGCTGATGGTGTTCTTGCTTCTTGTTGCCTTCAGGATCATGATCACTGCTGCCAGTAGGAATACAGCTCCGAGGACAAGCTTGAATATGTAATCTGAAGAGTCAACCATCTCTATATAGTAAGGAAAAGCTTCTGCCTTTGCGGTCGCATAGTCCTCACTTGTAGGAGTGTATCCATAATATTGTGCGTATGCGTCGACATACTTGGTGATGTAGTCGTCAAGGAAGCCCTGCACCTTGTCGCTGTTCTTGCGGATGACTCCTGTTATGTAGACTGGTTCTGCATCGTCAGCAGATGAGATCGCGTCAAATTTGGCGTCATCACTCTTGGAGATCGATATTCCGATCCACTTGGATGTGTCTCTTTTTGAGCCGTCTTCATTCTTGTCGCAGATATCAACGAGATAGTAGTATCCGTCGGTCTTGGTGACCACGTGATTGTACGTTGTAGTCTTCTCAATGTAAGCTCCGTATCCGTAGGTGAGTGTTCCCTCCACATACACTCCTGGTTTAACTTCCGATTCGTCACATGTAGTAACGTTTAGAAGCTTTCCGTGTAAACCGATAAATGTTCGTATACCCAGGAATAAAAGAACTATTCCGAATATACCGAAAACAACTGCTGATACGATGGGATTCCCCTTTTTCCTTGTTCTTGCCATAATGTTACCTCACTTTTTTTATTTGTTATGAATTATACATAACCACTTCAATACCTCACTTTTCTACAGTACAGGTAAAAAACAAATATTTCAAGTAAAAAAGGCAAAATCAAAAAAAATTAGACATTTTTTATGGTATACTCATTCATGGTGATGATTTTATGGCAAAGAAAACAAAAAAGAATGAGAAAAAGTACATATATATAATTCCGGCAGTGCTGTGGATGATATTCATATTTTACATGTCGTCCAGAACAGGAGATGACTCGTCGGCGGTGAGCAACCCCATGACAGACTTTATAGTGGGGTTGTTCCAGAAGGTGAGAAATGATTCCGCGCCCGTGGTTGACAGGATGACGGGAGTGGTGGAGATCATGGTCAGAAAGGGTGCACACATGACGGAATATGGAATCCTTCTGGCTCTGCTGGCCCTGGCGGTCAGAAAGGCCGGCGGAAGGATGACTTCGGCTGGCGTGTATATATGGTCAGTTGTGATAACATTTGTCTATGCGTGCTCCGATGAGATTCATCAGCTCTTTGTCGCTGACAGGGCAGGCAGGGGCACGGATGTGCTTATAGATATGTGCGGCGCACTGGCAGCTCTTCTTATTATATGGGGATCAAAGAGCACAAGGGGAAGGATAATAATGGGCTTTGTGATAGGGATAGTGCTGGTGGCAGCGGTTATGTTCCTTTTCCTGTGGCCTTTTTAGAGCGCATTTAGTATTGGCAGCCTTGAATTAGAGTGGGGCAGATGGTATATTAAAAAAGACTATGAGCATCACATTACCGATGCTGACTGGAGGATGCAGAATGACATTAGCAGATGTTAGAAAGAACATAGACCGGGTCGACAAGGAGATCAAGCAGCTCTTCAAGGAGAGAATGGTTCTTGCGGACAATGTTGCTCAGGTCAAGGCAGAGACCGAGGATGACATATATAAGCCAGACCGCGAGGAGGCCATCATATCCAATCTCACAGGGGATGTGGATGATAACATCAAGATGGAGTACACGGCGCTTATCAAGAGAATCATGGAGATAAGCAGAAAGTACCAGTATGGAAGGACTCTGGAGCTCAGGAACTGCCTAGATGTGGAGTATGATGTGAAGGAGCCTGACATAGATGCGGTGGCGATGATAAAGCCGGAGCTGTACATTTGTCAGGGATGCTCGAGGGACAAGGTCATTGCGGTGGACTCATACGATGAGGTGTATGAGCTCATAAAGACTGGCAAGGTAGACGCCGGAATGGGAATACTTGAGGACATAAGCTACGGAGTTTCGGATGCGCTTCACGAGGTGCTCACCAACAACAAGCTGTATATATACAGATGTAACATTGTAAATGAGAATGGACACAACAAGAAGGTTGTCACATTTGCAGACCACCTCATAGTGGAGGAGAACCACAACAGGCTGAAGGTGATGTTCGTATGTAAGAATAAGAGCGGAAGTCTCAGCAGCGTACTGTCCATGATCTCTGATTACGGGGTGAACCTCACAGAGATACACTCGGCGCCAAACAGGCAGGAGCATTGGAATTACAGATTCTATGTGGAGCTGTCTGCCAATTTACTGAAGAAGGATATACAGGCTTTAGTGTTCCAGCTCATGAACGAGACGGAGGAGTTTACGATCATCGGGAGCTATGCCTGTGACGAGGAACAGTTTTAGAGAAAAAATAATTTTTAAGGAGAAAATATCATGATAGACAAGTTAGTAAAGAATATCCAGAAGACAAATGCACCTATAGTAGTTGGACTTGATCCAATGCTCAACTATGTACCGGAGCATATCCAGAAAGCTGCATTTGCAGAGTATGGCGAGACACTTGAGGGCGCTGGTGAGGCTATATGGCAGTTCAACAAGGGAATAGTTGACGCTACATATGATCTTATACCTGCAGTTAAGCCACAGATAGCCATGTATGAGCAGTTCGGAATCGAGGGACTCAAGGCATTCAAGAAGACAGTTGACTATTGCAAGGAGAAGGGACTTGTCGTTATCGGAGATATAAAAAGAGGCGATATAGGTTCAACATCAACAGCATATGCGGTTGGTCATATCGGAAAGGTACAGGTGGGAAGCAAGACATATGCTGGATTTGATGAGGATTTCATCACAGTAAACCCGTATCTTGGAACAGACGGAATCAAGCCATTTGTGGATGTGTGCAAGGAGGAGAACAAGGGTATATTCGTTCTCGTCAAGACATCCAATCCATCATCAGGTGAGTTC
Organism: Coprococcus sp. AF16-5; assembly: GCF_003479365.1. Taxonomy (NCBI): domain Bacteria; kingdom Bacillati; phylum Bacillota; class Clostridia; order Lachnospirales; family Lachnospiraceae; genus Coprococcus; species Coprococcus sp. AF16-5. Next base: position 97,952 of record NZ_QUGZ01000001.1, read on the forward strand.
CAGGACAGACTTGTGGATGGACGTCCACTCTATGAGATAGTCGGAGATATGGTTGACAAATGGGGCAGCGATGTTGTAGGTGAATCAGGATATTCAGCGGTTGGAGCTGTTGTCGGTGCCACATACCCTGAGATGGGAAAGGTTCTGAGAAAGGTTATGCCAAAGTCATTTATCCTTGTTCCGGGTTACGGAGCACAGGGGGGTAAGGCTGCAGACCTTGTACACTACTTCAATGAGGACAGACTCGGTGCGATCGTCAACTCATCAAGAGGAATCATAGCTGCTTACAAGCAGGACAAGTATGCACAGTTTGGTGCTGAGAACTATGCAGATGCCTCAAGACAGGCAGTAGTTGACATGATCGAGGATATCAACGGCGCACTTGATGCGTAATTAAGCCGGAATGTGTGCGGCGAGCCGGGCTTGTCCGCCGTACACTGATAATAGAATGATGATGGAGGAAGACTATGGGCAAACTTAAGATGACAGCAAAGGTGGCCAGCCAGGAGACTCTTGCCACTGATGTATACAGTCTGGTGCTTGAAGCTCCAGAGATAGCTTCACAGGCTATAGCAGGACAGTTCGTGTCTGTATATACTCACGATGGCAGCAAGATGCTCCCGAGACCTATCAGCCTCTGCGGAATAGACAGGGAGGCGGGAACACTCCGCCTTGTATACAGAGTGGTTGGATTTGGAACAAAGGAATTTTCACAGCTTGCGGCTGGAGATACGGTCGATATATTGGGACCTCTCGGCAACGGCTTCATGAAGTCGGACAAGAAGGCGATCCTGATAGGCGGAGGTATAGGAATCCCACCTATGTTACAGCTTGCAAAAGAGCTTGACTGTGAGAAGTCAGTCGTGCTCGGCTACAGGGATGAGATATTCCTGAACGAGGAATTTGAGCCATACGCACAGGTGTATATGTCATCTGAGGATGGACAGCACGGTGTGAAGGGCAACGTAATAGATGCCATAAAGGAATACGGCGTGGACGGTGCTGTCATATATGCATGTGGCCCTACTCCTATGCTTCGGGGAATAAAGTCATACGCCATGGAGAAGGGCATCGAGTGCCAGATATCCATGGAGGAGAAGATGGCGTGCGGCGTGGGCGCATGTCTTGCCTGCGTATGCAAGACAAAGGATATAGATGAGCACTCACAGGTGCACAACAGAAGGATCTGTAAGGATGGACCTGTATTCTACGCTGAGGAGGTGGAGCTGTAATGTCAGATAAGATCAATATGTCAGTGGATATAGCGGGTGTGACTCTCGAGAATCCAATAACAGTAGCTTCAGGAACATTTGGTTCAGGCATGGAGTACAGCGAGTTCGTGGATCTTTCACAGCTCGGTGCAGTAACCACCAAGGGCGTGGCAAATGTGCCATGGCCGGGCAATCCGACACCACGTATAGCTGAGACTTATGGCGGCATGATGAATGCCATAGGACTTCAGAATCCTGGAATCGATGTGTTCAAGAAGAGAGATATACCGTTCCTCAGGGATTATGATACAAAGATCATCGTAAACGTGTGTGGAAAGTCCAAGGAGGACTATGTTGACTGCGTTGAGAAGCTTGGCGATTGTGATGTGGATCTGCTTGAGATCAACGTGTCATGTCCGAATGTAAAAGAGGGCGGAATCGCATTTGGCCAGCAGCCGGATGCGCTCTACGATATAACAAAGGCAGTCAAGGCAGCGGCAAAGCAGCCTATCATCATGAAGCTGAGTCCGAATGTCACAGACATAACAGAGATGGCCAGAGCTGCAGAGGCTGGTGGTGCTGATGCGGTATCACTCATCAATACACTGACAGGTATGAAGATAGATGTGAACAGAAGAACATTTGCAGTGGCAAATAAGACTGCAGGTGTGTCAGGCCCTGCGATCCATCCGATAGCAGTCAGAATGGTATACCAGGTGGCAAATGCAATAAAGCTTCCTATCATCGGAATGGGCGGCGTGGCTACCACAGAAGATGCCCTTGAGATGATTATGGTCGGCGCAAGTGCGGTGGCAGTTGGAACGGCCAACTTCCACAATCCTTATGCAACAGTGGAGATCATAAAGGGTATTGAGGAGTATATGAAGAAGAATTCCATCAGCGATATCCATGAGCTGATAGGCTGTGTAAAATAGAACGATATAAGTCTTCTGTAAGAGTTTTAAGGGGTGTTGGGTTATGGAAGATAACATAGATATTGAAAAATATGCACAAAAACTCCGCATGGAACTGGATGAGGCGCTTGGCAGAAATGAGGAGCTCAGCGAGGAGATATCTGATCACGCAAGGATGCTTGAGAAGACTCTTGACAATCTGGCAGGCGGTGTGGGTATATTTGAACTTCACGGGAATAAGCCGGCTGTCAGGTACATGAGCAAAAGCTTTTATAAGCTGTTCAATGTGACCGAGGATCAGATGAGTGGATATGCCAGTGACTACGTGATGTTGGCCATTCCAGAGGATCGGTCTGCCCTTAAGAAGCAGATCCTGGAGACCATAACGAGTAACAAGACCACGGTGCGTGACATCCGCTTTACGGATGTGAATACCGGGGGATATTTCTGGATACAGGTCTGCCTTTCTGTCATGTCCATAAAAAAGGGAATCATCGCACTGTGTGCGGTGTTTATCGATGTGACAAGCAAGATGGAAGCGGAGCTGGAGAACAAGGCGCAGTCTGAGATGCTCAGGCTGATACTTCAGGGAAGCGGAGAATCCATAATCGTGTACGATGTCCCGACGGATACTCTGATAAATGAGAAGGTCGTGGATGGTGAGATGGTCACCACCATGAAATATGAGAATTTCTATAAGGGTATCGACACTAACAGGATAGTCCACGCTGACGACAGAGACGCCGTGACCGGCATGTTCAGAAAGATCCTTGATGCGGATGCGGATAGCTGTGACAGGCTGATGGGTGATCTGCGCCTTGATCTGGATGGCGGAGGCAAATGTGAGTGGTACAGAGTGCTCTTTGTTCCTCTCAGGGACTCCAAGAAAAAGGTTCGCAAGATATTCGGCAAATATTACTCCATAAACGATGAGAAGATAAAAAGTCAGGAGCTTCAGCTCAGGGCGGAGAGGGATTCTCTGACGGGACTTTACAATCATGTCACATTTCAGCACAAGATTACGGATATGCTAGAGTCTTTCCCGGGTGAACTGTGCGCTTTTTATATCATGGATATAGATGACTTTAAGCATATAAATGACGCATTTGGACATTATGCGGGAGATGATCTTCTGTGTGATGTTGCAGTGACGCTGGAGGAGGTTGCGTCGGCAGCCGGAGGATTCTCAGGACGACTGGGCGGCGATGAATTTGCACTGTTTATCCCGATAGTCGACAGAAGAGAGGACGTGTATAAGCTGGCTGAGAATATACAGACCAGACTCACCACGATCAATTGCAGTCTGCCGCATACTATGTCGATGGGAATAAGTATCCACAGGATAGAGGGTGGTATAGATTTTGACCTTCTATACAGTGAGTCGGATCAGGCGTTGTACGCAGCAAAGAGGGGCGGCAAGAACCGTTACTGTGACTATGCCGACTCAGCGGATATGCATTCATGTGATTCGCATCACAGCGGATATACATACAATGATGACGAAGGTCTTATGCTGGATGAGATATCTGATATAGCATATGTTGCTGACATGAAGACCCACGAGATGTATTTCCTCAACAAGGCGGCGAAGAGAAGTCTTGGAATTGCGGAGAACGACGATTCTTACAAGGGTAAAAAGTGCTTTGAGATAACCCAGGGCGGTGATGACCAGTGCCCATTTTGTTCTAATGAGATACTGGTTCCCGGACAGAGTTATGTATGGAATCACTACAACAGCAAGGCAAAGGGACTGTATGTGGTGAAGGATAAGATAGTTGACTGGCACGGAAGAAAGAGCCGGCTTGAGATTGCAGTTGACGTGTCTGACATAGATAAGACAACACAGGTTCTGGCGGACAGCTATGACATAGAGGATGCCCTTGTCAATTTCATGGCGAATATAACTTCAAAGCAGAGCAGTGAGGAGAAATATACCAGTCTGCTCGAGGTGATGGGAACTTTCTACAATTCCAAGAACGCCTGCCTTGTGGAGTATGGACAGGATGGCACAGGGGAGCTTTATTACTGGAAATCATCAGATGAGGAGTCGATAGAGGATGGTCTGAAGGCTCTTGTCACACAGAAAATGAGGGATGAACTGGAGAAGGAAGTCCTCAGGGACGAGGTTCTCATAGTGGACCGTTCCCATCCATTAAGGAATCCTGAAACAGAATTTGCACGGATGCTGAGTGACAGCAGGATATGGTCACTGTATGCGGTCCCGATCATAGTGGACGATGAACTGCTCGGCAGGGTATTTGTGTTCAATCCGGAGAAGCACAATGGAAACATAAGACTCATGAAGAACTTCGCTGCTTTTATCGGAAGTGAGATATATCAGAGACATCTGAAGGAGGACCAGCAGTTTGAGTTCACCCACGATAAGCAGACAAAATGCTTTAACAGGAACAGTTACATAGACTATATAAGAGGCAGAAAGAATCTGAGCAGTATTGGACTTGTGGCTGTGGATATCAATGAGATAAGGGGCATCGCGGAGATGTTCGGTCCGGATTATGCGGACGATGTGATCCTGCAGCTTGTCGGCAGGATAAGGAAGACGTTTCCGGACGAAAGGGTGTTCCGCATGGGTTATGACAGCTTTATCATCATATGCGAGAACATTGAGCAGTTGAAGTTTAACGTATATGCATCAAGACTGCGGGAAAACCTGCTCTACGGTGAGTTCACGGCATGTTGCGGGTATGTCTGGACAGATTATAACATTGACGTCCGCAGGATGGAGGATCATGCGGCAAATCTCCTGTATTCTGAGAAACAGCGTTGGTATGAACAGCAGGACTGTCATTCGGTGAAGTGGAATACGCTGAAAAAGGATATGGTGAAGAAGGAACTTGAGGAAGGACTGTTCTATGTCCTTTATCAGCCGAAGATGCTGTATCCGTCAGGAAAGATATGTGGGGCAGAGGCCCTTGTAAGATATTCCGGAAATGATGACTTAGCGGATGTTATCGACAGGCTTGAGAAGAGCAGGACTGTAAAATATGTGGATTTTTACGTGCTTGAGAATGTGTGCAGAGATCTGGCAAAATGGCATGAAGAGGGAATGCCATACATCCCGGTATCCTGTAACTTTTCCAGAATGTCGCTTATAGAGAGCAATGTGGCCAAGCAGATAGCAGCAGTGGTTGACAGGTACGGAATACCGCATGATGTGGTCGAGATAGAGATAACCGAATCGGTCAGCGAGCAGGAGCATGATACACTGGTGAACATATCAAACAATATACATGAGCTTGGATTCCGCATAGCGATGGACGATTTTGGAACAAAATACTCAAATGTCGCCATGCTTGCCCATATGGGATTTGACATTATCAAGTTCGACAAGAGCATGATAAATGACGTAACTGTCAATCCGGTGGATCGCACGGTTATGTGTCATCTCATAAACATGTGCAATGAACTGGGAATGTTCTGTATAGCTGAGGGTGTGGAGACCGAGGATCAGGCGGATGCGCTCAGCAGCATGGGACTGGCTTGTATACAGGGGTATCTGTGCAGCAGGCCGCTGGAGAAAGAAAAGTATGTGGAGATATGCAGGGAAAGAGGCATATCACAGCCGTACACCAATAAATAATTGAATCTTTATATGGATTATGGTAGTATGTGTAGGAAAAAGGGCAAAAAAGCCTGAAAACAGGAGGATTCGCAGAGACATGGAACAGTACAAGAAGGAATTTATAGAATTCTTGGCTGTCCTGTTTTGAAGACTCTCCCAAACCTCGAAAAACGCCGTATTTACAAGGCTTACAGCACTTTTACAGAAATCGCAAAAGTATCGTAACTTATCGTAAAAGTGTGTAGTTTATCATAAAAAGTGTGTAGTAAAGTGTGTAGTACAAACGAATAGGAATCATCAGATGAGGATGATAAAAGTATAAGTCCATGTACTTGTAGAAATGCAGGTATGTGGGCTTTTTTTATTATCAAAAATTCAAATGGATTATGGAAGGAGAGTTAAGATTATGAGTAATGAAATTTCATTGTTTGAGAAGCTGGGAGGTACTTATACAGAGGTGGATGGTATTTTGTATCCGAATATCGGTATGGATGATACTGATACGAAATCCGATACGGCTTCGGTTGTAGCAGCCGCCGATATCGGAAAATACGGTCATCTGTGGATTTGTTATATGAAGGAAAACCACCCTGACAGGTATCGTCATCATATTAGGCTGGGTCAGCTTCTGATTAGGGCAAAGGAAGTAAATGAGGAGGCTTATGAGATGTTAGATAGGATTGTAGAGAAGTATCTGGTGAAGCATAAGCCAAAGGATGCACATTCCACTATGGAAATGTGGAAAATAAGAGAGCAGGCAAAACAGCTTGCGGAGGAGGTTATTTATGGAGAGATTGTTTACAAGTATCACTAATGCAGGAGCGACTGCAACACAAAACAAAAATATTATGCAGACCGGTTATTATGCCGGAGAAAGAGAGGATTTTATGAGAGAAAATTTATTTATGACTGAAACAACTATGGCACCTGTTAAAATTACACTGGATCATGGCTGGAGTTCCATTAAGGGCGAGCATACTTTTATGGAGACTTCTATAGTTCCGGTGGATTATGAGCCTCTTACCAAGAACGGACTTTTGGAGTATAAAGGGAAAAAGTATATCGTAGGACAGGGCAGACTTGGAAAGCAGGCAACCAAGACAGAGAATGAGAACTATTTTCTGCTGACCCTTGCAGGGATTGCCAAGGAATTGCAGTATCAGGGTAAGACAGCGGCTTCTCATGTGGAATTATATGCAGGTGTGCCTCTGACCTTGTTTGGTGCGGAGCGTAAGGAGTTTCGTGATTATCTGTGGCATAAGGAGCGTATTTCTTTTACCTTTGAGGGAGTGCATTATTCTTTCTTCATGGATAAGGTAAAGATTTATGCCCAGTGTTATGCAGCTATTGCGAACCGTATGGGAGATATGGACAGACTCAGATGTGTGGACTTGGGCTCCTGGACCTTGGATATATTAAGCGTCCGTGACAGAATCCCTATGGATAAGGATGCCTGTACTTATGAGCTTGGACTGATTACCACCATTGAGCGTATCAAAAAGGAAGCCCTTCCCAAGTTAAAGTGTGAAATGCCGGAGGATGACATTGTTGATGTTATCCGTGGAAAGCAGTCCAATGTAAATGCTGACTTTATCCCTTTTATTGAGAAGGGCTTACAGCAGTATGCAGACGAGGTGGAAGCGAAGCTTCGGGAGATTAAGGTGGATTTAATGCATGAGAATATTGTGTATGTGGGCGGTGGCACCTGTGTGATGAAGCGTTTTGGCAGAGCGCAGGGCAGAAACATCCAGTATGTAACGGATGTGAAAGCCAATGCCATCGGCTACCGTTATCTTGCAGAAAATCTGGGATAGGAGGCTTTTATGGGAAATGCAATATCTTTTCGGTTGAATCCGAAATGTGAAAGTGACAGAAAAATCCTTGCGTGGCTGGAGGCAAAATCCAGCCAGCCGGGATATCTGAATCAGACAGAGCTTATCAAGCAGGCATTGTTTTCTGCTATGGAAAGTGAGCAAAGGGGCATTCGGGAAAAGGAAACCACAGAATGGATGGAGCAGGCAATCAAAAGCATGGCAGAGGAATTTACCAAGGTGGTGCAGGAGTCCTCACAGAATATGGCTAACAATATGTTTGCCGGAGTTCTGGGAGCAATGGCTCAGCAGATGAATATGGGAGTTGTTCCTATGGCTACGTTGCCGATGTCTGGTGCAGTTCCTAATGGTATGACAGTTGCTGTACCGAATGTAATGCCTTCTGCTGTAGCAGCTAATGTGCCGGAGCCAACGGTTCCCGATAATGAACTTGCCGCAGATACTTCCAATGCTATGGATAGTGCCACAAAAGATATGCTTGGAAGTCTGTTTGATATGGATGATGAGTAAGAAAATGAAAAATCACAGTATGACGGACTGTCTTACAAAAAGGTGCCTTGTATGAGGAAATGACCTTATCTGTAAGACAGTTCTTTTTCTATGGGAAAAGCTGTGATACGAAATTCTTACGAAGCCAGCCAAGCCTTTGGCAAAAAATAAAGTCTGCTTGCAGGCTTTATTTTTATGTCCATAAGGCGAAAAAGCTAGGGCTTGGGGATGTCAAATCCCCAACAAGTTCCTGCCCGTGTATATACAGGGCGGAACTTGCTCTACCTTATGCGACGTATCCGGAGCCCATGCCGACTTAGGTCGGCACGCATCAGCGAAAGAAGGATTTCTTAAGGAAAATGATGCGGAGGCTATAGCAGGATTTCTTATGAGAAATGTGATTAGCAGATTTCTGTAAGACAGGTGTATGACACATTTCCATATATTCGGCGAGCGAATTATAACGAGCCGCAACAGACTGCTAAAGGAAATATCCGTGAGTGCAACGAGCGCATTGGTGAGCGACCTTAGGGGAGCGAGGCTATGCACGGGAGGGGAGATGCAGAATCTGCATCGGGGAAAATCTTCTGACGTATCCGGCAGTTTAATTATTCTATTGGAGTAGCAATTAAAAATTTATATTTTGTAGGTACGAGGGAGCAGGTATTTATTTACCTGCTTTTTTGTGTATCGGAATGGAGGAATTTATGAGAAATACAGATAAAAAGAAAGAGAATATGGTTCTGATGTCCATGCGTATTTCGGCAGAGGATAAGGAAGAGATTGAAGCGAAGGCAAGAAAGACCGGGCTTAGCACCTCGGAATATATCAGACGGTGTGCATTAGGAAGAAAGCTTCCTTGTTATGGTGATACCAGTCTGCTGAAGGAGTATTCCATGCAGCTGGGCAAGATTGGTTCCAACCTGAACCAGATAGCAAAGCACTTAAATGGTGGCGGAGATTTTTACAGCATTTATTATGAACTGAAGGAAGCCATAAGGGAGCTGTTGGATTTGAAATTTAAAATACTTCCTGCATTGGAGGATGTTGCCTGTGGAAAGAAGCGTAGGCGCAAAAGTGGAGAGGATGGTGAAGGTTAATGGCGATTTTGAAGCATATCTCAGTAAAGAACCGATTTTATTCTTCGGCGGTGGAGTATCTTACCTGCCAGTTTGATGAATATACCAACAAGCCTGTGTTGGATGAAAAAGGCAGAATACAAGAGCGTGAGAATTATCTGATTGTAGGTGTGAACTGTGATGTGGACAGCTTTGGTGCAGAATGTATCGAGGTCAATCGTCTGTATGGCAAGAATAATTCCGTAAAGGATGTAAAGGCGCATCACTATATCATCAGCTTTGAGCCAAATGATCCCATTACCATAGAGCAGGCGTTGGAATTTGGCAAGCAATGGCTTTCGGTATTCGCACCGGGGCATCAGGCAGTGGTGGCAGTTCATCCGGATGGTCACAATGGCAGTCAGAATATGCACGTTCACATGGTTATCAATTCTGTCAGAAAGTATGCCGGAAAGCAGAGCAGGTGGCATGAGAAACCCTGTGAATGGAAGCTGGGCTGTAAGCACAAAAGCACCGGGAAGATGATGTTCCATGCAAAAAAGTGGGTAATGGAGAAGTGTATCCGACTGGGTTTAGGACAGGTAGATTTGCTTGCTAAGAAGCACACGGACAACTACTGGGTGGAAAAGAATCTGATGAATCAGAATGCCAAGGACGGTGTTGGTGTCACTTCTAACAGAGAATTGATTCGGGATACCATAGACAAGCTGTTGCCTTTCGTGGATTCCTTTGAGCAAATGGTTGAATGTCTGCAATTTATGTATAACTGGAAGATTCGTGTTACGAATAAAACAGTGACATTTTCCACGTCGGGTATGAAGCAGGGTATTCGAGGAAATAAGCTGGGAGAAGGTTATGGCAAAGCTGACCTTGTAGAAAGAATTGCAAAGGTTGTGGCAGAGCGTAATGCGGAAAAAGAAGCCCGTCGCATTGCTGAGGAAGTAGCAAGGGTAAAAGCAGAGGCACTTGCCAGAGAAGAGGCTGCAAGGAAGGAGAAACAGCTACAGGAGGAGCAGAAGCAGAGAGAGCTTCTTGCGCGGAAAAGAAAACTGGCATTTGACAGAAATCGTATTTGTCAGGATTATTGTAGTGAAGAGCTTGCAAGAGAGGACTGGAATAAAGACTATGTGGATTATCTGCAATCACAGTTTATAAATGTAAATGATGCAGCCGGATTCATGGAAGGGGAGCTTACAGCACCGGTTATGACCAAAGATGAGTTTGAGCGACAGCAGGCAGTAGAACTGTATCATGAAAAAGCTGCCAGAGCAGTAGAACTTTGGGATATGGTGTTAAGCCAGCTTTCCAGTTCTACCCATAAGTGGAAGTGGGAGTATATGGATTATTTGGAAGATATCAAATACCAAGATACAGCAGATGTGACTTTGGAGATGGCAAAGGAAGATATTATGTCTTATGAGGAATTTGCGGAAGTGAAGGACGCAGAGAAAGCAATACAAGAGCAGATTTCTGAGACTGTAGAGGATTCTAAGATCGCAGCTATTCAGACTGCTTCAATAGACGAGCTACTGGCTATTGTAGTATCAGAGGAAGCAGATGTTGAAATTCCTGAGACAGAAGAAAAAGTATCAGAAGATACAGAGGTTTTTCCGGAAACGATTGATTATACTAAGCTGTCTATGGAAGAACGTGCTTCGCTTCTACCTGTGCCTACAGATGATTATACAGCAGAATATAATGCTTACTGTCAGCGTATGGGATATACGAGAGAGAAGATGAATAGTATCCGTTATAAGATGACTGTGTATGATGAATTTATGGCTGAATATCAGTATCGTAAGAAATACTATGGTGTAAGAGATGATTCGAGAAGTATCAGCGTACAGAAGAGTAGAGAAACAAGGTAGTAATTATTAAAACGTAATATTTGCTATATTGTTATGTTGTGGGCGAATTGTTGTAATTTACAGTTCGCCCTTTAATAAAAAATATAGAAAATATAAATGGAATGAACCTCCTGAACATGGTAAAATGTAGGTTGTACAAGTAGCGTAGTTGTATGTGTTATAAAGCTATTGATTGGTAGGTAAGATATGTTTGATAATTATGAAAGAAAATTGCATAAGTGTATTGCCAAATTTATAAAAAGAGCGAATAAAGACTATCCGGATTGGAGCGAAAGTCGCGACAATGGGGAATGGGAGATTGACTTAAATGAATTTGACGATATGTGTGATGTTATATTTGATATAATTAAGACCACGTCCTGTGATGAAGCTTCGAAGCAGATGCTTGATGATATTTTATTTGGGATTGCAAGGGATAACGAATGTAGCCGTATTGTAGCAATGTTATTAGATTATCCTGAGTGGTACGAATTATTATGCAAGAAAGTGTTGTCTACTGATTACATAAATGCAAAGTGGCAATTCGCAGAGAGTCTGAAGGATTGTAATGGTAAGGATGAAATAAGGGAGCTGATATTCGATTTTTTGCAGGTTGATAATGAGTATACACAGCGTCTTGCTTTGCAATCCTTAGCTTATATTTACCCGGACAAAGCCGAGGAGTATGCAATAGATTTTTGGTGGAGAGATAAATATAAGGATGATGCTTATGCATCAGAGTACCAAAAGATTGTGGTACTTCATGTGTTGCATATTATTCATTCGGCTGAACTTGAAAAATATTTGGATTTGGCGGATAAAAGTGAATATCGCTATTTGAAAGAAAATGCAGAGGAAATACGGAAAATAATGGAATAGGTGATGATATGGAGTTAGAGAATAACAATAATAAGCTGAACGTTGAAAATACAGATACCATAGATGGCTTGGCGTATGAACAGGAAACTTCAAGTTTGATACTTCTTCTTGCAGATGGAATGGACTGGTCAGATATGAATCGACATTTATTGTTGTTGCAGGAGAAACTCAATAATTATATTTGGTACATAGATTCCAAACAATATGAAGAAAAATATCCTGATGTAAAAAGAATAGAGTTGCGTGTAAGCTTTTTGTTTCAGGAACCGGAGGTATGTCATAAGCTTTTGGAAAGAGCAAAGCAGGTGTTTGTGGATGTGTTTGAAAATGTAGAGATGATTGTGGAGCAGGGACGGCCTTAGGGGGATTGATATGGGAAATTATATTAAGTTACAGCTGGAAAATATACTTACAGAAGGTCAAACCATTGCACCGGAGTATTGCGATAAGAAATATGTCATCTATTATAATCCCAAGGAAACCAGGCAGAAAGTACGCATAAATACAGATTATTATCAAAATGATAATGTAATGATGCTGTGTAAATCTTACGACAGGGGATTGTGTGATGCCATAGAGGAATATGAAAAGCTGAATTTAAAATACATTGAAAGTCAGGCATATGGTTCGTGGATGGATGGCGCCAGATAAGATACAGAAGGGAAAGCAAAATGTCAATATATATGATTCGAAGCAAATCCAGAGGACATCAGAGAAAATTTAAAAGACTGTTAAGATGGATGGATAAAATAGATCCATTTAAAAATGCAAATGATTTGCCCTTCAAAGATACAGAGGATTCATACGAGCATTTTCACGTACCATGCGGACCATGGCTTTCGAAACCTAAAACCTCTGGTAAGATTAAGACTGCATTTTGTAAGAAATGGCTTGAAAAGACCGAGGAAATTATCGGTAACAAGCCGAAGGATTTACCATTTTGTAAGGTAGTAGCAGCTATAACCTATCCGGATGTACGGGAATCCCAGATTATTATTTTCTATGATGAGGAGTATTATAATTCCTTTTGGGACAGGAAAGGACCTTATCAGATATGGACGAGAGTGGATGATAAGCGTTCCTTTGCGAAAGAAAGAGGAATCATGACAAAGTTGCCTGAGATTGGATATATAGAAGAACTCAATGATGAAGACTATTATACGAAATCGAATATATGGTTTTATGGAGAGTGGATATAATATGCAGATTTCAAAAACTGTTGTGAGGTGTGACAGATGAAGGACAATGAATGTAGAATCATTAAAATTGAAAAGGATGCATTATTTGAATTCATATATGAGAATTTTATAGCAAATCATGAGGAACTAATGGATTTAGATGCGGTTGGATGTATGAATACATTTGCTATCGACTGGGAAGCGGGAGAATTTATCTTCTGTGCACATAAGGACGAAAACGAACACGGGGATATTGTTTCGTTTCCGAAAGACATTGATGTGAATGAATTGCTAAAGGTGATTCCGGCAACGACAAATTCTATTCTGGAGCCGGGTGAAAATTATAGGGATTATACCTTTGATGAGTTAAAGAAATTGCAGAAAAAGCAGGTGATTATTTGAGTATTGAAGATTTCAAATATTATTGGAGATTTAGCGATGAAAAATATGCAGTACTATCTGAACAGGAACTATCTACAATAAGTGTTATATCCAAGGATGAAGTAGAGAAGGAATGGATTCGGATTTGTGAAAAGGAAATATTTCAAGAGAGTGCATACATAAACGATATCGTTCATCATAGTGCTCCAGTATTAATTAAAGATTGCCAGTGGGGAAAGAATGAAGATAAAACCAGAGAAGCTTTTGAAACATTTTTTAGTGAATTAAATGTGGACAAGATATTGGTATATTATGACTGTGAAAATGGCTTGCAATTGCCAATTAATCTTTTTTGTACAAAGTGGTCGGATTTTTGTTATCCATCTGATTTGGTTTTGATTTTGTTGCCGTCGGTGATGGTTGTTTATTATGAGGATATAGTATATGGACCATACAGAATATAATTTGAATGCAGTAGATTTTAACTATTTCTTGGCAGAATTGAGAAAAGGCGAAATTATGAATGAAACATCCTTCTATTTTGTTGGTGAAATAAGTGAACCAGAACACTATATAGGTTGCCTTCCACAGTACGATAAACCCTACTGGGCTGGATTGTGTGATATTCCTAATGGAACGGAATTTTTAACAGCAGATGAATTAGTGAATGCAACAATTTATAGAGGAAAATCATTAAAAGAAAGATGGGATGATGTACGAATTATCTGCATGGGTGGAATTCCGGTAGATGATTACATGAAGTTGAGTGATTAATGATAGAAGCTTTAAAAGTGCTATAAATAGCCTAAAACGGAGGTAAATACAATGAAGGATACAGCGCCTACAATAGAGGAAATGAGAGAGGTTATACATACATTTGAAATGTTATCATTTAAAGAATTACAGGCACAGGGTATATTTGATGACAAAAGAAAAATGATAATTACAAAGCCTATGACCTATATCCTTATGTCTCATACAGACGACACCAATAAGGAAAAGATCTGGAAGTATTGTAAGAAGATAGCTTCTTTTAGTCATGCGCTAATCAAATTAAAGGACTACCAGAGAATGTTACCTTTTTCAGAGGATGTGGAATCGTAGATGTGATTATGAAAGCATTGGAAGAAAATAGGTATCCGTTCTCTGATGGGAAGAATAAAGTGGAGCCGGTGGAAGGATATTATTACGCCATAGCGACTATATCACAATCCACATACCGAAGAGAGGAAATTCTTTCACTACTTCAAGTTATTACGGATTATTTTAAGAGTAATCAGCCGGATAAACTATCGCTGCTAAAAAGGAATATGGATGTGCTTAAGAAGGGCTATCCGGACCTTGGAGAGATTGTGTTTTAAAATTTGAACTGGAGAAAATACGTGGATAAAGGAGAAAATTGTGATGAAAGGTTTTGAAGACGCGTTTACTGATTTACAGGCGGAGTTCGTATCTCTATGTATGGAGTATACAAACGGAAATGTTGATAAAATATATATCTACATTTACCAAGATACATCACAGAAAATGTTTAATGCCATTTTCGTGAAAGGAAACGATGTTATACCCGCGGGGAATTTTGCTGATGATGAAGCTTCTGACGAGTTTTTATCAATTGGAACAAAAGATATTAATAAGCTGGTTGAATTGTGTGATAGTTATCAACAAAAATGTCCCAATGAATATAAGCTGGAATTTGATGTTGCTACGCATAAATTCGATGCATCCTATCGTTATGACAACTATACCAAGAGTGGAATATCACCTGTGTCAGAGCTGATGAGCTGGTATGGAGAAATTAAAAAAATGGTTTAATAGGATTGGTGGTTTTGAGTATGGTTGCAAAGAAAGGGAAAAGAAAAATAGAATATGAAGGAAATATATTCTATTGGTTTGTGCGTGCTGATGATAATGGAAGATTAAGAATTCACATTTTGTCAGAAGATAAGAAGATAAATCTGGAATATCCACCGTTTGATTCGGAAGTACCTGTGACACCATCCTATATTAGAAGGCTATTGGATAATTATTTCATGAATCATACAAGGTAAAACTTATATACGAAGGGAAAATTCGAATATGTACAAAGAGAATTTACATACAGCCAGTGGCATGTGGGGACTATGGAACTATAATGAATATAAATACATTGACGATTATGATAAATGTTTATAACATAGATGATAGTGGGTGGACTTAACATGGCGATATGGCAGTTTCAATGCAATATTATACCGGCAAGATTAAATTTTGATAGATTAAGTCATGATGAAATGATTTCGTGGAAAGGGATACCTCAACCACCGCATAATCTTAAGTTTCTTGAACAGGAGGATAGTTGGTCAAAAGACATTATCCAGTATGGAAAATCGGATGAAACGTGTATAGAGTTCATATACATTGATAACATATTAGATGAAATAAGCTGTCGATTGGATTTGCGAAGTCTTACGAAAACCAACTTAATTTCAGTGATTGAATATGTACAAGAAATCGGTGCAATGTTTCTTGTGGGAGATAAGATTTACTCACCACGAATGGAAGAGATAATTGGGGTTATGAAAAAATCAAGAGCAAATCGGTTTTGCAAAAATCCAGTGGAGTACATTTTATCTCAAAATGAAAAATTAGAAATTTAGCAACACAATGCCGGGAGGGATCGATATGTATTTGAAACTGAATAATTATGAATATAAAATCACTGCTGCTAATGTAGGTTTTGAGATGTCAGAAGATAACAAATCATTAATCATGTTTCTGGATATAGACGGAAGCTATGAGGGTGAAGATTTGGATTATGAGCTTAGAACCATTAGATTGTATCATAATAATGGTTTTCATATCGGAGTAAAAGAACCAAATAAATTAATAGGAAAAAGCTTTGAATGGAATGAGGCTTATAATAACAAGGGCGAAGAGGCAGGAACTTTGTATGTGCTAGAGCACGAGGATGTCACATCAGGAAAAATTGATATTTTAGATGTTACGCAGGATTTGATTAAGGTAAAATGGTCCGGTTAGGCGAATGTGTTTTGGAATGAGGAATGTGGAGAAAACGTTTCTTTTGAAGCAGAAGTAGAAGCAAAAGTGCCATCTGTTCCAAAGGTAAAGGTGATAAATGGCTTTAAGAAGACAAAATTAAAAATAGATAAAAATACAGAAATCGAGCTGTTGAATTTTTCGGATATGGTAATGGAAGCAGAAAGGTGCAAGGAGTCATATCTGAAAAATGATTCGAATGCATGGTCTACTTTTGATAAAGCATTAAAGCTGAAGCTTACATATATGAAAAAGGAATATTACGGAGAGGCTGTATATCAGGGCTCGGGAACGAAATGTTATACGGTATTTGATGACCAGTGCCCTTTAAATGTGCAAATTACAAAGACTTCCATGTGGATTGAGAACGAGGAATATAAGTTTTATATTTTGGTAGAGGCTAAAATTGAGTAATATGGTTGAACAAAAAATAGTAAGGATGTAAAAAAATGATTGTAGAATTTCATGGCATGAAGTGTCGCTGCAGCACATACCGAACAAATGGAGAAGATAAGAATATTTTAACGCTTTTGAATGCAAAGGATTGGGAGAAATCATTGCAATATGATTTTACGGAGCCGCAATACGGTTTGTGGTGTCATTTCTTGACGGAAGAGGAAATGATGCTGTGAAAAACAGTTCTGTCAGACCGACTTTTGAGTATAATGGACAGTATTATAGAGTGGATGAAGTTTGTTTTTCGGATAAACCATTTATTGTGATAGAGTATGGAACATATGATGAACTTATGAATAATGCTATGGAGGATGCAGAGCCTTTTCCGTATAACTTAACTGAGGAAGAGCTATTGAATGAGGTAAAATATTCGTTGGGAATAGAAGTATGTCCGGGAGAGTATTAAGAAAAATTTATTAGTCGGAATGAAGGGATAAAATTATGAATAGAATAAAAGATGATTTTAAGTCAAAGGAATACTATCAGAAAGAATTAGAAAATCTTGAAAAAAGAATTAATCGATATAAAGATAATCTTAACCAAGAGAATGCCTCAAGACTTCATATTGCAATAGGCTTAAAGCTATTATCTGTTATTTTGATTAAATATCAATTGGGGTATGAAATTGATGAGATAAAGCATGATGTTTTGGAATATATAGAAAATGATAAACAGAAGGTTCTGTACTGTGAAGGGAACCTAACATATGACGATGTGGCTAATTTACTCTCATTAGCATATTTGTTTGATGTTGATTCTGAGCAAGTGGATTTTATTAAAACAAAAATGGTTGAAGAAAAATACATAGATATTCGTCTGGATATTATCCGTAATTTATATTTTGAAGGAAAGTGTTATTCTTCCAAAGGTTTTTATTATAGGGATAAGGGGTATTTCGGAGATTTTAGTAAAGAAAATGGAGGGATTGTAGATGTTTACAATGCTCCTGATGCAGAAAGAACTGACTTGTTTTTAAGGCATTTGAACACTGTAAAGGACAAGCATCACAGAAAGCTTGTAAAGTATTATGAGTCATTAGCGGAAGACAGATATACATATACCGGTGCTACTGATATTGTGCTGACAGCAGTTGCAAAAGCGCTAGCGCTTGATATGTCTGCACTATGCGATTCGAAATATATCGCCTCCGATTTATTGTAAGGAACTACAGGTTGGGTATGTTGCAGTGTTGTGATTTATGGATTGGAGTGATTAAATGTTCGGAATAGAATTTGGTAATCTTGCCTTTAATTGCGAGGTTTCAGAACAGACTTTATGTATAGTAGTTGCAGGAAAAAATGAAACATCAAGCATTGATGAATTTATTCAAAAAGCTTTGGACTATCAGATAAAGAATGATTTTTCTTGTGATGCTGAAGAATATAAAAACTGTGTTTTTGTAGATGCTACAGACGATGTTGTAAAATGGCTACATGAAATTATTGAGGGAATGAATCGAAAAGTATCCTTTGAAATAGGAGAACCCATAAAAACCTTAACAGGTACTATAACAGATTTTGACAATGCTTGGGTTATAGAAACAAAGGAAATGTTTTATTATATATTTTGGTGTACAACGGCATAAATAGATTTGATTATTGTGGAGGAGCGACTATGGATATACATGAAATCTATCAGGAAGATAATAAATTTGAGGGTGAGGAGAGCATATATTACGTTCTTGTTGGAAAAGGTGACTCGTCCAGATGGGACAAGAGTCACAAGTATTATATTATTACACGTTCTGCTGTTGCAATCTATGATATAAACGCTGCCAGTATGGTGAAGAAGATAAAGGTTATGACATGGCCTATACCTAACGAGGAACATGATGCACAGGAGAAAAACAGCGGATATTTTAACAGATTTAAAGAGGGTGTCATTTATAAGGTGGCAGGAAGATTACAGTATAGTTACTTCGGAGAACTTGCATTTCTGTACATCAGAGAGGTTTTGGAAGAAAATGCATCCGGAACAAAGCTTGATAAAAATCAGGAAAAGTATCTGGCACCAATTGTCTTAGAGGATGAGGTGCTGGGGAAATTAGTGTTAGAAAAATCGGAAGGTCTGTTTGAAGGTAAGTATGATTTTGCAGGTAATGACATCACAATTTATATTGAGGTAGAGTGGGACAGTAAGGCAACTTGGAAAAAGCCTTTGACTGTTGCCAGAGATTTTGCAGAGCATATTGCTTCAAAGGATGAGGTGTTTAGATCGTATATTGCATCTGATGAGGATCTGTATGATGCTGCATTGGAGTGCGTGGAAGAATATGAAGATGAATGCGAAATTCATTTTTCTACACCGGAAGAATTTGCAGACGCATTAAAGGGTCGAATGAAATATATATTTGTGAATCAGAATGGCTCTTATACTGTAGGATACGATGATGGTTATGTATTTGGTGGACATGAGATAGATGTGGATGTAAATTCTAAGGGTGAAATGGTGTGTGCCGAGATGAGATAAAACATAGGAGCATGAGAAATAAGATGAGTGAAAAATCTGTTTTTATAAACCATTGGTTATATTCAAAGCCTAATCCGGAACCAAATAAAGCTGGAAATGTTGTTAGACGTGATTAATTCCGAGATTCAGAAATTTAATGAATGCGGATTGGCTGAATGGAGCGGAATCTTGGATGAAGCGATTGCTAAATTTGATTTAGGAAATCCAAGAAGTTGATTTTGTTGCAAGCGGGCTGTTTAGGCCCGCCTGAAGTATTTTTGGGTATTTATTTCTTGTCGGAATCTGCAATCTCTTCCAATGTACCAATGCTTTTGATAAAGTCCTGTTCAACTGGGGAAATGGTGTTTTCCAAGCGGTTCTTGTACTTGGTGTATTCGGCATGAGCCTTATCAAGTGCCTGCTTGTGGCTGATGTGACCGCTACTGGTAAGAATATCACGGCGGGTCATTTTCAGGTAATCGTCAATGGTTTCCAGCCAGTCCTTCATATACATTGGTTCCTGATTGAGAGCGTGTACCTCGGCGATATCGAGATAGGCTGTAACTATCTTGTTTAAAGCATCCAATTCCTGCTGGGTAAGATAGTTTTTTGCAATTTCTACATCGGGGCGACGGATGGTGTCACTAGCCCATGAGGTAAGTCCCATATTATCTTTTTCAGCATCGGCACGCTGGTAAATAACTTCTGCAGCTGTGTGCTTGTGTGCTGCCCAGTGCATCTTATTCTGCACCTGCTTAAAGAATAGGATGGAGCTTTCTGCACTAGGATCGTAATCGATGCTGGTAGCATAGATTTCCAGAACTTTTCTCCAAAATACCTTTTCAGAGGAGCGGATGTCTCTGATACGGGCAAGCAATTCGTCAAAGTAATTGCCGCCGCCAAGTCTTTTTAAGCGGTCATCATCTAATGCAAATCCTTTTTTCATGTATTCTTTTAATATTCTCATAGCCCAGATACGGAACTGTGTACCACGGTGGGATTTTACACGATAGCCTACGGAGATGATTACATCGAGATTGTAGTAATCGACATTGTAGGTTTTTCCGTCGGCGGCAGTTGTTGCAAAATTTGCAACAACTGAAATGCGCTGTAATTCTCCCTCTTCAAAAATATTTTTGATGTGACGTGATATCGTTGATTTGTCACGCTGAAACAGCTCTGCCATTTGGTCAATGGAAAGCCACACAGTATCATCCTCAAAGGTAGTTTCTATTTTCGTCAAACCGTCTTCGGTTGTGTACATAATAATATTGGAATGATTCATATACGCAGTCCTCCTATGTTGGTGTATCGTTCTTTTTGGCTCTGCTTTTATACACATTGTATTGGTTTTTACACTGTGGTGAGCAGAATTCCATATTCGGTCTGGTGGCAACAAATGCTTTGCCGCAGTGCTTACATACCTTCATGGTGGAGTTTTCATCCGTCAGCATAAAGGAAAACATCATCTGTACACATAACAATAAGGAATTGAAGTCCCAGACAATGGTAGGGCGTTCCCGCAATTCTATGCGGTAGGTAGGTGCCACACCGCCGAAAGCAGCCATTCCCTGACGGTATAGGTTACGTTCATTCTTATCCAGTCTGTCGTAGTCCAGATAATAAAGAAAGCTGGAGAAGAAGGTAAATGCCCAGTCACGGAATACTTCCACAAGCCATTCATAGGGCTCGGCATATTCATTCTGAAAACTCATCATAACAGCCTGCGGCTTATTCTTCATGGTCATAATTAAAGCAATCATCTCTACGCAGTCAGTACTCCAACTTGATTCCACACTTTTCTTGCGAAAATCAATCTTGTCAAAAGGGAAAAAGTAGGACAGATACTTCTCTGTAGAGATGCTTCCTTCCTTGATAAAATGATTCTTTGGCAGATAGACTGCCTCATATGTAATAAAATCCGGTGTGGTAGGCAGGGCAGTCATTAGTCCCAGCATACCGTATTCGGATACAAAGCTCATAATGGCTTCTTTTAATTCAACTTCACTTGCCTTGTTCATGGCAGTAGTACCGATGTTAATTGCGGTCAGCACCAGCTTCTCATAATCCTTGATAGGATTGTAGATGGATGGCTTGGCATCCGCAGAAGGTGTAATATAACACTTTCCGTTTGCGGCTGTTCGCCATTCGTATTTATCATATTTCACCCAGTTGGAACTGGATTTCTGAAAGATATTCTTCATAGTAATTCCTTTCTGTGCAAAAACTATTACTATCATAGCACGTCTGTATGCATATTTAAACTTTTTTTTTACGATCCGATCGATTATTTTTCTTGCGTTTCTTGGTTTCTTCCTTTGCCTGGTTTTCCTGTTCTCTGGCAATTCTTCTTACCACTACACCGATTTCCTTTAGTAGAGCCAGCTTTTCTTTATCCAGTTTTTCCATAGTAGCCGGGATCTCTTCTTCATGTCTTAATAGGAAGTCCAGTTCTTCCATGGTAAGATTACCATTGGTAGAAGGAAAATCCTCTCCCTGCCTGTCCACCAGTATCATAAGAACCTTTTTCTCAATCTGACCAAGAATAGTAGAGCGGACACCACGGATATTTCTGTCGCTCTGATTACGTAAAGCAGCAAGCTGACTGGTAGTGAAATCTCTAAGATATAGGAAGTATATCAACTCCTTATGGTCGTCCTTTAAGTCATAAATAATCTTGGAATAGTCCTCATCGGAAAGGGAGTTGTGCATCTCAAAAGGACAGTTAGAGATAATGTCTATATAGTCCCCTTTCATAAGCTGTCGCCAGTAAGCATGATTGATGGGAGCCGGGATAACAATGGCAAGTGGTGCCACATCCTTCTTGCTGTCTAGGTTTTCTCTGCCGATTTCGTGATATCGCTCCTTGCGTTCTCTGTTGGAATCTAATAGGTCCCATTCCCTTATCACTTCCTCAAAATCCGAAACAGTGCGGGCACCGTCCTACAGTCGCTTTAAAGCAATGGCACGAAGCTCCTTTTTTAACATGGTCTTATTGGGGTGCTCATCCTTCGGCTGGAAATTATCATCTTTTATGGGATGTAATTCCTGTTCCAAATCCATTTCATTAAAATGCTCTAATTCAATTTGTAATTCCTGCTGGGATGCCTCAAAGGTAATATCCTCATCTATGGAAAAGGCTCCGTCTTCGCTGTCGAAGTTATGAGAATATTCCCAGAAGTCCATCAATTCCTGATGTTTTCTAATGTTCATTTATCCGTAAAACCTGCCTTGTATATACATATTTAAAATTTTTTGCAACTTTTTTTAAAAACACTTCCGCAAAACCCCTTCTAAATCTCCTATAAGTGAGAGAGTAATAGTTTTTGATAAGAAACGATTACTTTTGAAAAGAAATGGTATGCGCATAACCATTATAACATGACACAAACAAATGTTCTATATTTTTGGAGAAAAAACAGAAATTTATTTGTGTTTGGCTTAGAAATAGGATTTTGAGGAGGTAGAAGAATGAAGGATAAGGCTTTATTGACTGTAAAAGAGTTTTGCTCTTATTTGGGGATTGGTCAGACAAAGGCACGTGAGTTGTTGGCTGAAAATGCTGATGTATTCGCGGTTCGCATCGGAAACAGACTGTATGCTCACAAGGGCAAGCTGGATGAATGGCTTTTGAATCAGATTGGATGCTAGGAAATTTGATTCATAAAAAGACAATGAATTTATTAAATAACCATGAAACTAATTGAAAATTAAGTGTGTATATGCTACAATTGGGTGGACTGATGGTTCCTTTCAACGTATATACACGCTGGAAGGAGGCAGATATGGGTAAATCCATAAAAGGTAAAGAACTTGGTAAAGGCATTACACAGAGAAAGAGTGATGGACTTTATCAGGGACGATTTGTGAATCGTTTCGGCAAGACGCAGACCATATACGCAAGCAATCTGAATGAACTTCGTAAAAGGATGCGTGAGGAACAGTATGAGGATGAGAAGGCACTGAATGTTGTCACCAAGGATGTAACCCTTGATGAGTGGTATGAGATTTGGATGAATACCTGTAAGAAGAATTGCAGGAATTCCACTAGGGAATCCTATGCCACACATTATAAGCGGATACAGAAGGAGCTTGGGTGGCGTAAGCTGACATCATTGAACCTGATTATCATGCAGAATGCACTCAATGAGCTTGTTTCTGATAATGCCAGAAAGAACACGAAAAAGATTCTGGTGGATATGCTGGAAAAAGCAATCGACTCTGATTTACTTACAAAAAATGTTGCAAAGCAATTAAACACGGTGATTTCCAAGGAAGATAAGAAGGAAAGACGTGTACTGACAGTAAGTGAAGCAGAGTTGTTTTTAGGTGAGGCACAGAGTAGTTTCTACTATAATCTGTTTGTGCTTGCCATAGAAACCG
The DNA here is from genome assembly GCF_003479365.1 of Coprococcus sp. AF16-5. NCBI lineage: Bacteria > Bacillati > Bacillota > Clostridia > Lachnospirales > Lachnospiraceae > Coprococcus > Coprococcus sp. AF16-5. Next base: position 121,671 of record NZ_QUGZ01000001.1, read on the forward strand.
GAATGCGTATTGGAGAGCTTTGTGGTGTTCAGTGGAAGGACATTGATTTTGACAAGAAGGTACTGTATGTGCGTCACACATTGTGCTATTTTCAAAAAGATGGTAAGTACATTTTTGAGATGCATGATGCAAAGACCAAGAATGGAAGACGAACGATTCCATTAACCACGAGGGCGTTGGAGGCATTGAAACGACAGCGCATTCAAAAACAGAAGATTCTCTTTAAGGGAATCGAAACAGAGGAACAGTACAGGGACTTGGTGTTTGTTACGAAAAACAACAGACCTACACAACAGTTCATAGTGCAGGAGGCAATCGGTGCCATTGTAAACCGGATTCGAAAAGAGCATCCTGACTATGAGATGTTTTCACCACATTGCTTAAGACATACTTTTGCAACCAGAGCAATTGAGAACGGAATGCAGCCAAAGACATTACAGAAGATTCTCGGACATGGCTCCTTGCAGATGACAATGGATTTGTATTGTCATGTGACAGAGGATACACTGTTTACAGAGATGATGAAGATGGAAAAGGCTGTGTAAGCTCAAAAGTGTGTAGTAAGTGTGTAGTAAGGCTATTTTGAGAATAAGGGGTTCCCCGGAACCCCTGTAAATACAGGAGGTTTTATTAAAATGGAAGCATATAAGCAGGAATTTATCGAATTTATGATTGACTGTAACGTACTCAAGTTTGGAGATTTCGTTACAAAGAGTGGAAGAAAGACACCATTTTTTGTCAATACAGGCTTTTACAGAACAGGTGCCCAGCTCAAGAGACTTGGCGAGTATTATGCTGAGGCTATAAATGCAGAGTTTGGTCTGGATTTTGATGTGTTATTTGGTCCTGCATACAAGGGAATACCTCTCACAGTTGCGACAACTATGTCCATAGCAGAGATGTACGATGAGGACATCAAGTATTGCTCAAACAGAAAAGAGGTAAAGGATCACGGCGACAAGGGAATACTCCTTGGAAGTCCTATAGAGGATGGCGATAAGGTTGTCATCATCGAGGATGTCACAACAGCCGGAACATCTATTCAGGAGACACTTCCTATCATCAAGGCACAGGGCGACGTGGATGTCATGGGTCTTGTGGTTTCAGTAGACAGAATGGAGAGAGGCCAGGGCGAGAAGAGTGCGCTGACAGAGATCGAGGAGAACTACGGAATCAAGACAACAGCTATCGTAACAATGGCAGAGGTAGTGGAGCATCTTTACAACAGAGAGTATAAGGGAAGAGTTATCATAGATGACACCCTTAAGGCCGCTATCGACGCTTACTATGATCAGTACGGTGTAAAGTAGATATAATATATCTTAAAATATTGTAAAAAGTCTTAAAATATTATATAAAATAAAGATATGGAGTTAAGGGCCATATCTTTATTTTTTTTGTTTATATGGGAGATTCCAACGTATGATAAAGTTTTTTAAGGCGATGTTTGGGGATGTAAGAGAATATTTCAGAAAATGGTCGGGGTGGATACTGTTCACTGTGTTGATCTTGTATTATGAATTGCTGTTTCACGGCATGAATTTCAGCCTGGATGATGGGAACATAGCCGCTATAATAGCATTTGCGGTGGTGGTTGGAGGCGTGTTCAGCGTGCTGACAGGATTTTTTCCGCCGGTCATCAATAAGATACTTGCAACGCTGTTCACGTTGTTTACGGGTGTGATCTTCATCGCCCAGTACGTATATCATTCGGTCTTCAACAACTATCTGTCTGTTATTGGAACCATAAAATTCGGAAATCAGGCTGTGGACAATGCGGACACGGTCATATCCAATATAAAGGCACAGATAGTGGACGTTATTCTTCTGGCTGTCCCGGTGCTCATAATGATCGTGTGCATATGGACATTTATGGCATTTGACAGGAGAAGGTGGTGGGTGAACCTCATAGGTGCCGCCGGAACAGCTCTGGTGTATGCCACAACACTGTTTGTGATGTGGGCTGTGGCCTCGGATGTGTACAGTCCGTACAATTTATACAAGGAATATACATCGGTTGATCTCTCTGTTGAAAAGCTCGGCGTCATGGAGAGTTTTGTGGTGGATGTCAGAGAGGGTATCGCAGGCAAGAGCTCAGCACAGAGCAGGATAAACTTTGCCTCGGGTGGTGAGGTCGATATCGACTCACTTGCCTCCACAGAGAGCACAACGATGCAGGAGATTACCACCGAGACGGTGGATGTCGCGGAAGCGACCACAGAGGAGGTTGTGATCGACACATCCCCGAATGTCCTGGATCTGGATTTTGATGCCATAAATGACCTTGCGGGAAATGATGCGGTTTCATCGCTCAGCGAATATTTTGCAAATATACCCCCGACAAATAAGAATGAATATACAGGTATGTTCGAGGGCTATAATGTCATATGGATAACTGCGGAGGGGTTCTCAGGCTATGCGCTTGATTCCGGTCTGTTCCCTACACTGTCAAAACTTGCGGACGAGGGCTTTGTCTTTGAAAATTACTATCAGCCGCTATGGTATGGTTCAACATTAGGCGGAGAGTATGCAAACCTGATGGGAAGCCCGACTAAGAACGGTTCATACCTCAGTATGTGCAGGGCTGCCGACAATGAGAATGGCATGCTGTTTTCCATGGCGAATACGCTCAAGAGACTCGGCTATAGCTGTTACGGATTCCATGACAACGACTATACATATTATGACAGGAATATCACCCATACGGCGCTGGGATACGAGTGGATAGCCAGCGGTAATGGGCTTGAGTACCAGACTGACGAGAACGGGCAGGACATGTGGCCTCAGTCGGATCTTGTCATGATGGAGGAGACATTTGACAAGTATACAGAGACGCAGCCGTTCCACCTGTACTACCTGACGGTCAGCGGTCATGTGCCATATGGATACGGTGCGGCAAATGCCATGGCGGAGAAGAACAAGGCTGTGGTCAGTAACCTTAACTATGTCCTGGATACGACAAAGGCATATCTGGCATCCCAGTACGAAATGGAAAAGATGCTTGAATATATGATGAAGAGACTTGAGAAGAAGGGGCTGCTGGACAATACTGTTATCGTCCTGGCGGGGGATCATGTACCGTATGACAATATGGACGTTGTGGACGAACTGGCAGGGGAGAACTTTGGAAACAGTCTTGATGCGTACAGGAGCAGACTTGTCATATGGTCGGCGTCGATGGAGAAGCCGGTGAGAGTTGACAAGGTGTGCAGCAGTATAGATATCCTGCCGACCATGCTCAATCTCATGGAAGCGGATTATGATTCGAGGCTCATCATAGGAAGGGATATCCTGTCAGACAGTACAGGCCTGGTGCTGTTCCCGGACAGAAGCTTTATAACGGATGCATTTGAATATAACGCAGTCACGGACACGCTGACATCCCACACGGGTGCGGAGATATCGGATGACAGTTTCAGTGCGATGCAGCTATATGTCGCGGATAAATTTACAGCAGCTGACAACATAACGGAGTCGGGGTATTATACATATGTTGCCAGGTATCTGGGGATAGACGAGGATAATTGACAATATTTATCATATTAAAATGTGGAATTATTCTCAAAAACGTATTATAGTATTTGTGGCTAATACCATAGGTATGTAATGAAAATATTATGCAATAAAGAAAGAGGTTAATTATGAAACTTGGTAGAAATGATATGTGCTGGTGCGGAAGTGGTAAGAAATACAAGACCTGTCACCTGGCTCTTGACGATAAGCTTGAGGATATGAAGAACAGAGGATTCAAGATCCCTACACATGCGATGATCAAGAACGCAGAGCAGATCGAGGGAATCAGGGAGGCTTCAAAGGTCAACACATCTGTGCTCGACTACATAACTCCATTTGTCAAGATAGGAGTGTCTACCAGAGAGCTGGATGACCTTATCTATAACTATACAAAGTCCATAGACGCTATTCCTGCATGTCTTGGATATGAGGGATATCCTAAGAGTGTGTGTATATCGGTAAATGATGTGGTATGCCACGGCATTCCAAGTGATGACATTATTCTCCAGGATGGAGATATAGTTAATATCGACTGTACAACAGAGTACAAGGGATATTTCGGAGACTCATCAAGAATGTTCATGCTGGGAAATGTTGATCCTGCATGGAAGAAGCTTGTAGAGGATACAAAGAAGGCTCTTGATATAGGTGTTGAGGTGTGCAGCAAGCCATATGTGACCATAGGAGATATAGGATATGCCATCAACAAATTTGCACAGGAGCAGGGCTATTCGGTTGTCCGTGAGATAGGCGGCCATGGAGTAGGTCTTGCAATTCATGAGGAGCCTTATGTAAGTCATATAGGACAGCCTGGCAAGGATTATGTGCTTGCTCCGGGAATGGTGTTCACCATTGAGCCTATGATCAACATGGGCGGCCCTGATGTATATCAGGATGCAGATGACGGCTGGACTATCTACACGGAGGATGGCTCACCATCGGCACAGTGGGAGTACACACTGGTTATGACAGAACATGGAGTGGAGATACTTGCCCACTAGGGAGTGGAATAGAATAAAAGAGCAGCAGCCTGATATGCTATCAAAGACATATCGGGCTGCTGCTTTTTGTTGTGTTAGTTATCCATTAGGATCTGCTGCCGTAAACCGGCAGACAGATTATATTACTTTGTAAGTATTCCAAGGATCTCGTTGCTTCTTGCGATGAACTTGGTCATTGCCTCTGCTGACAGTGGACGGTTGGCAAGTACGGCCAGATCATATAACTGGCAGCAGATCGTAGCTGTGTTGTCGCTGTCAGGGTTGTCCAGAACGTATTTAACAAGCTTGTTGTTGCTGTTCAGGATGAGTGTCTCGCCCTCGCCCTGACCGAACATTGATGGATCCATACCGGCCATGCCGTACATCTTCATCATTTCCTGCATACGTCTTGTCTCCTCAGGCTGGGTGAGGATAGAAGATGTGTTCTCGTCCTTCAGGGATTCAACCTTTACATTCAGGTTCTTCATGTCGAGAGCCTTCTCAAATGTAGCTGTGAGCTTATCCTTGTATTCCTTTGCAGTCTCCTCTGAGAGCTCCTCGCCGACAAAGTTGTCAGAGAGCTCAGCGTCTATTCTGTAGAAGTGAACATTCTCGTTCTTCTGCTCAAGCAGAGTGATGAATGGGCTGTCTATGGTCTGTGTCATGATCAGAGCGTCCATGCCCTCAGCCTTGAACATGTTGATGTACTGTGACTGAGCCTGCTCGTCGGTTACATAGAATACCTTGTTCTCGTACTTTTCTTTTCCTGCCTCAAGATACTCAGGGAGAGTTATATATTTGCCCTCGAGGTTCTTGTAGATGCAGAAGTCCTTCATCTTGTCGAGGAACTTGAGATCCTTCAGACAACCAAACTTGATAAATGGGTTGATGTCATCCCAGTACTTCTCGTAGTCCTCTCTGTGTGTCTTGTACATGCCGGACAGCTTGTCTGCAACCTTCTTGGTGATGTAGTCTGAGATCTTTTTGACAAATCCGTCATTCTGAAGCGCACTACGTGATACGTTCAGTGGGAGATCAGGACAGTCGATACATCCCTTTAAGAGCATGAGGAACTCAGGAATTACTTCCTTGATATTGTCGGCGACGAATACCTGGTTGTTGTACAGCTTGATCGTTCCCTCAAGGTTGTCATACTGTGTATTGATCTTAGGGAAGTACAGGATACCTTTCAGGTTGAATGGGTAGTCCATGTTCAGGTGTATCCAGAACAGAGGCTCCTTGTAGTCGTGGAATACCTTTCTGTAGAACTCCTTGTATTCCTCGTCGGTGCAGTCGTTTGGATGCTTTGCCCACAGTGGGGTAGTGGTGTTGAGTGGCTTAGGAGCTTCAGGCTTCTTCTCCTCGGTCTTTATATCGTCTGCGTCTGGGCCTTTGCTGTCAGTGCTGCCCTCAGCATTATCTGCTGTGTCGCTGACTTCCTTTGCATCCACGTCTACAGTAGCATCCTTAGGATCTTCCTGTGGCTCGTCTGCGTTGGTGTAGTAGATCTCAACAGGCATGAACGAACAATACTTGTCGATGACCTCCTTGATCCTGTATTCATTTGCAAATTCATAGCTGTCCTCGTTCAGATAAAGGGTGATGGTAGTACCTCGGTCAGCCTTAATGCACTTCTTCATGGAGTATTCAAGGCCGTCCTCGCACTCCCAGTATACAGCGTCCTCGCCGTCCTTGTATGACTTTGTCTCGATGGTGACCTTGTCGGCAACCATGAATGCGGAGTAGAAGCCCAGTCCGAAGTGGCCGATGATCTGTTCCTCTGTTGCCTTGTCCTTGTACTGCTCAAGGAATGCCTCGGCTCCTGAGAAAGCGATCTGGTTGATATATTTCTCAACCTCCTCCTCAGTCATACCGATACCGTTATCGGTAAATGTGATGGTCTTGTCGTTGGCACTTGTGGTCACATCTATACGATATGGCTCATCCGGCTCGTCAAATTCGCCCATGAGAGACAGCTTCTTAAGCTTTGTCACGGCATCACAGCCGTTTGATATAAGCTCCCTGACAAATATATCGTGGTCTGAATACAGCCACTTCTTGATGACAGGGAAAATGTTTTCACTGTTGATCGATAAATTTCCGTTCTTCATAATTGTATACATCTCCTTAAAATATAATGGTTTTCAATGAAAGATGTGTCATCCCCGATCTGTGTTCAATCTTAATAGAAATGTACACTGACACATCAGGCTAAAAGGTATGATAAATCAGCTGGGAACTAAAGTCAAGAAAAAATTAGCACTCAGACAAAATGAGTGCTAACAGGGGCGGCGCGTAAAAAAATCCGGCATCAGATGAGGTGCCGGATCTTCAAAAATCATATTAAATTTCTTCAAAAAATCAGCTTTCGGTGAAATATATTCCGGCAGTCTTCAGGAAATCCCTGATCTCCGCATCCCACACATGCTCAAGGGTCTTATCCATGGTGAATATGTTCTGGGTCGCCATGGATGTGAGTTGTATGCTCATGCCGTCATAGTAGACGTTCAAGGTGAGATTTGCCACATCGGATACCGGTATGGTGAGATGGTTCTTCTCAAGCATATCCATGATGTCCGGCTGGGAGAGCACGAGCACTATCTTGAAGCTCAGTGGCAGCTTCTTTCCTCTTATAACATTATATACATGTGGTTTTATGGACTCCCATGAGGCGTAGGATGTGGAAGCCATGAGCTCCAGCTCCTCCTTGTCATAGAAATCCTTGTTTACCCTTCCGTCAAAGCTGTATGTTATCCCGCTTTTTACAAATGCTTCCATGGCGAGAAAACGGTCAAATGTATTGTCCATCAGAAGCTTCTTCACGAAGTCCCTGGTCTCGGTGATGGTGATGTCTAACATTGAAAATCTCCTGTTTTCTGGATTGTGATCGCAGCCGTATCTGCGTGCGGCTGCATGCTAAAAGTATATCAGCGGAATGTGGCAAATGCAACAATATAGATACACTGATTTATTGAATTATGGATACCCGTGTGATATAATATACAAGGATTTAATGTCTAAATGTCATGGAGGGTTTATTTGATGAAGAAGGTTGCATATATAGCATCAGAGTGTGTGCCATTTATAAAGACGGGTGGTCTTGCGGATGTAGTTGGAACACTGCCAAAGATATTTGATAAGAACGAGTATGATGTGAGAGTCATCATGCCGAATTATCTCTGTATTCCGAACAAGTACAGGGAGAAGATGCAGTATATAACGCATTTTTATATGGACATCGGTTACAAGAATGATTATGTTGGCGTTATGTATCTGGAGTATGAGGGTGTCAAGGTATATTTCATAGATAACGAGTATTACTTTAACGGATTTACACCTTATGGTGATGTAAAGTGGGATATCGAGAAGTTCTGTTATTTCTCAAAGGCAGCGCTTTCGATCCTTCCATCGATCGGTTTCCAGCCGGATATACTTCACTGTCATGACTGGCAGGCAGGACTTGTGCCTGTATATCTCAAGACTCTGTTTGCAGGAGATATGTTCTATACAAGCATGAAGTCTGTTATGACTATTCATAATCTCCAGTTCCAGGGCAAGTGGGATATAAAGACCATTCAGGAGTATTCAGGGCTCCCTGATTATGTATTTACACCGGACAAGCTGGAGATCCAGAAGGATGCTGCCATGCTCAAGGGCGGACTTGTATATGCAGATAAGATAACAACGGTAAGTAACACATATGCCAAGGAGATACAGACTCCATATTATGGAGAGGGACTTGACGGGCTCTTAAGTGCCAGATGGCAGTCACTCTGGGGCATTGTCAACGGTATAGATTACGAGGTATGGAATCCTGCAACAGATCCACAGGTATATAAGAACTACAGCGTGGATAACTTCAGACAGCTCAAGAAGATCAACAAGATCGAACTGCAGAAGGAATGTGGACTTCCTCAGGATGAGAATCAGTTTGTAATAGGAATCATATCCAGACTCACAGACCAGAAGGGTCTTGATCTGGTTGACAGGATCATGAACGATATATGCTGTGACGGAGTACAGTTCATCGTCCTCGGAACCGGTGACGGCAAGTACGAGAACATGTTCAAGTATTATCAGGGAATACATCCTGCAAAGGTATCAGCGAACATCTATTATTCAGATGAGAGATCTCATAAGATGTATGCAGGCTGCGATGTGATGCTCGTGCCTTCAAGATTTGAGCCATGTGGACTCACACAGCTCATGGCACTCAGATATGGCACAGTTCCAGTAGTAAGAGAGACAGGTGGTCTTGCAGATACTGTTGAGGCTTATAATCAGTTCGAGGGTACAGGAACAGGATTCTCATTTGCTAATTATGATGCATATGAGCTCCTCAATGCCATAAACTATGCAAAGGAAGTGTACTATAACAACAAAGAGGCATGGTATGGAATCCAGGAGCGTGGCATGAGACAGGATTACTCATGGTATAACTCAGCGAATATATATAAGGATCTCTACAATTCACTGTAGGATCAGGCTCACAGTAATGTGGTAGTAGATATGGAAGAGGCAGAGAATGAATTTGCATTTTCTGCCTTTTTTCAGGGATATAGGAGAGACAGATATGGCGTTTGACGGAATAGTGATATCCAATGTAGTAAGAGACATGAAGGAGAAACTCATCGACGGAAGGATATATAAGATATATCAGCCGGAGAAGGACGAGCTCAACATAGTAATAAAGAATAACAGGGAGAATTACAGGCTGCTCATGTCTGCGGATGCAAGCCTCCCGCTTATATACTTTCAGCAGTCCGCCAAGGAGAATCCTATGACAGCGCCGAATTTCTGTATGCTCCTCAGGAAGCATATCAACAACGGAAGGATAGTTGATGTGTATCAGCCGGGCTTTGAGAGAATAGTTGTCATGGTCATCGAGCATCTGGACGAGCTTGGAGATCTAAAGAGAAAGAAACTCATCATAGAGATCATGGGTAAGCACAGCAATATCATATTTGCCACGGATGAGAATGTCATCATCGACAGCATAAAGCATATATCCCATATGGTGAGCTCAGTGAGGGAGGTTCTTCCGGGCAGGACTTATGAGTATCCTCCGGCGGGAGGAAAGGTATCCCCGCTTGAGATAGAGCGCGGGGACTTCATAGAGCGTGTGAGCTCGAGCCCTACGAATATCATAAAGGCGATATACCAGAACATAACCGGATTTTCACCGGTTGTGGCGAGTGAGATAACCTACAGGGCAGGACTTGACGGCAACATGCCTGTGGACAGCATGAGCGAGGCGGATGTCGCAAGGCTTTATGATGAATTTGCCGGGATAGTATCTGATATAAGGAACGGGAACTATACTCCTGAAATCATACTGGACGGTTACACTCCAGTGGAGTTCTCGTCGGTGCATCTGTCGATGTACAGCGACAAGACCATAGAATCAAGGGATGACATTTCAAAGGTGCTTGATGAGTATTTCTACAGAAAGAGTGCGGTCACAAGGATAAGACAGAAGTCATCGGATCTCAGAAAGATCGTCTCGAATGCCATTGAGAGAACGAGCAAGAAGTACGACCTGCAGCTCGCTCAGTTAAAGGACACTGAATCCAGGGAAAAGTACCGTGTGTACGGAGAACTGATCAACACATATGGTTACAATATAGAACAGGGAGCGGACAGTTTTGAGGCTCTCAACTACTATACTAACGAGATGATAAAGATCCCGCTTGACAAGACCATATCTGTTATGGATAACTCCAAGAGATATTTTGCGAGATACAACAAGCTCAAGAGGACTTATGAGGCACTTACACAGCTCACTGTCGAGACGAAGAGTGAGCTGGAGCATCTTCAGTCGGTACAGACGTTCCTTGATATGGCGATAGATGAGAATTCACTGGCACAGGTCAAGGAGGAGCTCGTAGCCTGCGGATATGTAAAGGGACATTACGGACGCAAGGGCGACAGAAAAAAGGCAAAGTCAAAACCGCTGCACTACATATCCAGCGATGGATTCCATATGTATGTGGGCAAGAATAATATCCAGAACGATGAGCTCACATTTAAATTCGCAAATGGTGGGGATATGTGGTTCCATGCTAAGAAGATGCCGGGTTCCCATGTCATCGTGAGACTTGAGGGTGCGGGAGAACTTCCTGATTCTACATATGAGGAGGCGGCAAGACTTGCAGCGTATTATTCGTCTGGAAGGACGGCACCGAAGGTGGAGATAGACTATACCGAGCGCAGAAATATCAAAAAGCCTGCGGGGGCAAAGCCTGGATTTGTAATATATCATACGAATTACTCGATGATCGCAGAGCCGAGGATTGCGGGAATAGAGGAAGTACAATAAATAATTTGATTTTTAAACAGGTGTGAAGTATAATATATTATCTGTTATCAGGTAATTGAAAACAACATATAACCTGGGAATATTAGGAGACAGATATGGTAAAAAGCATGACAGGATTTGGCCGCAGCGAGAGGGTGACTGATGCATACAAGATAGTTGTAGAGATGAAGTCAGTCAATCACAGATTCTGCGACATCAATATAAAGCTCCCAAAGAAGATAAGTTTCTTTGAGACAAACATAAGAACATATCTCAAAAAATATATTGAGAGAGGAAAGGTTGACGTGTTCATCACATACGAGGATTTCTCGGATGACAATGTCAAGCTGAAGTACAACAAGGACGTTGCCGAGAAGTACATGGGATATTTCGAGGAGATGTCCAAGGATTTTGGAATTGAGAACAGCATAACACCTGCACAGCTTGGAGGCTTCCCTGACGTGTTCACGGTTGAGGAGCAGGCGGTCGACCAGGATGAGCTGTGGAAGATAATAGAGACATCCCTTGACGAGGCTGCGAAGATGTTCGTGCAGTCGAGGATAACAGAGGGAGAGAACCTTAAGAAGGACATGATCGACAAGCTTGACGGAATGAGAGCTGCCGTTGATTATATAGAGGAGATATCACCAGAACTTGTGGAGGAGTACAGACGCAAGCTCACGGACAAGATCACAGAGGTCCTTGACAATCCTGTTATAGATGAGAACAGGATCGCCACAGAGGTCGTTATATATGCGGACAAGATATGTGTGGACGAGGAGACTGTAAGGCTTAAGAGCCATATCAGCAGCACGAAGAAGATTCTGGAGAATGGCGGAAGCGTCGGCAGGAAGCTGGACTTCATCGCACAGGAGATGAACAGAGAGGCGAACACAATACTTTCAAAGGCCAATTCACTTGATGTGTCAGACAAGGCGATACAGCTCAAGACTGACATAGAGAAGGTCAGAGAGCAGATACAGAATCTGGAATAGAATACATAATTTTTAGAGGTAATGATGATGGCAGATAAGAGTACAAAGCGTGGATCGCTCATAGTCATATCCGGTTTTTCAGGAGTTGGAAAGGGCACAGTTGTCAAGAGACTTGTGTCGGATTTTGGATATAACCTTTCAGTGTCCGCGACGACAAGATCACCGAGAGAGGGTGAGGTCGATGGAAGAGAGTATTATTTCATGGATCGCAAGGATTTTGAGAATCTCATTGACTACGGCGGATTTATCGAGTGGACACAGTATGTAGAGAATTATTACGGAACTCCAAAGAAGTATGTTGAGGAGAAGCTTGCTGATGGCAAGGACGTCATACTCGAGATAGAGGTCATGGGTGCACTCAATGTCAAGAAGCAGTTCCCTGATGCGCTTCTCATATTTATATCAGCTCCAAGCATAAGCGAGCTTAAGAGCAGACTGGCAGGAAGAGGAACAGAGTCGGAGGAGACCATAATCAAGAGACTCCGAAAGGCCACAGAGGAAGCTGAGGACATGGACAAGTACGACTACATCATAGTCAACGATGATCTGGACGAGTGTATACACACCGTGGATTCAGTCATCAGAAGCTATGGCTGCAGAAGAGATAATCAGCTTGGATATATAGCCGGAATAAAAGAAGAGCTTGCAGAGATAAAGAAACTCTGATAAATTAGACTGGATAACAGTGGACAGCAGTTTAGAAGAATATTTCAATAATCATATAAGAAAGGGGATATAATATCATGTTACATCCATCATACACAGACTTAATGTCAGTAGTAAATGCAGAGGTTGAGCCAGGTGAGCAGCCTGTAGTAAACAGCAGATATTCAATCGTTCTTGCAACAGCAAAGAGAGCAAGAGAGATCATTGATGGTCAGGAGCCTATGGTGGCAGCAGACCCAAAGAAGAAGCCATTATCCATCGCTGTAGATGAAGTTTACCATGGAAAGGTAAAGATCGTCGGAGCAGACGAGGATTAACAGACCGGAATATATAGCGGTAAGTGAGAAGAATGGAGGTTGGAGCTTTTAGCACAGCCTCCTATTTTTCTGATACACAACTGTGCCGGATGTGGCATATTCTAAATAAACAGGAATATGTCGACGGGAGGTGTATCATGAGGGCGTCAGATGTTCTAAAAGGCACGGTCTATGAGATCCTGGCAGGAAACATTGACTGTCAGATTACGGATCTGGCAGATGATTCCAGAGATGTCACACAGGGAACTCTTTTTGTGTGCCGGAGAGGTGCGAGAACAGATGGACATCGCTATATAGATGATGCCGTGGCAAGTGGCGCAGCGTGTATAGTCGTGACAGATGATATCGGCATACCTGCGGAGCGGTCAGCCGGACGCTGGGGGGATACCGATTGTGTACTGATCGTGAGACTGTATGACTATCGCCACGGTATAGGAATGATATGTAATAATTTCTGGAATTTTCCGTCACGAAGTATGAAGGTTATAGGTGTGACCGGGACAAAGGGAAAGACCACGGTCGCATGTATGATAAAGTCTATGCTGGACAGATGGGGGCGTAGAACCGGTCTTGTGGGAACCATAGAGATCGATGACTGTATCCGGAAGATACCATCTGTGAACACCACTCCGGGAACGATATATCTCCATCGCAAGCTTGCAGACATGGTGGCAAATGGTGCGGAATACTGCGTCATGGAGGTATCGTCACAGGGGCTTATGCACGGCCGTGTGTCAGGGGTAGAATTTGATATATGCGTATATACAAATCTTGCTCCGGATCACATTGGGCGGAATGAACACCGCACATTTGCCGAGTATGGGAGATGGAAGAGAAGCCTGTTCTCAAAGTGTAAGACTGCGGTGATAAATGCAGATGACATGTATTCTGGGTGTATTGCTGCCGAGGCTGTGAATGCAGGGGCTGAAGTGGTATATTATGGTGTGAGGAATCACACTGCAGCCGGGGATGGCAATGTGTGTATGGCGGGAGCGATACACAGGCTCATTCTCCATAGAGTTATGGGGATAGGCTATGAGTGTGAGAGAACGGACGGGGAGAGCACTTACATGACTGTTGGCATACCGGGAGAGTTCAATGTGTACAATTCTCTTGCTGCGGTAACCACTTGCGGGATCATCGGGATACCGATGGAGGTAATGCAGGATTCGCAGTCGGATATGAAGGTGAGGGGCAGACTCGAGCCGGTGGAGATTCCGGGATACGCAAGGATATTCATCGATTATGCCCACAATGCCGTGAGCCTGGAAAATGTACTGACCACCCTCAGACAGTACAGGCCGAAGAGGCTTATATGTCTGTTCGGATGCGGCGGCAACAGATCAGCCGGGCGCAGAAAAGGCATGGGATTTGTGTCGGGCAGGCTGGCGGATATGACGGTCATAACAAGTGATAACCCGAGGTTTGAATCCCCGGAGGCGATAATGACGGATATTGAGACCGGGGTTCTCGAGGGCGGAGGAGAATATGTAAAGATATGCAGCCGTCTGGATGCTATAAGATACGCTCTGGAGATTTCGGACAGGGATGATATAGTCCTTCTGGCCGGCAAAGGCCATGAGACATATCAGGATATAGAGGGACGCAGGACACAAATGGACGAGAGAGAAATGATACGGCAGATATTGGAGGAGAAAAATGCGGGGATTGTACGCAGATGTGATAATTGATATATCCCATGAGGCGATAGACAGAACATTTCAATATGCTATTCCTGACGATATTGCCGGCAGGATACAGATAGGAAGTCAGGTCAACATTCCATTTGGCAAGGGAAATAATCTGAGAAAAGGCTATGTCATAGGGATATCGGATTCCACGGAATATGATGAGAGCAGGATAAAGTCTATAGATTCTCTGTGCGAGGACGGCGTGGCAGCTCCGGGAAGGCTCCTTGCCCTTGCGGCGTGGATAAAGGAGAACTACGGCTCCACCATGATAAATGCCATCCAGACGGTGATGCCGGTGAAAAAAACGGTTAAGTCCGTGGTGGTCAGATATGTTGTCCTTTCATGCGAGGATGTGGACACATGGGAATACAGATATATGAAGAAGAATGCCAGGGCAAAGCTCAGGCTCCTCCGCGAGCTTATGGTGAGACATGAGCTCCCAATGACGGAGGCCACCGGGACTTTGAATGTGTCACATCAGGCGGTTAAGGCCATGGAGGACGAAGGTGTCGTTCGTATCGTTGAGGACAGCAGATACCGGGATGTGGTGTCTGACGCGGTGAGGCAGCAGGCATTTGAGGCTCCTGATATAGAGCTTAACAGTGACCAGCAGAGGATAGTCGATGATTTCGTAAGTGATGCAGATCAGGGTATACACAGGACTTATCTTCTTCATGGCGTGACGGGAAGCGGCAAGACTGAGGTGTATGTGAGGTGTATCCGTGAAGTCGTCCGCGCGGGCAGACAGGCGATCGTGCTGATACCTGAGATAGCACTCACGTATCAGACACTGACATATTTCTCCAGATACTTTGGTGACCGTGTGACCATGGTCAACTCAAAGCTCAGCAGCGGGGAGAAGTATGATCAGTTTGAGCGCGCAAGGAAGGACGATGTGGATGTGGTGATAGGCCCGAGGTCTGCGCTGTTTACCCCATTTGAGAAGCTGGGGCTGATAATAATAGACGAGGAGCATGAGAGCAGCTATAAGAGTGACAGCCCGCCAAAATATCACGCAAGGGAGACTGCCATAGAACGTGCAAGGCTTGAGGGGGCGAGTGTCATACTCGGTTCCGCAACTCCTTCCGTGGAGAGCTACAAGCGTGCACTGGCGGGTGAGTACAGGCTGTGGACCATGGACAGCCGTGTTGAGGGCAGAGCCATGGCAGAGACAAGCATAGTAGATCTCAGGGATGAACTCCACCGGGGCAACAGATCCATAATAAGCGACGAGCTTGCAAATGATATAGCGGACAGGCTCAGCAAGCGGGAACAGATCATACTGTTCATCAACAAGCGGGGATATAACAGCTTTGTATCCTGCAGGAGCTGCGGAGAGGCAGTGAAATGTCCGCACTGTGACGTGTCCATGGCACTGCACTCTGGAAATAATACACAGAAGGGCGTGCTTGTGTGCCACTACTGCGGATTCAGAATGCCGGAGCCGGACAAATGTCCGGCGTGCGGTTCAAAGCTCATAGGAGGCTATGGAGTCGGAACCGAGAAGGTCGAGCAGGAGGTACACAGGTTGTTCCCGGAGGCCAGGACTTTAAGGATGGACAGGGATACGACCTCGAAGAAGAATTCTCATGAGCAGATACTTGAGAGCTTCGGAAGAGGCGATGCGGACATACTCATTGGAACCCAGATGATAGTCAAGGGACATGACTTTTCCAGAGTGACACTTGTGGGTGTGCTGCTGGCGGATCTCACACTGTTCAGCGGAGACTACAGAGCCGGTGAGAGGACATTTGACCTGCTGACCCAGGCTGCGGGAAGAGCCGGAAGGGGTGATGTGCCCGGAAAGGTTGTGATACAGACCTACAAGCCGGACAACTACGCCATAACTGCGGCAGCGTCCCAGAATTACAGGGCATTCTACGATATCGAGGAGGCGTACAGATCACTCATGAGGTATCCGCCGGAGTGGAATATGATGGTCATAATGGGCACGGGCATGGACGAAGAACAGCTTGCCAATATAATGGATAGGATGTATTCTCTTATAAGGGGAAAATATATAAATGCAGGACATCTGTCTGTGATCGGTCCTTCGGAACCGGCCATATCAAAGATAAAGGATGTGTACAGGCGGGTGTTGTATATAAAACACCGGGATTACAGGATGCTGGTGGATGTCAAGGATTATGTCGAGGAATGGCTTAAGGAGAACGGAGAGAACGATGTGAGCGTATTCTTTGACCTGAATCCGGTAAATATGTATTAGTGAAAAGGAGATTTGTGGACATGGCGATAAGAAATATAAGATATGACGGAGATGACATACTCAGAAAGGTGTGCAGACCGGTTGAGAAGATGGATGACAGAACACTTACACTCATAGATGACATGTTTGATACCATGTATGAGGCAAATGGAGTTGGACTTGCCGCACCTCAGGTTGGAATCCTCAAGAGGATAGTTGTTATTGATGTCGGCGATGACAATCCACTCTGTCTTATAAATCCTGTGATAACAGAATCAGACGGAGAGCAGACAGGTGAGGAGGGATGCCTCAGCCTTCCTGGAAAATTTGGAACAGTTACAAGACCTATGCATGTAATATGCAAGGCATTTGACGAGAATATGGAGGAGTTTACAGTCGAGGGAGAGGGACTTCTGGCGAGAGCTATCTGCCACGAGCTTGATCATCTTGACGGAAAGCTCTACAAGGATCTTGTCGAGGATGGCCTTCACGAGGTAGAGCAGAATTAAGAGATACTTAACCTATAACAAGGAGGACATGCAGATGAGAGTTATATATATGGGAACCCCTGATTTTGCCGTGCACGCACTTGTATCCATAGTGGAAGCGGGACATGACGTTGTGGCATGCTTTACGCAGCCGGACAAGGCAAAGGGAAGGAGCAAAAAGCTTCAACCGACACCGGTGAAGGTACAGGCAATGGAATATGATATTCCGGTATATCAGCCGGTGAAGCTCCGTGAGCAGGAGAACGTGGACATCATCAGAGCGTATGCACCTGATGTGATAGTTGTGGCAGCATATGGCCAGATACTTCCTGAGAGCATACTCAATATTCCGAAGTACGGATGTGTCAATATCCATGCATCGCTGCTCCCGAAGTACCGCGGTGCGGCACCTATCGAGTGGGCGATCATTGACGGCGAGAAGGAGACCGGAGTCACCACCATGTACATGGCAAAGGGACTTGATACCGGAGATATGATAGAACATTCGATTGTGTCTATCGGTGACGATGACACTGGAGAGACATTGACGGACAAGCTTGCGGCAAGCGGTGCGCAGCTTATACTGTCAACCCTTGAAAAGCTTGAGAATGGAACTGCGGTTCGGACCCCTCAGGATGACAGCCTGAGCTGTTACGCTTCCATGTTGAACAAGGGTATGGGAGATATAGATTTCAGTGAGCCGGCAGAGAAGATAGAGAGACTTGTGAGAGGTCTTCAGCCATGGCCTTGTGCATACACAAGGATAGGCGGCAAGAATGTCAAGATATATGGGGCAAAGGTAGTGAGCCGTGAGGATGGCATTGCACCGGGTGAGATAACCATGGTGACCAAGAAGACATTTGCCATAGCGTGTGGACAGGATGCACTCCAGATAACAAGATTGCAGCCTGAGGGCAAGAAGCCTATGGATGCGGCGGCGTTCCTTGCGGGCAATAAACTCACAGCCGGAGAGCACATCTGATCAAATATATCTGATGAAGAATGGACAGAGGTAGAATGGATACAAAGACTCGAGAGGTGGTTCTGACCACATTACTGGACATAGAGAAAAATCATACATTTTCAAATATAGCACTTGGAACGGCACTCCGCGCCAACCAGTTCATGAGCAAACAGGACAGGGCGTACATCACGAGAATGGTCGAGGGAGTCACAGAGCAGAGGATAAAGCTGGACTACATAATAAACCAGTTCTCCAAAACAAAGGTGAACAAGTGCAAGCCGCTCATAAGATGCGTCCTCAGGATGGGAACTTACGAGCTGTTCTTTATGGACTCTGTTCCGGATTCGGCTGCCTGCAACCTGTCGGTGAAGCTGGCGGTGGATCATGGATTTGGAAGCCTCAGAGGCTTTGTCAACGGAGTGCTCAGAAATATCGGGAGAAACAGGGATGGTATAAAATACCCTGATAAGAACACATCACCTTTGGAATACTATTCGGTTGAATATTCAGTTCCTGTGGAGCTTGTGGAGATACTGCTGCAGGACTATGACAGAGAAACGGTGGACAGGATACTCGGAAGCAGCTACGAAATGCGTCCGACATCCATAAGGGTGAATACAGACAGGATAAGCGTTGATGAAGTCGAGAGGAAGCTGGAGGCCGCTGGAATAGAGACAGTGCGAGGAAGCCTGAATGACACATCACTTCTTATAAAGGGATATGATTATGTCAGAAGGATCCCAGGATTCATGGATGGAGAATTTGTTGTACAGGATCAGAGTTCGTGTCTGGCTGTAAGGGCAGCAGGTATACAGAATGGAGATCTGGTGGTGGATGTGTGTGCAGCACCGGGCGGCAAAACCATGTATGCCGCAAGTCTTGCGGGACAGACAGGAAGGGTTATCTCAAGGGATCTCACCGAGAACAAGACGGAGCTCATAGAGGAGAACGTGGACAGACTTGGACTGACAAATGTCACTGTCGAGGCATGGGATGCGAGAGACCTTGATGAGAACCTTGTCGGAAAGGCTGATGTGGTAATAGCAGACCTTCCGTGTTCGGGACTTGGCATAATGGGCAGGAAGAACGATATCAAGTACAATGTGACAGGTGACAGCATAGACGAGCTGGCACAGCTTCAAAGGGATATTCTTGACACTGTATCCAGATATGTGAAAACGGGTGGAACACTGGTGTATTCGACATGTACTATAGACAGCAGGGAGAATCAGAACAATGTTAAGTGGTTTGTGGAAAATCATGATTTTGAGACTGTGAGTATAGATGAGATTGTACCGGGGCACGGCGGCGATAAAGGATATGTAACTCTGTTACAGGGAGTCGATGAGTGTGATGGATTTTTCATATCGAAGTTCGTGCGTACAAAATAGATAGAACATGTATAAAAGATTGGACAGAGTATGGAAGTAAAGGATAGAGAAGATAAGGATATTAGACAGCCGGATCTGAAATCAATGAATATGGAAGAACTCAGGAACTGGGTCACCGGTGCCGGTCAGCCGGCATTCAGGGCGAAGCAGATATATCAGTGGTTTCATGTGAAGCTTGCGGACGGAACGGAGGAGATGACCAATCTGCCGAAAAGCCTCAGAGAGAAGATGGATGAATATGGAATATATGGTGTGAGCGTTGTCACCAGACTCATTTCAGAGGATGACGGCACAAATAAATTCCTGTTCAGACTCCATGATGGGAATGTCATAGAGAGCGTGCTCATGAAGTACAAGCATGGCAATTCCGTGTGCATATCATCCCAGGTGGGCTGCCGTATGGGCTGCAGGTTCTGTGCATCGACCATAGGCGGGCTGGTGAGGAATCTCACAGCGTCCGAGATGCTGTCACAGATATACAGCATCCAGAAGATAACAGGTGAGCGTGTGTCAAATGTGGTCGTGATGGGAACAGGAGAGCCGCTGGATAACTTTGACAATCTTGTCAGGTTCATAGAGATGCTGACGGACGAGAATGGACTGAACATAAGCCAGAGAAATGTCACAGTGTCGAGCTGCGGTTTAGTGCCTGAGATAAAGAGGCTTGCGGATATGGGGCTTTCCATTACATTTGCATTGTCGCTTCACGCGCCAAATGACGAGGACAGAAGGGCACTCATGCCGATAGCCAACAGATACAGCATTGCAGAGGTTCTGGACGCCTGTGATTATTACTTTGATAGGACGGGCAGGAGGATAACATTTGAGTATTCTCTTGTAAAAGGGCAGAATGACAGCCCTGAGAAGGCATGCGAGCTGGCGCGTCTCATAAGGGGAAGAAACTGCCATGTGAACCTCATCCCCGTAAATCCGATCAAGGAGAGGGATTACGAGAGGGCGGATAACAGCGCCATTGAGAATTTCAAAAATATTCTGGAGAGAAACCAGATAACAGCTACGGTGCGAAGAAGCATGGGGCGTGACATAGACGCAGCGTGCGGACAGCTCCGCCGTAAATATGAGGAGGAGAACAAGACGGATAAATAGTTCGTCTTGTTCTTTTTTATGTGTTGTGCTAAAATAGGCAAGGTGGCGTATCAGATAATATTTTAGGCTGATGGAGAGAATATATGAAATCATTTGGAATAACAGATGTTGGAAAAAAGCGTTCCATGAATCAGGACAGCATATTTTATACAGATGAGCCAATAGGGGCTATCAGCAATCTGTACATAGTTGCGGATGGCATGGGCGGTCATAAGGCCGGGGACGTTGCATCCAGAACGGCGATTGAAGCCGCAGTTGAATATATAAGTGAAAGCGAGATAAGCAATCCTGTATCGCTGCTCAAGAGGGCGATAATATATGCCAATGACAAGGTGTATAAGCTTGCGCTCAGCAATCCGGAGGATTACGCAGGTATGGGAACGACATTTGTAGCTGCAGTGATCGATGATGGAATCATGTATGTCGCGAATATAGGTGACAGCAGATTATATATAGTTAACAATGAGATAAGACAGGTCACACTTGATCACTCATTGGTTGAGGAGCTGATAAGGAATGGTCAGCTCGACAGGAATAAGGGACGGAATCATCCAGAGAAGAACATTATAACCCGAGCACTTGGAATAGGTGATGATGTGGTTCCGGATTTCTTTGAAGTAGAACTTTCAGCGGATGATAAGATCCTTCTATGTTCTGATGGTTTGTCGAACATGATAGAGGACGACGAGATTCGGGACATTGTATCAGAGTCGGATGATCTTAAGACAGTCGGTGAGAAGCTGGTGGAGAGAGCGAATTACTACGGCGGCAAGGACAATATATCTGCCGTTGTAGCTGCGATAGATTGGGAGGAATAAATTGGTATGTTAAATCCGGGAACGATGCTCAGCGGTCGTTATGAGATCATAGAATTGGTTGGATCTGGCGGTATGTCAGAGGTATATAAGGCAAAATGTCATGTGTTAAACAGATATGTTGCCATAAAGGTGCTTAAGCCTGAGTTCAGCTCAGACGTTAATTTTGTTACAAAGTTCAGGATAGAGGCCCAGTCTGCGGCGGGGCTGTCACATCCTAATATTGTGAATGTATACGATGTCGGTGAGGACAACGGAATATATTATATAGTAATGGAGCTTGTGGAGGGAACCACCCTCAAGGAATATATACAGGCCCACGGCAGAATAGAGCCTATGCAGGCGATCGATTTTGCCATACAGATAGCCCAGGGACTTCAGGCAGCCCATGAGCATCACACGATACACAGAGATATAAAGCCTCAGAACATCATCATGTCGAACAACGGCACGCTGAAGGTTACTGATTTCGGAATCGCAAGAGCCGCATCGTCAAGCACGACCACGACAAATGCGATGGGTAGTGTTCACTACATATCACCGGAGCAGGCAAGGGGCGGATTCTCAGATGAGAGAAGTGATATTTATTCACTCGGTATCACCATGTATGAGATGCTCACAGGACATGTTCCATTTGAAGGCGAGAACAATGTGGCTATAGCGCTGATGCACATTCAGGGCGAGATGGTATCACCTAGGGAGTATTACCCGGATATACCTACAAGCCTTGAGAAGATCATAAGAAAGTGTACACAGAAGAAGCCGGAGAGACGATATCTCACAGCAAATGCGCTTATAGCTGATCTCAACAGAGTAAAAGAGAATCCTAATATAGATTGTATAGTGGTGCCTAAGACCAGCGTTCCTACATCCCCTACCATTGAGATGACAAAGCAGGAGATGGAGATGATCAAGACCGGAAGACAGGTCGATAAGGCAGATACTACGGAGATTCCACCTGTAAGTCCGAGAACGTCAGAGATCAAGGCTAACGTGCCAGTTATGCCGCCGTCACAGTTCGACGATCTGTTCCCAGATGACGACGATGAAGAGGATGATACGGACGAGTCAGTGGCAGATGATGGAGAACAGGAGCAGGAATACGATGGAGAAGAGGAGCTTGATCCAAGACTTAAGAAGATAATCATGGTATCAAGTATTGCCATCGCGGTGGTTCTTGCCATACTTGCCATACTTCTCATAGGCAAGATAGCCGGCTGGAATATTCTGGGCGGTAAGGGTAAGACGGAGGAAAGCACCGATGTCATAACCACAGAGGGAGCGAACGACACAACTGCACAGGAGACAGTACCTATGGTCAATGTAGTAGGTCTGTATAAGACTGCGGCTGAGGAGCAGATGAAGAAGAATGGCTTCACCAACTATACATTTGTGGAGAAGACAGATGCCACAGTTGAGAAGGGCTATGTAATATCACAGAGTATAGATGATGGAACATCCATAACAAAGGATACACAGATAACTATTTACGTGTCATCGGGCAAGGAAAAGACCAAGGTGCCGGATGTTTTCGGATATGAGGACAGTCAGGCCACAACATTGCTCGAGGAGGCAGGACTTAAGGTGACACATGGCTATGCGTACGATGATAATGTTGAGAAGGATCATGTAATATCCTCAGATCCTGTTGCCGGAACAGAGGTTGAGGAGGGCTCAACAGTCAAGATAATCATCAGTAACGGTAAGGAGACGAAGAAGATCGCAGTTCCTAACCTCAAGGGTATGTCTGAGGCAGATGCAGCAGATAAGCTTCAGGAGGTCAACCTGGTAGGCAATCCAAGCTATGAGTACAGCGATGATGTGAAGGAAGGCCAGGTAATATCACAGGATCCTGAGGTCAACACTGAGGTTGACGAGGGAACTACCGTGTCATATGTTGTCAGTAAGGGACCTCAGAAGGTTACATACTCTGTATCTTTCAGCGGTTCAATATCGAATATAGAGTTTGATTTTGATACATTTGGAAGTGTGATAGTTGACATCTCATACACAATAGGCAGACAGACATTCTCTGTATACAGCGGCAAGGCTGGTGCAGGAGACTTCCCTATCAATATAGATGGAGTTGAGGGTCCTACAGGACTTGAGAGCAACCAGGGATCATTCTCTGTGACCATCACGGATTCAGAGGGAATAGATGTCACATCAAGCTTTAACACGGGCGGTTTGTCCGCTACATTTACACAGGAGAGTAATTAGTAGTGGCAGAGATCATATCAGGAAAGATAATCAAAGGAATCGGTGGATTCTATTATATAGACGCCGAGGATGGACATTTGTACGAATGTAAGGCGAAGGGCATCTTCAGAAACAAAAAGGTCAAGCCCCTTGTCGGAGATAATGTGAATATAGAGATACTTGATCCTGAGAACAATCTAGGTAATATCGTTGAGATATTGCCTAGATTTAACTCTTTAATAAGACCTGCTGTGGCAAATGTGGATCAGACGATCATAATATTTGCCGTGAGCGAGCCTGAGCCGAACTTTAACCTACTTGACAGATTCCTTGTCAGCATGGAGAAAAGCGGTGTTGAGACTATCATTTGTTTTAACAAGACGGATCTTTCGCCGGACAATATGGAGGCTTGCAGATCATACAGCAAGAGCGGGTATGAGACAATCTTCATAAGTGCCAGGGAAGGCGAGGGCATAGACAGGCTCAGGGAGATCATAAAAGACCGCACAACGGTGTTTGCGGGGCCATCGGGAGTCGGCAAGTCGTCTACTCTCAATGCGATCAAGCCAGAGGCGGAGGCCCAGACAGGCGCTATAAGTGACAAGATAAAGCGTGGCAAGCACACCACGAGACATTCTGAGCTCATGCACATTGGCGGCAGGACATATATTATGGACACCCCGGGCTTTTCATCGCTCTATGTTGATTCCATAGAGGCGGAGGATCTCAAGGAGTATTTCCCGGATATTGCGGCATATACGGGAAAGTGCAGATTCAACATGTGCAATCATGTCAGTGAGCCGGATTGTCTGGTAAAGCAGGCGGTTGCGGACGGAGAGATAAGCCGTATAAGATACGAAGATTATGTAATGATATATAACGACTTAAAAGAAAAGAGGAAATGGTAATGATAATTCTTTCACCTTCATTATTGTCAGTTGATTTTGCACATATTGCGGACGGCATTGCGGAGCTTGACAGAGCGAAAGTTCCTGCGCTGCACCTTGACGTTATGGACGGTGCGTTTGTTCCGAACATATCATTTGGTGCGCCTGTCATAAAGTGTCTCAGAAAAGAGACGAACATGATATTTGACGTGCATCTCATGATAGAGGAGCCGGACAGATATCTTGAGGATTTCAAGAAGGCAGGTGCTGACTGGGTAACCGTACATGCAGAGAGCTGTAAGCATCTGCACAGAACCGTTGCCAGGATACATGAGCTTGGAATGAAGGCCGGAGTGGCACTCAATCCGGCAACTCCTGTATCAGTGCTTGACTATGTGATAGACGATCTGGATATGGTACTTGTTATGAGTGTCAATCCGGGATTCGGCGGACAGTCATTCATTCCTTCAGCACTCAGAAAGGTGGCTGAGGTCAGAAAAATGGCAGATGACAGAGGCCTTGAGCTCAATATAGAGGTGGATGGTGGAGTCAATTTGAAGAATGTGGGTGACGTCATAGAAGCCGGTGCAAATGTCATAGTTGCCGGTTCTGCGGTATTTGGCGGAGATGCCTACGAGAACAGCTGCAGCTTTCTCAAAGTATTTGAGAAATATGAGGCATAGATAATAAAGGGCAAATAGTGATATGAAAAGTTATATTATAATATCCGGAGGCAGAGTTGATCTGTATTCACTTCAGGGAATCATGGACAGACACCTTGAAAGCAGCAGAGTGATAGCTGTGGACAAGGGTATAGAGACCTGCAATAAGATAGGAATAGTACCAGATGTGATCGTGGGTGACTTCGATTCAGCCAGCAAGGTGACTGTGGGCGTGTACAGGAAGATGGCTAAAAAGATGCACTCCATACAGTTTGTTGATCTGGACACACACAAGGACTTCACGGATACTCATGTAGCCATCATGCATGCCATGGAGGAAGGTGCTACGGATATTTATATATCGGGGGCCACAGGAACGAGACTTGACCATACGATGGCAAACATAGGACTGCTCAAGGAGTGTGCAGATAAAGGCGTAAATGCGTATATAGAGGATGACCATAATGTAATAACCATGATAAATTCCAGTGCCGGAATAAGCCGGCTGGAGGGATACGATTATATATCTTTTATACCGTACGGTGGATGCGTCACGGGGGTAACACTTACAGGGTTTGAATACAACGTGGAGAATCGTACATTTGAGATAGGAGACAGCCTTGGAGTGAGCAACCGGGTTGTATCGGAGGATGCAAGGATAGAGATAGAAGATGGCTATATGATCGTCAATTACAGCCGTGACTGATATGGTTTAAAAGACCAGGCATATAAACTACAATATAAATATAACGAAAAAGCTCTGCACAGTGTATTATCTGTGCAGAGCTTTTTCACATAGCAGTTTGTTATATTCCTTTACTTTTTCTTGGAGTTCTTTTTACCCTTTTCAGGATATTTCTCATTTATCTTTTCTTTTATCTTTTCGTGCCTGTCGGCTACTTTGTTTTTTGCTGATGACTTTTTCTTCAGGTCGGACTTCTGGTTGTTCCTTGACTCATTCTTTTGCTCGTCGCCGGAAACCTTAGCTTTGTTATCAGGTTCATCAGGTGTTGTTAACTCACGGAGTTCGCGGATGCTTGCATCAAAGCCTTCTGTTATCGGATCGGCATACATGGATGAATAATATGCATACAGAGCCTTGTATTCCTCAGATGTCTTGTATCCGGTGATGTAGATGTGTCCGTGCATCTCGTCCATATGGATACCCCTGATCTTCTTGGCAATGTGAAGGCCGATGTTCTTACAGTGGCTTCCGATCCTGTCAAGACTTGTGAGAATGTCAACCAGTGCAAATCCTCCAGGGATACCACATTCGCCCATCTGAAGTCTCACAACGTGGTGATCCTTTATAAGCTCTGTTATCTCGCTGATGGTCTGTGCAAGTGGCTCTATTCTTGATATTGCCTGAAGATCGTCCTCCTTGAAGGCGTTCAGAGTCATATCAATAATATTGTTAGTCGCCTTGAGCGCTGTATGGATCTCCTTCATTCCCTGATCTGAGAAGTTTATCTTCTGATCTATTATATTTCTCGATACAACGAGAAGATTCTCACAGTGGTCACCAATCCTTTCCATATCACTCAGACTGTTCAGAAGCTCAGACACATCAAGTCGTTCGGATCTGGACATGTTGTTCTGTGATGTTACCTTGAGGAGGAAGTTGTTGAGTGAGCTCTCACATTTGTCTATGAAATCCTCATTCTCCTCGAGTTTGGCGGCATCTTCTTCATTGAAATCACTGATGAGTCTGCATGCTATTGCAAAGTTCTCTCTTATGCAGTCAGCCATGGCAAACATGACATTTCTTGCCTGTGAAATAGCGATGGAAGGGGTAGCGATAAGTCTCGGATCCAGTGTGGCGAGCTCTTTGTCGATCTTGGACTCCTCGTCGTCCCTGATGATCTTTCCTGTAAGTTTTGCCACCTGATTGGAGAATGGCAGAAGTATCAGGCTTATGATAAAGTTGAACAGGAAGTGGACGTTTGCAATGTTACCACGGTTTACGACCTTGTCCATGAAAGGCATGTCTATGAAAAGCTGAAGTCCGTATATGACAATAACAAAGAACACAGCTCCGAATATGTTAAAGAGAAGATATGAGAGAGAAACTCTCTTTGCCTTCTTGTTCGCACCGATTCCCCCGAGGATAATGGTCATACACTTACCGATGTTCTGACCGATAATGATAGGAATGGCTGTTCCGTATGTAACGACGCCTGTGGACGAAATGGCCTGGAGTATACCTACTGATGCAGATGAACTCTGTATGATGGCTGTGAGCACAAGTCCTATTAAAATACCAAGTAATGGGTTATTAAACGATGTGAACAGATTCTGGAAGCTCTCTGATTCCTTGAGTGGCGCAAATACACCCTCCATGGTATTCATGCCGAGAAAGAGGATTCCAAGACCAACAAGAATACTTGCAATATCACGTTTCTTGTTGTTATTTGTAAATAGTATGATAAATGCACCTATACATATAAGGATAGGAGCAAATGATGACGGTTTTAAAAGTTTAAGAAGAATATTAGTCTCCGCAAGATCTCCGAGACGAAGGATCTGTGCGGTCGCGGTACTACCGATGTTGGCACCAAACACGACAGGTATGGCCTGCCCAAGCTTCATGATTCCGGCATTTACAAAGCCGATGAGCATGATGGTCGTTGCTGCCGAACTCTGAATGATGGCTGTTACGGCTGTACCGAGTGTAAAACCCTTGATAGTTCCCGTGAACTGATTTTTTCCGGTTGTAAGTTTCTCAAGAACCTTTTCCAGACTGCCACCGGCGAGATTCTTCAGCGAGGCACCCATGAGATTCATTCCGAACAGAAATAAACCTACGCCTCCGAGCAATGTTAAAATAGAAAATAAATCCAAAATTATAGCCCTCCTGAGTAAAATGAATTTTACCTGTGTTTCTGACAGGTAAAAAATATGTAATAAATATGTAAAAGCCCATACGGTTCAAATTATAACACATCACTAGTTTTTGTACTATTGAAAAAATAATGCAATTGATGGTAACATTTCGGCAAATGTCACAATAAATATGATGGTGGCGGCAAAACTTCAACTGTGGTAGAATGAGCAGGGTATATTATATAAAAATGATAACGAAGATTCAGATAAAAGAATGGAGTGGCTGATACATGTCTGTTTTTAGTGATAAGAGAGTATTTGGAATCAAAAGGCAGAACTGTGGCGGTGTGTCCACCGCAGGGCAGGTATGCGCCAATGATGTAATATTGTGGGTCATATTTCTGCTACCTATTAATATAGTAATACATGGTGCAGGACAGTGCCTTGTGGCCATGGGATTGTTCGTGGGCAATGTTGTCGGATGGATATTTCTGTCAAAGCGTATGAATTCGTATGCTGAGATATCCCCTAAAAAGATACACAATGCTCCGGAGCTGTTCGCAGCAAGATATGGGTCATGGAAGTTGAAAGATCTGGTGTCCGTCATATGGATAGTGACGCTTTGCCTGATACTGGTGTCTGTTCTCAAGGTTATCGTATCGGTTGTCGCCTATTTTATGGACATGCCGGAGAGCATAAGCCTTGCCATCATAGTGTCATTTCTCATCCTTGCCACCATACTGGTTGACAATAAGCTGATGGGAATAATCAAGACAATAGTGTTCATAATGGTTATAATCGTATGTCTGACGATGATCGGACTGGTATTTTACAGGATGGATGCGAGGGAGATACTTGACAATTACAGGAGATCAAGGCTTGCAGGGGGAACCAGCATTTATCTGAATATACTGTATTACGATGGCAAAACAGTGGATATAGGAAGTGCGATATCCATGACGGGAGTAGGACTTGGATGTATAGCCATGCCGCTGATGTACAAGGGTGTCTTAAATATCCGGGATATCAAGGAGCTCGATGTCGGAAGAATATGGGCTGTAATCTTTGAAGGGTTCACAATACTTTCAAGCTGTATACTGGCACTTCTGGTCGTACCGGTGCTCTATCCTGAGAAGGCATGGGCAAATATGAACTCATTCCAGGTGTACAACCTGATGCTCAAGAAGCTGCTTGGAACGGGAACCTATGCGTATGTGTTCAGATTTGCCGCGCTTATGGTGTTTATAGCGGCGGTTGTCGTAATGCTGGAATCGTTCATGAGAAATATATGCGAACATATAAGAGGGCTTGTTCCTGCAATCTCAAGAGCCGGTGGAATCGCAAAGCTTCTTATAGATATAGGTGTTGTTGTGCTGACCGGATGCTGCGTTTTCCTGGTGGCAGAGTTTGTTGAATTCAACAGAGAGCATATGATCGCCGAAAACTGGGGATTGTGTGCGGCGGCACTTGCGGCTCCTCTTTTCTGTACACTGACGTACAGGCATGCGACCGGAAAAGGCATGTATGCTGGAATAATAGCAGGAATACTCACATTTGTTATGTGGAAATATCTCCCGTTTGTGAACGGAGGCAGCCTGGCGGCATACTCGGGTATCAGCGGTGACGTGGTTGGATTTGCAGTGAGTCTGCTGTTCACCATTGGAGTAAGTGTGTGCACGCAGAAAAATACAGAGGAAGAACTGAAGATATTTGACAGGATGAGGGCTGATCAGGCCTGATCTGAAGGAGTTCATATGATATACAGGATTGCCTGCGTCGGCAGGATAAAGGAACAGCATTTTACGCAGATGTTAAATGAATATAAGAAGGAGATCGACAAGAGAGGACGTCTGGAGATATGCGAGGTTCCTGACGAGAGGATACCTCAGAAGGCTGGCGACAAGGTAAATGCCATGATCATTGAGGCCGAGGCGGACAGGCTGAGACATGTGATCGGGAGAGACGACTATGTTATAGCACTGTGTATAGAAGGAAAGAAGACGACCACGGAAGGACTTGCCGATCAGGTCCGCAGGGCATCGGAGCGCGGACATGACACGGTTACATTTGTGATAGGGGGATCTCTTGGACTTGCTGCAGATATAGTGAGGAGGGCTGATTACAGGATGAGCGTGTCGGATATGACATTTCCGCATCAGCTCATAAGGGTGACGCTGGCGGAGCAGCTTGCGATCATAAGCCGGAGCTGACAGGGATTATTTGTGGTAGGTTATGTTGTTCAGGATAGTGTATGCCCTGTAGGTCTGCTCGGACAGCAGGAGGGCAGTCATCTCGGCGGACGGCTGTACTGAACAGAGAGAGAAATTTTCCATATCAGCTGTGAGTGATTCATCGTACCCTATGTAGAAGTTTATCTTTGAGGTACCGCTTGAAGTCAGACTGTTGATGCGGGCTGCGTAGTCCTCAGATGAGATGGTATCGGAGCCGGATATGCAGTAGTTTGTGGTGTTTTTCCCTGATGTGCATTTAATTTTCCCTGCAACACATACTATAGACAGAGTACAGTATGGAGAAAGTCTCTTGACGTACTCGGCGATGGCTTTCTGATACAAAGGGTTGATTTTTTTCTGATTAACGTATATGTTTATATCCATGTGATTTCTCCTAAAGTCAGAAATGGGCGGCAGGATGACGTAACGGCATCCTAACTATGACATTATATAGCATCAAGGAGAAAATATATAGCAAATTATGTTATAACATTATGGAGGATAAAATGAGTAAAAAATTACTGGCACTTGATATTGACGGAACGCTGACAAATACTCAGAAGGATATTACTCCGGCAACGCTGGAGAAAATAATAGAGGCACAGGAGAAGGGGCATATCGTTGCGATAGCATCGGGACGTCCACTGCCTGGAATAAGGAAGATAGCAGACACCATAGAGCTTGACAGATTTGGCGGATATGTGCTTGCTTTCAACGGCGGAAGGATCGTCGATTACAGTACCGGTGAGGTGGTATATCAGGCTGTGCTTGACAATGATGTGGTGAGGGATATATATGATTACTGTCTGAAAGCGGGCTGCGGAATGGTGACATACGATGGAGACCGAGTTATAACCGGAACTGATATAGACGGATACATGACATTTGAGGCAAGTATCAATCATATGGAGATCATGAGGATAGATAACTTCAGGGAATATATCGATTTCCCTCTCAACAAATGTCTTCTTACCGCAGATCCTGACAAGGCGGAGAAGATAGAGCAGGAGCTTGCAGAAAAGTTCGGTGATCAGCTTAACATATTCCGCTCGGAGCCATATTTTGTGGAGATCATGCCGCCAAATGTTCACAAGGCAACATCCCTTGAGAAGCTTCTTGAGGTCCTTGATATGGACAGAAAGGATCTTGTGGCGTGCGGTGACGGATATAATGACCTCACGATGATAGAGTATGCCGGGGTGGGAGTCGCCATGGCAAATGCACAGGACATAGTGAAGGAACATGCCGATTATATAACATTGTCAAATGACGAGGACGGACTTGTGCCGGTGGTGGACAAGTTTATCCTGGCTGACTGATCAAGTATAAAAATGTGTGAATTATGTGTATCCCGTTGAATTGATGAGATATTTGTAGTAAAATGTATTGCTATATGAGTTAAATTTTGACAGATACATTCGATATTTAGGAGAAAAATATGGGAAATAAAATGAGTGGTCATGATGACGATGATATGAAGCGTGTTAAGGGCAGATATGCCGGAGAGATGCTTTTTGACGATGAAGATGATTACGATGACGATGCCGATGATTATTCAGATGATCATGGCAGAACCGGTATTGCAAAGGATGATTATTCCGACAGCGCATTTGGACCGGGCGCAGACGATGAAGAGGATGCGGCATCAGAAGAGGAAGCTTATACATCGGATGATGAATATTATGAAGATGAATATGCGGAAGAAGAGCAGGATATGAAGGATCAGAAGAGAAAGAAAAAGAACAGAGTATGGGGAATCATACTTGCAATCGAGGTTGTTGCAGCCATAGTCATAGGCGTTCTGTTTGTGAAGTCGTACATCAACAACACATATAACAAGATGCAGTACAAAGAGCTGAAGGACACTCATATAAATGAGGATCTGGATGAAGAAACAGTCAAGAAGATGACAGGATACACCAACATCGCATTGTTTGGTATAGATACCAGAGATGCAGGCATGGTTGACGAAGGAGTGCGTTCAGACAGTATAATCATCTGTAGCATCAACAATGATACACAGGAGGTCAAGCTTCTCTCACTGTACAGAGATACTTACCTTGAGCTCTGTAATGACAGCCAGTCATACGAGAAGGCAGCTCATGCATACGCATACGGCGGAGCACAGGGCGCTGTCAATATGATAAATAAGAACCTTGACCTGAATATAACAGATTACGTTGCGGTCAATTTCACAGCCCTCACAGAAGCCATCGATGCCCTGGGTGGAATTGATATAGAGCTGAAGGAGGAGGAGCTTTATAAGCTCAACCAGTGTATTGACGAGCAGATGGGTGTAAATGGTATTTATTCAGATTATGTATATGACACAGGTGTCGTTCATCTGAACGGTGTGCAGGCTACAGCCTACTCAAGAATCAGAAGTACAGATGAGGGTGATATAACAAGAACATGGAGACAGAGAACAGTTATCTCCAAGATGATAGAGGCGGCAAAGACAGCAGGAATCTCCAAGCTGCTTGATTGTATCAACGTGGTTGTGGATGATGTTGCATCAAGCCTTACAGAGGAAGAGATCATTGATATGGCAAAATCCTGCTTCAACTACAAGCTGTCTACTACAACAGGATTCCCGTTTACCATCGCCAGTCCTACCATGGATGAGGTGAGCTATGTCGTTGCCTGTGATCTCGCAACGAATGTCACAGCACTTCACAGATTCCTGTTCGACGACATGAATTATACACCGTCAGCTACCGTACAGAATATAAGCTACAACATCATCAATGATTCAGGCTGTGAGAATCAGCTTGATCTTGATACATTTACAGTTCAGGATGATGTGGATTCCATTGTATCGACGGAGTCAGATTATTCTGATGGCTATTGATGATATCTGGGATCTGAAAGCAGGATGTCGGGTGACATATAACAGAAATAAGCATAACAGCAAGGCACATATCATATGCACGTGTACACAGTGATATGTGCCTTTCTTTTTTACTTTGAAATGTAAAGGGTATGTGCTATAATGAATCAGGTCGTCAGGCAGATGTCTGCATGGGTTATCATGCTAGGATATGACGATATATAATATGAATAATAAAATATGAACACAAAGGATGGATCGCGATATGAAGATGGACAGAATTCTGCTCAAGATGAGCGGTGAAGCTCTTGCCGGTGATAAGAAACATGGTTTTGACGAGGAGACAGTCAGAGATGTGTCCAATCAGGTAAAGCAGATAGTAGACAAGGGAATACAGGTATGTGTAGTAATAGGAGGAGGAAACTTCTGGAGAGGAAGAACTTCAGACAACATGGACAGAGTTAAGGCGGATTCCATAGGAATGTTGGCAACTGTCATGAACTGTATCTACACAGCGGACAGCTTCAGAAGCTGCGGAATAAAGACACACATCATGACACCATTTGTATGTGGTAATATGACTGAGCTTTTTGACAAGGACAAGGCAATCGCATATATGGAGCAGGGAGATGTCGTATTTTTTGCAGGTGGAATCGGCCATCCATATTTCTCAACAGATATGGCGACAGTGCTTATGGCAATAGAGGTTCAGGCAGATGTCATTCTTTCAGGTAAGGCCATCGATGGAGTATATGACAGTGATCCAAAGACCAATCCGAACGCTAAGAAGTATGACAGCATGAAGATGAGCGATATAGTAGATAACAAGCTCGGAGTAATAGATCTTGCCTCAGCAGTTCTTGCTATGGAGAACAAGATGCCTATGATGCTGTTTGGCCTGAATGATGAGAACAGCATAGTGAAAGCCGTTACAGGCGGTTTCACCGGAACATATGTGAATGCGGAATAAAAGGGAAAATAATAAGAAAAATATATAATCCAGGAGGAATGAATCATGTTAACACAGTACGAAGAGAAGATGCAGAAGTCAGTTGAGAATCTTGAGGCTGAGTATGCTACCATCAGAGCAGGAAGAGCGAACCCTAACATCCTCAACAAGATCAAGGTTGAGTATTATGGAGTTCCAACACCTATGCAGCAGCTTGCAAATATAACTGTTCCAGAGGCCAGAACACTGGTCATCGCACCATGGGAGCCATCACTTGTCAAGGAGATAGAGAAGGCTATCATGAATTCTGATCTTGGAATCACACCTAACAACGATGGAAGAAACATCATCCTCAACTTCCCAGAGCTCACAGAGGACAGAAGAAAAGAGCTCGTCAAGGATATCAAGAAGAAGGGTGAGGGCGCAAAGGTCGCTATAAGAAACATCAGACGTGATGCCAACGATGCCATCAAGAAGATGGAGAAGAACGGAGACATAAGCGAGGATGAGCTCAAGGACAACGAGGACAAGATCCAGAAGCTCACAGATAAGTACGTTGGTCAGATCGACAAGGCTGTTGAGTCAAAATCCAAGGAGATCATGACAGTATAATAATCATGGATATGATGTATCCCTAAAATGGAATGCGGAGAGAATATGAAGAGAGAGATTAACGGAGAATTACTTAATGTGCCGGAGCACGTGGCTGTGATCATGGATGGAAATGGCAGATGGGCAAAGAAGAGATTTCTTCCCAGGAACTATGGACACGCAGAGGGTGCGAAGGCTCTTGAGGCTATATGTGAAAATTGCGATAGGCTTGGAATAAAGTATCTCACAGTGTATGCTTTTTCCACGGAGAACTGGAAGAGGTCTGTTGAGGAAGTCACAGGTATCATGAATCTTTTCAGAAAGTACCTGGTTGACAGTATAGAGAGATCTAACAACGCCAACATGAAGGTTAACCTCATAGGTAAGCGCGAGGGCCTCCCGGAGGATATAGTTCAGAAGATGGATGATCTGGAGAGGGAGACTGCGGGGAATACAGGACTTCAGTTCCATATAGCGATAAACTACGGTGGACGTGATGAGATTGTCAGGGCGGTGAAGAAGATCATGAAGGATGCCGATGCGGGAAAGATCAGTGCGGATGACATTGACGAGAGCCTGTTTGCGGAATATCTCGACACAAAGGGTGTGCCTGATCCTGATCTGCTAATAAGGACAAGCGGTGAGGAGAGAACATCCAACTTCCTCCCATGGCAGCTTGCATATTCTGAGTTTTATTTCACAGATACACTGTGGCCTGATTTTGACATGGATTCTCTGATAGAAGCCGTGAGGTACTACAATAAGAGAGAGAGAAGATTCGGAGATGCAAAATAGTTATCCGGAGGATATTAGTTAATGAAACAGAGAGTGATAAGTGGTGCGGTTCTGGTAGTGATACTGGCCATCACATTATATTTTGGAGGGATAGTAACATGCGGCCTTATGGCTCTGGTATCCCTTGTGGGCAATATGGAGCTGCTCAGAGTATACGGAGTGAACAAGAAGACTCCGGGAATCGTGTGTTACCTGGCGACAGTTCTGTATTATATAGCCATATACCTGGATCGTATGGACATTATTGTTCCTATGATGGTCGTATATTTATTGGTTATGCTTGCTGTGTATGTGCTGACATTCCCAACATACAGCGATAAACAGATCATGGCGGCATTTATGGATTTCTTCTATGTAAGTGTCATGCTGTCATTTGTATATCTCATAAGAAACATGGAGCATGGACTGGTACTTGTCCTGTTGATATTTGTCAGCTCATGGATAAATGATACATGTGCTTACTTCGTGGGAAGAGCCTTCGGAAAGCACAAGATGGCACCTGTGCTCAGCCCTAAGAAGAGCATAGAGGGTCTTATCGGCGGTATCGTTGGAGCAGGTGTATTCGGAGCAGTGTTTGGCATACTGTTTGATAAGTATGTAGACACCATGAACTATGCGCCATTACTTTTTGCAGTTGTCGGCGCTGTCGGTGCACTTCCGGCGGTTATTGGAGATCTGGCAGCATCTGCGATAAAGAGAAATAACGACATCAAGGACTACGGAAAGCTGATTCCGGGTCACGGAGGAATATTGGACAGATTTGACAGCATAATATTTACAGCACCGATAATTTATTATCTGCTTGTATATCTGCTGTAGGATACATGATGGGCAGTGCCCAGTGGGTTCACTGGATACTGCCTATTATATTCGGATAGATGATCCGGTAAATCCGGATACAGGAGGATAACATGAAGAATGTAGCGATAATTGGCTCTACAGGTTCAATTGGAACACAGACCCTTGAGATAGTTAGGGTTCAGGAAGATCTGAATATAGTGGCGCTTGCCGCCGGAAGTAATATAGAGCTCCTGGAAAAACAGGCGAGGGAGTTTTCGCCTGAGGTTGTGGGAATATGGAGCGAAGAGAATGCTGCGAGACTCAGAGAGTGCCTTGCGGACACTGACATAAGAGTTGTTGCGGGCATGGACGGATTGATAGAGATAGCAGAGCTTTCATCATCAGACATCCTTGTCACGGCAATAGTTGGCATGATCGGAATAAGACCGACTATAGCAGCCATAAATGCGGGAAAGGACATAGCACTTGCCAATAAAGAGACTCTGGTGACAGCGGGACATATCATCATGCCGCTGGCGGCGGAGAAGAATGTAGCGATACTGCCTGTTGACAGCGAACATTCCGCTATATTCCAGTCCCTTCAGGGAAATGTGCACGGCGATGTGGAGAAGATATTGCTCACAGCGTCAGGTGGGCCTTTCAGGGGAAAGGATACCGCATTTCTTGAGAATGTTCAGGTGGAGGATGCGCTCAAGCATCCAAACTGGAGTATGGGAAGAAAGATAACAATAGATTCAGCAACCATGGTCAACAAGGGACTTGAGGTTATAGAGGCAAAGTGGCTCTTTGATGTGAAGCCGGAGAATATCCAGGTGGTAGTCCAGCCACAGAGCATAATCCACTCGATGGTTGAGTACAGGGATGGCGCAGTCATAGCACAGCTTGGAACTCCGGACATGAAGCTTCCGATACAGTACGCTTTGTGTTATCCGGAGAGAAGATACATGGCCGGTGACAGACTGGACTTCTGGACTATGAACTCGATTCTTCTTGAGAAGCCGGACATGGATACATTTAAGGGATTAAAGTATGCGTATTCTGCCATAGCAGATGGCGGTTCAATGCCGACTGTATTCAATGCGGCAAATGAGTGCGCAGTGGCAAAATTCCTTGACAGGAAGATACGCTTCCTCGATATATACAGGATAATAGAGGAGTGTATGGCGAGTCATACAGTTATAGAAAACCCTGACGTGTCACAGATACTTGACACTGAGCGCTGGGTATATGATTTTGTAGAAAGCAGGTGGTAGATTGAACATAATTCTCATAATTCTAGTATTTGGTGTGATAATATTTTTTCATGAGCTTGGACATTTTATTGTCGCAAAGATCAATCATATATCGGTAATTGAGTTTTCCATGGGACTTGGCCCAAAGCTCTTCTCGTTTACCAAGAAGGATACACAGTATTCACTGAGACTCATACCTCTGGGCGGTTATTGTATGTTGCTAAGCGAAGGCGAGGAAGGTCATGAGGATGACGAGAACGCATTTGAGAAGAAGTCCATATGGGTGCGTATGGCGGAGGTCCTTGCCGGTCCGTTCATGAACATAGTTATAGCATTTATCTTTTCAGCGGTCATAATCCACTTCTGTGGTACAGATCCTGCGACTATCGGCAGGGTGTACGACAGCGGGATGGCGAAGGAAAGCGAGTATGCGGATGTTGTCAAGGAGTTCAATGGAGTTTATCCTGCGGAGCAGGCCGGGATAGAGGATGGAGATACCGTCCTTGAGATCGGCGGAAGCAAGATCAAGAACTTCAGGGAGCTTCAGATATATCTTGAGATATACGGGGACGGTTCTCCTATAGACCTCAAGATGCAGAAGAAGGATGGCACGGTGTACGATACGACTGTATATCCGGTGGAGACAAGTGCAGGTTATAAGGTGGGAATCGTAAGCTGCGGTTATGTCTTGCCACAGAATTTTGGCGAGCTGATGAAGTATTCTGCCTATGAGGTCAGATACTGGGTCAAGGCCACGTTCCTGAGCCTTAAGCTCATAGTCACCAGACAGGTCAGCTCAGATGAGGTGTCCGGCCCTGTGGGTGTGGCAAAGTCCATGAACGATACGTTCAATGAGGCTGCAAAGGTCGATGTCCTTACGGTTCTCCTCAACTGGATGAACTATATAGTGCTTCTCTCGGCCAACCTTGGAATCATGAATATGCTTCCGATACCGGGACTTGACGGAGGACGTTTCCTGTTCCTGCTGATCGAGCTTATAACCAGGCGGAAGGTTCCGAAGGACAAGGAAAACATAGTCACATTTGTGGGATTTGTGCTGGTCATGATCCTCATGGTCGTAATATTGTTCAATGATATAAAGAATGTATTTTTCAGTTAAAGACAATTAAAGAAGGAGGAAAGGCGCCAGTGCTTATGTACTGGCGCTGTGAGTATATATGAAGACAAGAGAGATCCACATAGGTGACAGGGTTATAGGCGGAGGCAATCCGATACTTATACAGTCCATGACCAACACAAAGACGAGCGATGTGGAGGCTACGGTTGCACAGATACTCCAGCTTGAGAAGGCCGGATGTGACATAATCAGATGTACGATAAACGATGAGGCTGCAGCAGATGCAATCCCGGCTATAAAGAAACAGATCCACATTCCGCTTGTGGGCGACATACATTTTGACTATAGGCTTGCCATAAAGGCCATAGAAAATGGTGTGGACAAAATCAGGATAAATCCGGGAAATATCGGAGGACAGGAGAAGCTGGCAAAGGTAGTCGAGGCTGCCAGAAAGAGAAATATTCCTATAAGGGTCGGTGTAAACAGTGGTTCTCTGGAGAAGAATCTCGTGGAGAAGTACGGCGGAGTGACCGCAGAGGGAATAGTTGAGAGCGCTCTTGACAAGGTGCGCATGATCGAGGAGCTTGACTATCACAACATAGTCATAAGCATCAAGTCGTCTGATGTTATGATGTGCGTGAGAGCCCATGAGCTCATCGCGGACAAGACAGATTACCCTCTGCATGTGGGAATCACGGAGTCAGGAACCGTCACAAGAGGAAATATCAAATCATCGGTGGGACTTGGAATCATACTCCATGAGGGAATAGGCGATACGATAAGAGTGTCCCTGACAGGAGATCCGGTGGATGAGATCCTGTCAGCAAAGCTTATTCTCAAGGCTCTTGGACTCAGAAAGGGCGGAGTAGAGCTTGTGTCATGTCCGACCTGTGGACGTACTGAGATCGACCTTATCGGACTTGCAAACAAGGTGGAAAAGCTTGTGTCAGACTATGACCATCTCAATATTAAAGTCGCAGTTATGGGTTGTGTGGTGAACGGCCCGGGAGAGGCTAAGGAAGCCGACCTTGGAATTGCAGGAGGCAAGGGCTGCGGACTGCTCATCAAGAAGGGTGAGATAGTTGGCAGACTCAGTGAGGATGAATTTATACCAGCGTTGAAGCGCGAGTTAGATAATTGGAGTGAATAGGATTGAACAACGAAGATCGTATTTTGGAACAAGAGAATATAGATCAGATGTATGCCGATGAGATGCAGACTCAGATGGATTATGAAGCCCAGATGGCTGAACAGGAGATGTATGAGAGCCAGATGTATGCTGATATGCAGCAGG
Organism: Coprococcus sp. AF16-5; assembly: GCF_003479365.1. Taxonomy (NCBI): domain Bacteria; kingdom Bacillati; phylum Bacillota; class Clostridia; order Lachnospirales; family Lachnospiraceae; genus Coprococcus; species Coprococcus sp. AF16-5. Next base: position 161,474 of record NZ_QUGZ01000001.1, read on the forward strand.
AGAGCGCATCGTACACCCAGGCGGATGTTCACGACTCGGACTGGCATATCGCAGATGATATGGAGGAAGATGCCGAGGACGAAGACGTGGTCAGTGATGGCACTGGTGGCGATATGGTCGAGGGGTGCGAGGCTGATGCTGATACACCGGAAGGCTCAGTGAGTGGAAATGAGAGTAATGATGGCTCTGCAACGGCGGTTTCAGATGCCGGAAATGAGCAGGCGGAGCTCTTCATGACGGTGTTCCCCGGAGTGGAGATGACTAAGGAGCTTGCAGGTCTGTTCACCGAGGTGTATGTGACAAAAGTCACGATATATGACAGTAAAAATATCCTGCAGGTTGACATAAGATCGAGACATATAATAAGCAGACCTAATATAGAAAAGGCGGAGGAGTGTATCCGTAAGTTTGTATTTGGCAATAAAAGGTATACGGTCCAGATACGGGAGCACTATACACTTTCTACACAGTACAATCTCGAAGCAATAGTCAAAGCATATCAGGACAGCATACTCTACGATATAAGATCATTCAGCAATGTGGGCTACAGGCTTATATCCAGATCGATAGGAGAACTGTACTGTGACGGAGACGCGATAACCATAGCTATAGAGGACAGTAAGATAGCGCATATACACGCTGAGAAAATAAAGGCGTATATGGAGGAGATGTTCCAGGAGAGATTTGACCTGAATGTCAATGTTGCATTTGAGTACAGTGAGGCGGACAAGGAGAAGTTGAGGAGAGCCAGTGCACTTGTTGAGCAGCAGAAGATAGATGCCATATTGAACAACCTCAGGGATCATGGCGACATCATCGTGGACGGAAAGGCCGTGGACAAGGATAAGCTCGGAGTGTCGAAGAAGGAAGATAAGAATAAGAAGAGCGAGGGACACAAGCCTGATGAGAATAAGGCTGCTCCTGCATCCTCCGGCGGCGATTCAGGCCAGAAAAATGGCGGTGAAAAGGAGAAGTTCGGAAGAAGGCGAAGATATTCAGATGATCCAGAGGTGTTCATAGGAAGAGATGTGGAGGGCAAGCTGCTTGAGATATCCAGCATCAACGATGGTATCGGAGAGGTCGTCATCCACGGACAGATCATGAGCACTGAGGAGAGAGAGCTCCGAAATGGCAAGATCATACTGACGGGATATATAACAGATTTCACAGACACCATAGGCTTCAAGATGTTCTGCAGTCCTGAGGATATGGAGGTCTACCGCGAGGAGATACAGAAGGGTAAGTTCTATAGGATGAAGGGCCTTGCCGAGTTCGACTCGTATGCCAAGGAGGTTATGATATGCCGAGTGCTCGGTATGAAGCACATTCAGGACTTCCGTGTACCTCGTATGGATACATATCCTGAGAAGCGTGTCGAGCTTCACATGCATACCAAGATGAGCGAGATGGACAGTGTGGTCGATATAGAGACCATCGTGAAGCGTGCCAGCGACTGGGGACACCCTGCCATAGCGATCACGGATCACGGTGTTGTTCAGGCTTTCCCTATAGCAAACCATACAAAGGGACTCAGAAAAGATTTCAAGATCATATATGGTGTCGAGGGTTACTTTGTCGATGACCTGAAGGATCTGGTCAAGAACTCAAGGAATCAGAGCCTTGATTCGGAATACGTGGTATTTGATATAGAGACAACGGGACTTTCCAAGAAGCACAACAAGATCATAGAGATCGGTGCGGTCAAGGTGAAGGACGGAGAGGTCGTAGATACATTCTCGGAGTTTATAAATCCGGGTGTGCCTATCCCATACCAGATAGAACAGCTCACATCCATCAATGATGATATGGTAAAGGATGCGCCGATGTTCGATGTGATCGTTCCGAGATTTGTGGAGTTCTGCGGTGACGATATCGTGGTTGCCCACAATGCGTCATTTGATACGGGATTTGTGAGAATGAATGCGGAGGAGCTTGGACTTAAGTTCGACAACACGGTTCTGGATACCATGACGCTCAGCCATATACTGCTGCCGGAGCTTGGAAAATTCACTCTGGACAGAGTGTGTAAGGAACTCAAGGTCGTGAATGCGCATCACCACAGAGCCATAGACGATGCGGAGGCCACGGCGAAAGTATTCTTCAAGCTGCTCGACATGCTGAAGGAGAGAGATGTTAAGACCATGGATGATCTAAATGTCCTTGGAAGCACCTCACCTGATGCGATCAAAAAGGATAAGACATATCACGGAATTATCCTGGCAAAGAACGAGATAGGAAGAGTTAATCTGTACAGGCTCATATCTGAGTCTCATCTGACATATTTTGCGCGAAGGCCGCGTATGCCGATGAGTCTCATCAACAAATACAGAGAGGGTCTGATAATAGGCTCTGCCTGTGAGGCGGGAGAGCTGTTCCGTGCCATAGTTGATGATGCGTCGGATGAGGAGATAGTGAGACTGGTCAACTGGTTTGACTACCTTGAGATACAGCCGCTTGGCAACAATGAATTCATGACGAGGGATACAAGGAATCCAAAGACCATGGACGATCTGATCGGATACAACAAGAGGATCGTGGAGCTCGGAGAGATGTTTAACAAGCCAGTGGTCGCAACCTGTGATGTGCATTTCCTTGATCCTGAGGATTATATATACAGGGCGATCATCATGAAGAGCAAGGGTTTTGACGATGCTGATATGCAGCCACCGCTGTATTTCCGTACCACGGAGGAGATGCTGGCAGAGTTCCAGTATCTTGGAAGTGACAAGGCCAAGGAGGTCGTCATCACAAACACGAATATGATAGCGGACATGATAGAGAGGATAGAGCCGGTCAGACCGGACAAGGCGCCTCCTATCATCGAGAATTCGGATCAGACACTTACGGATATATGTTATACCAAGGCACATGAGATATATGGCCCAGACCTGCCACCTCAGGTTCAGGAGAGACTGGACAGGGAGCTGCACTCCATCATTTCAAATGGATTTGCGGTTATGTACATCATCGCACAGAAGCTTGTGTGGGATTCCAATGACCACGGATATCTGGTTGGTTCCCGAGGTTCGGTTGGATCTTCATTTGTCGCAACAATGGCCGGTATCACGGAGGTAAATCCGCTGTCGGCTCACTATATCTGTCCGAAATGCCACTTTGTGGATTTTGATTCAGAGCTTGTAAAGTCGTATTCGGGAATGAGCGGATGTGATATGCCGGACAGAGACTGTCCGAATTGTGGAACACCGCTTATAAAGGAAGGACACGATATACCATTCGAGACATTCCTTGGATTCAACGGAGACAAGGAGCCTGATATCGATTTGAACTTCTCGGGTGAGTATCAGTCGAAGGCACATGCATACACCGAGGTACTCTTCGGCAAGGGCAAGGCATTCAAGGCGGGAACCGTAGGTGGTGTTGCGGAAAAGACAGCATTTGGATATGTGTATAATTACTTCAAGGATCACTCCAAGGAGGATCTCATGGCGGAGGCCAAGGCGTCCGGAATGGATGAGAAGGCCGCGAAGAAGTACGCTGAGGAGAATGCAACGGTCACAAAGAGAAGATGCGAGATGGAGCGTCTGGCTCTGGGATGTACCGGTGTCAGAAGAACCACGGGTCAGCATCCGGGTGGTATGATAGTTCTTCCGAGACATGAGGAGATATATTCATTTACACCTATACAGCACCCGGCAAATGATGTGACATCGGATATCATAACGTCACATTTTGAGTACCATTCAATCGATCATAACCTGCTGAAGCTCGATATTCTTGGACACGATGATCCGACCATGATCAGGCGACTTGAGGATCTGACGGGACTTGATGCCACGAAGATAAGACTTGACGACAAGGATGTCATGGAATTGTTTCACAGCACAAAGTCGCTGGGGATCACACCGGAGGATATCAATGGGATACCTCTTGGAAGCCTGGGGGTGCCGGAGTTCGGAACGGACTTTGCTATGCAGATGCTTATAGATGCCAAGCCGACATGTTTCTCAGATCTTGTGCGAATAGCGGGTCTGGCGCATGGAACCGATGTATGGCTGGGCAACGCGCAGGAGCTCATCAAGTCGGGCAAGTGTACCATATCGACAGCCATTTGTTGTCGTGACGATATTATGGTTTATCTGATACACATGGGACTTGATGCCGGACTTGCCTTCAACATCATGGAGAAGGTTCGTAAGGGAATAGTTGCCAAGGGCAAATGTGACAAATGGGATGACTGGAAGGCGGAGATGGCTGCCCACGGAGTACCGGACTGGTACGTATGGTCATGTCAGAAGATCAAGTACATGTTCCCGAAGGCCCATGCGGCGGCCTATGTCATGATGGCGTGGAGAATTGCCTGGTTCAAGGTCAATTATCCGCTTGAATACTATACAGCATTCTTCAGTATCAGAGCTGATGACTTCAGCTATGAGATGATGTGCTTTGGCAAGGAGAGAGTTCTCTTCCATATCAATGAGATAAGCAAGGTGGACAAGAACAAGAGATCAGCCAAGGACGAGGGCAAGCTCAAGGATCTGAAGATAGTTCTCGAGATGTACGCAAGAGGCTACGACTTTGTTCCAATAGATATATATAAGGCAAAGGCTGACCGGTTCCAGATAATAGACGGCAAGATTATGCCATCCTTCGCATCCATAGAAGGAATGGGAGAGAAGGCTGCACAGCAGCTCTACGATGCCGCCCAGAAGGGGCCGTTCCTCTCCAAGGAGGAGATCAATGAGCGTGCAAAGATCGGCAAGGGAACCATCGAGAAGATGAGTGAGCTGGGCATCCTGGACGGAATGCCGGAGACAAATCAGCTTTCGCTGTTTGACTTTATGTAGGCTGGCGGAACAAATTAAGTCAATAATCTGAAAAAAGTTTGCAATTTTATAAAAAAAGTGCTTGCATTCTGCTTTCGTTTCTGTTATATTAAACAGGTCGCAAGCGAAGCGGCAGGATACAAGCACTTATGGTTCGTTGGTCAAGCGGCTAAGACGTCGCCCTCTCACGGCGAAAACAGGGGTTCGATTCCCCTACGAACTGCTAAGAATCGAAAGATTCAATAATTAGATAACAAGACCTATGGTTCGTTGGTCAAGCGGCTAAGACGTCGCCCTCTCACGGCGAAAACAGGGGTTCGATTCCCCTACGAACTGCTAAAAGCTGAAATCATTATGATTTCAGTTTTTTTGTGTTTTCATGCCATAGTGTGTGAAGCGGTGCTACACATTCTCCGCAATCTTCGTAACTCCCACATATATCTGTGAAATTTTATACCACGTTTTATAGTCGGTGACTCCGGTAACCGGAAGATTGAATATCTGCTGGAACTTTCTCACAGCATCAGCGGTTTCCTGACCATATATGCCGTCGACGGTTACGGTACCGATGGCGGGATAGTTGAGTGCGATCCTGGCGAGCTGCCTCTGGAGCTGGGAGACCTTGTCGCCGCTTGAGCCGATGGTCAGCTCGTAGCCCGGATATGATGAAGGTATACCGGATATGGTCTCCGAGGTGTTGATGTATATTGTATCTCCGTAATAGTATCTGAGAATCTGGATGGCGGTGAGACCGTCGTCTGCCAGGGATTTTGACCCCCACTGGGTCATCCAGCCCGGACAGGATACACGTTTGCCATCGCAGTATTGGGTGAATAGTGGCTGTGTAACGTTGGGCTTTGAGAGATAGTTGGCGAACATCTCATCGACGATCTGGGAGACATTTTCAAATATGGTTGCATTGTAGACCCACTTTTGGTCGAACGCGGTATTGCTCGTGATAGTAAAGTCGTATCCTTTTCCCCTGTACCACTCGGTATAGACCCTATTAAGGGTAAATGACTGTATCGCCAGTACATTTGCACGGATGGCTGCATCAGGCCAGGTGGAATATATCTCGTTGCAGGCAACATTCTTTATGTAATCCTTATATGGAACATAGTAGTCCCTGGCGGTGGAGTCCGCCGGGGCGCCGTCATGGACAACTATGGTCTCAGGTACAACGACGCGGCTCAACACTATGCCGCCTGATGGATTCACCGGCTTTATCATGTCCTCGGCGATCTTGGGTGGATACTGCTTCCAGAGGGTGTGGGCGTCGAGAACGGTAGGGTTCGTATCGCTTCCATCGGATGGTGTCAGCTCTATGTTCTGGATCCCGTTCTCACCGGAGAATATCTGAACCCCGGAGATGAAGCGCTCGTTGTATCCGGGAGCGTTCACAAGCACGTTGTATTCCGAGTATGGCTGGTTTTCGCCAGGCTCCAGACTGTAGGCGACATCGGGGGCGGGAAGCTCTTCATCGATGACGATACCATTTTTATCGGTGACAAATTCCTCTGAGGTGGAATCGGGCATTCCCGTAGGGCTTATGTATACGGAAGCACCCTCGACGGGAAAGAAATTATTGTTCGTTATCTGAATTTTTAGTGAACCAACGTTATTTGTAATTGCCATTTCTTAATTCCTCATTTATAATTTGCTGTGAAAGTTTTTTAAGCAGCTTTCACAGTAAGTATATGACTAGATTTATAGAATATTCGGAGGAGATAAGATATGGCATACTTTCCAATGTACATCGATCTTGAGGGCAAGAAAGTAATAGTTGTAGGTGGAGGTAAGGCAGCACTTAGAAAGATCAATTCGCTGCTGTATTTCGGAGCGAAGATAGCGGTCATTGCGCCGAAGGTGTGCGATGATATAAAAGCGATAAAGGGAATAAATGTACATGAGAGCAACGTGGCACTTGACATACTGCAGAATGCAGACATTGTTGTGGCGGCAACCAGGCGCCCGGAGATCAATGCCAAGATAGGTACATATTGTAATGACAGGGGCATCATGGTAAATGTGGCTGATAACAAGGAGCTCAGCAGCTTCCTGTTTCCAGGCGTTATCGTCCGCGGAGATCTTGTGGTGGGAGTCACAACAGGTGGCAACAGCCAGGCGGTATCCAAGCAGATCAGGAATATGATAGACAGGATGCTTCCAGAGGAGTACGAGGCGCTCACAAGAAAGATGGGAGCGTACACAGAGCTTGCAAATGTCAACATCAAGAGCACGGCACTTAGGGAGGAAGCACTGGATGAACTCGTCAAGGTTGCACTGTCCAACAAATGCGTTCTTGACGACAAGAAGGCGAACAAGGTGCTTGACAAATATTACCGTGAGGACGCAGCCAGAAGAAACGCATAAATATTTGTTAATATTTGTACTTGAATTATTTGATAATTATGATACAATAAATGAGATTGTTATAGATTGCAGCATGAGAGTGGGCCTTGGCCCACTCTCAATTGTTGTGGGGATAATATTTTACAGAAAGGTGGTCGTATTTACGAAGAGAGCGGATATTGAAGCAAAGACGGAGGCACTTGTGATGCCGATCATTGAGGCGAACAATCTGGAGCTTGTTGATGTGGAGTACGTCAAGGAAGGCAGTGATTATTACCTCAGAGTGTATGCGGACAAGGAAGGTGGCATCACGATCGGTGATTGCGAGATAGTGAACAGAGCACTTGGAGACCTGCTTGACCAGGATGATTATATAGGAGATGCCTATATACTGGAGGTCAGCTCACCGGGGCTTACGAGACCACTGAAGAAAGAGAAGGATTTCAAGAGAAGCATAGGTAAGGTCGTGGAGATCAAGACATTTGCCAAGGTGAATGGTGCAAAGGAATTCGAGGGTGTGCTCAAGGCATATGATGAGAATACAGTTACCATTGAGCTTGAGGATGAGACAGAGATAACAATAACGAGAAAAGATATTTCCATGATACGATTAGCATTTATATATTAGGAGGATAAAAAGGTGTCAGAGATCATTGAAGCATTGAATCAGCTTGAGAAGGAGAGAAACATTAGCAAGGATGTTCTGCTTGAGGCTATAGAGAGATCACTCAAGACAGCCTGCAAGAAGGATTTCAATACAGACGAGAACATTACAGTTTCACTGGACAGAGAGACTGGTGAGTGCCATGTATATGCAGCCAAAGAGGTTGTTGAGGAAGTTGAGAATCCTGCATGCCAGATAACACTGGAGCAGGCCAAGATGATAAGCAGCAAGTACGAGATAGGTGATACAGTAAATATAGAGATCACAACTAAGAACTTTGGAAGAATCGCAGCCCAGCGTGCGAGAAATGTCATCGTTCAGGCGATCAACGAGAACGAGAGAGCAGCTATATACGATCACTTCCATATGAAGGAGAAGGATATCGTAACAGGAATCGTTCAGAGACAGGTTGGAGACAGCGTGAATGTGAGCCTTGATGACAAGACAGAGGCACTCTTAAAGCCATCAGAGATGATCGAGGGAGAGAGCTACGAGAGAGGCGACAGAATAAAGCTTTATATCACAGAGGTCAAGAAGACAAACAGAGGACCAAGGATCACTGTATCAAGAACTCATCCAGAGCTCGTCAAGAGACTTTTTGAGAAGGAAGTAACAGAGATCGCAGACGGAACAGTTGAGATCAAGAGCTTCTGCAGAGAGGCAGGATCAAGATCTAAGATCGCAGTATGGTCAAACGATGAGAACGTCGATGCAGTTGGAGCATGCGTAGGAATCAATGGTGACAGAGTAAATGCTGTCGTTGCAGATCTGAACGGTGAAAAGATCGACATCATTCCTTGGAGTGAGAACCCTGCTGAGTTTATTTACAATGCGCTCAGTCCTTCAGATGTTGAGGACGTATCCGTTGATCTTGATGAGAAGACAGCATTTGTCGTAGTACCTGATACACAGCTTTCACTTGCAATCGGTAAGAAGGGTCAGAATGCCCGCCTTGCAGCAAAGCTGACAGGATACAAGATCGATATCAAGAGCCATTCAAAGGCTGAGGAGATGGGTTACTTTGATGAGCAGCCAGAGGATGAGTACGATGAGAACTTTGATTCTTATAACGACGATGAATATTATGATGAAGTAAGCGAAGATAAAGATGCCGATGCTGCTTCATTTGACATAGATGAAACAGTAGACACAAACGACGAAGAGTAATCATTTGCATTGATGTAGTGGCACATGATAGAGAATAGGGAGTGATGAGATGGCAAAGAAGGTACCTCTGAGGCAATGCCTTGGATGCCGTGAGATGATGCCGAAGAGTGAGCTGATAAGGATAGTCCGAAGCAATGACGGGCAGTTCGCAGTTGATGCAACCGGCAAGCTCAACGGAAGAGGCGCTTATATATGCAAGAGATCCGAGTGCCTTAAGAAGGCGGTTGGAAGCAAAGCACTTGAGAAGGCTTTCAAGGTCAGCATACCTGCTGAGGTGTATGAACAATTAGACAAGGAGCTGCGTGACATTGAAGAATAACAAGATCTACTCGTTAATTTCTCTGTGTGCCAGAGCCAGAAGGCTGTGCAGTGGCAATTTCTCAGTAGAGAAAGCAGTTAAGAATCAGAGCGCGTACGTGGTCATTGTGGCGAAGGACGCTTCTGACAATACGAAGAAACTTTTCGACCAGAAATGTAATTATTATGGGATTCCTTATTATGAGTACGGGACAAAGGATGAGCTTGGCAAGTACAGTGGCAATGAGATGAGAACATCCATTGCGATACTTGACGAGGGATTCGGGAATCAGATCATAAAGTACATGAATGTAAATGAAAACATGGAGGTGTAACATTTGGCTAAAATCAGAGTACACGAATTATCAAAACAGTTAAACATTTCAAATAAAGATATCATAGATACCCTTGGCGCAAAGGGAATAGAGATCAAGAGTCATATGTCCAATCTGGACGATTCGATGGTTGGAATAATTAAGGCTAAGTTTGGAGCAAAGACTGCGCCAAAGGCCGAGGCTCCAAAGGCTGAGACCCCAAAGCCTGCAGCACCAAAGCAGGAGGCTCCAAAGGCAGCGCCTAAGACAGAGCAGCCAAAGCCTGAGACAGCAAAGCCTGCTGCAGCGCCAAAGGCGGACGCGCAGAAGCAGAATCCTTCAAGGGATGACAATTCAGCAGCCAGACAGGGTTCTGGCAATCATGTAAGATTTGCCAGGGAGGACAGAAACGGCGGCAAGATGAATAACAACGGTAACAGAGTCAGATTTAACAACGACAGACAGGGCGGTTCAGACAGAGCCAGATTCAGCAACGACAGGAACCAGGGCGACAGAAATCAGGGTGACAGACCAAGATTCGGCAGAGATGGCCAGGGCGACAGAAATCAGAGTGACAGACCAAGAGTAGGCAGAGACGGTCAGGGCGACAGACCAAGGTTTAACAGAGATGGCGACAGAAACCAGGGTGACAGACCAAGAGGAGGCAGAGACGGCCAGAATGACAGACCAAGGTTTAACAGAGATGGTGATAGAAACCAGGGTGACAGACCAAGATTTAACAGGGACGGCCAGGGTGACAGACCAAGGTTTAACAGAGACGGAGACAGAAACCAGGGTGGCGGACGCTTCGGCAATGGAGATAGAAACCAGGGCGGAAGAGGCTTTAACAGAGATGGTGGCAACCGTTTCAGCAACCGTATCAATATGCCATTTGGCAAGGATGACGAGGATGACAGCCCAGCTCAGAAGAGAGCACCATTCAAGAGAGACCGCAAGGACTTCGATGCGAAGGAGATGCCGGGTAAGGATTTAAAGAGCCAGAACAGAGATAACTACAACAGAGATAAGAACAAGCCACGTAAGGGCAACAGAAGATCACCTGAGGAGGTCGAGGCTGATATCAGCAGACTTGCGAAGAATGTGAAGAACAAGCCACAGAAGAAGCAGCAGGCACCACAGGAGGATCCGGATGCAATCAGAACCATCACACTTCCTGAGGTTGTAACACTCAAGGAGCTGGCTGATGCGGTAAAGACTCCTGTAACAGCACTTATCAAGAAGCTGTTCCTCGCAGGTAAGATGGTCAATGTGAACTCAGAGCTTCCATTTGACGAGGCTTCAGAGATCGCACTTGAGTACAACTGTATAGCTGAGGAGGAGGAGAAGGTAGATGTGATCGAGGAACTCCTGAAGGAGGACGAAGAGGACGAGAAGGACATGGTTCCAAGACCTCCAGTAGTCTGCGTTATGGGACACGTTGATCACGGTAAGACATCACTCCTTGATGCGATCAGACAGACAAAGGTTACATCGGGCGAGGCTGGTGGAATCACACAGGCGATCGGTGCATCTGTTGTCGATGTAAATGGCCAGACCATCACATTCCTTGATACTCCTGGACATGAGGCGTTCACAGCAATGCGTATGCGTGGTGCACAGAGTACAGATATCGCTATCCTTGTTGTAGCTGCCGATGATGGAGTAATGCCACAGACTATCGAGGCTATCAACCATGCAAAGGCTGCCGGAATCGAGATCATAGTAGCGATCAACAAGATCGATAAGGAAAGTGCCAATATAGAGAGAGTTAAGCAGGAGCTTACAGAGTATGAGCTTATCCCAGAGGATTGGGGTGGTTCAACAATATTCTGCCCTGTATCTGCACATACTAAGGAAGGTATTGACAATCTCCTTGAGATGATCCTCCTCACAGCGGATGTGCTTGAACTTAAGGCAAATCCTAACAGAAAGGCAAGAGGTATCGTCATCGAGGCTGAGCTTGACAAGGGACGTGGACCTGTTGCAACAATGCTTGTACAGAAGGGAACACTCCACGTTGGAGATTACATCGCTGTAGGAGCGTCACATGGTAAGGTACGTGCCATGACCAACTCAAGAGGTGAGAGAGTTACAGAGGCTCTTCCATCAACACCTGTACAGATCCAGGGTCTCAACACAGTTCCTGACGCAGGTGAGATATTCATGGCAGTTGACAATGAGAAGGAAGCCAGAACCATATCAGAGACATACATCTCACAGGGTAAGGAGAAGCTTCTTGCAGATACAAAGCAGAGAATGTCGCTTGACGATCTGTACAGCCAGATCCAGGCCGGCAACCTCAAGGAGCTCAAGATCATCATCAAGGCAGATGTACAGGGTTCGGTTGAGGCCGTTAAGCAGAGCCTTTTAAAGCTCTCAAATGACGAGGTCGTTATCAAGTGCATACATGCAGGTGTAGGTGCTATCAACGAGTCAGATATAATCCTTGCATCAGCATCAAATGCCATCGTAATCGGTTTCAACATCAGACCGGATGCGAGAGCAAAGGATATGGCTGACAGCGAGGGCGTAGATGTTCGCCTGTACAGAGTCATCTACAATGCAATAGAGGATATTGATTCAGCAATGAAGGGTATGCTTGATCCTATATATGAGGAGAAGGTCATCGGACACGCAGAGATCAGACAGACATACAAGGCTTCTGGTATCGGTGTCATTGCCGGTTCATATGTTCTCGACGGAACAATCAACAGAAACTGCAGCGTAAGGATCACCAGAGAGGGCAATCTTATATTTGAAGGAAAGCTTGCTTCACTCAAGAGATTCAAGGATGATGTCAAGGAAGTTAAGTCCGGCTTTGAGTGTGGTATGGTATTCGAGAACTTCCAGGACGTTGCAGAGGAAGATCAGATAGAGGCATACGAGATGGTAGAGGTGCCTAGAAAGTAGTAATAGATATGAGAAAAAACAGTGTAAAGAATAACAGGATCAACGGTGAGGTTCAGAGAGAACTCAGCAGGATCATCAGCCGTGAGATCAAGGATCCAAGAATATCACCTATGACTTCGGTCGTTGATGTGGTTGTCACACCTGATCTCAAGTTCTGTAAGGCATATATCAGTGTCCTGGGTGACCAGGATGCTGTTGATTCCACATTTGCAGGGTTGAACAGCGCAATGGGATATATCAGAAGAGAGCTTGCTCATTCTGTAAATCTGCGCAATACACCGGAGATAACATTTATCATGGACCAGTCCATAGAGTATGGTGTCAGTATGTCCCACAAGATAGATGAGGCTCTCGGAAAGCATGGCGATGCTGACGAGAGTACAGATGAAAACTCAGAGAGTGAAGATGAGTTTGAAGAGTAGGATATAATATGAGAATTTAAAAGGAGGTATATCATGAACGATCTTATAAGGGAGATAGAGAACGCAGACAGCATAGCCATAACAGGACATATCAATCCTGATGGTGACTGTATAGGTTCAACACTTGGAATGTATAACTATATTACAAGCAATTACCCTGACAAGAGGGTTCAGGTATATCTTCAGGAATTCCCGGATGTATTCATGTTCCTGAATGGTGCATCTACTGTAAAGCATGAGGCAGATGACGAGACCTATGATCTGTTTATGTCGCTTGACTGCGGAGATATGGACAGATTCACACCATTTGTCAGATATTATGAGACTGCGAAGAGAACTCTTTGCATAGACCACCATGTGTCTAACAAAGGCTTTGGTGATGTGTGCTATGTGGAAAGTGATGCATGCTCCGCTGCGGAGGCTATATTCAAGCTCCTGGATGAGAAAAAGATCAACCAGCAGTGCGCAGAGTGTCTGTATACCGGTATAGTCCACGACACAGGAGTGTTTAAGCACAGCAATACCACCAGAGAGTCCATGACCATAGCGGGAATCCTGATAGAGAAGGGAGCGAGACCAAGCTTTGTCATAGATGAGACATTTTACAAGAAGACGCTCACACAGAATAAGCTTCTGGGCTATGCGCTTCTAAACATGAAGCAGTTTGCAGATGGAAAGATAACCCATACACTTCTGACAAAGGAGGACTTTGACAGATTTGGTGCCAGCAAGATGGATACGGATGGAATCGTGGATCAGCTCAGACTGACATCAGGTACTGAGGTTGCTTTCTTCATGTATCAGGCTGGTGAGGATAATTACAAGATATCCCTCAGGGCAAATGATATCGTGAACGTGAGTGAGATTGCGTGCAGCCACGGCGGTGGCGGCCATGTGAAGGCTGCGGGATGCAATATGTCAGGTGATCCGGAAAAGATAGTTGCGGAGATAGTTGCGGATATAGAGAAACAGCTTGGCTGATAAATTGCAGAAAAGATGTGATCTGGAACAGGTACTGATACAGCGGACTGATGTAAAAGACTTTGGATTGGATTTGAAATAGTTATGATAGATGGATTTATCAATATATATAAGGAGCAGGGGTTCACATCATTTGATGTGGTGGCAAAGCTCCGTGGTATATTAAAACAGAAAAAGATAGGTCATACCGGAACTCTCGATCCCATGGCGGAGGGAGTTCTTCTTGTGTGTCTGGGAAGTGCTACGAAGATGTGCGATCTGCTCACTGAGAAGAACAAGACATACACATGTACCATGCTTCTCGGAAAGACCAGCGACACCGAAGACGTGACAGGAGTCATGACAGACGTGACAGATGTATATCCTGATGAGAAGACAGTCAGGGCTGCGGTGATGAGCTTTGTAGGCGATTACATGCAGATCCCGCCTATGTATTCGGCAATCAAAGTAAATGGTAAGAAGCTCTATGAGCTGGCGAGGGCCGGACAGGTTATAGAGAGAGAGCCGAGATCGGTCACGATACATGGTATCACCATACAGTCGGTAGAACTTCCGAGGGTGACATTCGATGTGAGCTGTTCCAAGGGAACATATATCAGAAGCCTGTGCAGGGATATAGGAGAGAAGCTTGGCTGCGGTGCGGTGATGGAGAAGCTTATCAGAACCGAGGTGAAGGGCTTTACTATAGAGGAAAGTCTGACACTTGATGAGGTGGAGAAGGCAAGGGATGATGGAACGCTTATGCAGCATGTGCTCACAACAGACAAGCTTATGCCGGATATTCCAGAGCTCCATATATCAGCAAAGGGTGAGAAGCTTCTTGCAAATGGAAATAAGCTCAGTGCGGATGCATTTGCCGAGGATAAGATATACAGGGACACATATGTCAAGGTGTACGATGAGAATGGAAGATTTGCGGCACTGTATGAATACAGTGATGAGAAGAGGCAGTATGTGCCATTTAAGATGTTTCCGGTGAGCAATTAAGGACAGACAGTTATGATTCATATAAAGGATACAAAGAAGATACAACTAAATAGCACAGAGCGCACGGCGGTTGCACTGGGAAAGTTTGATGGCATACACCAGGGGCATATGTTATTGATAGAACAGGTGCTCAAACTGCAGAAAAAAGGCTATATGGGTGTCGTGTTCACATTTGACATGAGGGAGAACCATGTGTTTGATGTGAGCAATATGAAGACCATATACACATCTGACGAGAAGGCACAGGTGGTATCGGATACCGGAGTTGACGTCCTGGTTGAATATCCGTTTGACGATGCATTTGCGGCTACAGAGCCGAAGGCGTTCATCAGAGATGTGCTGGTGGACATGATGCGGGCCGGATATGTCGTGGTTGGAAGCGATTACAGATTCGGCAGAGACAGAAAGGGCGATGTGGATACCCTGAAGGATTATGCGGGCGAGTATGGATATAAGGTCATAGTCATAGACAAGCTGGAACAGGATGACGAGGTGGTCAGCTCAACTGTCATCAGGAAGAATATTTCTGAGGGAGATGTGAGGTCGGTCATTCCGATGCTCGGCAGACCGTACAGTATGACAGGTGAGGTGGTGTCCGGCAAGCAGCTTGGAAGAACCATAGGAATACCAACGGCGAATATGCCGCCGGAGGAACGCAAGCTGTACCCGCCGGCTGGTGTGTATGCTTCAAGGATCAGAATAGTTCAGGGAGAGCATGCGTGTCATGTGGATCCGTTCAGAGTCTATAATGGAATCACCAACATAGGTGACAACCCAACAGTGAACGACAAAGGAAACATTACTATAGAGACTAATATCTTTGACTTTGACAGGGATATATACGGACAGATCATCAAGGTGGAGCTTATAGAGAAGATCCGGGGCGAGAAGAAATTTGGAAGCCTGGATGAGCTCAAGGCCCAGATGACAAATGACATAGAGAATTCAAAGAGAATACTTGGAAACAAGGTGTTGGTAAAATAGCACAGAAAACATTGGTAATTATGCGGATAAATAATGACGGATTATTGGGTCGCATGAAGATGTTTTCTGTGCTATATTTTTAATAATAGGGTATTTTTTTCTGGTAGAAAAGGAAGTACAAGGAGGAAAAGGGAAATGAGAAAGAAAGCAGCGAGCAGGATCCTGGCATATGTTCTCACCTTATGCATGATCATCGGCAATATAACATGGCCGGAGATCACAGCTAAGGCGGAGACCATAACGCTGGATCTGAAACCGGACACCGGTTGGAAGACGGTGACTGCAGCAACGGATGAGTGGAGTGATCATGGAAAGGCGGAGATAAGGTTTTCGCCCGCCTCAGATATGGCATCCATGAAAGCAATCGCGGATGCAGGGTATAAGACACTTAAGATCACATATGCGGTTGATACGTTCACCGCTGCAAGTGGACAGAATGCGGGAGTTATGCCATTTGCATCGTATGGCACGGATTGGTCGAACAATGAAATATGGGTAGATCTGTCCAAGGCAGGACAGTTTGAGACCGTACTTGATCTGGCATCTATCAGCACAACCAGCACGGAGAAGGTGGCATTTGGAATACAGGTGGCGAACCTTCAGGCGGGCAGTACGATAAAGTTCAGAATTGTATCAGCGGTTCTTGCCGGAACAAAGAATAGTTCAGGCGGTTCAGGTTCATCAGGGGAGTCTGGCGGTTCGGGAGACAGCGGATCAGGCAGTGCGGACCTTGATTCAATTGGAAACACAAGCTCAAGCGTAACCGCAAGTCTTGCTGATGGAGATGGAACAGCCAAGGGAGACGGCTACTACGAGACAGAGATAACGATAAATAACAAGAGCAATTCATACATAGCAGACTGGATAGTGGTGGCTGATGTGAGTGGCTCGGTAACTGCAGTTAAGGATTACAGCAGCTGGTCAGCCCTCAAGGGTGTATTCAGTGATGGAAAGCTGTACATATATCCAAACACATCCAAGAAGTCAGGTGCAGTAAATGCCGGATCGAGCGTGAGTTATTCAAAGCTTGGCTACACAGGCACGGCAAATGGTGTGTCTATAACAGGTGTCAAGGTGTACTACAGCTCACAGTCAGGTGCATTTGACTCATTTATCGGTTCACTTTCATCATCATCTGGCGGAGCCGGGGACAACACAGGCGAGATCAATACAGATGTTGAGTACAATTATGCAAAGCTTCTTCAGGAGTCACTGTATCTTTATGATGCGAATATGTGCGGAAGTGATGTATCTGCAAAGAGTGAGTTTTCTTGGAGATCAAACTGCCATACTGAGGATGCAAAAACAACATATAATGGAAAGACTGTGGATGTCAGCGGTGGATACCATGATGCGGGAGATCATGCCAAGTTTGGTCTGCCACAGGCATATTCGGCTACAGTTCTAGGACTTGCGCACATGGAGTTTGCCGAGGCATTTGCGGATACTGCTACAGAGGCACACTATAAGAGGATCATGGACAGATTCGTTGATTATTTCGAGGAATGCACAGTCCTTGGAAGTGATGGCTCGGTTCAGGCTTTCTGTTATCAGGTCGGTGATGGAAATGTCGATCATGGATACTGGGGAGCTCCGGAAAAGCAGTCATCAAGAAGTGGACAGGCAACATTCACATCTGATTCGGATACGTGTACAGATATCGTTTCAGAGACAGCGGCGGCACTTGCGGCATATTATATAAATTACAAGGATAAGAAAGCGCTTTCCTATGCGGAGAAGCTTTTCACATATGCGGATACTAAGGCTAAGAAGAACAGCTCGGGTCCGGCATCAGGTTTCTATAACTCAGATTCATGGGAAGATGACTATGCCCTTGCGGCGGCTCTTCTGTACAAGGCTACAGGAAAATCAGCATATGCAACAAAATACAATAATGTATATGGTGGCAGAACAAATCCTAACTGGGCTCTTTGCTGGAATAACGTGGCTCAGGCGGCTCTGCTCTACAGTCCTAATTCATCCAAGAAGAGCGTGTTCGTGGAGAACCAGTCAGGACTTATAGCAAGCAAGACACAGTCAGGAGATAACAATTTCTGCCTGATAGACAGCTGGGGATCGGCGAGATATAACACTGCTCATCAGATGACAGGTCTTCTGTATGATACTATATATGGAAAGAATGATTATTCATCATGGGCAAATGGTCAGATGAAGTACATACTTGGCAACAATGCAGGTTCAAAGTGTTTTGTTGTCGGTTACAACAAGTATTCATCAAAGTACCCTCATCACAGAGCCTCAAGCGGATATCAGGGTTCTGTAACTGGAAATGCATATACAAAGCAGGCACATGTACTAGTCGGCGCTTTGGTTGGCGGTCCGGCGGGTTCGAGTACATCCTATGTAGATAGCTCAGAAGATTATAACCAGAACGAGGTTGCACTGGACTATAATGCAAGCCTTGTGGGTGCAGCAGCTGGACTTTATCTGTATGTAAAGAACAGCGGAACAGATGAGGAGAAGGCAGCACAGAAGGTAGTTCCAAAGAGCGAGGTGTCGTCAGAGCTTAGGACGATAAGCGGTGAATCAGGTGGAAATGTCACCACTGAGACTACAACAAAGACAACTACCACAGAGAAGGCAACAAAGAATCCTTCATCTGGATCCAGCACGGGTTCGACAGGATCAACAACAGGTTCATCAACAGAAAAGACTACAGAGTCTTCTACGGAAACTCAGGTTATACCAGTCAAAGGAATCACATTTGACCAAACGGCACTTACTATGAAGGTAGGTGAGAGTGGACAGATAAAAGCCACAGTCACACCAGCGGATGCGACAGACAGCTCACTCGTGTGGACAAGCTCTGACAGGACAAAGGTATCAGTTCAGAATGGCAAGATAACGGCACTTACAGCTGGAACGGCCACCATCACCGCAAAGGCAAAGGATGGTTCAGGAGTTAAGGCTGTGTGCAAAGTCAAGGTTCTTGAGCCGGGAAAACTGTCATGCGAAACTTCTGGAAAGGCATGGAATGCTCTTGTCTATGGATACGGGGATGTTTCTTCAGAACGCATAGGCTTAAGTAATTGTGGCGAGACTGAGCTGAGCGATGTGAAGGCGAGTCTCAAGACCGGAAGTAATTTCCAGATCACAGTATATCCTGCAGGTCAGATAGCAGCCGGACAGGAGACCTCTGTTGAGGTGAGACCTGTGACAGGCCTTGCTGCAGGAAGCTATAGCGATACACTTGTGATCACAACAGCAAATGGAACAGCGAATATACTTCTTAAAGCGAAAGTCGCAAAGTCTGAGAACACAGCTAGTGTGTCACTTGCCAAAAAGGCAGTTTCATCATTATCTGTAACAGTTGAGAGCTATGTATCAGGTACAAATACAGGAGTTGAATATGCAATATCTACAGTTCCTGTCGATGATGCGGATAGTCTCACATGGCAGGACGGCGCATATTTTGCAGGACGCAAGGCATTTACAAAGTATTATGTATATGGACGAATGAAGGCAACTTCAAATCTGAATGCCGGTGCAATGAGTAAGGCACTTGAGATTGTGACACTTGTGTCAGATCCATACACAATAGATGTTGGACGACTTGGCGACAGTGAATATGTTGGAGCTTTGGTAGATGGCAATGGCAATCCAACTGTAAGAGTGTCTGAGTCCGGTAAAAATATACTGGTTTCATTTACACAGAGCGGTGATTATACTGTGACGGGCGATGGCGCAGATGTGGCGGTTGATACCGGAAAAGCAGGCAGTATCACGATAGACAGTGCTGTGTTAAAGAAACTCACAGTAGATCCAGGCAATTCTGGAACATTCGTGATCAGTGTGCTTGGAAACAATATCGTCTCAGATGGAATCAAATGTATGGAGAATTCTGCGGGATCAGGTGTTGTGAAGATAAATGGAAATGGCGATTCATCAGTGATAGTCTCATCAACACCGGATGCTCCGGCGGTGAAGGCTGACGGAGATGTTGAGATATCAGGCATAAAGATAAAGTCTGAGGGCAAGGGCGTTGAATCAGCTGGCACAGTGAAGATATCCGGTGGCAGCAACAAGATAGAGGCAGTGTCGGAGGCCGTTGCAGCGAAGGATGTCGAGATGACAGGTGGCTTGCTTGATGCCACATCCACAGCTCTTGGCGAGGATGAGTCGGTTATATCAGCGGATAATTCTATAAAGCTTGTAGGCGGAAAGATCACAGCAGATGCATCAGGTTCAAGTACAGGTGGATCATTTGGTGTCAGATC
Organism: Coprococcus sp. AF16-5; assembly: GCF_003479365.1. Taxonomy (NCBI): domain Bacteria; kingdom Bacillati; phylum Bacillota; class Clostridia; order Lachnospirales; family Lachnospiraceae; genus Coprococcus; species Coprococcus sp. AF16-5. The sequence continues at coordinate 181,574 of NZ_QUGZ01000001.1, forward strand.
AGACGATGGAAAGATCATAGTTGACGGAGATGCCGTTATAGGCGGAGATCCGACGTATTCAAAGGATCCTGTAGACAGCACGGGTGAGAGCATTGTTATGGTCAAGGTGACATTTGTCGATGAGAATGATGATCAGATCTGTGTATCGTCATTCAACAAGGGTTCAATACTTGATATCTCAAAGCTCGATATAACTACAAAAGATGGTGTAGCTTACTCAGCATCAAAGCCTGGGTACAGCCTGACATGGACCGACAATGCAGGTAAGACATATGTGGCCGATGCGTTGTATGGAGCCGTGGATGGAGATATTACACTGAAGGCTGTGTGGACATGGATAACGGTTGACATATCTAAGAGCGCAAAGGTAATTTATAAGGCGACACAGAAGGCATCCTACAAGGCTACATATACGGGAGCGAAGATAACTCCTGCAGTAGTGGTTAGTGTCGGAAATACCACACTTGTATCTGGCACAGATTACACAGTTACATATTCATCGAATATAAATGCCGGAACAGCCAAAGCGGTCGTAAAGGGCAAAGGAAAATACAAAGGCACGGTTACATTGACATTTGCCATTGCAAAGAGAGATATCAAAAAGGCAAAGGTGGCTGTGTCAGCAAAGGTTCTGTATACAGGCAAGGCTGTAAAGCCAAATACCAAGGTGGTGTATGGCAAGACCAAGCTCACATTGAATAAGAACTACAAGATAACATGCTATTCCAATAAGAACTTCGGAAAGGCAAAGGTCGTCATAACCGGAATTGGCAACTATGGTGGAAGTGTGGTGAGATACTTCAATATAGTTACAAAGGCTGGAAAGGTATACACATACGGAAACTATAGATACAAGATAACAAATGCATCCACAAGCGGAAGAGGAACAGTAACTCTTGTGTCAGCTGTCAAGAAGACAACTTCTGTTACAGTGCCGGATGCGATAAAGCTTGGCGGAAAGACATTCAAGGTCACTGCCATAGGAGGCGGAGCATTCAAGGGCAATACAAAGCTTGCAAAGGTTGTTATAAGCAAGAATGTAAAGACCATAGGTTCAAAGGCATTTTACGGATGTAAGAACCTCAAGGCACTTGTGGTGAGAAACACAGCCATGACCACAAAGACGGTAGGAGCTGCTGCCTTTACAGGAACATACGCAAAGATGACCGTAAAAGTACCGGCATCAAAGCTTGCTTACTATAAGAAACTTCTGGTAGCAAGGGGTGTGTCTAAGAAAGCGGTTATCAAAAAGTAAGATATATTCAATAAAATAATTTCTTTATAGACATTTCAGAAAGATCCAGACATGACGTATAAGTTGTGCCTGGATCTTTTTTCTATAGGTAGAGATGGGGGACGGAGGTGCTTAACATAAAACAGGCAAAGAGTTTGCTGAATGGTATTGCCTAATATTTTGCTTTGAATGGTTTACAAAATGATTTGCGCTTCAAAGTTTTATGTGACAAACGTAACATCCTATGATATTATAAAAAAGATATAAGCGAAAATGACTTTTGCAGAAAGACGTTTTAAAGATATGGAACGATCTTAGTACAAATGAGCAGGAAACAGTGATGTCAATGTTGTGTGGACTTCGGAAGTAGAAGAACAGTTCGAATGTATATATCGGCTGTTCTTTTTTTGGGCATAAGTTTAAAAGTTAAAAAATGATAATCGGCAAACCAGATGAAAGTCTGGGACGCAAAGCTACAGGGCCTTTAAAATGGCAGCCAGTTGCATGAAATTAGGTGCACTGTCTGTAGGACAGTGTTTTTTTATGATGATATTTCATAGATGTAACCATAATAATTTTATTAGGAAATCAGATATGAAAAAACGAAAAAATAGTTAAGGATAGACGGAAAATGATAGGAAAAAGAGTGATTGCAGGCATTCTGCTTGCGGGAATCTTAACAGTCACCCTGGCAGGGTGCACAAACACAGGTGACAGTAGAAAAGAAATGGAAAAACCCATCATCACGCTCGGGAGTGACAGTTATCCACCATACAATTATCTGAATGAGGATGGAATCCCGACAGGAATTGATGTAGAACTGGCTACAGAAGCTTTCGAAAGAATGGGATATCAGGTGGAGGTTGTACAGATCAACTGGGAGAAGAAAAAAGAACTGGTGGAGAGCGGAGAGATTGACTGTATCATGGGTTGTTTTTCCATGGAAGGACGCCTTGACGATTATCGCTGGGCGGGACCATATATAGCAAGCCGTCAGGTGGTTGCTGTAAATGAGAACAGCAATATCTATAAACTGAGTGACCTGGAGGGAAAGAACCTGGCTGTCCAGTCCACAACCAAACCGGAAGGCATCTTTCTGAACCGGACAGATGAAAGAATCCCCAAGCTGGGAAATCTGATCAGTCTTGCACACCGGGAGTTGATTTATACGTTTCTGGGGAAAGGATATGTAGATGCAGTTGCCGCACATGAGGAATCGATTTTCCAGTATATGAAGGATTATAACACAAGCTTCCGTATTCTAGAAGAACCGCTGATGATTACGGGGATAGGTGTTGCTTTCGCAAAAGATGATGACAGAGGAATCTGTGAGCAGATGGACCAGACGCTGGAAGAAATGCGTCAGGATGGCACATCCCTGAAAATCATTGAAAAATACCTGGATAATCCTGAGAAGTATCTGGAGGTAGATGATCTTGGATATTAAGAGAAAGAAGAAAGAAAAACGAATCCGGCTGCTCGGTGGTCTGATTGGAATCTGTGTGGCAATAGCCTTTCTGTTCTATTTCTTCAACGCAGAAAAAACAGAAGCAGAGAAAAGAATGTTGGAGATTGTAAACTATGTCAAAGTGCAGTGTTCAAGCTACACCCATTATAATGAATCTTCGGAATCCAAAAGTCTCCTCCGTGCGATTGAAAGTGCCAGACAGATGAGTACGAATATCGACATGGAAACAGAAAACGGTGGTCAGCTGAGTCAGGAATTTCTGAAAGAAAATCTGCAGACGCTCTGGGTGGATGGTATCATTGTACTGGATAAAGAAGGAAAGACGGACTGTGAATACAGCACGGATGAATTTCTGTACAACGAGATTACGGAGTATCTGCAAAAAGAAATTATCATGGATTTTGCCGGATATGAAGAAAGATCTTATTCAGAACGGTTTACCAGGGAAGATGGATCATATATTGATATTGCAGCCTGCGCCAGAAAAGATGCACCGGGTATTGTGGCAATCTACTATTACACATCACCTGAATTTGCCAGAAATTATACCCTTACGATACAGAGGCTTTTAAACGGCTATAGTGTCCATAAAGATGGAACAATAATTATTGCAGATGATGGAATAGTTGTTGCCAGTAACGATGAGAGCCTTCTGGGGCAGAATACAACTGGTAACGAGGTTGTTCAGGAAATGAAAAAGCATACAGACAGTCAGCATATTTATCATTTGAAGAATGAGGGAACTGGATGTTACGGTATCATGCTGAAGCAGCGAGATTATTATATTTATGCATATCTTCCGGACACAGAAGTGTTTCATAACCTTCCATTGAGTGTAGCAGGTGTTATTTTCCTTTATTTGCTGATGTTCAGTACATTTGGGTTCTGGGCATACAGAACCAATCTTACACATCAGAAACTGGAACAGGAAAAAGACGAAAAATATAAAGCAGAACTTCTGATAGCTGCAAAAAAGGCAGAAGCCGCCAATGAGGCAAAAACGGAGTTCCTTCAGCGAATGAGCCATGATATCCGGACTCCGATCAATGGAATCTGCGGTTTGGTCAATATGGCAGACTATTATGCAGATGATATGGAGAAGCAGGCGGAATACAGGACAAAGGTTAAAGAGGCATCCAATCTGTTGCTGGAACTGGTAAATGATATTCTGGATATGAGTAAGCTTGAGTCTGGTGAAATCGTTCTGGAAGAGATTCCATTTAATCTGAGCAGTATTTCAAGGGAAGTATTCGTTGTGATCGAGCCGATGGCTGCAGAACAGAATATCCGGATCGTGTGGGAGAAAAAAGAAATCACACACCAGAATTTTATTGGAAGTCCAGGGTATGTGAAACGTGTGATGATGAATATCCTGTCGAATGCGGTGAAATATAATAGAGAAAACGGACGTATATATATCAGCTGCATGGAAATTCCATCCGAACAGCCAGAAATGACGACAATGGAATTTGTCTGCCGGGATACAGGAATCGGAATGACTGAGGAGTTCCAGAAATGTGTGTTTGAACCATTCACGCAGGAACACACAGGAAGCCGCACAAAATTTGCAGGAACAGGCCTGGGAATGCCGATTGTAAAAAATCTGGTCGAGAAAATGGGTGGAACAATTACCTTTGAAAGCAAAGAAGGCGAAGGAACTACCTTTGTGATCAGGGTTCCGTTTAAAATAGATCTAGATGCGAATAAACGTGAAGAGCAGAAGTGTGTATCAGAAAAATCTATAAAGGGACTGCATATTCTTCTGGCAGAAGATAATGAGCTGAATATGGAAATTGCAGAATTTGTGCTTCATAATGAAGGCGCGGACGTGACAAAAGCATGGAATGGTAAGGAAGCTGTTGAGCTGTTCAGAAAAAGTGAATCTGGTGATTTTGATGCTATTCTTATGGACATTATGATGCCGGTCATGAATGGTTATGAAGCCACAAAGATGATCAGGTCTTTGGACAGAGTGGATGCAAAGAAGGTACCGATCATTGCAATGACAGCAAATGCATTTACGGAGGACAGGCTGAAAGCTAAAGAAGCAGGAATGAATGACCATGTGGCGAAGCCGGTTGACATGAGTATTTTAATATCTGTCATTGCAAAATATATAGAACGATGATCCGTTTTTGGAAAAAGAGGAGCAGAGTAATGAAGAACATGAAGGTAAGAATCCCAATGTATTTTGTTGGACTGTTTATTATGACTATAGGAATAGCACTTTCAGTCAAATCCAATCTGGGAGTGTCGCCGGTTAGCTCTATACCATATACGATGACATGTGTATGGGGAATCGAGATGGGAAAGGCGACGATCATATTCCATGCGGCATTGGTGCTTATACAGATCATTATACTTCGAAAGAATTTCAAACCGATAAATCTTCTTCAGATAGTGGTTGGAGTAGTATTTGGATACTTTACGACGTTCTGTAATTATCTTGCGACATTTCTGCCATCAACAGATAACATAGTTGTCAGGGGTGTTTTGATGCTTGTGAGTACCATATTCATAGCAGGCGGAATATTCTTTTATCTGCCGGCGAATCTTATCCCACTTGCCGGGGAGGGTGTTATGCAGGCTGTCTCAGAGGTCACATACATTGAATTTTCAAAGGTAAAGATCGGATTTGACTGTTCTATGGTGGCTGTGTCGGTCGTAACATGTCTGATCTGCATACACAGTCTTGGAAGCGTGGGCGCCGGTACGGTTATTGCCGCATTCCTTGTTGGATTCAATCTGGGTAAGTTGAATAAGACATTTGGCGGAAAACGAGATAAACTTCTTGGAAAGCACACATACACTGAGGAGGAAGTGCTCAGGGAGAGAATGGAGCAATTGCATTAGGACTTGTTCCTGCCCGTGAGCCGGTCGAATTTTTATCCTTAATCAACCTGTTTTGTAGAATTAGGGATAATATTTTCTCGTTTTCTAAAATATAGGGTTGTAAGGTATAAAAGTTCAGGACTTTATCCTGAAAGGCGGTATTTGTGAGCTCGTCTACGTATGTCTGACTGTTGTATTCTATGCGCTTTTTCTTTCCATCAATCAAGTGACAGTATCTGCTCTAAATTCGTATCGGAAGGCTGCTCTGATCTATTCCTATCTACGTCATATGATGCGGGAACGGTGGCATTTTCCGGTTTTGTAAGTTTTAAATTCATTTTTGAAATCCCCTTTTGTACTTGTTTATATGAGACGATATAACATTTGGGTTTTGTTGGCAAGGCTTTTAAGTAAATACATGAGCCGGAATGATTGGGTGGAGTTTTATTTGTTTGCTTTTGATATTACGTGGTGTATAATTTATAGCATGATAAATAAGTGTTTATGATTATACTTAAATAATAAAAACGATATATTTGACATAAAAGCGGTTGAATGTTAATATAAGTGTAAAGAGGTGCTACCGATAGACGGTTAGCCCTGATATTGCAATTACAAAAAAGTAACCGCCAAGTTTTGTCAGGACAGGGCGGTTACTTTTTTGTCTTATTTCTTATCATTGCTCTTAGAGCCAACGGCATAACCAAGAGCAAAGCATGTTATGCATAAGCTGATGATGGCTATAAAAAGTTCCGTTGTAAGCATAAGCACAAACCTCCGTAATAGATTTCCGTAAATGGATGTATCTATGTAAACACAGGCTATAAACTCCTGTGGCGAAGGCTAACCGCCTACCGAATAGGGTAGCACCTCTTATATTATAACAAACATACGTTCGATAATCAATATACATGAAAAGATAAATTTTTATTTGCTCTACAAAACACTTAGACCATATAAGTTCAAAGAAAGTGCTAATGTGGCTTAACAGACACTATTATTCAATATGTGCAATTTTTGCACAAGTTGAACATTTATTTCAGTATGTGCAATTTCTGCACAATGTGAATATACATATAACAAGATTTCGGGGGAATCACATGACTTTATACATGAACATAAAACAGCTTGGCAAGCGTAAGGACACAGTTCACAAGGTCCCATTTGAATATGACACAGCACCGAGTACGCTACGGGAACTCATAACAGAGACAGTAAAGATATGCGTGGCACAGTACATATCCCGCATGGATCGCGGCGATGCAGTGCTGACAGATGAACAGATCGATGACATGGGAAGAATAGGAAAGATAGCATTCGGGATCGTCTATGGGGAGAAGAAACCGGATGTGAAAGAGGCGGTAGAGACAGCCATTCAGGGATTTGAGGATGGGCTGTTCAGAGTGTTCCGCGGTATGGATGAATTAACGGAGCTGAACAGGAAAGAGGAGTTTAACGAAGGGGATGAGATCACATTTATCCGCCTCACAATGCTGGCGGGCAGAATGTGGTAAGTAAAAGATCGTAGATTCAAAGTATTGGTCAAAGACTACTAGCGAACAGGAACGCGAACAGTATATGCGCAAAATATGGGAATATGCAAGGGCATGATTTGCGTAGATGATACGTGGACAAAAGAAAGGGGTTACAATGGCGGAGGACAAGAAGACAAGACTTGAGCTTGAGGAGCAGAAGAGAATCGCAGATGAAGTGAGAGAGGTATTTGACGAGAATTCCACGAAGCTCAGAAAGAGCTACAGTGCGGATGCGCAGAAGCTTCTTAAGGAGATGGATAATTACTATGGAGATGTAAAAGAGTCGATGATCGGCAAGAGACTTGAGACATTTCTTGAGAATGAAAAGAATGTTCCTTCGGAATTCTTCAGGAAGGAGCTGAAGCATTTGCCGGGGTGGGTGCCGGATCATCTGCTGGAGGATTTCTACACTTCTATAGACAGCATAATCAAGTGGCAGACAAGCCAGTATTATTACAGAAGAACCATGCGTACAAAGAGGTATGGGGCATTTCTTGACAGATATTTCAGGATCATGAATGAATATCACTCCATGGGGATATACGGATGCGACATAGTATCTCTCTACAGGGAGAAAATGCCGCAGGATATATTGTGCTATTACAGGGATGGCAACAGCAATGGGTATAGAATAGTATCTGAATATTGGATACAGGCGGAGCTCGACAGGGGAAATGCAGAGCTTGAGGAAGTGCTCATGGACATCATGTTCGGTGAGAGTGCGCAGACAAGGCTAACGACCAATATCCTCAGGGGAATATATATGAGCTCCAACACAAGACTCCATGAGGCTGTAGGCAAGCTGCTCGTTGCAGCAAAGCTTCAGGAGGGGCTTAGGCAGGCGATATGTGAGAACATGGATTATGGAACAGCAGGTGCATTTATGACCCTGTTCCATGTAATAAAGGAGAATGATCTTCTGAGATTCTCGTCTGTCATGAGGGCTGTAGCCACTTGGACAGGACTTGTGACTGACGAGGAGAGCAAGCTTGACCATATACAGAAGAAACAGCTGCTACTTATAGATACATATCTGAATGATGAAAATGCAAGGCGTGAGGCATTATCCGGCGAGGATGCCATGCAGATCTATCTTGCGCTGTGGAGCTATGGTTTCTTTGATGTGGACGAGGCATGCCATGTGATGAACAAGCTGGCGCTTGATGGCAGCAGACACCAAAGACTGGTATTTGGCACATATATTAGGGCAATGAGTCTGGGAAAGGTGTACACACACAGCGTTGCAAAGGAATTTATCAAGAGATTCCCAGACGAGATGGACACCATGGCGGTCATCATGCCAAGCTTCATGTCGGATTACCAGCCTTATATGAATAGTCTCATATATAAAGACGGCAGATCGTACAACAATGAACTTAAGAAAATGACATTTGCCGAGGTGGACAAATATTTTGACAGCAGGAAAGAATGTCAGGAGATGTACGATATCCTCATGGGCATACTTGAGCGCATGCCAAAGAAGAGGCTTGAGTTTGATCCGTGTGTATTTCCATGGAATGCCGAATATCTGGACAGATCTGCAATCATCATGAGACTTGCGGTCTGTGCAAGCGCTCTCAAGGACGAGGACAAGATCACTTACATAGCGGAGATGGTTCCTGAGATAGATTCCGCAAGGTACAGCAGAGATGCGCTTTTGCTTCTGCTTGTAAGGCAGCCGGCAAATGACAGACAGCGTGCCATACTGGTGGATGCGGTTGCCGACAAGGAGACATATACCAGAAACAAGGCGGCGATGATCGTTAAGGATATGAAACTTTCGCCGGAGAATTATGTACAGCTTGAGAATATGCTCAAGTACAAGAAGTCAGACATAAGGGAGACTGTACTGTCTATACTTTATAAACTTGACGGTGATGACATGGACGATCTCATCGGAAGACTTCTCGCAGATTCCAAGGAGGAGAAGAGAACAGCGGGACTTGATCTGCTGCTCCAGCTCAAAAATGATGAGAACAGGCAGAACCTTTTTACAGATTGTGTTGGTCATATAGACGCTATGCAGAGGGAGTCTGCGAATGGAAGATCCAGTGTTACAACTAAGGAGCAGATTCTTATACGTGAGATAAAAAATGTTGGCACAGACCGGGCTGGTGCAGATGAGGGGTATGGACTTTATGATGTAAATGCGGACTATGAGCCGATATTTGACAAGAGTTATCTGGCTGAGTGCCTTGAGCTGTACAAAAAGTATTTCCCTGAAAGCGGGATTGCAAATGATAATCTGTGCAAGACTGCCAAGAGCGAGGGTGCATTTGCAAAACTCAAATCAAAGATTGTGCCTAAAAAGAAAGACACGACATCTGATTCAGAAGTTATAAATATATTAAGAAAATTTGATGCATTTGTGGATGAGCACAAAAATGATGAGTATGAGATGGCTGACGGAGAGATCGGCCTGCTTGGTGAGGCAGGTGGAAACATATATGTGAACCGTGACAAAGTGGCATGTGAGGAATTGTGGGTAGATTTCTACGAGAAAAATATTCAGACTCCGTATATGTGCATGCAACTCTATGTGTATCTGAATGGCTACAACAGTGACAAACAGGATTTCAAGAAGTACTGTGAGAGTTTTATGGCGGATATGTTTGGAAATATATATATAGAAGAATGTCCGGCATTCGGATATCTTGCCATTTCCAGAGCTGTAATTGGTTTCCTGTATAGAAGATATGTGATGGATAGTGACAAGATGAGACTTGCCGTTGTGGCAGCAGACTATCTGCTTGGAAGAAACGATGAGCTCATATATACATTTGGCGGGAATAAAGGTGGCAGCAGTATATCTGGTGATGATTCAAAGGTATATCACAGAAGTGTGCTCACAAATGAGCAGATCATGATAATAACAAGGTGGCTTGCGATCGATGGTGACAGCGATATATTGGACGTAAAAGAAGATTCTGACGAGGCAAGGCAGAATGAAGAGGATTTCAGGCATTTGTTTCCATACAACTATGCCCTTGCAAAGTGTCATAACTTTAATATACCTTCAGACGTTGTAAATGATAGAAATTCATATTACTGGGTACACACAGGAAGTGTCATGCCGGTTCCTGGTCTCCTGAACTATATTGCCGCATACAGTCGTGGCATTATATCCAGGGATTATATGTACAAGATGGCATTTGAGGGGAATTCCCTGGATAGGAGCCTCAAATGTGTATCTGACGTGATGCGTTTTATAACGGAGCGCAACAGGAAGGTGCAGACCAGAGGCTATGAGTGGGGATATACGGAGCGTGAAAGGCTGAGGAGTGTGAGGCAGATACTTCTTCACAGTCCGGAAGGAGAGTTCTCGGAGACGGACGAGAAAAGGCTGGATATAGCTAAGAAGCTGTACACTGATATGTCCGAGCTTGTGCTTTCTGCAGAGCTCACAAGGGGAGATACAGAGACAGAATTCTCTCCATATATATACGGGCTTACAAGAATATTCGGAGCGGAGTATTTTGTCAGGATACTGTCAGCCCTAGGCAAGGAGACGTTGGAGAGATCAACGTATTTCAATACCGGTTATTACTATAATCGTCAGAAGGTCAGCAAGAAGAACAGTATGTCACATCTTCTTCAGGCGTGTGTGCCAGATGCAAATGACAGTGCGGAGACTCTCAAGACATATCTTACAGGTACGGATATAAGTGATGCCAGGCTTATAGAGGCAGCTATGTATTCTCCGGAGTGGATAGATATAGTTGGAGAGTATCTTGGATGGGATGGATTTACTGCGGGATGCTACTACTTCATGGCGCACATGAACGAGTCATTTGATGACAAGAGAAAGGCTATGATAGCGAGATTTACCCCGCTTGAGGTGAATGAGCTGAATGACGGTGCATTTGACAGGACGTGGTTTACCGAAGTCTATGACAGGCTGGGTGACAAGCGATTCCAGCTTATATACAAGGCGGCGAAATACATTTCAGACGGTGCAAAGCACACCAGGGCGAGAAAATATGCGGATGCGGCGCTTGGCAAATATGTTGAGCCCGAGCTGATGGCTGAGATCGAGGCAAAGAGAAACAAAGATCTGCTCATGGCGGTGGGAATCCTGCCGATAGAGAATGAGGAGCAGATAAAGGACAGGTACATGTTCCTTCAGAAGTTCAAGAAGGAGAGCAAGCAGTTCGGAGCGCAGAGGAGAGCCAGCGAGGCGGCAGCAGTTTTTACAGCTATGCGCAATATGGCGATCAATGCCGGATATCAGGACGTGACGAGACTTACCCTACGTATGGAAAGCCTTGTAGTTCAGGGCATGAGGGAATATTTTCAGCCGCATGAGGTCGGAGAAGTGACCGTATGGCTTGAGATGGAGGACGGCGGCAAATGCGCTGTCATCTGTGAGAAGAACGGCAAACAGTTAAAGTCAGTTCCGGCAAAGATCAAGAAGGATGAGTATGTATTGGCTCTGATGGATGCCAAGAAGCAGATGGCGGAGCAGTCAAGGCGTACAAAGGCGATGCTTGAGGATGCGATGGAGAGCCAGGAAGAATACACCTGGGCTGAGATCAGGGGCATGTTGGAGAATCCTGTTATACATGACATGGTGGCTGCGCTGGTGTTCAAGGTGGCGGAGCCGGATGGCGTGAAGGCAGAGCTTGATAATGCGGCTGACAGTATTATGTCAGGGGCAAATGAACTTGATGATAGCAAGAATGTAGTGTTGGGATTTGCTGCTGAGGATGGATTCAATACATTTGTGGCAACGTCTATTGGTGATGAATTTGATCAGCTATTGGGTGGGCAGAAATCTACTGACGGCGATATTGTACAGCCATCAGAGAATTGTGCTCAGACTGTAAGGCACATAGAGCTGTCAGACGACACCAGACTCACAGTAGCACATCCATTTCACATGTACATGGTTGGCAAATGGCATGATATACAGAAGTATGTATTTGACAACAAGATCGTTCAGCCGTTCAAGCAGGTGTTCAGAGAACTCTATGTGAAGACCGAAGAGGAAATGAACATGGAACATTCCCTCAGATACGCGGGCAATCAGATCCAGCCGAAGAAGACACTTGGCTGCCTGAAATCAAGACACTGGGTAGCTGATATAGAGGATGGACTTCAGAAGGTGTACTACAAGGAGAATATAGTGGCACAGATCTACGCTCTTGCAGACTGGTTTTCACCTGCGGATATAGAATCTCCGACACTTGAATGGGTGGTATTTTCGGATAGAAAGACAGGAAAGGATCTCAAGATCAAGGATATCCCGGATATCATTTTCTCCGAGGTCATGAGGGATGTGGACATGGCGGTTTCCGTAGCACATGCCGGAGGTGTGGATCCTGAGACTTCACATTCGACTGTTGAGATGCGAAAGGCGATAGCAGAATTTACCATGCCGCTTTTCAGATTGACAAATGTTACATTTACAAAGAATCATGCAGTGATAGAGGGCGAGCGAGCAAATTATACAGTTCACCTTGGAAGTGGAGTGGTACATCAGGAGGCAGGACCTATGATAAATATACTTCCTGTACACTCACAGAGGCGTGGCAGAATATTCCTGCCATTTGTGGATGATGATCCAAAGACATCGGAGGTGCTCACGAAGATACTGTTCTTTGCGGAGGACAATAAGATCAAGGATCCTTATATACTGGAACAGATCGAGCAGTGAGTGTGAAGATAATACTGCTGCCTGTGACAAGTAAGTGATGTGACGTTTGACAGATAGATTTCCGGACAGAGAAAGAAGATGACATAATGGGAATCAGGAATATAATAACAAGGCTTAAAATTGGACGTGGTGATGCAGATAACAGGTTCCCATATGATGAGAACATGCATGAGGCTGTCATCAGGTGTTCTATCTGCACCGGTGAGCAGGTCGCAGGTTTTAAGAACAGACAGGACGGCAGCTTTGTGGGTGTGATGGTGATAAAGTCGGATGACGATCTGGAATACTTCAAAGAGCTTTATGGCGTGGAGAAGGTTAGGAAGGTATATTAAAATAAAATTTTCATCGATATTGACATAAAATAGTGTTGAGTATATTATTAAACAAAGGAGTGCCTGCCTTAAGTGGGGATGATAACAGAGTTGTTTCGCTACTTGGGAAACAACATAATACGTAAATGGCTATGCGTTAATCGCATAGCCATTTGCTGTTTTATCAGATGTATACAAATTGGATAATTATTTGATAGTAGAGAGGCGGATATAAATAGATAATAAAAAACTGAATCTGTATAGGGTAGATATTTTTTATATTTTTATTGTTGACTGCTACATAAAAACGTGAAAATACACATAAAATAGTAGTTGGTATTGATTAAGTAGACACGGGATAGTAAAATGGAATTACTAAAAAATGTGTCCATACACAAAAACAAGGAGTGTAACAATGGAAATCAAGAGAGATGCTTACCTTGAACAGTTGAAGATAAGAAAAGATAATGGAATGATAAAGATTATCACAGGAATCAGGAGATGTGGAAAGTCATTCCTATTATTTGTATTATTTAAGAACTATTTATTAGAGAATGGTGTAGATAATGAACACATTATTGAGATTGCATTAGATGGCATCGAAAACGAAGAACTGAGGGATCCGAAAAAGTGTTATCAATACATTAAGGATGCAATGAAAGATGAGCAGAGGTATTATTTGATTTTGGATGAAGTACAGTTTATGCCGCGATTTGAGGAAGTACTGAATAGTTTGCTCAGGATTAGCAATATTGATGTATATGTGACCGGTAGTAATTCGAGATTTTTATCCAGTGATATTGTAACTGAATTTAGAGGCAGAGGTGATGAGATAAGAATTTATCCATTATCTTTCGCTGAGTTCTATAGTGCGTATGATGGAGATTATGACGAAGCTTGGGAAGAGTATATGACATATGGTGGTTTGCCACAGGTAGCACAATTTTCTGTGGAACGCCAAAAGGCAGAATACCTAAAAAATATTTTTACCAATGTCTATATCAGGGATGTTGTAGAGAGGAATAACATTAAAAATGTTGATGAAATTGGAACTTTAGTCGATATTCTTGCTTCTGCCATAGGCGCACCAACCAATCCAACTAAAATATCAAATACTTTCAAAAGTGAACGGGGTATCAATTATAGCAATAAGACTATATCTAATCATATTGATTATTTGGCGGAGGCCTTTTTGATTTCTAAAGCGGAACGGTATGATATTAAGGGAAGAAAATATGTGGGTGCTAACTTAAAATATTATTTTTCAGATGTGGGACTTAGAAATGCCAGGTTAAATTTCAGACAGCAGGAACCTACTCATATTATGGAGAACATAGTTTATAACGAACTGCTTATTAGAGGCTACAATGTGGATGTTGGTATCGTAGATGTGTATGCAAAGAATGATGATGGAAAAACTACTCGTAAGCAGTTTGAGGTTGATTTTGTAGTGAATCAGGGTAGTCAGAGATATTATATTCAAGTAGCCTATGATATGGTTTCTGAAGAAAAACAGACACAGGAATTTAATTCATTTAGGAATATTCCAGATTCATTTAAGAAGATTGTTATAGTAAATGGAACAAAAAAGCCGTATAGAAATGATGAAGGATTTGTGATTATGGGAATGAAATATTTTTTACTTAATGCAGATAGTTTAGAATTTTAGTGAGGTTGTCAAGAAAAAACACTTGACAACTCATCCTGCCTGTATTAGAATAGCCCATGGTAAAGCAAAAATACTTTACAGGCAGGTGCGTTATGGAGAAGATAGTCAGACAGTCTATGTTATATGATTTTTATGGTGAGCTGCTCACAGAGCATCAGAAGAGCGTGTACGAGGATGTCGTGAACAATGACATGTCTTACTCAGAGATAGCGAGACTCAACAACATAAGCAGACAGGGCGTATATGATATGGTAAGGCGCTGTGACAAGATCCTCGAGGAGTATGAGGAGAAGCTTATGCTGGTACATAAGTTCATGAAGGCACAGGAACAGGTTCAGAAGATCAAGGAATGTGCGGATGAGCTCAAGGCGATGAACTCGGATGAACGGCTTGCGGGCAGAATTGAAGATATAGTGAATTATTCAGATAAGATACTCGAAGATTTCTGATGATAGATAATATCAGAAGGGAGAATGTCTATGGCATTTGACAGTTTATCAGATAAACTGCAGAACGTATTTAAGAAGCTGAGAAGCAAGGGCGTACTTACAGAGGACGATGTCAAGGAGGCCATGAAGGAAGTCAAGAGAGCACTTCTTGAGGCTGACGTTAACTTCAAAGTCGTCAAGTCATTTGTCAAGTCGGTGAGTGACAGAGCTGTAGGAGAGGAAGTCTTAAAGGGTCTGAATCCTGGACACATGGTCATCAAGATCGTTAAGGAAGAGATGGATAAGCTCATGGGATCTGAGATGACAGAGCTCAAGCTCAGACCATCCAATGAGATCACGATCATCATGATGTGTGGACTTCAGGGAGCAGGTAAGACCACCACGGCGGCAAAGCTTGCATATCAGTTCAAGAACAAAGGCAAGAAGCCACTTCTTGTGGCATGTGATGTATACAGGCCGGCGGCTATCAAGCAGCTGCAGGTGAATGGTGAGAAGGTTGGAGTTCCTGTGTTTGCCATGGGAGACAACAACAAGCCACTGGATATTGCGAAGGCGGCTGTACAGCATGCAGCCAAGAACAATATCAATCTGGTGTTCCTTGATACCGCAGGACGTCTTCATGTTGATGAGGACATGATGAACGAGCTTGCAGAGATAAAGGAGAATCTGGACATTGCCTACACCATACTGACTGTGGATTCCATGACAGGTCAGGATGCGGTAAATGTAGCGACAACGTTCAATGATAAGATAGGTATAGATGGTGTCATCCTCACAAAGCTGGATGGTGATACCAGAGGCGGTGCCGCACTGTCGATCAAGGCAGTAACGGGCAAGCCGATCCTGTACTCAGGTATGGGAGAGAAGCTTACCGATCTGGAGCCATTTTACCCGGATCGTATGGCGAGCCGAATCCTCGGAATGGGTGATGTAGAGTCACTTATTGAGAAAGCCCAGTCGGCCATCGACGAGGAGAAGGCCAAAGAGATGGAACAGAAGTTCCGCAAAGCAAGTTTTGATTTCAACGATTTTCTTGATCAGATGGCTCAGCTTGAGCAGATGGGCGGCATGCAGGAGATCCTTTCGATGATGCCAGGCATGGCAAGTCAGATGAAGAATGTTGAGATAGATGAGAACGCTGCTAAAACACCAAAAGCAATCGTTCTGTCCATGACACCTAGAGAGCGTTCACTCCAGGATCCGATATCGCCGTCAAGAAAGAAGCGTATCGCAGATGGAGCAGGTGTCCAGATAGCAGATGTGAATCGTTTTCTTAAGCAGTTTGAACAGTCTAAGAAGATGATGAAGCAGATGTCAGGCATGATGGGCGGAAAGAGAAGACGCGGTGGTTTTAAAATGCCTTTTGGCTTAAGATAATTAATATTTAGGAGGAACAAGAACAATGGCAGTAAAGATTAGATTAAGAAGAATGGGTTATAAGAAGCATCCTTTCTACAGAGTAATCGTAGCAGATTCAAGATCACCAAGAGATGGTAGATTCATCGAGGAAATCGGAACATATGATCCTAACCAGGAGCCATCTGTAGTAAAGATCGACGAGGAGGCTGCTAAGAAGTGGTTAGCTACAGGAGCACAGCCAACTGAGTCAGTTGCAAAGTTATTAAAGCAGGCAGGTATCGAGAAGTAATTTTACGGATGTATCAGCTTTTCTATGAAAAGCTGATATGCAGCGCCAGCCATCGACGAAGTCGATTTTGCATGGCTGGTGTTCCATTTGGGAGGTATAGAGATGAAAGATTTAGTAGAAATCATTGCAAAGTCCCTAGTAGATCATCCTGAGCAGATAGCTGTAACCGAGACTGAAGAAGACGGCATAATAAAGATAGACCTTACTGTCGCACCAGAAGACATGGGTAAGGTAATCGGCAAGCAGGGCAGAATCGCCAAATCCATCCGTACAGTTGTCAAGGCAGCTGCTTCAAAGGGTGATAAGAAGGTTGTCGTTGATATTAAGTAGAACTGCATAGGCAGGATAAGTGGTATTTCTTAATCTTCATATGACAGAGGATTTATTACCGAGTTAAGAGGGGGAGTTTATACTCCCCCTTATATTATATGTCACAGGCGTAGGCCTGATGACCTACGCGCGCCTCAGCGTGCTACCATATTTATATAGGAGAGAGCATGGAACATAACACAGAAGACAGACTCAGAGTAGGAGTGATAACCTCAAGCCATGGTATAAAGGGCGAGGTTAAGGTATATCCGACAACGGATGACAATGATCGTTTCAAGACCTTGAAGAAGTGCTATCTGTCAAATGGCAGAGAGACTTTGGAGGTTAATTGTACATCTTGCAAATTTTTGAAAAATATGGTTATTCTTAAGTTCAAAGAATACGATAACATAAATGATATAGAGCGTTTTAAGAACTATGACATACTTGTTGACAGGGAGGATGCAGTTCCTCTCGTGGATGGAGAGTTCTTCATCTGTGATGTCCTTGACGCTGATGTATATGATCAGAATGACGAGCGCATAGGAATCCTTGACGACGTGCTGGAGACTCCGGCAAATGATGTATTTGTCGTTAAGAAGGATGATGGCAGCGAGATCCTTATACCTGTAGTACCGGATTTCGTGTTCGATGTTGACACAGAGAATAAGAAGGTCAAGGTCAGAACATTTGAGATGGTAGAAGCAGATGATTCAGATGACGAGGATTGATCGCATACAGACGTTTGGTGAGATGATGAACATATACTAGGAGCGGACTATGAATTTTTATATTTTGACACTTTTCCCCAAGATGGTTATGAATGGACTTTCAACGAGTATCACGGGAAGGGCCATAGAGTCGGGAAAACTTCATATAGAAGCTATAAATATAAGAGATTACACCCAGGATAAACACAATCATGTGGATGATTACCCATATGGGGGAGGCGCAGGCATGGTCATGCAGGCGCAGCCTGTGTATGATGCATACACGGCACTGGTGGAGAAGCTTGGCAGAAAACCATGGGTCATATATATGACTCCGCAGGGAAGAACCTTCAATCAGGGTATTGCACAGGAGCTCTCGGAGAAGGAGGACATAGTTCTTCTGTGTGGTCATTACGAGGGAATAGATGAGAGGGTTCTTGAGATGATAGTCGATGACTATATGTCCATAGGCGATTTTGTGCTGACTGGCGGAGAACTTCCAGCCATGGCTATCGTGGATGCTGTGTCTCGTCTTGTCCCAGGGGTTCTGAATAACGAGGACAGTGCTGAGATAGAGACTTTTTATAACAATCTGCTTGAGTATCCACAGTATACCAGACCTCCTGAATTCATGGGGAAGAAGGTTCCGGATGTACTGCTTTCGGGCAACCATAAGCTCATAAATGAGTGGCGACTTGAACAGTCTATCACCAGGACGAAGGAGCACAGGCCGGACATGTACGAGAAGTATATGATCGAGAATCCTCCTAAGGAGAAAAAGAAACGAAGAAAATAGCAGGTTGCCACCTGTGGTCTTAAGGTGGTATACTAAGAGGTGGCAGAATTCGAGGTTATTCGAATTCTGCCATAACCTTGTGGAGACGCGACTGCAGGGCATACACAAATACAAGGAAGAACAAGGAGACAAAAGATTATGAAACGCAGATTACTTATGACTATGATGGCTATGGTTCTTGCATTCTCATTTACAGGATGTGGAAACAAGAAGGCAGACGAGACGACGGCAACCACAGAGGCTGCATCAGAGGTGAAGGATGAGTTCATCAAGTTTGTTGGAACAGATATCCCTAAGATGGATACAGAGGAAACGGAGATCATGAAGAAGTTCAACTCATATTTTGCTGAGGGAACTGCTGTTGATACAGATGCTCTGCTCAAGGATTTGACAGACAATCTGCTTCCAAATTATAAGACATTTCTTGACGACGTACAGGCTATAGAAGTCAAGACCGACGAGGTGAAGGCGCTCAAGGATCAGTATTATGATGCCATGAATGCACAGTATGAGGCTATGCAGAAGGTTGAGGCTGCTGTTAAGGATAAGAACAAGGACATCCAGACAGAGGCACAGAAGCTTCTCTCAGACGCCCAGAGCAAGTATACAGCATACAATGACGCGGTATATGCACTTGCCCAGAAGGAGAATGTAACGTTGAACGGCGAGATAGCAACAACTGCAACCAGTGAGGCAGGAAGCACAACAGAGGCCAACACAGAGGCTATAGATCCAAGCGAGGCCATGACAGATGAGGTTGAGACAACAGAGGCAGCGCAGTAGTATTTAAGATATAGAAGAATATTTTGAAAAGCAGTGGATACATGAGTGTGTTCACTGCTTTTTTGCTGTGGTATACTGTAAAAAATATGCTCAGTTCACATTTTTTACAAATATCAATGTTATATTGAGATAAATTGGATATTATTCTATATGTGGAGGTACGATATGGATTCAATAAAGGTTCTTATGGTTGATGATGAGAGCAGAATGAGGAAGCTTGTCAAGGACTTCCTCACAAGAGAGGGGTATATGGTTCTTGAGGCCGGAGATGGTGAACAGGCCCTGGATATATTCATGAATGACAAGAATATATCTCTTGTAATACTTGATGTCATGATGCCTAAGATGGACGGATGGGAGACTCTTAAGGAGATAAGAAAGTTCTCACAGGTTCCGGTTATCATGCTTACCGCGAAGGCAGATGAGCGCGATGAGCTCCAGGGCTTTGATCTGGGAGTAGATGAGTACATAACGAAGCCGTTCAGTCCCAAGATACTTGTTGCCAGAGTTGCAGCGATACTCAGAAGAACAACGGATGCCGCTTCAGATGAGAAGCTTGTAGCCGGAGGTATTGAGATGGATCTGTCGGCTCATGTGGTGACTATAGATGGCAAGCCTATTGAACTCAGCTTCAAGGAGTTCGAGCTGCTGCAGTATTTTATCATGAATAAAGGTGTGGCACTGTCGAGAGAGAAGATACTTAACAATGTGTGGAATTATGATTACTTTGGCGATGCCAGAACCATAGATACTCATGTCAAGAAGCTCAGAAGCAAGATGGGCGATAAGGGCGAATATATCAAGACCATATGGGGAATGGGCTATAAATTTGAGGTGGAGTGATGACCGGATCAAAGAGAACTTCTATCAGAACAAAGATAACTTTATCGCTTGCGGCGACTATACTATTTATGGTTGTCATGTCGTGTGCCATAACCATGCTTTTTATCAAGAAGTATTTCTATCACGGCATGGAACAGATGCTGCTGGATACATACAATTCCTGCAATGAACTGTTCGGCCGGGATGAGGATATAGACAGTAAAGAGCTGGCAAATGATGTGATCAATCAGTCAGGTGCGATGATATTTATCTTCGACAGCGTGAATATGCATGTGTACACGACGGTGAACGAGGAGGCTGCGGTATATAACAACCTGTCATTTATAGCGGACTACTTCAATTACAGTGGTGGCAAAAATCCGGATAATCCGAAGATAAAGAGAAAGCAGATTGAAAAGACAGATAAATATGATATACAGATCACAAATGATAAAAATACCGGAAACAGCTATTATGACGTGGTAGGATTTCTTGACAATGGTTTTGTGGTTGTAATCAGAAAACCAATCTCCAGCGTAGACTCAACGATAATTATATCACTAAAGTTTTTCTTTTTTGTATTCTCGGTTGTTGCGATACTTGGATTTGCCGTGATCTATTTTATCAGCAATGCGGTTGCAAAGCCGATAAAGAATCTTGCGTTGGTTGCCAATCGTATGGCACAGCTTGATCTCGATGTGAAGGTGGATCACGCATCCAACGATGAGATTGGTGAGCTGGCGGACAGTATGAACGAGATGTCATATCAGCTGAGAAACACGCTGACAGAGCTTCAACAGGCAAATGCTAAGCTGCAGACGGATATTGATGAGAAGGTACAGATAGATGAGATGAGGAAGGAGTTCCTGTCCCATGTGTCCCATGAACTCAAGACTCCTATAGCTCTCATACAGGGATACGCCGAGGGCCTTAAAGACAATGTTATAGAGGATGATGAGAGCAAGGAGTTTTACTGCGATGTCATTCTGGACGAAGCTGGCAAGATGAATAAGCTTGTCAGACAGTTACTTGATCTGAATGAGCTTGAATTTGGGGTGGACAGGGTTCATCCTGTGGTATTCGATATAGATGCACTCATAAAGAATGTAGTGGATTCATCATCCATTCTGGTGGAGCAGAACCATGCGGAAGTTGAGCTGGCGGATGAGCTGAATGATGTGTGCAACGTATATGCAGATGAGTTCATGATAGAGCAGGTATTCACCAATTATTTTACAAATGCACTTCATTACTGCAACGATGGAGGCAAGGTCAGAGTGTGGACTGCGAATAAGGACTATGATCAGCCGAGGAGGACTGAGGATGGACTCGTCACAGGCAACTTGAGAGTATTTGTATATGATGAGGGACCAAACATTCCTGACGATGAGCTTGATAAGGTATTCATTAAGTTCTACAAGGTGGACAAGGCGAGGACGAGAGAGTATGGTGGAAGCGGTATTGGACTTTCTATAGTTGCGGCGTCCATGGCGGCTCACAACAAGAACTATGGTGTTTACAATGTGGAGAATGGAGTGGTATTCTACTTCGACCTTGATATCATACAGCAGGATGATGGCGAACCGGAAATGATACCGGAGAATAGCGCAGATAACACGTCAGAACAATAAATACTTTGCAAGAAGGAAACTTTTAGGCTATAATTCTAAGGGTTTCCTTTTTCTGTTGGATTCTGGCATCTGCAAATATATTTATAAAATGGGAGAAGATTATGTCATACAGTGCAAAAAACATTGAGGTGTTAAAGGGCCTTGAGCCGGTAAGACTGAGACCGGGAATGTACATCGGCAACACAGGGCGAAGCGGACTGAACCACCTCATACAGGAGCTTATAGACAACTCGGTGGATGAGCATCTGGCGGGGTATTGCAACAATATATGGGTGAGCATCAACGAGGATGGCTCGGCAACCGTGTCTGACGATGGACGAGGCGTTCCTGTCGATATACATGAGCAGGAGGGAATTCCTGCGGAGCGTGTTGTATACACAGTATTGCATGCAGGTGGTAAGTTTAACAGCTCCACCTACAAGATAAGCGGCGGACTTCACGGAGTAGGTTCTGCAGTTGTAAATGCACTGTCTAACAAGCTTATAGTAGATGTTGCCAGGGATGGCTATCTCTATCACGATACATACGAGAAGGGAATACCGACAACTGAACTTGTTGACGGTATGCTTCCAAAGACAAAACTCAAGGAAAAGAGAACAGGTACAACTGTGACACTCTATCCTGATGATACAATATTTGAGACAGTAAAGTTCAAGGCGGACGCCATCAAGCAGAGGATCAAGGAGACAGCATATCTGAATCCGAATCTTACGATCACATTCCAGAACAAGAGGGATGGCGAGGAGCCTATAGTGTTCCATCAGCCAGGGGGACTTGCAGCATTTGTTGAGGATATATCCCAGGGACTCACACATACATCACCGGTTGTCGCCATATCGGGTGAGAAGGACGGAATCGCCGCAGATATCGTATTTCTGATGACGGAGGACGGTGAGGAGAATATCATAGGATTTACCAACAATATCACGAATCCTGAAGGTGGAACCCATGTGACAGGATTCAAGTCAGCATTTGCCAAGCTTATCAATAATTATGCGAGAAATGAGCTTGGAACTCTGAAAGAGAAGGATTCCAATCTGACAGGTGCAGACATAAGATCTGGCATGCAGGCTATCATATCCGTGAAGCATCCGGATCCTCAGTTTGAGGGACAGACAAAGACAAAGCTTTCAAATACGGACGTGTCAAAGGCCGTTGACGATATCGTGAAGGAACAGCTCACAGTTTATTTTGACAGAAATTATGATGTGCTGAAGGATATAGTGGACAGGGCGGTGGCTCTCTCCAAGAGAAAGGCGCTTGAGAAGTCCAAGATCAATATAAACAAGTTTTCATTTGAGGGAAATGGCAAGCTTGCAAAGCAGGAGTCCTCAGATTCGTCTAAATGCGAGATATTCATAGTCGAGGGAGATTCGGCGGGAGGTTCAGCCAAGACCGCGAGAAACAGAAAGTATCAGGCAATACTTCCACTTAGAGGTAAGATACTCAACGTGGAGAAGAAGCCTGTTGCAAAGGTGCTTGAGAATGCCGAGATCAAAGCGCTCATCAATGCGTTTGGCTGTGGCTTCATGCAGGGCTACGGCAATGATTTCGATATAAGCAAGCTGAATTACGACAAGATAATCATCATGACGGATGCCGATGTGGACGGTGCCCACATAGCGACACTTCTGCTTACATTCTTCTATAGATTTTATCCTGACCTTATCAGCGAGGGACATATATACATAGCTATTCCGCCTCTCTACAGAGTTGGCGAGGGCAAGAACATCAAATATCTGTACTCAGATGATGAGCTTGCAAAGTACAGAAAGACACACACGAACAAGTTCACGATCCAGAGATACAAGGGACTCGGTGAGATGGATGCAGACCAGCTCTATGAGACGACCATGAACCCTGAGACAAGACTTTTAAAGCAGGTATCAGTGAACAGCCGTGTTGAGGCAAATCAGCTCACACAGACGCTCATGGGAACTGAGGTTGCGCCTAGAAGAGAGTACATAGAGACACACAGTGCGGATGCGGTGCTGGATATATAAAAGTTATATTGGAGAATACTTAGCAGCGCGTTTTCACAGTTTGTATTATGAAAGGGATAGATCATGTCGGAAAAGATATTAAATGTAGATTATGAGAGCGAGATGGGACAGTCCTATGTGGATTATTCCATGTCGGTTATAACAGAGAGAGCGCTCCCGGATGTAAGGGATGGATTAAAGCCTGTCCAGAGAAGAATACTTTACTCACTGGATGGTCTTGCAGGTTCCGACAAGCCACACAGAAAATGTGCGAGAATAGTCGGAGATACAATGGGTAAATACCACCCACACGGAGACAGTTCCATATATGAAGGACTTGTAAATATGGCACAGAACTGGAAGCTGCCGATACCACTTGTTGACCCACACGGAAACTTTGGTGCGGTGGACGGTTCCGGTGCGGCTGCCATGCGATACACTGAGGCGCGTATATCTAAGTACACAGAGGATGTGTGTATGAAGGACCTTCCATTCTTTAAGGATCAGTTCATACCAAACTTTGACGGAACGGAGACAGAGCCGACCTTCCTGCCATTCCAGGTGCCAAATATCCTGGTGAGCGGTTCAACTGGTATCGCTGTAGGTATGGCGACAAATATTCCTACACACAATCTCGGTGAGGTCATAGATGCCACAGTTGCATATCTGAATGATCCTGAGATACAGCTTGAGGATCTGCTTGCGCTCATGCCGGGACCGGATTTTGCCACAGGTGGAATCATCAATGCAACACCTGAGGAGTTGTATAATGTGTATGCCACAGGACTTGGCAAGATCAAGGTGCGCGGTAAGGTAGAGGTCAGGGATATCGGATACGGAAGAAAGAGTATATGTGTCACAGAGCTTCCATATACAATGATCGGAGGTACTGCCAAGTTCCTTGATACTGTCGCAGAGCTTGTCAGAAACAGAGAGCTTCCAGCGGTCGTGGATATCGCGGACAGAGGAGACAAGAACGGTGAATGCCTGTGTATAGATGTGAAGAAGGGAACTTCTGACGAGGAGATACAGAACATCATCAATATATTATATAAGAAGGCAGCCCTTGAGGATACATTTGGCGTGAATATCAACTGCATCAACAACGGCAAGCCGGAGGTCATGGGACTCAAGAAGATACTGAAGGTATACACAGATTTCAAGTACGGTCTGTATGACACGAAGTATAGAAAGCTTCTGGCACAGCAGGAGGAGATCAGGGAGATCAAGATGGGACTTCTCACAGCGGTTGACTGCATAGACCTGATCATAGAGATACTCCGCGGAAGTACAAAGGTTGCAGATGCAAAGGCGTGTCTCATGCACGGCGATACATCGAATATCAAGTTCAGATTCAAGGGCTCAGAGGCGGACGCAAAGTTCCTGTGCTTCACAGAGAAGCAGGCGGATGCGATACTTGCCATGAGACTTCAAAAGCTCATTGGTCTGGAGATCAATGCCTTAAAGAAAGAGCTGGCAGACGCTGAGAAGCTCATCAAGAAGTACACAAGGCTTATGGAGTCCAGGGATGCCATGAAGCAGCAGATGATAGATGACATGCTTGAGATCAAGGCAAAGTATGCCATACCTAGAAGGACTCAGATTCATAACTATGGAACTGTTGTTGTGAAGAAGGCTGAGGTCGTGGCTACAGATGTGGCTGTACTTCTCGACAGATTCTATTACATCAAGGTTGTAGATGCAAATGTATACGAGAAGAACATCGACCAGATCACGAAGGATTACAGATTTGCGGTTAAGTGTCAGAATCTTGACAGGATAGCGGTATTTGCTGACAATAATCAGGTGTATACGATCAAGGTTGCAGACATCATTAAGCTTCAGGCGAAGAAGAACACCAGCAAGAAGGGCGGAGGAAGCCTCATAGGACGTCTTGCCGACAAGGGAATCCAGGTGTTCGAGTTCTGCAACATGAATGGTGACGAGAATATCCTGTTCATGGACTGCATAGAGCATTTTGTGACTGACAAGCTGCTGTTCGTCAGTAAGCAGGGGCTTGCCAAGGTTGTTGACGGCTCCGCATTTGACACCACAAGGCGTGCTGCAAATGCTTCAAAAGTCGGTGATGATATCATATATATCGGCAAAATCTCCGAGGGCGACTTCATAATCGCACAGTCAGAGAAGGGCTATTACATAAGAGTTGACGCAGCGGAGATTCCTGAGAAGGGCAAGGGCGCAGCGGGAGTCAAGCTCATCAACTTAGAGGGTGACGATGTCCTTGAGTCGGTATTTGTGGGAAGCACAAAGGATACCTTCAAGGTTGGAGATAACGAGATAATCTTTACCAGAGTTAAGCCGGGCAAGCGCGGCGGCAAGGGAAGCAAGCTGAGGTTCTAAAGAATTACATGCGAGAGCAGAATATCTATTATAACATAGGCATAAGATAATACAGGTACTTGACGTACGGTTTTCTGTACAGTACAATATAAGTACAGAAAACTGTACATGAATTTGAGGAGGTGTTCTTATGTTAGCTGTTAATTATACAAACTTACGCGACAATATGAAAAAGTATATGGATAAAGTTACAGATGATTATGAAACCATGATTGTAACCCGTAAGGATAATAAAAATGTTGTTATGCTTTCAGAAGAGGCATATAACAATCTGATGGAAAATGTATATGTGATGGGAAACAAAGCAAACTATGACTGGCTTATGGAGTCAAAGACCCAGCTTGAGAAAGGAAATTTTGCTGTTCATGATCTGACGGAGGTATCTGCCGATGAATAAAGTCTTTACTGATAATGGATGGAAAGACTATGTCTATTGGCAGACGGAGGATAGAAAGACACTAAAGAAAATAAATAGTCTGATAGAAGATATATGCAGAAATGGAAATGAAGGCATTGGGAAACCCGAACCATTAACTGGAAATCTGACTGGCTTCTGGAGTAGACGAATAAATGATAAAGACAGAATAATATACAAGATAGATGATGATAACGTATATATTCTTGCTTGTAGATATCACTACAGTGACAGATAGAAGTTGTGTGCCAGTGAGAAGAGATATAATATAGATCAAAAGATGTTAGACTTGAAAGGACAGAGACAGATGATTTCAATTTTGGATTACGATGCAGGTAACATAAAGAGTGTTGAGAAGGCAGTCCAGTATCTCGGCGAGGAGGCTGTCATCACAAGGGACAGAGATGTGATCATGGCGAGTGACAAGGTTGTCTTACCTGGAGTTGGAAGCTTTGGGGACGCTATGGGAAAGATCAGGGAGTACGGCCTTGAGAATGTCATCTATGATGTTGTGGATGCAGGCAAGCCGTTTCTTGGGATATGTCTTGGACTTCAGCTTCTGTTCAAGACCAGCGAGGAGTCGCCGGAGGCAACAGGACTTGGAATTCTTGACGGTGAGATACTCCGCATACCGGATGCACCGGGACTTAAGATACCACAGATTGGATGGAACAATCTTGAGATAAATCCTAAAGCAAGACTTTTCAAGGGACTTCCTGAGAATCCATATGTCTATTTTGTTCATTCATATTATCTGAAGGCAAAGAATCCTGAGGATGTGGCAGCGTCCACATTCTATTCAACACAGATTCATGCATCTGTGGAGCACGGCAATGTATTTGCATGTCAGTTCCATCCTGAGAAGAGCTCAGAGGTTGGACTTAAGATACTGAAGAATTTTATAGAGCTGGAGGTGTAGGACATGCATACAAAGAGAATAATACCTTGTCTTGATGTGAAGAACGGACGAGTTGTAAAGGGCGTAAATTTCGTAAATCTTATAGATGCCGGGGATCCGGTTGCCGTCGGTGCAGCGTATGACAAGGCGGGCGCTGATGAGCTTGTTTTCCTTGACATAACAGCTTCATCAGACCAGAGAAATATAGTTGTCGACATGGTAAGAAGAGTTGCTGAGACAATCTTCATTCCGTTCACAGTCGGCGGTGGAATAAGAACTGTCGATGATTTTAAGGCAATACTCCGTGAGGGTGCAGATAAGATTTCCGTAAACTCGGCAGCCATAGACAATCCGACGCTTATAGCTGATGCCGCTGACAAGTTTGGCAGCCAGTGCGTAGTTCTTGCAATAGATGCCAAGAGACGTGATGATGGTTCAGGCTGGAACATATACAAGCACGGCGGACGTATCGACTGCGGAATAGATGCGGTTGAGTGGGCTATGAAGGCCGCAGAACTTGGCGCAGGAGAGATATTACTTACCAGCATGGACTGCGATGGTACAAAGGCGGGATATGACATAGAACTCACCAGAACCATAGCAGACAACGTGAACATACCGGTTATAGCTTCAGGCGGTGCGGGAACAAAGGATCATTTCTACGATGCCCTGACAGAGGGCGGTGCGGACGCAGCACTTGCGGCATCTCTGTTCCACTATAAAGAACTTGAGATAGGAGATCTGAAGAGATACCTTCAGGACAAGGGAATTCCTATGAGACTGTAGAGAGAAATTCCTTTAGTGTATTTAGCTTGGAAGATTTTCTCTAGGAACATGATTTTCATAAAAAAGGATACATAATTATCGGCTTTTTGTCTCAAATCTTAAAAAAGATACAATTTCAAAATAAGTTGTATCTTTTTTTATTTTAACGTCAAATTGGCGATAATTTTGTGTCCTTATTTAAATAAAAAACTCTTCAGGGGAGGTCCCCTGAAGAGTGAAACTAGCTTAGAGTAGACAATTTAAACTTATTACTGTTCAATGTAAGTGGCATTTCCTGATGCTGTATTGTCATCATCTGAGTTGGAGATACCGTAAGAGGCAGCATCCTCGGATGCAAGGTCATCCAGGTAAGGATTGCCTGTGTCAACACCCTCGGCATGCAGGGCGTCATTAAGCCATGGGTCGTTGTAGTCTTCAACGTTCATGTTGTTAAATACATATTTTCCATTCTTGTCGAAGAAGAGCTCGCACCAGCCGCAGCTATCAGGTGTACCTCCGATGAGAATGACGCTGTGTGAGCCGTCCGCATTCTTGATCTCATGACGGAAATATTTGTCAGGACCGCATTTGTCGGTGATATCTTCCTTGGTATCTCCGAGAACAAGGTAGAGACGGCCGTTTTCAACTTTCGTGTAACCGTTGACATCATCTGTAGATATGGTGAACTGTATGGAGTTTCCCTCACTGTTTTCCTCGTATGTCACTTCGGTACCATTTGCCAGGTGGAAGGTCTGCTTTATGTAGTCTATGGCTGCTGAGACGGTTGTTCTTGTCGCCGGGATGCACAGAAGAACTGCGCACACGGCAGCGGCGATGGCGGCATATTTGCCGACGCGGGCGAGTCTGTGACCAGATCTGCCGGTTTGAGCCTGTTCGGCAAGCTTTGCCCTGAGATCGTCTTTGTCATCCTGGGGCATGGTCACATTATCCATAGTTTTAGTGTACAAGTCTGTAAATTTGCTGTCATCAGAATCATCAGACGTGTTATATGTATTTGAGTTTTGGAAATCATCAATATTGCTGATCTTGTCTTTGTTTGTCATATGTTATTCCTCCTTCAATATTTCTTTTAATTCTTTTCGTCCCCGGGATACTCTCATTGAAACTGCAGATGGTGACAGGTGAAGTATCTTTGCAATTTCTCCAAATGTATATCCCTCATAGTAGTGCAGATAAAGAACAGTGCGGTATGAGTCAGGGAGTTTCCCCAGAGCCTCGTACATGGATTGCTCTTCAATATTGAATCCGCTGACGATAGAGTCGCTGCTCAGTTCCTCGTAGCTGCTGCTTAGACGGTTCGCTGCGGATTTTAGATGATTCCTGCACATATTTGCCGTCATCGTGAGCAGATATGATTTTTCTTTGCCCTTTGATATATGTGGGCTTTTTTCTATAAGTTTTGTATATACATTCTGAACAATGTCCTCAGAGTCCGCTGTGTTGCCTAAAAAGCTCATAGCGAGACGGAATACGTTGTTCGAGTATGTATCATATAACTCCAGCAGCTGCTGCTGTTTCAAGATTTATCACCTCCGTAGTTTGTTTATATGAGAATACGTGAGAAATGAATTTCTGCAATTCTCTCATTTGAGATCTCATATATAAAACAATCCAGAACATCAAAATAGCACACAGGTTTGGAAAAATCCACAAACATTTATAATCATCTGAAAACATGTCGTAAATATTACGAGACAAATATATACATAGCTATAATAAGAAACAGTGAAGCAGAAAAAAGTTTATCAGACATGCATCGCCTGCCATTTGCATGGCTGGTGTTCAAAAACAAGGAGGCATGAAAATGAAATTTGAAAATTGTAAAGAGTATTGCAGCTTAAAAAATAATAAGGAAAATATCAGGAAGCTCATGAAGGAATTTGACTGTGAGGCAAGTGGAAAAAGTAATTTGATCAGACCGCTGGTGACTGATGAGAATGGCAGATTTGATGAGAAAAAAGCGGAGAAGCTGATAACAGAGCTCGTGGAAGACATGGACCGATATGGATATAGGTACAAGATGTGGTTGGGGCACATAACAGCGGAAAATGCACTCCCGGAACAGAAGAGCTTTTGCAGATATGTGAGAATGTATCTGTATCTTGCGATAAAAATGTCTTTATTGGATTTTTCCCAATACGGATTCCTGATGGATAACATTCCAAATGGTTCATTTGATAATCTGCTCTCAGGCTGTATTGATTTTGAATCAAATAATGATAAGGATACGCTGCTTTTTGAGTATATTGTGGATGGCTGGATAGGTGATGCAGGTATTATATCATGGTGTGTTTTTGCATTTGACTACTCGCATCCTGACAATAAGCCTGACTGGATGTCCGATAAGGTTTATAAAAGGATGCAGGAGATTGAAGAAGAAATGCTTGAAGACTTGGATTCGAATGATATGGAAGAACTGAATGACATGGAGGACATGGAGGACATGGAGGACATGGAGGACTTGGGTGATATGGATGACTTCGATATTGATGATATTGATATTGTGGAGCCGATATATGATAATCTGGATGCTGACGAGTTTGTGGATGAGGGATTTTTACAGGATGGTCATGATGCGGATGAAAGTAAAACCATCGTCTCTGTGTGTGATCAGATGGAAGATTCGGATAAGGTTTGCAGTTGTTTTGCCAGTTTTTTGGATATGATATATTCCGATGAGGTGCCGTATAGTTATCTGTCACAGATGAGAAAAGCTGTGGAGGGAATGCTTGACACGTACATGTGGGATCATGGGCTGTCGATATACAGCAGTATGGATAGTCTAAAAAGATCGAAGCTTTATCTGGAAAAAGCAGCCGAGAAGACTGCGTATCTCAATGCACAGAGAAAAAACCGGCTATGATAACTATATGATGTTATTGAAACATTAAGTGAATATATATTATACTTTACATGATGTAGGAGAAAGGAGTCTGCCATGTCGGTTATAAATTTAAGAGAGTACATGAAAAGAGTATATACTGAATTAGAAAATTACATAGAAGGACTTTCCGAAGAGGAGAGAGTCAGATTTGTTACAGAGTTCCATGATATGTTCGATTCGGGAACTGCGGATTATGATGATGAGCATATAACCGCATTATATGTTATGAAGTATGCAAGAGCATATGGATTCCAGTTTTCAAGAGCCTACGCAGATATATTTGCAGATATGAATAACCCTGAAAGTATAAAGGCGGTAAGCATAGGCTGTGGCACAGGCATTGACTATTGGGGAATGTCCTATGCGGCGAGAGTGCTGGGCGAAGCCCCGGAAAGTAAGCTTGATTACACCGGAATTGACCCGGTATGCTGGCCGTACAGGATCACGGAAGCGGCTGACATGCCGGAGCAGGACATGGTGAGATACAATGAGATTGCATCTGGTATACATGATGCAAAAGGATCAGGTCATCCAGATTTGTTTCATGAGCCGGCGGATGAAATAAAATCATGCACGGACTTTAATGAGTATCTGGGTTATATGGAAAACAGACCAGGAGAACCTCTAAGCGATATTTATTTCTTCCCTCATTCCACGAAGGAGGTATGTATTCACACTGTGCCCAATGAGGTGGAGGACAGGTCGCTATACAATACATATCAGGCTATGTCAAGATTTGCCCACATAATACACTCAAGGATAAAGGACAAGCCGGTATACGTTGCATTCACATACAGACAGGTCCCAACTGACGATGGAGTGTGCAGAGAGCAGAATGAATCATATGATATCCGCTATGGAACATACCTTAGAACCTGTCTCATTGAGAGAGGAATGAACGTGGAGCTGCTGCAGCCAATGCACTGTGAGCAGAGGTATGGACACGATCTGGAAATCTGTGAGAGCCCGGAGAGTAACAGAGGCTGTTATTTTACATATGACGAGTTTCATAGTTATGTGGGGGCACCGGATACCCCGGACAAGATATGGCTTTTTGGACGTGACGATGATGACTCATTTGACAGTATATTTTATGGCAGTAAAAAGATATGCGACAGAGACAGATGGAACGAGCTTACAAATGTCAGTGATAAGATACACAATTATCCGATGGACAGCACAAATGGAATATGCTATCAGGTTTTTAAGATAACAAGAGGGAATGCTGACAACAGGGAACTTACCGATAAAAATCTAGTCCTGGATATACTTGAAGAAACCATGAGAGGGTTTACATTCTGGAGTGGATTCTCGCAGGATATTTATAAATTTGCAAAAAATATGTATATGTATCCGTGGACTGTTCATGAAAAAGCTATCAAGCTTATTGCCGATACGACCGGATATGTACCTGACAGTGTACGTGGGCTTCAGGAGGTATTCAGTATTGATAATATCTTTAAGGGACTGATAGCCGATGGCTGTATAGAGCAGGTTGAGGAAGCTGACGGAAGACTGCGGTATGGCATAACTCCAAATGGCGAAAATTGTGGACTCTATGACAAGGATGGCAGGATAATGGCCAAGTCATTTGCGAGAAGAATGATATTTGCAAATATGATCTGTGGAAGATATGTCAAATTTGAAGGAATCAAGAAGCAGATAACGATGGAAGATACAAGGGGAATTTTAAAATTATGATAGTTAGTGCCAGCAGAAGAACAGATATTCCGACATTTTATTCGGAATGGTTCTACAACAGAATAAAGGAGGGATTCCTGTATGTCAGGAATCCCATGAACGCTCATCAGATAAGCAGGATTGATCTGTCACCGGATGTGGTGGACTGCATTGTGTTCTGGACAAAGAATCCGATACCGATGCTTCCAAGACTTGATGAGCTTGAGGCATACAAATATTACTTCCAGTTTACTCTGACAGGATATGGCAAAGACATGGAGGTTAATCTTCCGGATAAGAAGCAAAAGCTCATTCCGGCTTTTCGGCAGCTTTCGGCAAAGATTGGAAAAAAGCGCGTCATATGGAGGTACGATCCTATCGTATTAACACACAAGTACACGCCGGAGTATCATATAAAAGCATTTACCCAGATCGCAGAGGCGCTTGACGGATGTACTGAGAAGTGTGTCATAAGCTTTGTCGACATATATGCCAAGAACAAGAAGAACATGGAAGCAGTGGACAGATATGAGATGAGTCATGATGAGCTTGAGGCATTTGCAAAGACCATCGCCGACATAGCAAGGAGCCACGGTATGGTGGTTGCGACATGTGCGGAGGTCATAGACCTTGAAAAATGCGGAATTGAGCATAACTGCTGCATAGATAAGAAGCTCATCGAGGAGATCATAGGCTGTGATATAAAGGTGTCAAAGGATAAGGTGCAGCGCCCGGAGTGTGGATGTATGGAGAGCGTGGAGATAGGCTCATACAACACGTGTTTAAACGGCTGCAGATACTGTTATGCCAACTATTCTGAGGCTGCGGTGAAATCAAACTGTGCATGCTACGATCCAAGATCGCCTCTCCTGTGCGGAACTGTTGGTGAGTTAGACAAGATCACAGAGCGCAAAGTGAAATCCCTTAAGGAGACGCAGATGAGCTTAAGGTTTGATGACGTAGATTAATCTCGCAATCATTTCAAAAGATTAGTTTAATAGTTAGGTTGATAGAGAATTTGCCTATTATTATATAGAAAGAAGAGGTCGTGATCGCTTTGAGAATATCGGACAAAGAGTGGAAAAATATAGAATTCCGCAAGAATAAGTTTCGGGAGCTGGAATCGGCTCTGGATCAGGCTGTAAGCGGAAGAGACAACAAAGTCTCATCATTTCTGTTGGGGTGTCTGGCAGATGGAGAAACGGGAAAAGCTGCGGCTGTGGAAAAACTTGTAAATGAGCTGGTAAAATCCATGGACAGCTATGGTATAAGAAACAGACTGTGGATAGAGAGTGACGAAACGATAAAAGATAATGGGCTTTCGGATGATGACTTTTGCAAAATGAAAGCGACAGAAGAAAAAGCTTCGGAAGAGAAAATTCCATGTATGCCGACAAGATTCAAAGAATTTATACATGATTATCTCTACTGCATGATACTGCTCATGACAAGCGAGATGGAGTGGGTTGAACAGATCTATGCTGAACCGTATGCCGATTCATTTCAGCAGCTTTACCTTCATGCAAAAAGAGTGAGAGAGTTTTCTGTAAGACCAATCGAGAAAAGATATGATGAGCTCTGGGGGGAGGCTTATTTTGGCGTCAGAGGAGCATCTGGTCTGTTTGAAATATTCAGCATGGCATATGAGTCGATTACCGGGAAAGATATCGGAGACAGCCTTACACATAGCATGAAGGATGGACTTGATACGTACTGTCAGGAACAGATGCAGATGTATGATGAGTTTCTGGATGAGGCTGAAGATAATGCTATGACCGACGAAGAGATAGAAGAGGCTATTAGTGAATATGTGGATGTTGAAGAAGATCCGGATATGGCAGAGCTTAACAGATATTTCGATGAGCTGGCAGTCAGATGGGATGAAAGCGAGAAGCGGTTCAGGCAGGAATTTCCTGACACTGAAGGGTTCTGTGTCAGATATATGAAGCTCCGTGAGCTTTTTTATACGGATGAATCCAGGGATATCAGGTATCCGCTTACGATATTTGATATCCTGGTGGAGGGCATGCTGGATGTATTCCTTGGCAGACGTGGGATGACTCTGTATACTGATGCAGATAATTGCGCAAGGGCATACATCAGTATAAAGAAGCAGATAGATGCGATAAAGAAGCTTCGGGAGGAGGCATAGAAAGTGGCTGGTTTCAGAGAAGATTTTTATGCCAGGATAGGACGTGATTACCATGAGAATATGGAGAATTCTTTCTTATACGGATATGTAAAAACTAAAAGAGAGAACAATCTAAGACTTTGCTTGAAGGAGGAATATTACTGTCTGGCAGACACTGCGGCAAGCAGAAAAAAGTATGTCCGTTTCCTTGTGAAAGCGCTGCTTTCTGATAAAAGCCTTTCAGCTTCATTGGAGAAGATAAACAGCCTCCAGAAACTGCTGGACAGCATATCATTTGCGGCAGAGGGGTTGGATGAAGCATCCAGACTTGCGATGAGGTCAGAACTTGAAACAGAGCTGGAAGCGGTAAAGCATGCGGAGGACAGGTCGTGTGGAGACAGACTGAGGATGCTTGATAAGTATATGGACAAATGCCAGGCATCAGAGTCAGTTATAGGTATAGATGCAGATATAGAGAGTCTTAGACATATCTCATCCGAACTGCTCGACTCATTCGAGTTTGATGGTGAGAAGAAGAATCCGTATGTGGAGCTCATGTCGTCTTACCTGGATTTTTATTATGGTATTATATCGGCCTCAGGATACGTCAGAAGATTGCTGGAATTCTGGTCAGGAAGCAGCAAATATATTCCTGACAAGAAAGCGCTGTCGCATTTTATAGAATTTGGTAAGAGAACATTTGGGAAAGATGTATTTGATGGCTGCGGGCGGGCTGCGGTAAGGCTTGAAAAACTGCGGCAGATTGGAAAGACAGATCGTGCAGGATTTGACATGGCAGCGGATATGTTCTTTGATACAGAATTTCTTGATAAGCTCACGGAGAACCTGCAGAGAGACATATTAACCATTGATGTGAATACATTGCTTTATGACGCAGGCTTTTCAAATGGAGGCAAGCCCCGCAAGAAGGATAAAAGTATGGACATAATGGATGCGTATTTCAGATATGTGGGGGATAATCCATTTTCTGGCGGTACAGGCTATGTTGAAATCCCCGGCGGTTATACGACATGGGATGAATATTACAATGCGTGTGATAATGTCCGCGACAGACTGAATTTGGATAAGAGAGCATCTGCTTATCAGAATGTCTTTATGCCGATGTGGATTGATAATGATACAGGCGGCGGAATATTCCTAATAGGCAAAAGGCAGTTTGCGGAGAATGCCGATGTGAGACTTGCCAGCAACTGTGAGTTCGGCGTGGTATATTTCTACGGAACAGATGGCGGAAGTGCATTTGAATTTTCGGCGTTTCAGGAAGGCACCTTTGATGAAAATGTGTTCCCTGGTATGTCAGAAGCGGTGAGTTGGTTTAGAAATTATGATTATAAGGCTGACTCTATGGAGGAGTACAGGCGGTATAATGGGGATGCCCCGGCAGGCTGTCCGGAGGTTTTCCTTAAGTATTTCAAAGGCTATGACAATGTAAAAGCAGAGGTGGCAGATATATCTGGCGAAGTGACAGGAAACTCTGCATTATATGGAGATGTTGATGAGTCAGATATAAGAGATACGCTTGAAGCGTTCGACAGGGAACAGGAGGAGAAAGAAAGAAAAAAACGGCTGAGAATGACATTTCAAAGCCCAAAAATAAAATAGCTGCATTGGTTTATAGGCCATCAATCTGTATTGGCACAGATTGGTGGCTTTTCTTCGTAAATTTTACGAGCTTAAATATTGCTGTAGTTATACTGTGTTTATCAAATAAAGAATATCCCATGTGGCACAGACAGTGAGCTGTTTCGTGGAGCAAGACGAAA
Organism: Coprococcus sp. AF16-5; assembly: GCF_003479365.1. Lineage (NCBI taxonomy): Bacteria > Bacillati > Bacillota > Clostridia > Lachnospirales > Lachnospiraceae > Coprococcus > Coprococcus sp. AF16-5. Next base: position 218,348 of record NZ_QUGZ01000001.1, read on the forward strand.
GGAGAAAATGCATATGAAGATCGACAATATGAGAGAACTTTACGAGGAATTACTTAGAGCAACATCAAATGGATACAGAAACAGAAGCATTGCAAATCCGGCAGTAGATTTCACAAAGAAAGCAAAGGCCGGGGACTTTGATGAGATGTCCGACGAAGAGTATTACCAGGCGCTTGATAAAGTAAATGAATTAAATGATGTATGGCAGCATCGGCCAAGCGGTCAGATTGGTGAACTGCTTTTTACTGCACTTGAGAATCTTACACTTAGCGACAGTGACGTGGAGGACATGGCAGCGACATTGCTTTGTGCTTATGAGCGTTCAAGTAAAGAGCATATCCCCTGTGATGCAAAAGCAGCGGATAGAAATGAAAGAACAGCCGGATATGCTGCTTCCAAGGAGATAGACAGCGATAATCCATCCAAAACAAAGACACAGTCTGATAAAAGAAGCACTGATGCAAAAGGAATATTGAGCTCGCCGGCGAAGATATATGAATATCTTGACCGCAGAGTGTACGGCCAGAAGGAGGCAAAGCGCGCCGCTGCCATGCTCCTCTGGAACCATGTGAATGGCAGGAGGCAGAATGTACTCTTTGCAGGCCCTACCGGCTGTGGCAAGACAGAGATATTCAGGCAGCTCGCAAAGCTATATCCGAACATAGTGATCCACAATGCCACCTCTCTGACGGGCACGGGCTGGAAGGGCAATACAAAGGTCAGAAATCTGTTCGATGGGGTGCCTCAGGATAAAATGGGCCACCTTATCATTGTCCTTGATGAGGCTGACAAGATGTTCGAGGATGCGGACGACAGGCATTACAGTTACATAGTCCAGAATGAACTGCTGAAGGTCCTGGAGGGGGACATGGTTCATTTTGATGGCAATCCGTCGAACAGTGAACCAGCTCTTGATATAGATACATCAAATGTAAGTTTTGGGTTCCTTCGATTCCATGGTCAGAGCGAAGGATGTGGCTGTGAATAAGAGCAGGGCTATAGGTTTTGGTGCAGTATCGTCTGACGAGTCATTTGACGGATACATGAGTACATTCACTCAGGAAGATCTTGTACAGTATGCAAATGTGAGATGTGAAATAGCGGGGCGCATAGGGAATATAGTTCAGCTCAGGGAGATGACTGAGGATGACTTCTACGCCATATTAAATGACAAAAGAATAAGTCCTGTCAGAAAGCTTTCTGATTACTATGGCGTTAAGCTTAAGATGTCAGAGACAGCAAAACATAAGCTGGCAAAGGAAGCTGCGGAGAATGGGATGGGAGTTCGATTTATTCATTCACAGATACAGAGAAGACTTGATTATGAGCTTTTCGAGAATTGTGACAGAAAGGAATATGTCATAGCCTGACCATTGAGTCATAAATAAAATATAAAAGAAACTGAAGCAGTAAGATATTGACTGCTTCAGGTTCTTTTTTAATGTGTTTAAATTGTTATATATAGATATTTTATTTCTTCATATTCTTATTTGCCGCTGCAAGCATGAGCTTGATTCTGTTGACCTGGTTGACCTCAGATGCACCAGGATCATAGTCGACTGCCACAATGTTGGCGTCAGGGTAGGCCTCACGCAGATGCTTGATAACACCCTTGCCCACGATGTGGTTTGGAAGGCATGCAAACGGCTGAGCACACACAATATTAGGTGCACCGCTCTTTATGAGCTCTATCATCTCACCTGTAAGGAACCATCCCTCACCGTTCTGGTTTCCTATGGATACGATTGGTCTTGCATAGGCAGCAAGCTTTTCGATATGGGCAGGAGCCTCGAATCGCTTACTCTTTTCAAGAGCATCCCTTGCAGGTTTTCTGAAGGATTCCAGAACCTTTATAACAGTGTTGCTGACTATGGCTCCCTTCTTGGTCTTGCCAAGGAACTCATAGTTGTAATTGTTGTTGTAGAAGCAGTACATGAAGAAGTCCAGGAGATCTGGCATAACAGCCTCTGCTCCCTCTGCTTCCAGCAGGTCAACTAAGTGGTTGTTGGCTGATGGCAGGAACTTTACAAGTATCTCTCCAACAATTCCGACTCTAGGCTTCTTGATATCAAGGAGTGGAAGAGTATCGAAGTCGTGGACGATTCCCTGTATATTCTTCTTGAATACTGCGTTGCTTCCGGTCTTTGTAAGGCTCTCCAGACAAACCTTCTTCCATTTCTCATGGAGTGCATTTGCCGAACCCTTTTCCTTCTCGTAAGGTCTTGTCCTGTACAGACATCTCATGAATACATCACCGTATATCAGAGCCTGCATTGCACGCTTTACGACCTTGTAGCTTATCTTGAAACCTGAGTTCTTCTCAAAGCCCTGGGCTGACAGTGCTATTACAGGTATCTGACCGTAGCCTGCCTTGGAGAGGGCACGTCTGATAAATCCTACATAGTTTGTTGCACGGCATCCGCCTCCTGTCTGGCTCATGATGACAGCCAGCTTGTTCACATCGTACTTTCCTGAAGTGATGGCGCTCATCATCTGTCCGACAACGATCAGAGATGGATAACATGCGTCGTTGTTTACATATTTCAGACCAACATCTATCGTCTCCTTGGTTGCATCCGGCAGGATCTCAATGTTGATTCCCATGCACTTGAATGCAGGTGCAAGAAGATCGAAATGGATAGGAGACATCTGAGGTGCAAGAACTGTATAGTCCTTCTTCATCTCCTTGGTAAATTCTATTCTGTTGATGGCACTGCTTGACGGACATGTCTTGTAGTGCTGTTCATGTCTTGAGTTGACCGCGCTTATGAGGGATCTGATTCTGATCCTTGCTGCACCTAAGTTGCTGACCTCATCGATCTTGAGGACAGTGTATATCTTGCCTGACTTGGTAAGTATATCGTTGACACAGTCAGTTGTTACAGCGTCCAGACCACAGCCGAATGAGTTGAGCTGTATGAGCTCTAAGTTGTCACAGGTCTTGACGTAGTTGGCTGCCTTGTACAGTCTTGAGTGGTACATCCACTGGTCGGAGACAATAAGAGGTCTCTCGACCTTGCCAAGGTGTGCGACTGAATCCTCGGTAAATACAGCAATCTTGTATGAGTTGATGAGCTCTGGGAGACCATGGTTGATCTCAGGGTCCAGATGATATGGACGACCAGCCAGAACTATGCCGAGCATATCGTGTTCATCAATGTATCTGAGAGTTTCTTCGCCCTTAGCACGCACATCCTCCTTGACCTTCTCTGCCTCTGCGTACGCCGCATGTATGGCGCTTCCAATCTCGTCCATTGTCACATCATAGTACTTGGACATCTCACGGTACATACGTTTTACGAGAGCTTCCTCGTTGTCCAGGGCCACAAATGGTCTGATGAATGTTATGTCGTCAGCCTTGAGTTCCTCCATGTTGTTCTTGATGTTCTCTGCATAAGAAGCAACGATAGGACAGTTGTAGTGATTGTTTGCCTCAGGAGTCTCGTTCATTTCATATGGTACACATGGGTAGAAGATGGACTTGATTCCATTTTTCAGCAGCCACATAACGTGTCCGTGTGAGATCTTGGCAGGGTAACACTCTGACTCACTAGGTATTGATTCGATACCCAGGCTGTATATGTTTCTCGATGACTTTGGAGACAGTACAACTGAGAATCCAAGCTTTGTGAGGAATGTGTGCCAGAAAGGATAGTTCTCGTACATGTTGAGTACACGAGGAACACCTATCACGCCACGCTTTGCCTCCTCAGGTTTAAGTGACTCATAGCCAAATATTCTTCCAAGCTTATATTCAAAGAGGTTAGGAATGTTGTCTGCGTTCTTCTTCAGACCGACACCCTTCTCACATCTGTTTCCGGTGATGAACCTCTTGCCGTTTGAGAATTTGTTTATTGTAAGGAGACAGTTGTTTGTACATCCTTTACATCTTGTCATGGAGCTCTCATATGTGAGCTTTCTTATCTCCTCGATAGGGAGCATAGTCGTGACAAATCCCTCTTTGTACTTGTTCCTAGCGATGAGGGCAGCACCAAAAGCACCCATGATACCTGAGATGTCAGGTCTTATGGCTGTTCTTCCTGATATGACTTCAAAACTCTTTAAAACTGCATCGTTGTAGAAGGTACCACCCTGTACCACGATGTTCTTGCCGAGATCCTTTGGATCCGTGAGCTTTATAACCTTGAGCAGGGCATTTTTGATGACGGAGTAGGCAAGTCCGGCGGATATATCAGCCACGGATGCGCCCTCCTTCTGCGCCTGCTTAACCTTTGAATTCATGAAAACGGTACATCTTGAACCGAGGTCTATAGGTGTTCTCGCTGTGATGGCGATGTGCGCAAAATCTGCTATGTCATAGTTCAGTGACTTCGCAAATGTCTCTATGAATGATCCACATCCTGATGAACAGGCCTCGTTCAGCATAACGTTATCTACAACGCCGTTCTTGATCTTGATACACTTCATATCCTGACCGCCGATATCAAGAATGCAGTCGACCTCAGGGTCGAAGAATGCTGCGGCTGTGTAGTGGGCTATTGTCTCAACCTCACCGAAATCCAGAGAGAGAGCCTGCTTGATAAGAGCCTCACCGTAACCAGTAGAACATGAGCCTGCGATCACTGCGCCCTCAGGAAGCTTGCTGTATATATCCTTTATAGCTCTGATGGTGGTGTTAAGTGGACTTCCGTTGTTGCTGCTGTAGAAGTCGTAGAGCAGTTCACCGTCAGAACCGACAAGTGCAACCTTTGTGGTGGTTGAACCGGCATCGACACCGATGAAACAGTTTCCTTTATATGTTGCGAGATCACCGCGCTTTACGGCGTACTTGTTGTGATCTGCCTTGAATTTCTCGTAATCCTCATCACTTTCAAAAAGAGGTGCAAGTCTCTCCACACCAGAGGAGAGATTGAGCTCCTGGGAGAGAGCGTGGATGAGCTCTGAAAGCGTCATGGACACCTCAGGTTTGGAGTTCATGGCAGCACCTACTGCGGCGAACAGATGTGAGTGTCCTGGATCTATGATGGCGTCGCCTGTAAGATTGAGTGTTCGGATAAATGCATTCTTCAGTTCCGGAAGGAAGTGAAGAGGACCGCCCAGGAATGCAACATTGCCCTTGATAGGTTTACCACATGCAAGACCGGATATAGTCTGGTTGACAACGGCCTGGAATATGGAAGCGGCCAGGTTTGGCTTTGTAGCTCCCTCGTTGATGAGTGGCTGTATATCTGTCTTGGCAAATACACCACATCTTGCAGCGATAGGGTAGATGGTATCGTAATCCTTTGCATAGTCGTTAAGACCTGATGCATCGGTCTGTAGAAGTGTAGCCATCTGGTCGATGAAAGAACCGGTACCTCCGGCACATACGCCGTTCATACGCTGTTCGATTCCGTTTGTAAAATATATGATCTTGGCATCCTCACCGCCGAGCTCTATTGCCACGTCGGTCTGTGGTGCATAGTCCTGCAGTGCCTCTGATACACAGACTACCTCCTGGGTAAATGGCACACCGATGAGCTGGGCGAGTGCCAGTCCACCAGAACCGGTGATACATGGATTGACCTCGTTCTCGCCGAGGGCATCCTTTGCTTCCTGTACAAGATCTTTAAGTGTTTCTTTGATATTTGCAAAATGTCTTTTGTAATCGGAGAAAAGTATCTTGTTGTCCTTGTCAAGGACAGCAACCTTAACTGTTGTTGATCCAATATCAATTCCTAATGTGTACATAAAACAACCCTTCCAATTTCTTTTGTGTGTTGAATGTGTTTGATTTCGACATTTCTGCCGATAAAGCTACTTTATTATAGTGTAGGGTTTAAAAAAATACAATGACTTTATAAAAACTTAACCATTACCAGAAAATGTAAAAATAAAAGTTTTTTGCAGGTAACTATATCATCGGAGGTGAATATATTATAAAAAAGCCTTTCAGGGGTAAGCTATGAATTTTGATACCTGTAACGGAGTTATCCATGTAGTGAAGAGAGGGGACACACTGTATAAGCTGTCCAGGATATACAAGGTAAAGCTCAGCGACATCATATCAGCAAACCCGTACATCAACGTATACAATATGCAGCCGGGGGATGAAGTGTGTATTCCCGTGATCATGGAGGAAGATTTTCTTATATATACAGTGCAGGATGGAGATACATTTGAGGATGTCCTTAAGAATACCGGAGTATCTCCGGATGATCTGTTCAAATTCAATCCGGATCTCTACAAGATGGCCCTTGCCGCGGACATGGAGATAAAGTATGTGGACTTTCAGAAGTAGATGGATGCACATGGCTGTATGATATCTGTCCTGGCTGCCGGTTTATAGCTGGCAGCTATTTTGCTGTTATCCGCCAGGTTAGAAAAACTTAATTATTCTACTGTTGTAAACTCATTTTTTATATTATATAATTCAAAAGGTGTAGTTTAAAAAAGTATGACAGGAGTTTTTCTATGAATATAATAAGTAAGATCGAGAAGAAGTTTGGCAGATACTCCATTCGAAACCTCACATTATACCTCATCATAGGCTACGGTATAGGATATCTGTTGTTCATGTTCCAGCCAAAGATACTGTTCATGTTGACACTTGATCCGGCGGCGGTAATGCATGGACAGGTGTGGAGACTTTTCACATGGATAATCACACCACCGGTATTCGGTGTCGATATATTCACGATAATCATGCTGATATTTTACTACAGTCTGGGATCTCTGCTGGAACGTACTATCGGAACATTCCTTTATAATCTGTACATGTTCAGCTCCATGCTGTTTACCATGATCGGTATAATGCTTGCACACATATTCTGTACCTATATCATAAGGTATGATTACGCGAGCTCGACTGGTTATTTCGCATATGCATCGACATATTATATATTGATGTCCATATTCCTTGCCATAGCGGTATGCTATCCTGACATGAGCGTGTTATACGCCATGATCATACCGATCAAGATGAAGTATCTCTCGATACTGTATATCGTCATTATAGCGTATTACTTCATCAATGAGACATTTATGGGAAGAGTGAACATAGCCATGTCACTTGTGAGCTTTGTGATATTCTATCTGAGCACGAAGAACTTCAGAAAGTTTTCGCCAAAGCAGATGAAGAGGCGGAGAAATTATAACAGGCAGGTGCGGACAGCAAAACAGGAGAATATCGGACACAGATGCGTTGTGTGTGGAAGAACGGACAAAGATTATCCTGATCTGCAGTTCAGGTACTGCTCAAAGTGTACAGGTAACAAGGAGTATTGTCAGGATCATCTGTTTACCCATACACACAACTAGGATATACGATCAAAGATTTATAAAGAAGATAAAAGAGGAAGTTTATTATGTATAATGAAGAGAAGAAGCTTATAACCGATATACAGAGAAAGAAGGATCTGGACAGGAATCTTGCACTGTTTGCAGGGGTGGCATCGAAAGCAAATTATGAATATGCATGCCACAAATTCACCTTGAATTACCTGACACTCAAGGACATGCATATGGATGGGGATGTCCCTGATGATCCATATATCGCTCAGTGCCAGGCTGTGATCGACAAGCTGATAGGCGACTTTGTTGTGGGAGATAAGACGGTGTGCGAGGATGCTGACATGAAGCTTATCTCGGATGTCAGGAACACCATAACAGCCAAGATGAAGGTGCTCACATCATACACGGATGCATTTGAGATGTATGAGTATATTTTAAACAGGAAAGAATACAGTTATCCGGAGAATGTTGACGAGGAGATACAGAAGGAGCTTAAGGAGCTCGATGAGGCGGGCGTCAGTGACTTTGCAGAAGAGATATACAGATTTGTGTTCGCAGATCAGGACAAGGTTGCCATTAACTCCAAACTGCAGTCCATCATAGGACAGCTCCCGATACGTATGACAAAGAACAGATTCTATGACATTCTGGGAGAAACGCTTGATATATATAATGGAGTGGAGAAGGAGTCTCTTGACCAGTTTATTGAGATGATCGAGAATACTGCTCTCATAAGACTTCCAGAGGGATTTGAGACAGAGTACCCTGAACTACATGAGGCGCTTGAGGTCTTAAAGGCCGGTGATTACACTGCTCTTGATTACGATGGTTACAGAAAGCTCACTGATGTGCTGGACAGAAGTGCAGCATTCCTGAATTCGGTTGTGACTGAATATATGCTCATCATAGAGCTTGTAAACGATCTCTATGTTATGATGCTTGCGCTGGATTCAAAGGAAGGCGTATCTGAGAGCTGTAAGAAAGCGATGACTGTCATAGAGAAGGCTGTCGCTGACGACGGAGAGCATCTTGAGGCTGTATATGCACTCCTTGACGATATCGTCGGAGAACAGGAGCTGGCAGGAGAGCATAAGGTAATGCTTGAGTCCGCTGTGTACGACATCTCAACCGGTTACACCGATGATATTGCCGCAAATGAGCTTCAGGATACATACAGAGATCTGGAGATCATGGATAAGCTTCTCTCGGGAAGTATGTTTGTGGATATAGACAATATAGCTGTGATGGGCGTACTCAATGTGGATACTGATTATATAGCTGCATGTAAGGAGAAGCTGACAAATGAGTTTGCAGATCTGTTTGCGGCCAACTCAATGACAGTCAACAGAGCCATCATGGCAAAGATACTCTCCAACATACCTGTTTTCTTCAACACCACTGATGAGATCAGGGAATATGTAAACGGATCTCTTTCGAGATGCAGGGAAAAGAGTGAACTTCTTGCGGACTATATTGTTATAAAGCAGATGATGGAAGAATAAACTGTTTATTACAGGTGATTGAATATGGTCATTGATGATAAGTTTTATGTTGGTGGAGCCCGGGACCGGCAGATCATAAGGATGGTCAGAGGAATAAGGCGCTTCCATAGAGTAAAATATGTGCCTGGAGTGTTCGTTATCACACTTCCGTTGTTTGGAGATGGGATTCTGGAGATATATGAGTTGAATGAACTCAGGCAGAAGATCTACACTGACATGGGCGATGCTATACATATTGTCGGTGCAGCTCCAAGCAGATTCCAGGCTGTACTGCTTGTCAGGGATATAATAGATGATATATATAAGAAGACCGGGGATGTTGATGTGGAGAGATTTTTTGCATCGTGACCAGATAGTCTCTGGGTCTAAGGGGATGGAGCATGCATATTGTTTGGTTGATATTGAAGATACTGCTCATAGTTATCCTGTCGCTGGTGGGACTGGTAGTGCTTCTTGCACTTCTCGTATTGTTTGCGCCGGTGAGATACAGGGCGTATGTGAAGAAGGATGATGACATATTTGCGAAGTTCTCTGCCAGATGGCTTGGTTTTGTCCTGTGTTTTAAGGTTTTGTATGATTCGGACGGCCTTCGGTACAGGCTGAGGCTGTTTGGCGGAACCATCATGGGCAGCGAAAAAAGTGCCATACCGGAGTCGGAAGGAGAGGTATATTCTGAACCCGGGGAATACAGTCGGGCTGAGACAGAGGAAGAAGCTTCTGACAGTCCGGGATATGAAGACTATCCATCGGTGGAGCCGGAGGACAGGCAGTTTCTTCTTGAGGACAGCGAATTTGAGGAGCCCGTACCGGGGCCGCTCATCAGGCTGGGCAGAAGGATAGACAGTATGGCAAAGACGGTTGTATCGAAGTTCAAAGATCTGTCAGAGAAGTTTGCCAGTCTGAAAAAGAAAAAAGATGGCTATACTAAGCTTGTACACAATGTCAGAACAAAGGAAGCCATGAGAGTTTTCAAGGTTGAACTGATAAAGGTGTTAAAGCATCTTAAGCCCACAAAGCTTAAGGGGCAGATCATATATGGTGCGGATGACCCGGCAACAACAGGTGAGCGCCTGGGGTATATGAGCCTGCTTTTCCCGCTATACTATGATAATATAGATATAACACCGGATTTCTCTGAAGCCCGGCTGGAGGGAGACCTGTTCATGAAGGGCAGGATAAGACTTGGAACAATCGGCTGGAGCGCGCTGAAGGTGATCTGGAACAAGAATGTCAAGATAACTATTGCTCGATTAAAAAAGATATCAGGAGGAAATTGATATGGCAAATATGAATATTGAGGGAACACTTGGTTCTATGTTTAAGGGAATGGATGGCTTTATATCATCGAAATCGGTGGTGGGAGAGCCTGTGTATGTCGGTGATACGATCATTATTCCTCTTGTAGATGTCAATTTTGGTATGGCAGCCGGAGCGTTCAATAAGCAGGACGGCAACAAAGCTGCCGGAGGAATCGGAGCAAAGATGAGCCCGTCTGCTGTTCTTGTCGTCTCAGGAGGAAATACGAGACTTGTAAATCTCAAGAACCAGGATGCCGTAACAAAGATCATAGACATGGCTCCAGAGGTCGTAGATAGGGTCTTGGGTCTGTTCAAGAAGGACAAGACAGAGGAAGAGAAGAATGTTGACAAGGCGATAAATGATGTCGCACAGTCAGAGGAATCTGTCACAGAATAATAAATATCAGAATATATAATATAAGTAAGATTCAGTGCGTTGGGAAATGCATTATTAAAAAGTCACCACATATAATGATAATAAATCATTATGGTGGTGATTTTTTATCTGGAAAAAATTCACAGGATTTGCGTTTTTCTTCACAGCGGTGGGAGTGGTTATAGGATATTTCATAAGTGGATTTGTGGAATTTCTCATAATCGTTATATTATTGCTGTTATCTTATATATTCTCCTGCAGATAAAAAAATAAGAGTGATGATCCTTGAGGATCATCACTCTTATTTATACCAGAACTGAATCGGTGATATTATGCAAATATTATGCACGCTCGACCTTACCAGATCTTAAGCAAGATGTACAAACATAGATCTTCTTTGGTGTACCATCAACTACAGCCTTAACAGACTTAACATTTGACTTCCACATCTTGTTTGCTCTTCTATGAGAGTGGCTCACTTTGATACCGAAATGAGCACCTTTATCACAAATTGAACATTTTGCCATAATAGCACCTCCTTCAATGAATAAACTAACTTTCTTCCTAAGTTCACAACAAGACATATAATAGCAGATTATTTTTCCATATGCAAGCAAAATATTTATTTTTTATTGGAAATGAAGAAATACTATAGAATAAAATTAGATTTATGCTATAATTGATGAGTAATTGTGTTTATAAGTCGGTAGATATGATGAACACTGGTGACTTTGTTAGAAAGGAGTCGTGTATGAAGGAATATATTAATAGCGATAACGGTAAAGTAAGTATAGATGAGAGTGTTGTTGCACAGGTTGCAGGACTTACAGCCCTTGACTGTTTTGGAATAGTAGGAATGGGAATAGTCAGTGTCAAGGACGGAATTGTAAAGCAGCTCCGCAGAGACAATGTTTCTAAGGGTGTAAATGTACGTTTTGATGAGAATGGTGATATAGTCATTGAGCTGCACATAGTTGTTGCTTATGGCGTTAGTATAAAGGCTGTCACAGACAATCTTATGCAGTCGGTAAAGTACAAGGTAGAGGATTTTACGTCGTTTAAGGTCAGCCATATCAATGTCTATGTTGAAGATGTTAAAGTACTTGATTAGTTTGGAGGATAGAGTAAAGTGAGTAATACGATTGATGCGCTTGCACTGAAGAAAGCATTTATTGCCGGTGCCAATAATCTTGATAAGAACAAGGAATATATCAATGAACTTAATGTGTTCCCTGTGCCTGACGGAGATACAGGAACTAATATGACGCTGACAATCCTGTCTGCAGTGAAGGAGGTTGAGGCGGCACCTGATGATATGAAGTCCATAGCAAAGGCCATGTCCACAGGTTCGCTCAGAGGCGCCAGAGGTAACTCAGGTGTAATTTTGTCACAGCTTTTGAGAGGCTTCAGCAAGAAAGTGCAGGACGCAAGGACCATAGATGTTCACGTTATAGCAGACGCTTTTCAGAAGGCTGTGGAGACTGCATATAAGGCTGTCATGAAGCCTAAGGAGGGAACGATTCTCACAGTTGCCAAGGGCGTGGCGTCCAAGGCAAGGGAGTGTGCTGATGCAGATATGTCCCTTGCACAGTTCTGCGACGAGGTTATTGAATATGGAGATGCCGTTCTTGATTCCACTCCTGAGATGCTTCCGGTTCTGAAGGAAGCCGGCGTGGTCGATTCAGGTGGACAGGGACTCATGGTGGTGCTCAAGGGTGCTGTCGACTGTCTCATGGGCAGAGTTACAGTTGAACTCAGCAAGAACACTGGAACAGTGAATGTGGCAAGAACATCCACAGGCGCAGGCAACGATTTCATATCCACAGCGGATATAAAGTTTGGATATTGTACAGAGTTTATTATCAATCTTGAGAAGCCATATGGCGAGGCTGAGGAGGATGATCTGAAGAGCTTCCTCGAGTCTATAGGTGACTCGATAGTATGTGTATCTCTTGATGATATAGTTAAGATACATGTGCATACCAACCATCCTGGTCATGCATTTGAAAAGGGTCTTACACTTGGATACCTTACTAATATGAAGATAGACAACATGAGGATAGAGCATCATGAGCGTGTTATCGGTCAGGCAGAGCGCGATGAGGCCGAGAAGCAGGAGGAAGAGAGGCAGCACAGAAAGCAGGAGCATAAGGAGCCTCGTAAGAAGTATGGATTTATTACGGTATCCATGGGTGATGGTCTCAAGACTCTTTTTGAAGAGCTTGGAGCAGACCGTGTTATAGAAGGCGGACAGACCATGAATCCAAGCACTGAGGATATGCTCAATGCGATCGATGATGTGAATGCCGAGAATATATTTATACTCCCGAACAATAAGAATGTTGTTCTTGCGGCTAATCAGGCGGCAACTCTGTGTGAAGATAAGAATATAATTGTGATTCCAACCGCGAATGCTCCTCAGGGCATAAGCGCCATGATCGCATTCGACAGTACAGTCGATGTGGACGAGAACAGATCTGCCATGAAGTCGGCTGTCAAGAATGTCAAAAGCGGACAGGTAACTTATTCCGTAAGAGATACCTCGATCGATGGAAAGGCCATCAAGGAGGGCGATATCATGGGTATCGGCGATAAGGGGCTTGTCAGTGTTGGAAATGATATAGAGAATGTAACATTTGAACTGATCGCAGATGCGGTCGATGAGGATTCAGAGGTTATAAGCATATATAATGGTGCTGATGTGTCCGAGGATGATGCGCAGAAGCTTGCTGGCAGAGTGGAGGAGGCATATCCGGATGTTGATGTGCAGTGCTACTATGGCGGACAGCCGATATACTATTATATAGTATCTGTGGAATAACTTTCTGTGTATCTGTGAGATCCGTTGTGAAGAGGTGTATGTATGGAATTGAATGACTCCATAAAGACAATAAAAGGCATAGGTGACAAGACTGCGTCGGCATTTGCCCGGCTTGGGATAGAGACGGTGAACGATCTGCTTCTCAATTACCCCAGGACATATGTCACCTATGAGGATCCGGTGGATATATCAGATCTGCAGGCGGGAAGCAGGCAGTCCGTGAGGGCTGTTGTGAACAGCCGTGCGGAGGTCAGAAAAGTACATGGACTGACCATAGTAATATTGTACGCAAAGGATTTCTCTGGGACAATTAAACTTACCTGGTTTAATTGTCCTTTTTTGCGTAATTTCTTTCATATAGGTCAGGAGTTTGTGTTTGTAGGAAATGTGGCTTATAAGGGCGGTATGATGACCATGACGCAGCCGGAATACTACACTGATGATAAATACGGCGAACTTACGCATGTTTGGCAGCCGGTGTACACGGTAACGCCCGGTATAACCTCGAAGACCATACAGAAGGCTGTGAGAGGCGCAGAGGAAGCCATAGACAGGCTTGAGGATTACCTGCATGACAATGTGCTTGATGAGTACCATATTATGGGTATACAAAAGGCTATCCACTCGATTCATTTTCCTCAGGATGAGCAGAAGCTTAAGGGGGCTGTGAAGAGGATGGCATTTGATGAATTTTACAGCTTTATATCAAACCTTCACAGGATAAAAGACGACAATGTGTATGCAGAAAATACATGTATAATAAACTGTGATGAGGAGGTCAGGACGTTTATTGAGAACTTGAGGTTCAAGCTTACCGGGGCGCAGATGAATGCGGTGCGTGATATGCTTGACGATATGCGCTCTGAACATGTCATGAACAGGCTGGTTCAGGGGGATGTCGGATCAGGAAAAACCATAGTTGCAGCAGCCGGATTATACGCAGTGGCTGCAAGTGGCTATCAGGGAGTGATCATGGCACCGACTGAGGTTCTGGCGGTTCAGCATTACAAGGAGCTCAGTTCACTGTTTGAGCCATACGGAATATCTGTGGGACTTCTGACGGGTTCCATGACAGCGAAAGAGAAAAGAGAGATGTACAGCCGCATCAAGAATATGGATGTGCAGGTTGTGGTCGGAACACATGCCCTCATACAGGACAAGGTGGAGTATGGAAGACTGGCGCTCGTTGTAACTGATGAGCAGCACAGATTCGGTGTAAAGCAGCGCGAGAGACTTGCGTCAAAGGGAGAAGCTCCGCACACGCTTGTTATGAGTGCCACACCTATTCCGAGAACCCTTGCGATCATCATGTATGGCGATCTTGACATTTCAGTTATAGATGAGCTCCCGGCGGGAAGAATCCCGATCAAGAACTGCGTTGTGGATGAGAGCTACAGGAAGACGGCTCTCGGCTTTATCATGAAGGAGGTCTCACAGGGGCATCAGATATATATAGTCTGCCCGATGGTGGAGGCCAGCGAAGTTCTGGACGATGTTGCAAATGTGACCGAGTATACGGAGGAGCTGAAGAAGTCCATCAGGGATGGATATGGCGCTGACACTTCGGTGGTATGTTTACACGGTAAGATGAAGGCGGAGGAAAAGAACAGGATACTCCAGGACTTTGCGGATGGTAAGATAAGCATTCTTGTCTCAACTACGGTCATAGAGGTTGGAATAAACAATCCAAATGCCACAGTTATGATGGTGGAGAATGCAGAGCGTTTTGGCCTTGCGCAGCTCCATCAGCTCAGGGGACGTGTAGGAAGAGGGAATCTCCAGTCGTACTGCATTTTCATGAGCGGAAAAAAGGACAAGGATACTATGGAGAGACTGAATGTTCTGGAGAAGTCAAATGACGGCTTCTATATAGCCGGTGAGGATCTCAAGATGAGGGGCCCGGGCGATTTCTTTGGAATAAGACAGAGCGGGGAGCTGATGTTCAAGGTTGGGGATATATACAATCATGCTGACATGCTTAGGGCGGCGCAGGACGTATACGACCGCTATGGACAGGAGATAGATGCGAAACTGATAAATAAAGGGGATGACAGGCTGTACACTATGCCTGTATTATAAATAAAAAAAGGGGGTATACCATGAAAAATAAGAAAACGATAGTTATGGGAATAATTATTGGCATTTTGCTGATAATTATAGCGGTTATGGGATATGTGATCGCTTCGGGAAAGAAAGGTGATTCCGTTAAGAAAGAAACGCTGCAGGAGACTTCTGCAGGCACAGAAGAAGTGAAAAGTGCTGACAATACGGGCGATACAACTGAGCCGTCAGAAAAACAGGATGACCAATCCTTGGATATTGCAGGCGATTTCTATGCTGAGATAGGACATGATACAACGTGGGAGGCAGATGGCAAAAAGTGTGCTACAGAGAGCATCAACATATATAACAACACATCTGCGTCTGCAAAGGATTGGAAGCTTGAGATTACATATAAGGGAACTCCGGCTGTAGATCAGATATGGGGCGGAGAGTACAAGATATCAGGCAAAACAGTGTCAATAAAGGCCGTGGATTACACCCAGGAGATACCGGCTAAGGGCAGTATCAACCTCGGATATAATTTCTCTTCAGATGACCTCGCCGTTGGGAAATACGTGCTGTATGTAAATGACACACAGTACAGCGGAGATGGTCTTAAGATGGCAGCTTCAGCGCCTGAGAAGACCGATAGCAATGAAACAAGCGGAGGCGGGAAAAATACAGAATCCGCTGCCACTGAGAAGAAAAACAATACAAATGTTCCGGGAGAGATCCCATTTGAAACACATGGAAAACTTTCGGTAAAAGGAACGGATATAGTGGACATGAATGGAGACAAATATCAGCTTAAGGGTGTCAGCACCCATGGAATCACATGGTTCCCTGATTATGTGAATAAGGAAGCCTTTGAGACTCTGCGGGATGACTGGGGTGCAAATCTTATAAGACTTGCGATGTATACGGATACAGGAGACAGCTACGGATACTGCAGTGGCGGAGATAAGGACGAGATACTTGCTCTTGTCGACAAAGGAGTTAGTGCAGCGACTGAGCTTGGCATGTATGTCATAGTTGACTGGCACATACTAAGCGATAGTGATCCGAATAATCATATAGATGATGCAAAAGAATTCTTTGACAAGGTATCTAAGGAATATGCGGCACAGGAGAATGTCATATATGAGATCTGCAACGAGCCGAATGGTGGAACCCAGTGGAGCAGTGTCAAGTCGTATGCCGAGACCATAATACCGGTCATCAGGGCAAACGACAAAGATGCTCTGATAATCGTGGGAACTCCAAACTGGAGCCAGGATGTCGATATTGCGTCACAGGATCCGATAACCGGTTATGACAACATCATGTACGCAGTGCATTTTTATGCGGCTACCCACAAGGATGACCTGAGAAATAAGGTTAAGACGGCTCTGGACAACGGACTTCCTGTATTTGTGAGTGAGTTCAGCCTGTGCGATGCATCGGGCAATGGAGGTATTGATTACGATTCATCTGACGAGTGGTTCAAGCTTATAAACGAGAATAATCTCAGCTATTCATCATGGAGTCTGTGTAACAAGAATGAGACATCGGCACTTATAAAGTCCGATTCAACAGCCACGGGCAGCTTATCCGATGGAGATCTGTCTGACACCGGAAAATACGTGAGAGACAGAATAATGGGAAAATAGTGTGAAGATTGGAAGCTTTTCTTGTAATTTGGCAAAAGGCATGGTATAAGAATGTCTGGCAGGAAAAGTTTATGATATACAGTACATATAGATAGGAGAAGAATATGAGGGTTATTGCCGGCAGTGCAAGAAGTCTGAAGCTGGTGACGATTGATTCGATGGACACCAGACCGACAACGGACAGGATAAAAGAAACCTTATTTAATATGCTCTCAAATGATATTCCGGGATGCCGGTTCCTTGATGTGTTCAGCGGAAGCGGAGCTATTGGAATAGAGGCGCTCAGCCGTGGGGCAGCCATGGCGGTATTTGTCGAGAACAGCAGAAAAGCAGTGGAGTGTATCAATAAAAACCTTGCGTTTACGAAGCTTGCCGACAGGGCACAGGTCTTGTCAGCGGATGCAGTTCAGGCAGTGGGGATGCTGGAGAGACAGGGACAAGCATTTGACGTAATATTTATGGATCCGCCATATGGAAAGCTTCTGGAAAAGGCTGTGCTTGAAAGACTTGCAGGTTCACCTCTGATGGATGATGACACAATGGTCATTGTGGAGTCTGATCTTGACACGAATTTTGATTATCTTGATGATCTGGGACTGGAGCTTTATAAGACGAAGAAATATAAGACCAATAAACATACATTTATATATAGGAGACTGGAAGATGAGTAGAGCTATTTATCCGGGAAGTTTTGATCCGGTGACACTTGGCCATTTGGATATAATTAAGAGATCTGCGGAAATGTTTGATGAGCTGATAGTCGGGGTGCTCAATAATACCGCAAAATCTCCATTGTTTTCTTTGGAAGAACGTGTTAATATGTTAAAGAATGTAGTCTCAGATATCCCAAACGTGAAAGTTATGGGTTTTGGAGGACTGCTGGTGGATTTTGCAAGACAGAACGACGTGAAGGTCATAGTGAGAGGTCTTCGGGCTGTGTCGGATTTTGAGTATGAATTACAGATTGCCCAGAGCAACAGGAAGGTTGCCCCGGATATTGACACGGTTTTTCTTGCGACCAGTATTGAGTATTCGTACCTGAGCTCAAGCGTAGTCAAGGAATATGCGAGCTTTGGTGTGGATGTTCATGATTTTATCCCGGAGGAGATCAGGGATACATTGAGAGATCGATATTCGATAGACAGAGATTGACAGGCGAAGGAAGAATTTTTGGATAGATTATTAGGAGGAGAAAAACATGGCAAGAAAAGGTATTGAAGAGATGATCAGTGAGATAGAGATATTTATTGACAATTGTAAGTATCAGCCATTGTCATCCAGTAAGATTATTGTGCCAAAGGAAGATCTGGAGCAGATGGTGGGCGAACTCAAGCTCAAGCTGCCTAATGAGATAGAGAGATGTAAGAAGATCATGAGAAACAAGGAGGCTATACTTGCGGATGCAAGAGCCAGAGCTGATTCTATCATCACAGAGTCTGTTGCAGAGGCAAACAGACTGGTTGATCAGAGCCAGATAGTTGAGCTTGCCAACATCAGAGCGAATGAGATAACAGACATGGCGAGAAGCCAGGCTGAGCAGATCATCGCTGAGGCGAATGCGGATGCCAAGGAAGTCAGAGCAGGTTCCATGTACTATTCAAAGGACAAGCTCACAGAGATAAGCCAGTATATAAATGCAACACTTCAGGCAGAGAGAGCGAACTATGAGAACCTCATTAAGTCTCTTGAGGACAATGCGGCAAGAGTTACAGACAATATGGCAGAGCTTGATTCAAGTATAGCTCAGATCAACGGTGTTCCTGAGCAGGTACAGCCAAGTGCTGACGATTCAGCATTTGCTGATGATGACAACACAGATTACAATGTATACGGCAAGACAGAGTATTCATCAGACGACTCTGACGATGAGGATTATGATGACGAGGATTACGATGATGAATATGACGACGAGGATGAGGATGATGAGGAGTTCCTCGACGAGTAATCACGCCAGATGATACAGGATGTATTTACAGACACATCATATAGAAAATGAAACACAGGAAGGCACATACTATTTTCCCTGTTGTGTATTTGATGAAAGACAGCCCGGATATTCTTATCATATCACGGCTTTGGAACAAGGCGGATAGCCCTCCAAAGGCAGTGAGTGAGAGAATGAGGGCTGTCTTTATTTTTGTGGAAATATCCATGCTGTATAATACTGGTACACCGCTGCCTATCTCCAGATATGTGGATATTATGGTGCATGCATCGCCTGAAAAGTAGCTGCACATAAGATTTCCTGCAATGGCAAATATGACCATGTACACACCGATCACAGTTATATTGTGTACCGAGCTGCTTATTATGTCAGAATACGTATTTTCTGGATTCCCTGAATTGAGGCTCTGGTTGTCTGATGATACCTGGACTGTTGCGGCAGTAAGCAGCTCCGTGGAAGTGCTGGAGCGGTGGGATGACATACATGACAGAGTAAGCGCTATTACAGTATAAATGATCTGTGGAAGATATACAGCCTCGATCAGCCGTGCAAACGATATATATTCCATCAAATGATCCCTATATATGTAATTGTAAAGAAACATCGGACTTATATTGTTGCACATCGGGAGAAGGCTCTGACATACGTTTTCAGAGATGACCCTCTTTCGGTAAAAGAAAGCTATGATGATTGTGCCTGTGGGAAAACCGCATAGTAGACCTATTATAAAGATGATCGCATATGCGCAGCATTTTGATACCTGTATCGATCTGAGAAAGCTGGTTATAACACCGGTCAGCAGCATAAAGGGGAGCAGGATAGGTACAATGGATGAGTACCATAGCTGTAACCCCTGGGTGCATCCGGATCTGATGATGTCTGAATTTAAACATGCAAATATTATAATTGAAGCTGTTAGAATTATATAACATACGTTCTTCATATGCTAATTGTATTCATTTTATAGAGCAAATATGATAAATAAGAATATGTTATATAACTATGACAGGTTGTTCAAAATCGGTCTTTATACTGATTTTGTATTTGTTGTATACCATGTTTCTGTATATGTCTGCGGCTTTTATGTCGTATGAGAACATGGACAGACCTGTGGAATCTGTACTTTTGTATATCTCGGCTGAACGGGTTATGATCGGTACCTGCGAAGCCTTTTTCATGCTTTTTATCACGGCACCTGCATCTTTTTTTAGTCCAAGAAGCTTGATGTAGGCTATCCAGCCGTTTTCTTTAAAATGGGAATAGTCATCACACCTCAGGTCTGTGATGGTGTGCAGCAGACCTCTCTGAATGTGCGAGAGAGTATAATTCCTACATTTAAGTGCTGTTGCGGTCTCAGTAAAGGATAGATTTGTGTCAAGCCTGGAGAGACGGTTGCAGAGATCTCTATCCATGTCAACGATGTCATCCGTGCACGGAGCAAGTATCCTTCGTGCTGACAGGAGATGAGACAGGTCGTCGTCGAACATCGGAAATGACTTTCTGTACGCGTTTTGCAGGATGTTGTAGCAACTGTCAGGAATGTGGCGCCTTAAGCTTTCAACATCACCTGACCGGAGCAGCTCACGTATGGCTGAGGCCGAACAGATGTCGTTGTCGGTGGCAGTGCTGTTGTATTCTGATAAGATCCTTCTGATCGGGACAGGTTTGATCCTGGAGTCTGTCTGTATAAGAGTAGCAATATACTCTATGGCCAGAATGTTGTTCGGGCTTGCCAGGATACGGTCAAGATCAGCGCTGGTATAACCGGTAAGGTTCTGGTTCTGCAGATACTCGGAGATGGCGGCTGCTCTGGCTGATCCATATGAGATGCCCGAAGATACGGATTTTTTTATGAATTCCGATACCTGTGGCGGTTCATTGACGGTGAGTTCGGCAATTTTTTGCAGAAGATCCATGTCATCACATTCTGCGCCGAATGAGATATAGTCTATGCCATCAAGAGCGTTCATCATGCAGACTGCGGCATGTGCATAGTCTCTGGCACTTGATGATGCGTATACAAATGGAATCTCGAACACAGCGTCTACACCGCATCTCAAAGCAATCTCGGTTCTTGTGTGCTTATCTGCTATGGCAGGAACGCCTCTCTGAAGAAAATTGCCGCTCATAAAGCATATGACATGTTCGGCACCAGTTAGAAGCTTCGCCTGCTGTATCTGATATTCGTGTCCCTTGTGAAATGGATTGTATTCGCAAACTATGCCTACTGTGCTCATGGCTCCTCCTTGAAATGCGTGTTTTATAACCTGTCACGATTTATAATGCCTTTGTCGGTAAAGTTTATTCTATCTTAATAATTAATGGCTGTAAAGTGTGTTATAATGACGGACATAAAGATGTTAAGTGAAAAATTCAAGATGCGGCATTGTTCTGATGCCGATGATCCCCACATACCAGACAGATATTGATTAATTAAGTGAAGGCAGCCAATTTATGGTTGACAAAGTGGCAATAATCTAATAGTATATTAAAAGATAATCGAACATATGTTTAGGAGGAAAATATAATGGCGAATAATTCCGGTAATGTAAATATTGATGATAAGAGAAAGGCATTGGATGCCGCTATAGCACAGATAGAGAAGCAGTATGGTAAGGGTTCGGTGATGAAGCTTGGCGATTCCAATGCGAATATGAATATAGATGTGATCCCTACAGGATCCCTCAGCCTTGATATAGCACTTGGACTTGGCGGTGTGCCTAGAGGAAGAATCATAGAGGTGTTCGGACCTGAGTCGAGTGGTAAGACGACGGTAGCACTTCACATTGTTGCTGAGATACAGAAGAGAGGCGGAATCGCAGGCTTTATAGATGCCGAGCATGCGCTTGATCCGACATACGCCAAGAACATAGGTGTAGATATAGACAATCTTTACATATCACAGCCTGACTGCGGAGAGCAGGCTCTTGAGATCACAGAGACCATGGTCAGATCGGGAGCGATTGATGTCGTTATCGTGGACTCTGTTGCTGCACTTGTACCAAAGGCAGAGATAGACGGAGAGATGGGCGATTCGCATATGGGACTTCATGCCAGACTTATGTCACAGGCGCTCAGAAAGCTCACTGCTGTTGTCAGCAAGACCAACTGTGTTGTCATATTTATCAATCAGCTCAGAGAGAAGGTTGGAGTTGTGTTCGGTAACCCTGAGGTTACAACAGGTGGTCGTGCACTTAAGTTCTATGCTTCCGTAAGACTTGACGTAAGAAGAATTGATACGCTCAGACAGGGCGGTGAGATCGTAGGTAACAGAACAAGAGTTAAGATAGTTAAGAACAAGGTGGCTCCTCCATTCAAGGAGGCTGAGTTCGATATCGTGTTCGGCAAGGGTATATCTAAGGTCGGAGATATTCTTGATCTTGCTGTTGCGAACGACATAGTGGATAAGTCCGGTGCATGGTACGCATACAACGGCAATAAGATAGGTCAGGGAAGAGAGAATGCGAAGGCATATCTTGAGAACAATACAGCTATCTGTGATGAGATAGAGCAGAAGGTAAGAGAGGCGGTTGGTGTTGCCGGAGAGTCTGCCGAGAACACTGTAGATGATGGAGCAGATGAGTAGGATCGCAACTGTCACTGATATCAGGAAGATCGATGATAAAAGGTTTTGTCTGTTTGTGGACTATGAGCCTTTTTCATCGGTCTATGCATCGGATATACGAAGATTACATCTTGCCTGTGACGGTGAGATAGAATGGAGTAAACTTGAGGAATTCAGACGGGACTATCTGTTCAAACGTGCCATGAACAAGGTTGTGAACTCCATAAAGTTTTCGGACAAGTGTGAATACGATATCAGGCAGAAGCTTAAGGATCTGTATTACGACGAAGAGATCGTGGATCAGACCATCGACAAACTGAAGTCGTATGGATATATAGATGATTACAGGTATGCATGTGGATATGTACGCAGAAACTCCGCTAAAAAAGGCATTCGTGTCATACGATTTGAATTGCAGGCAAAGCATATAGGCCAGGATATTATCGATCTGGCTGTGGAAGACTCAGACATATCAGATGAAAGCGACAGGATAACATATATTTTACAAAAAAAATACACTGTGGAAGAACTGACTGAAAAGCGTGATAAAGTCTATGCATACATGTACAGCAAGGGTTTTGACAGGCGTAAGGTTTCTGAGTGTATACGAAATATTGTCTCTGATATTACTTGACATAACATCTTAAAAATATTAAACTTAAATAGTTGTATTCTTGTACAATGAAAACTTAATAAGGAGGTGCTCCTGTGAATTCACCAATAGTATGGGGAATAATCGCTGTTGTTGTAGTTGCACTGCTTGTTGCTACATGGTTTATCGCTATTGCATATCGCAAGAACATAGTAGAGACCAAGATAGGAAGAGCAGAGTCACAGGCAAGAGAGATTATTGACGAAGCTCAGAAGACCGCCGAGGCTAAGAAGCGCGAGATACTGCTTGAGGCAAAGGAAGATTCCCTTAAGACACGTAATGACCTTGAAAAGGAAGTAAAGGACAGACGTGGAGAACTTTCACGTATGGAGAAGAGAATTCTTGCACGTGAAGAGAATCTTGATAAGAAGACTGAGGCAGTTGAGAAGAAGGAAGCTAGTTTAGCTAACAAGGAAAGCGTGCTGGACAAGCAGAAGGCTAAGGTTGAAGAGTTACAGGCGAAACGTTTACAGGAACTTGAAAGAATTTCAGGTTTGACCTCTGAACAAGCAAAAGAATACTTATTAAAGACTGTTGAAGATGAAGTAAAGCATGAAACAGCAGTTATGGTCAAGGAATTAGAAACCAGAGCTAAAGAAGAAGCGAACAAGAAGGCGAAGGAGTATGTTGTCAATGCAATACAGAGATGTGCGGTTGATCATATCTCAGAGACAACGATCTCATTAGTTCAGTTACCTAACGACGAGATGAAGGGTAGGATAATTGGTAGAGAGGGTAGAAATATTCGTACCCTTGAAACTCTCACAGGCGTAGATCTTATCATAGACGATACTCCTGAGGCAGTTATCTTATCAAGCTTTGATCCGGTAAGACGTGAGGTAGCAAGAATTGCACTTGAGAAACTCATCGTGGATGGTAGAATTCATCCAGCCAGAATCGAAGAGATGGTTGAGAAAGCGCAGAAGGAAGTTGAAAACATGATGCGCGAGGAAGGTGAAGCTGCTACTCTTGAGGTAGGAATTCACGGAATCCATCCAGAGCTGGTAAGACTTCTTGGAAAGTTGAAATTTAGAACAAGCTACGGACAGAACGCATTGAAGCACTCTGTTGAGGTAGCTCAGTTGTGTGGTTTGTTGGCCGGAGAGATAGGTGTCGATATCAAGGTTGCAAAGCGTGCTGGATTACTCCATGATATAGGTAAATCACTTGATCATGAGATGGAGGGTTCACATGTTCAGATCGGTGCAGATCTTTGTAGAAAGTACAAAGAGTCAGCGCTTGTTGTCAATGCGGTAGAGTCACATCACGGTGATGTTGAGCCTGAGTCATTGATAGCACTTCTGGTACAGGCTGCAGATACAATTTCTGCTGCAAGACCGGGAGCAAGAAGAGAGACCTTGGAGACTTATACTACAAGACTTAAGAAGTTAGAGGATATTGCTAATTCTCATAAGGGTGTAGATAAGACATTTGCTATTCAGGCAGGTAGAGAAATTCGTGTAATGGTAGTTCCTGAGCATGTAAGCGATTCTGATATGGTATTGCTGGCTAGAGATATTGCAAAGCAGATCGAAGACGAGCTTGAGTATCCTGGACAGATTAAGGTAAATATTATAAGAGAGTCACGCGTGACAGATTACGCAAAATAAAAATTAGGGTTTGTAGAGATGATCTACAAACCCTTTTTATGATTTGTCATATACAGTTTACAATTCTTATGCATGATAAACTATAAAACGGGAGGTGAGATTAAAAGATGGAAAAATTCAAGAGGATAAAGACGGAAGTGGCATACAGAGCGCATGTGTTTGATGTATATAACGACTATCTTGAACTGCCTGACGGCAGAGATGTTGTATATGATCTGATAAAGCATCACCCGGGAGCGTGCATTCTTCCGGTGAAAGACGATGGATCGCTCATACTGATAAAGCAATACAGGAATTCTATTGATGATATAACCTACGAGGTTCCGGCTGGTTTTATCGATGAGGGAGAGTCTCCTGAAGATGCAGCCAGAAGAGAACTCAGGGAAGAGACAGGGTTTACCGCGAAGGTTGTGGAGTATGTGACTAGAGCAGTTCTGGCTATCGGTACAAGTGATGAACAGACTTACGTGTATATAGGCAGGGAACTTACCAGAGGAATATGTGCATTGGACGAGAATGAATTTATAGAGACCGAGGAGATAGGTCTTGATGATGCACTCAATATGATAAGAGATGGCAGGATAGTGGATTCCAAAACAATAATTGCAATCTACGCATATTGGGGTAAGAAATGCTCCCAAACAAGCAATCACATAATTTGAAACATAGAAAATTCAACTGAAACATTGTCGGAATTAAAAAATGTGAAATATTTTTGAAAAGAATTATGTCAATATCTAGTATACATAATTTGATCGCGCACCGCATTTTGTACTTTTATTAAAAATGCCGTGAAGCCTTGATTTTACTTGTTAAAATAGTGTTTGATTTTATTTACATTTGTATTTATAATATAATTCAGTCTACATAACTAAGGGGATAAATTAGTGGAACAATACATAGACAGATATGTTGATTATTTAAGAAATGTAAAAAAATCCAGTGAGAATACTGTTGCATCATATCGGAGAGATCTGATAAAATTCTACAGGTATTTTGACGAGAAGGGTATAACGAGGATTGATGATATTAATGAAACTTATATCACTTCGTATGTGTTGGAAATGGAGAAACAGGGGATGTCCATGGCTACGGTGTCACGTAACATTGCATCCATAAAGTCATTCTATGCCTATCTCATGAGGGAGAGGATAGTGAATGATGATCCAACGGAGAATATCAAGCCTCCGAAGATCGTGAAGAAGGTTCCTGAGACGCTTACCATAAGTGAGGTGAACAAGCTTCTCGACCAGCCTACCAACAAGACTCCAAAGGAGATCAGGGATAAGGCGATGCTGGAGCTGTTGTATGCTACAGGAATACGTGTTACAGAGCTTGTGACATTGAAACTCACGGATGTCAACATAAAGCTTGGGTTCATTGAGTGCCACGACGGCGACAGGGTGAGGACTGTTCCGGTTGCGGAGGTTGCTCAGAGAGCCCTCAGCAGATATATTACTGAGGTGCGCGATGATATGAGTGGAGGCAGTGATTATCTGTTCTTCAACTGCAAGGGTGCACCTATGACGAGACAGGGATTCTGGAAGATAATAAAGTATTATGCGGCTAAGGCCGGCATAGATAAGGATATAACACCTCATATGATAAGGCATTCATTTGCCTCACATATGTTGGGGAATGGAGCGGATATAAAGTCTGTTCAAGAGATGCTTGGACATGTGGATATTGCGACAACCCAGATATATCTTACAAATAAGCAGAGTAAGCTCAAGGAAGAATATGCAAAGGCATATCCGAGGGCCTAACAAATAACTTATAAACTAAGGAGACAATTAAATCATGGAAAACAATTACTACGTTCCGGCACAGATCATTGAGAATAATCTCAAGGGTGCTGTTGGAAAGGCAAATCTCAAGCTGTACAAGATGATCATGATGGGATTCTTTGCAGGAATGTTCATTGCGATAGGAGCTGAGGGATCAAACCTTGCGGTGCATACGGTGGACAATTTCGGACTTGCGAAGACTCTTGCAGGATGCATATTCCCTGTAGGACTCATGATGTTATCGATTATCGGTGCAGAGCTGTTTACCGGAAACTGTATGATGATAACAGCGGTTATTGATGGTAGGATAAAGCTTGTGCAGATGCTCAAGAACTGGGTTATTGTATATCTCAGCAATATGCTTGGATCAGTTGTGACTGCAGCTCTTATATATGGAAGCGGTCAGTTTGATAATTCAGCAGGCGGCCTTGGCGCTTATACCATCAAGGTGGCTATGGGTAAGACAGGCCTTGATTTTTGCAATGCGTTCATGTCGGGAATAATGTGTAATGTTCTCGTGTGCATCGCGGTTCTCATGTCATCTTCGGCTAAGGATATAATTGGAAAGCTGTTTGCATGCTTCTTCCCGATAATGGTATTCGTCGTGTCAGGTTTTGAGCACTGCGTTGCAAATATGTACTATATACCTGCAGGTCTGATGGCTGCATCAAACAGCAAGTACGTGGACAAGGCATGCGAGCTCTATGGATATACCGCACAGCAGATAAGTGACCAGCTCACAGTGGGACATTTCTTCAGTAAAAATCTCCTCCCTGTAACGCTTGGTAATATCATCGGCGGTGGTCTGATAGTGGGAATTGGACTTTACATCATCAACAAGCCTAAAAAGGTGGAAGAGTAGAATCTGGCGCCAGACTTATAGGCAACAAGGTCAGAATGATGGACTGAATAAATGATGGAATGAAAAATAAGATAGATAAATAAAAAACAGATGTGGCATGATTTGAGGAATCACCCCTGGATCATATCACATCTGTTTTTTATTATTTACATTTTATCGCATTATTGTTTGTCGCAATTTTCAGTTTGTTTGACAATTACTTATAAAAGTCAATTATCTTGTCCATTCTGGATGACATATTCTCAAATATAAGATCAAGGATCGTCAGGGCGGTCATGGCCTCGACGACCACAACAGCTCTCGGCCCAATGATAGGATCGTGGCGGCCTCTGATCGAGACCTCTATGTTATCCCTGGACTTGTTAACGGTTTTCTGTGTGGATGCGATGGATGGGGTCGGCTTGAAATGCGCCTTGATGATTATGTCTGAACCATCGCTCATTCCGCCGAGAATACCTCCGGCGTGATTGGTCTCCTTGTCTACGTTATAACCGTTCATGACAAATGCATCATTGTTATATGAGCCTCTTGCAGTGGATACCTCGGTGCCGTCGCCAATCTCGACAGCTTTCACAGCTCCGATGGACATAACTGCCTTTGCGAGGCATGCATCCAGTTTGTCAAATACCGGTTCACCGATACCTGCCGGCATTCCATGCACGATACATTCAACACCAGAGCCTATGGAATCGTTCTCCGCCATGCAGTCTTGAAGAAGGATTGATGCCTTCTCGTAGGCATCCGGGTCTGGCATATTGAGGTCGTTCTTAAGTATATAGTCAGCGTCAAAATTGTTCCTGTCTATATGTACATCACCGATGGAAGATACGTAGGTAGTTATGGTGATACCGAGTTCCTTCAGTATCTTTGAGGCGATCGCACCGGCTGCAACTCTGCCGATGGTCTCTCGTCCCGATGAACGGCCGCCGCCTCTGTAATCCCTGAAGCCATATTTTTCATCAAATGTATAATCTGCGTGGCCTGGTCTGTAATATGTGGCGATATCTCCGTAATCCCCGGAGCGCTGGGATGTATTTCTCACCATCATGGATATAGGAGTTCCGGTTGTCTTTCCCTCGAAAATTCCTGACAGTATCTCTATGGTATCGGATTCCTTTCGAGGCGTTGAGAACTGTGAAAATCCGGGTTTTCTGCGATCCAGAAATACCTGTATATCTTCCTCACACAGTGGAAGACCGGCAGGGCAGCCGTCAACGACAACTCCCAGAGCTTTTCCGTGGGATTCTCCCCATGTGGTGATGGTAAATTTATTTCCTATGGTGGAACCTGCCATAATATATCTCCTTTCAAATGCGGCGAAACCTGCCGCTCTCTATTCGGCAAATGAACTGCAGAGTCCTGCAGCGCAAATGTCCACGCGCACTATTATAGCATAGATAAGTTTGTGATAACAAGAAATAAGTTGGAATGCTGTAAAGTGTGAAAGCGTATAAGGCGAATGTCAAACCGGGAATATTACCGGCCGGGGTTGTAATGAAATATGTTATATATTAAAATATCTATGAAATAAATGAAAGAACACGGCTGAAAGCACAGCCGGACATAAGGTGGTCAAGAAAATGGAGAAATATTATATAGTAAAATCGATAGACGGAGATTACGCAAATCTTGCTGATGAGAATGATCTTGGCGGTGAGACAAAGCTCGTTGCAAGGGCGCTGCTTCCGGAAAGTATAGCGGAAGGAACAAGGCTGCACTATGCATTTTTGCAGTATGAAATTGCGGATTAATTTCCTCTTTACAAAACCAGACACATATGTTATCCTACACAAGGTCAACTGACACTTAGTTTGAGGACACCTCTAGGCCTTTTGCCCGGTGTCAGTCATGTATATTATTTTATAGGAGGATTGTTATTATGATAACAAAAGAGCAGAAGCAGGAAATCGTAGCTAAGTACGGCAAGGATGCAAACGACACAGGTTCAACAGAGGTTCAGATCGCACTTCTTACAGCAAGAATCAACGATCTCAACGGACATTTCAAGGCTAATCCAAAGGATCATCACTCAAACCGTGGTCTTCTTAAGATGGTTGGTCAGAGAAGAAACCTTCTTGCATACCTCAAGAGCAAGGATATCGAGGCATACAGAAAGCTCATCGAGAGCCTTGGACTTAGAAAGTAATTTCTATTCGAGCCTTAATACAATAACAATTATGGGAATCATGTGTACAAGCATGATTCCTTTTTATTTGCCCGGACACATTTTTATGGTATCAAATAGTGTAAACAGAGGTGTTTGGATATTGTATTTTTTATATTCGTATGATAAAATTTAAAAGATTGTGGAATGACATATCGAGACTTCTATAAAGAATATCATGGATCATCGCTGAAAGATGGCAAAAAGGTTATAAGACATGGTGTTTTTTATAGTTGTTTCGACGTCTTCCACAATACAAATAAATATTAAATCAAGGAGATTTTGAGATGAGTAAGGAATTCAAGAGATACCAGAAAGAGATCGCTGGCAGAATGCTCACTGTTGATATCAACAGAGTAGCTGCACAGGCAAATGGTGCTGCATTTATCAAGTACGGTGACACAACAGTGCTTTCAACATGTACAGCTTCAGAGAAGCCAAGAGACGGAATCGATTTCTTCCCACTTTCAGTAGAGTATGAGGAGAAGTTATATTCAGTAGGAAAGATACCTGGAGGATTCAATAAGAGAGAGGGTAAGGCATCAGAGAACGCTGTCCTCACATCACGAGTAATCGACAGACCTATGAGACCGCTTTTCCCTAAGGATTATAGAAATGATGTAACACTCAACAACCTTGTTATGTCAGTAGATCCAGAGTGCAGACCGGAGCTGGTTGCAATGCTCGGATCATCTATCGCAACATGTATATCAGACGTTCCATTTGACGGACCATGTGCCATGACACAGGTAGGTCTCATCGACGGAGAGTTCATCATCAACCCAACACAGAAGCAGTGGGATGAGGGTGATCTGAAACTCACAGTTGCATCTACATCACAGAAGGTTATCATGATCGAGGCCGGTGCAAATATTGTACCTGAGGCTAAGATGATCGAAGCTATCTACATGGCTCATGATATCAACCAGGACATCATCGCATTTATCAATGAGATAGTAGCTGAGGTTGGAAAGCCAAAGCATTCATATGTAAGCTGTGCAGTTCCAGAGGAGCTCTTTGCAGCGATTAAGGAGATCGTTCCTCCAGAGGCTATGGAGGAGGCTGTATTCTCAGACGAGAAGCAGGTTCGTGAGGAGAACATCAGACAGATCACAGAGAAGCTTGAGGAGGCATTTGCAGACAACGAAGAGTGGCTTGCAGTCCTTCCAGACGCTATATACCAGTATCAGAAGAAGACAGTAAGAAAGATGATCCTCAAGGATCACAAGAGACCTGATGGACGAGCTATCAACCAGATCAGACCACTTGCTGCTGAGGTTGACATCATTCCTAGAGTCCACGGCTCAGCTATGTTTACAAGAGGACAGACACAGATCTGTAACGTATGTACACTTGCTCCACTTTCTGAGATCCAGAGAGTTGACGGACTTGACGAGAACGTTACATCCAAGAGATATATGCACCACTACAACTTCCCTTCATACTCAGTAGGAGAGACAAAGGTTTCAAGAGGACCTGGACGTAGAGAGATTGGACACGGTGCACTTGCTGAGAGAGCACTTCTTCCTGTACTTCCAAGTGAGGAAGAGTTCCCATATGCGATCAGAACCGTATCAGAGACATTTGAGTCAAATGGTTCAACATCAATGGCATCAACATGTTCATCATGTATGTCACTCATGGCTGCCGGTGTTCCTATCAAGGCTATGGTTGCCGGAATCTCATGCGGACTTGTAACAGGTGATACAGACGACGATTACATCGTACTCACAGATATCCAGGGACTTGAGGACTTCTTCGGAGATATGGACTTCAAGGTAACAGGTACAACAGAGGGTATCACAGCTATCCAGATGGATATCAAGATTCACGGACTTACAAGACCTATCGTTGAGGAGGCTATCGCAAGAACACGTGAGGCAAGACTCTTCATCATGGAGACATGTATGAAGCCGGCCATCGCAGCTCCAAGACCAACGGTCAATGAGTTCGCGCCAAAGATCAAGCAGATCAAGATCGATCCAGAGAAGATCGGTGAGGTTATCGGACAGAGAGGTAAGACTATCAACACTATCATCGAGGAGACAGGTGTTAAGATCGATATCGATGATGAGGGAAGAATCTCTATCTGTGGCGTAGAGCAGGCAGGTATGGACAAGGCTATCGAGATGATCAACATGATCGTAGAGCCTCTTGAGGTTGGCAAGAACTACCATGGTAAGGTTGTAAAAGTTATCGACTGTGGAGCTATCGTATCGCTTGCACCTAACAAGGATGGACTCATCCACATCTCAAAGCTTTCAGACAAGAGAGTTGCAAAGGTTGAGGATGTTGTAAATGTAGGTGATGAGGTTGACGTTAAGGTCATCAAGATCGACGAGAGAGCAGGAAGAATAAGCCTGAGTCTCAAGGATGTACAGTAAATAACAGTTCTGAGCTAAACTATAATAAGGATATTTTTTATAAGGGTAAATTTGATGTCTCGAAGCCGGTCTGTCATATGGCCGGTTCCGGGGCATTGTAGTAAATAAAGGCATACATAAACAAACTAAAAAATAAATGCAGATTTAAGGGGGAACATATGAGATACGGTTATTTTGACGAACAGAACAAAGAGTATGTAATTGACAGACCAGACACCCCGGCACCTTGGGCAAACTACCTTGGTTCACCGGAATACGGAGCTATAATCTCCAACAACGCAGGAGGCTACAGCTTTGAGAAGTCAGGAGCAAACGGAAGAATACTGAGATACATATTTAACAGCTTTGATCAGCCTGGAAGATATGTATATCTTCGCGATGATGACACAAAGGATTACTGGTCAGCATCATGGCAGCCGGTAGGCAAGAGTCTTGATGTGTATAAGAGTGAATGTCACCATGGAACGGCATATACAAAGATGTATGCAGAGTATTCTGATATCAAGTCAGAGGTGATGTATTATGTTCCACTTAACAAGACACATGAAGTGTGGAAGGTGAGAGTTACCAACAACTCTGATAAGCCTCGTAACCTTTCAGCTATCGGATACTGTGAGTTTACAAATGACTGCAATTATGAGCAGGATCAGGTAAATCTCCAGTATACACTGTTCATAACCAGAACATATTTCATGGACAACAACAAGATCCTTCAGGTCATCAATGAGAATGTTGAGAAGGCTGAGATCAATGGAAGTAAGGCAAACAAAAGATTCTTTGCACTTGCCGGAAGTGATGTTGCATCATACTGTGGTGACAAGGAGGAGTTCCTTGGAAGATATCACGGCTACGGCAATCCGATCGGAGTTATAAATGGAGATCTTGGCAACAAGCTCAACTACAACAGCAATGCCTGCGGTGGACTCCAGACAAAATTCACACTTGCTCCGGGCGAGTCAAAGGATTTTGCATTCATAGTCGGAATGAAGGACAATGACGCTGCAAATGCTGTCATAGCCGGATACGCAGATCCTGCCGCAGCATGTCAGAAGGAGCTTGACGAGCTGATCGAGTATTGGCATTCAAAGCTCAACAACTTCCAGGTGCACACACCTAGTGATTCATTCAACAACATGGTAAATACATGGAATGCATACCAGTGTTTCATGACATTCATATGGTCAAGAGCTGCATCGTTCTCATACTGTGGTCTGAGAAACGGATATGGATACAGAGATACAGTTCAGGATATCCAGGGCGTTATCCACCTTGCACCTGAGATGGCTCTTGAGAAGATCAGATTCATGCTGTCAGCACAGGTTGACAACGGCGGTGGACTTCCACTTGTAAAGTTCACACATAACGCAGGTCATGAGGATACACCGGATGATCCATCATATGTACAGGAGACAGGACATCCTGCATACCGTGCAGATGACGCACTTTGGCTGTTCCCAACTGTATATAAGTATATTGCTGAGTCAGGCAACCTTGACTTCATAGACGAGGTTATTCCATTTGCCAACAAGGATGAGGGTACAGTTTATGAGCATCTTAAGAGAGCGATAGATTTCTCCATGAACAGACTTGGAGATAATGGTATGCCGGCAGGACTCTGGGCAGACTGGAATGACTGTCTGAGACTTGGAAAGAGAGGCGAGTCAACATTTGTTGCAATGCAGCTCTACTATGCGATGACAGTTATCAAGTATTTTGCTGAGATGAAGGATGATGCAGAGTACATAGATTACATCAATAGCATTCAGTACAAGATGGGTGAGACCATTCAGGAGAAGTGCTGGGAGGATGACAGATTCATCCGTGGATACAAGGAAGGCGGACAGGTCATCGGTTCAAAGAATGATCCTGAGGCAAGCATGTGGCTGAATCCTCAGTCATGGGCAGTTATAAGCGGACTTGCCACAAGAAAGCAGTCTGAGATCGCCCTTGAGTCTGTTCACAGGGAGCTTAACACAGAGTACGGTGTGAGACTTATGTTCCCACCATACAGAGAGCATGCATTTGACGGAGCACTCATGCTTCTGTTCAATGCAGGAACAAAGGAGAATGCGGGTATATTCTCACAGCCACAGGGCTGGATAATACTTGCCGAGGCGCTCATGGGACATGGAAACAGAGCGTTTGAGTATTTCAACGAGAGCTCCCCTGCATCCATGAATGATAAGGCAGAGATCAGAAAGCTTGAGCCATACTGCCATGGACAGTTCACAGAGTCTGTTGGAAGTCCATTTGAGGGTCGCGCTCATGTACACTGGCTTACAGGTACAGCATCCACATGTATGGTTGGCTGCGTTGAGGGTATCATGGGTATGAGACCAGACTTTGGCGGAATCAAGATCGCGCCTTCAGTCCCATCAGACTGGAAGGAGTTTGAGATCGAGAAGATGTTCAGGGGTAAGAAGCTCTCAATCAAGGTTCAGAATCCTGATGGACATGAGAGCGGTTTCCAGAGCCTCACATTAAATGGTGAGAAACTTGAGGCCAATTATATCCCTGCTGACAAGCTTGCTGATACAAACGATATCGTGCTTGTAATGTAATGAATATAAATACATTATTTATACCATATTAAGTTAAGAAGGGCTCAGCCCTTCTTAATTTTTGCCCTGATGCAGAATGAGTGGATTGGGGTTGGAAGGTGGTGCAGGCGAAGTGGAATCGGTATCGATCGCTGAGAGGTTAAAACTCACTGACAACATACATGTTATGGATGTTCCAGGTGGAGGTTATATCCTGTTATGTGGAATATATGGAGAGATTGAGGGGCATGACAAGCTTCCTGCCGGTATGAAGAGTACAAGCTACGAGAAGCTGCTTCCGGTGATAGCCCAGGCAGAAAACTGCGGAGATGTAAAGGGAGTCTTGACTCTGATAAATACGGTCGGAGGCGATGTTGAGTCCGGACTTGCCATATCTGAGATGTTGTCCAGCCTGTCAAAGCCGGTCGTCAATATCGTGCTTGGCGGCGGACATTCCATAGGAGTTCCTCTGGCGGTGTCGGGAAATGTGTCTTTTATAGTGCCGACCGCAACGATGATAGTTCATCCAATAAGGACAAATACGGCGGTGCTTGGAGTTAAGCAGAACTTTGAATATATAGAGAAGATGCAGGAGAGGATCATACAGTTCACAGTGGATCACTCATCTATAGACAGGAAAGAACTGGAGAAACTTATGTTTAACACGACAGAGCTGACCAAGGATGTGGGCTCGGTTCTGATAGGAAAACAGGCTGTCGAAAAAAGGGTTATAGACAGGATCGGTGGTATGTCGGCGGCTTTAAAAACGCTGTATGACTTGATTAATTAAGAAAATGATAGTAAAATTCCATAGGATATTGTATAAACATCGATCAAGGGAGGTTGGTCATGAGCTTATTACAGGCAATTTTGATGGGAATAATACAGGGAGCTACAGAATTTCTTCCAGTCAGCAGTTCGGGACATCTGGCTATTTTCAAGAATATTTTTGGAGTGGAGACCGATACGGGTATATTATTTGACATACTGCTCCATTTTGGCACGCTGGTTGCCATATTTATAGTCTACTGGGCAGATATAAAGAAGCTTGTTATAGAGGGACTCAAGATAGTTGGAGACTGCTGTGTCAATCTGGTAAATTTCATAAAGAACAAGACCTCGAAGGAGGAACAGATATATCCGTATAGGAAGATCGTGTGTACGGCATACAGAAAGTTTGTTATGCTCATACTCGTGTCAACTCTTACGACGACGGTGATCGCAGTCCCATTTGACAAAGCTATAGGACATGCGGGAGATACACTTTTGATACCGGGTATCTGTCTGTGTATAACATCTGTTATCCTGTATTTTGCGGACAGACTGCCGGTTGGTAAGAAGAGTGCGGCAAAGGCTACATACAG
Organism: Coprococcus sp. AF16-5; assembly: GCF_003479365.1. Classification (NCBI taxonomy): domain Bacteria; kingdom Bacillati; phylum Bacillota; class Clostridia; order Lachnospirales; family Lachnospiraceae; genus Coprococcus; species Coprococcus sp. AF16-5. The sequence goes on from NZ_QUGZ01000001.1 coordinate 254,143, forward strand.
AAACGCCATATTTGTAGGTCTGGTACAGGCTGTTGCTACGCTTCCGGGAATATCAAGATCCGGAAGTACGATAACTGCAGGTCTGGCATGCGGCTACACAAGAAAATTCACGGTAAAGTATTCATTTATAATGTCGATACCGGCTGTTCTGGGAGCAGTTATACTGGAGATACCTGATCTGTTTAAGTCATCTATTTCAGGAACTGATGTTGTAAATTACATAGTTGGAATGGTAGTTGCAGGTGTTGTTGGATATTTATGTATAAAATTTATGCTTTATACGGTCAAGAAAAAGAATTTTAAGGGTTTTTCCATATATTGTATGATCGCGGGAATCGTGTCTGTAATATGGTATTTTGTTGCTTAAGATTTAGAATAGAGGTAGAAAATGGCTGCTGGTAATAAAAAGTCATACAAGAACAATACATCAAAGAATGGCACGTCCAAAAACGCTGCGTCTAAAAAGACTGTGGCAAAGAACTCTTCAAAAGGCGGATCAAATAACAGGACATCTGCGAAGAAGAATACTGCATCGAAAAAAACATCTGCCAGATCAAAGGCTGCCATAGAACGCAAAGCCCGGGAAGAGGAACTGGCAAGGCAGAAGCAGATGAGAAGTGAGATCATACTCATAGTTCTCTTTGCATTTTCGGTATTTCTGCTACTTGCAAACTTCAGGATCTGCGGAATAGTGGGAGATACCGTATCGGGATTTTTCTTTGGAATAATCGGTTTCAGCGAGTACATATTCCCGGTATATCTGTTTGTGTCGGCTGCCTATCTTATATCAAATGATTTCAGGGGGAAGATCGTCAAAAAGGTTGTATATTTTGGCGTTGTGCTCATCCTGTTGTCCATGGTATTTCAGGCTATATATTCATCGACCTTTGAGTCGGTCAAGGTCCTGTACATGGATGGGTATAAGGACAGATCGGGCGGAGGAGTTATATGCGGAGGAATATTCTTTGCGATAAGGACACTGCTTGGAGTTCCGGGTGCGTGCATAGTAATATTTATAGCTGCGGTTATCATGTTCATTCTCATAACGGAGATATCAGTTATAGACGAGATCAAACTTTTCATAGCATCTATCCGTGAGCGCAGAGAAAGCGATGATGACGAACAGTATGAAGATGAGGAGTATCAAAGTGACAGATATGACGATGGTTATTACTCACATGATGTAAATGATACTCCGGTTCGCAGAGTGAGACCATCGATGGCAAATCTCAATGTGTACAGCAGCGATAAGTCCAAGGATGACAGAGCTTCCGACAGGACTGCTGCAACGCAGGTCAAGCCAAGGAAGACTAAGCCACAGAAGAATGTAGAGAGGGAGCCTGCCAGGGATTTCTTTGCCATGGAGGATGTCCACGAGCTCACTCCAGGAGATGGCGCTGTGGATATGTCCTATGATGAATTTAACAATGATATAGAGAAAATCGTCATGACCGACAGAGAGGAGATCGTCAATCCAGTTCAGATAGACAGAGAGGATCCTGTGCATAAACCGGTGCGGAAGCCTGCACCTGTGAAGAGAAGAAAGCCGATGGTCGTAACTCCTGAAGAACCAAAGCTGGCTGCTGTGGACACTGATATGGAGGATGCAGAGATACTTTCATTTACTGATGATGCGGAGGATGTCCTTGCGGGAGCGGTAAATGGCAATATGCATCCAGAGAGTGTGTCAGATTACAATCCGCTCTACGACTCTGCATTTGCGGAGGAGGAGAAGACGGATACCGCGGCTCAAAGCAAAAAGAAGCCGGCGGTACAGACTGAGAGCTCAAAGCAGTATCAGGAGGGAAGAAAATATAAATTCCCAACGGCAGATCTGCTGTCCCAGCCTAAAAAGACGAACAATTCCAACAGGGATGCCCATGTCAGGGAGACAGCCATCAAGCTTAAGAATACCCTCGAGACATTTGGCGTCAATGTAACCATAACAAACTATAGCTGCGGTCCTGCTGTAACGAGATTTGAGATGCAGCCGGAGCAGGGTGTCAAGGTCAGCAAGATACTGAACCTTGCGGACGACATAAAGCTCAACCTTGCGGCTGCGGATATACGTATAGAGGCACCGATACCTGGCAAGGCAGCCATAGGAATAGAGGTCCCTAACAAGGAGAACTCAATTGTGGCGTTCCGGGAGCTTATAGAATCAGATAATTTCAAGAACCTCAAGTCCAAAGTGGCATTTGCGGTTGGTAAGGATATAAGTGGACAGGTCATCGCAACGGATATTGCCAAGATGCCGCATCTTCTGATCGCTGGAGCCACAGGTTCGGGTAAATCAGTGTGTATCAATACACTTATAATGAGTATACTGTACAAAGCCACACCGGAGGAGGTAAAGCTCATAATGATAGATCCTAAGATGGTTGAGCTTGCATGCTACAATGGCATACCACACCTTCTGATACCGGTCGTAACAGATCCAAAGAAGGCGGCAGGGGCACTCAACTGGGCTGTCATGGAGATGACAAGAAGATACCAGCTTTTTGCTGAGCACAGTGTACGTAATATACAGGGATATAATGACAAGGTTGAAAATGCCGTTATAGCGGGAGCTGATGGAGAAAAGCTGACCAAGATGCCACAGATAGTGGTCATAGTGGATGAGCTTGCAGATCTTATGATGGTTGCCCACGGCGAAGTCGAGGATGCTATAGTGAGACTTTCACAGCTTGCCAGAGCAGCGGGTATACATCTTGTCATAGCAACACAGAGACCGTCGGTTGATGTCATAACAGGTCTCATAAAGGCAAATGTTCCATCGAGAATAGCATTTGCAGTTTCGTCGGGAGTTGATTCCAGAACCATACTTGATATGGTAGGAGCAGAGAAACTTCTTGGAAAGGGAGATATGCTGTTCTATCCGACAGGCTATCCTAAGCCGGTCAGAGTACAGGGCGCATTTGTGTCGGATGATGAGGTTACAGCGGTTGTTGATTTCCTCAAGAAGAACAATGGCGTGGGAACATATGATGAGGAGATATCTAAATCAATATCCGGAAATGGTGGATCAGGCGCCACAGCGATAGGTGGGGCTTCAGCCAGTGATAAGGATGAATATTTCGTGGAAGCGGGAAGATTCATTATAGAGAAAGAAAAAGCTTCTATAGGTATGCTTCAGAGAACGTTCAAGATAGGCTTTAACAGAGCCGCAAGGATCATGGATCAGTTGATGGCCGCGGGAGTAGTTGGCCCGGAGGAGGGCACAAAGGCCAGAAAGATCCTGATGACTCAGGAACAGTTTGATGAATATATAGACACTAATTTATAAAAAGCGGAGGATAAGAGCTATGATGACAGACATTGAAATTGCACAGAAGGCTGAGATGAAGCACATAAGGGAGGTTGCTGCAAAGCTCGGAATATCAGAGGATGACCTCGATCTCTATGGAAAGTATAAGGCAAAGCTCTCAGATGAGCTTATAAAGAAGGTTGAGGGCAACGAGAACGGAAAGCTTATCCTCGTTACAGCCATCAATCCAACACCTGCAGGAGAGGGAAAGACGACAATCACTGTAGGACTTGGTGAGGCTATGGGACAGCTTGGAAAGAAGGCGGTTATCGCACTTCGTGAGCCATCACTTGGACCATGTTTTGGAATTAAGGGTGGTGCAGCCGGCGGCGGATATGCACAGGTAGTACCTATGGAGGATCTCAACCTCCACTTTACAGGAGATTTTCATGCTATAACATCTGCAAACAATCTCCTTGCAGCCATGATGGATAACCATATCCAGCAGGGAAATGCACTGAGAATAGATGTGAACAGAATAGTGTTCAAGAGATGTATGGATATGAACGACAGAGTTCTCAGACACACAGTTGTCGGACTTGGAAAGCGTGTCGATGGAGTGCCTAGAGAGGACGGATTTGTCATCACAGTTGCATCGGAGATCATGGCTATTCTCTGTCTTGCAAGTGACATGAAGGATCTTCAGGAGAGACTTGGCAGAATAATCGTTGCATACAACATGGACAATGAGCCTGTGACAGCGGCTGATCTCAAGGCTGTAGGAGCTATGGCAGCGCTCTTAAAGGATGCCATCAAGCCAAACCTTATCCAGACACTTGAGCATACACCGGCAATCGTACACGGCGGACCATTTGCAAATATAGCACATGGATGTAACAGTGTAATGGCTACAAAGACAGCATTAAAGCTTGCAGATTATGTAATAACAGAGGCAGGATTTGGCGCAGATCTCGGAGCTGAGAAGTTCTTCGATATCAAGTGCCGTATGAACAACCTTAAGCCGGATGCGGTGGTTCTGGTTGCTACAGTAAGAGCACTCAAGTACAATGGCGGAGTTGCAAAGGCAGATCTCGGCGAGGAGAATCTCGACGCGCTTAAGGCTGGTATAGTAAACCTTGAGAAGCATATTGAGAATCTTCAGAAGTATGGCGTTCCTGTTGTTGTTACACTGAACAGATTTGTCACAGACAGCCAGGCAGAGCTTGACTTTGTCAAGGAGTTCTGCGAGGACAGAGATTGCGATTTTGCTCTTGCAAATGTATGGGAGCAGGGAGGCAAGGGTGGTATAGACCTTGCAAATGCAGTGCTCAACACGCTGGAGAACAAGAAGAGCAACTTCAAGGTGCTCTACGATGACAGCCTGTCAATAAAGGATAAGATAAATTGTATCGCTACAGAGATATATGGCGCGGATGGTGTTACATACAGCGCAGAGGCCAGCAAGGCCATCGCCAAGATCGAGGAGATGGGATTTGGTAACTTCCCTGTATGTATGGCAAAGAACCAGTATTCTTTGTCAGATGATCCAAAGAAGCTTGGAAGACCTACAGGATTCGATATAAATATCCGTGAGGTTTATGTCAGTGCAGGAGCAGGATTTGTGGTAGCGATTACCGGAACTATCATGACCATGCCTGGACTTCCAAAATCCCCTGCGGCAGAAAGGATTTATGTTGATGATGACGGCAAGATCGTCGGATTATTCTAGGAGGACAAATAAATGTATAAGCTTATAGATGGTAAGGTTATATCAAAACAGATAAAGGATGAGCTCAAGGAGAAGGTTGCGGGACTCAAGGCAGAGGGCGTAGAGATATGCCTTGCTGTCATTCAGGTCGGAAATGATCCTGCATCGTCAGTATATGTTGGAAATAAGAAGAAGGCATGTGAGTATATAGGAATAGGTTCACTGTCATATGAGCTCCCAGAGGAGACAACTGAGGAGGAGCTTCTTGCACTTATAGAGAAGCTCAACTCTGACGACAAGGTGAACGGAATACTTGTACAGCTCCCGCTTCCAAAGCATATAGATGAGGATAAGGTCATAAAGACCATATCTCCAAAGAAGGATGTGGACGGCTTCCATCCGATGAGTGTTGGTGCACTCAGCATAGGACAGCCGGGCTTTGTGTCGTGTACACCAGCCGGAGTTATCCAGCTCATCAAGAGATCAGGAATAGAGATAGAGGGTAAGGAGTGCGTGGTACTCGGCAGAAGCAATATAGTAGGCAAGCCTATGAGCATGCTGCTGCTCCGTGAGAACGGAACCGTAACCGTGTGCCATTCCAGAACAAAGAATCTCAAGGAAGTGTGCAGACGTGCTGATATACTCGTGGTGGCAATAGGAAAGCCAGAAATGATCGATGCATCTTACATCAAGGAAGGCGCAACAGTTATAGATGTGGGAATCCACAGGAATGAGAATAATAAGCTCTGCGGTGATGTGGATTTTGAATCAGCCAAGGAGGTTGCCGGAGCGATAACTCCTGTACCTGGCGGAGTCGGCCCTATGACCATAGCCATGCTCATGTCAAACTGCGTGGAATCAATAAATATAAACTAAGAACAAGTGCAAAATTATTGGAGAACAGATGAAAGTATTACTCATATCACTAGGCTGTGATAAAAATCTGGTGGACAGCGAGGTCATGCTCGGTTTGCTGAACAAAGCCGGCCACCAGCTTACAAATGATGAGACAGAGGCAGATGTAGTAGTTGTAAATACCTGTGCGTTCATCAGCGATGCGAAAGAGGAAAGCATCAACACCATCATCGAGATGGGAGAACTGAAGAAAACCGGAAAACTAAAAAAGCTTATCGTTGCGGGATGTCTGTCCCAGAGATACAAGGACGAGATAATGAAGGAGCTTCCGGAGATCGATGTCATTATTGGTGCGACCAATTACGATAAGATAGTTGAGGCAATAGGAACCGACGAGGAGGCGATCGTAGATGATATAAATTATACTCCAAGGCCGATTGCCGAGAGAATAGTAACGACAAATGCGTCGATGGCGTATTTTAAGATCGCAGAAGGTTGTAATAAACTGTGCACTTATTGTATAATACCTCACATACGAGGCAGATACAGAAGCATGCCGATGGACAGCCTGATCGCATCCGCTGAAAAGCTTGCGTCTGATGGTATAAAGGAGATTGTCCTTGTGGCACAGGAGACTACGCTGTACGGAGTTGATCTGTATGGTGAGAAGAAGCTTCCAGAGCTTCTCATAAAACTCAGTGAGATAGAAGGCATAGAGTGGATAAGACTTCTGTACTGTTATCCGGAGGAGATAACAGATGAATTAATAGAGGTTATGGCCACGAATCCGAAGATCTGCCATTATGTCGATATACCTATCCAGCATTCTGAGAATGCGATACTTAAGAGAATGGGCAGACGAACCAGCAGAGAGGACATTGTGGAGCTTGTCGGCAGACTGAGGACAGCCATGCCGGATATAGCCATCAGAACCACGCTCATATCTGGTTTCCCAGGTGAGACACAGGAACTGCACGATGGTCTGGTCGACTTTGTTGACGAGTGCGAGTTTGACAGGCTTGGAGTATTCACTTATTCGCCTGAGGAGGGCACTCCGGCTGCGGAGTACGAGGATCAGGTGGATGGAGAGCTGGCTGCAAAGTGGCGCGATGAGATCATGGAGCTTCAGCAGGAGATTTCCTATGAGAAGAACCAGCAGATGATCGGAAGCACCCAGAAGGTTCTCATTGAGGGATATCTGGTCGACGATGATGTATATGTGGGAAGAACCTACAGAGATGCTCCGGGGGTTGACGGAATAGTGTTCGTCAGCGCACCATATGAATTGATATCCGGTTCATTTGTGGATGTGAAGATAACCGAGGCAAATGAATATGACTTGACAGGAGTGATAGTAGAATGAATTTACCAAACAAATTGACAATACTAAGAGCTATAATGATTCCATTCTTTCTCGTGTTTTTATATATGTCACCGGGATGGTCGAAGTGGGTGGCACTTGGAATATTCATAGCCGCATCACTTACAGATATGCTTGACGGAAAGATTGCAAGAAAATACAATCTGGTTACCAATTTTGGAAAATTCATGGATCCTCTGGCAGATAAGCTGCTGGTATGTTCGGCACTCATAGCACTGTCGGATCTGAACAGGATCCCAGCATGGATCGTTATAGTGATCATAGCGCGTGATTTCATAATAAGCGGATTCAGACTTATTGCGGCAGAAAAGGGAATTGTTATTGCTGCCGGATGGTGGGGAAAGATCAAGACAACGGTTCAGATGATCATGGTAGGATTTCTGATAGCTGATCTCAAGGTGTTCTACATCTTTGATCAGGTGCTCATCTACCTTGCACTTGCACTGACACTTATATCTCTTGGAGATTATCTGTATCACAACAGAGAAGTCCTCAAGAACTAAAACAGTAAAAAATAAAACAGATTTTATAATTCAACGGGGAATTTGGGGTATACTTTTGTTTGAGGGTATATTTTACACATATTCCCTGTTTTATTTTGAAAAATAATCGCTTACAACGCCGATAAACCTTTGGTGGTTTTTTCGATTTTACTTGAAATATGACGACAAAGGCTTTACAATTATACTCGGCGAAAATTGGACTATATATAGTCCTAAAATAAATTAAACGGAGGGCTAAAAATGAGCAACACACCAAGCTTGTCAGCAAGTGACAGAATTTCAATGTTACTTGATGACTCAAGTTTTGTTGAAATCGGCGCATATGTAACTGCTAGAAATACAGATTTCAACATTCAGGACAAGGATACTCCAAAAGACGGCGTAATAACCGGTTATGGAGTGATCGATGGCAATTTAGTTTATGTTTACAGCCAGGATGCAAAGGTGCTCGGCGGTTCTATAGGCGAGATGCATGCCAAGAAGATCGCAAACCTTTACGACATGGCAATGAAGATGGGTGCACCTGTTATCGGGCTGATCGATTGTGCCGGACTCAGACTTCAGGAGGCTACAGATGCTCTTAATGCATTTGGAGAGGTATTCATGAAGCAGACTCTTGCATCAGGTGTAATACCACAGATCACAGCTATATTTGGTACATGCGGTGGTGGTGCAGCACTTATACCTAATCTCACAGACGTAACATTCATGACTAAGGAAGGAGCTAAGCTCTTTGTTAACAGTCCAAATGCTCTGGATGAGAACCGTGCAGAGAAGCTTGACACTGCAGCAGCAGATTATGTTGCAGAGAACACAGCAAATGTTGACGCAGTATACGACACAGAGGCAGAGCTTCTCGGTGCAGTGAGAACTATGGTAGGTCTTCTTCCATCAAACAATGAGGATGATGGCGATTGCGCAGTATGTGAGGATGATGTGAACAGAATCATTCCAGATCTTGCTACAAAGGCAGGGGATGTGAAGGCTGTTATAGCAGATATCACTGATGATGAGTTTGTATTCGAGCTCAAGAAGGATTTTGCAGATGACGTTGTTACTGCATTTATCAGACTTAACGGTGAGACAGTTGGTGTTGTCGGAAACCAGAAGGATGTCATGACAACAGCCGGTGCATATAAGGCAGAGGATTTCGTAAAGCTTTGTGATTCATTCAATATCCCAGTTGTCACACTTGTAAACATCAAGGGATTTGCAGCAACTGTAAAGGAAGAGAAGACTATCTCAAAGGCTGTTGCAAAGCTTACTTACGCTTATGCCAACGCAACAGTGCCAAAGGTAACTGTTATGCTTGACAAGGCATATGGTACAGCCTACACAGTTATGTGTTCAAAGGCTATCGGAGCTGATGTTGTATTTGCTTGGCCTAAGTCAGTTATCGGAACAATGGATCCAGAGATGGCTGTAAAGATCATGTATGAAGATGAGATCGCAGCAGCCGGTGACAAGCTTGCTTATATCAAGGAGAAGAAGGCTGAGTACACAGATGCTCTTTCAGGTGCCGTATCTGCAGCGAGAAGAGGCTACGTGGATGATATCATCGAGCCTGATGCAACAAGAAAGAGAGTTATAGCAGCACTCGATATGCTTTTTTCTAAGAGTGAGGACAGACCATTCAAGAAGCATGGAACAATATAAAGGAGTGACAACTTAATGGAAAAGATAATAAAGAAAAAGTTATTATTGATAGTTTCTATGTTAGCTGTTACATTTGCACTTGCCGGATGTTCGTCTTCAGACAAGAAAGTAGAATTTGACTATGACGGAAACACATTGGTTCAGATAGCAGAAACACAGGCTACGAATTACATGCAGGTTGCGCAGGTTGAAGATGTATATAATTTCTATGTGGATGAAGAGGCAAATGGCGGTCAGGTAGATGAAACGACTGCTGATGCATTAAAGGTTTTTTCAACGATTGAGTCTGACTATGGTAAATTCCAGCAGTTTAAGCCGGTCAATCTCGAAGATGAAGATGATAAAACAATACAAGAAGTTGATGACAAGGTTGTTGTTACATTATATGCAGAATGTGCAGAAAAAGAAGCTATAGTAAAGGCAACATTTGTAGACAATTCGGTAACTTACAATTTCCAGAAGTATTCAGTGATGGCTCAGAATCAGTATTCAGAAGAAGAGGCTGATCAGATGCTTGCATCAAATGGTGTTTATCCATACAAGATTTCCGAATTTGAAGTTGCTGCTAATCAGACACTTAAGGACAAGATGAAGGATGCGGGAGCAAATACCCTCATAGGTATGGGTATCGTGTTTATAGCACTTATCTTCATATCATTCATAATTTCACTTCTCAAGTATGTTCCGGCTCTTTTGGACAAGGAGACAAGAGAGAAGAGAAAGGCTGAGAAGGCAAAGAAGGCTCTTGGAAGCGTTGCAACATTAAATGTTGACAAGGAGGATGAGACTCCTGCAGGAAACGCACCTGCTCCGGCTGGAATAGTAGACATTGTCAACACAGCGACCGGTGAGAGCGTTATGAACGACTCAGAGATTGTTGCGGTTATATCAGCAGCGGTTATGGCGGCACAGGGCGGAAAGACAAGAGTTCGTGTAAACTATCCAAGTAACGATAAGTTGGTTGTAAGACCAAGAAAAAAGAATAAGAGATAATTATAGGAGGATAATTGTTATGAAGAATTATAGAATCACAGTTAATGGCACATCATACGATGTATCAGTTGAAGAATTATCAGGTGGCGCAGCTCCAGTAGCAGCACCTGTAGCAGCAGCTCCAGTGGCAGCACCTGCACCAGCAGCAGCTCCTGCAGCTCCAGCACCAGCAGCAGGCGGCGCAGGAAGCGTTAAGGTTTCATCACCTATGCCTGGTAAGATCCTTGCAGTAAAGGCTAATGTTGGCGATTCAGTAAAGAAGGGTCAGGTAATCCTTATCCTTGAGGCTATGAAGATGGAAAACGAAGTTGTTGCTCCAGAAGATGGTACAATCGCAAGCATAGACGTTACAGTAGGCGCTAGTGTTGAGTCAGGCGATACACTTGCAACACTCAACTAATTGCTTGAATTAGAATAAATCTTATAGGAGGAAACAACTAAATGGGCAGCACAATAGTTGACGTTTTGACAAATTTAGCTAATCAGACCGGTTTTGCAAGTCTTGACTGGAAGAACTACGTTATGATCCTTATAGCGTTTGTATTCATGTACCTTGCAATCGGAAAGGGCTTTGAGCCACTTCTTCTTGTCCCTATCTCATTTGGTATGTTTCTTGTAAACATGTTCCCAGATATTATGGCAGAGGGCGGCTTGTTACATTATTTTTACCTGCTTGATGAGTGGAGTATCTTACCTTCGCTTATATTCATGGGTGTAGGTGCCATGACAGACTTTGGTCCGCTTATTGCAAATCCAAAGAGCTTCCTGCTTGGCGCTGCAGCTCAGTTCGGTATTTATGCAGCTTACTTCCTTGCATTCCTTATGGGATTCAATGGTAAAGAGGCTGCAGCTATATCAATCATCGGTGGTGCTGATGGTCCTACATCTATCTACCTTGCCGGTAAGCTCGGTATGGGTGGAACACTTCTCGGACCTATAGCAGTTGCGGCATATTCATATATGTCACTGGTTCCAGTTATCCAGCCACCTATCATGAAGGCTCTCACAACAAAGAAGGAGAGACTTGTTAGAATGCCACAGCTCAGACCTGTAACCAAGATCGAGAAGATTCTCTTCCCTATCATTGTTACACTTGTGGTAGTTCTTATACTTCCAACAACAGCTCCACTTGTAGGTATGCTGATGCTTGGTAACCTCTTCAGGGAGTGCGGCGTTGTAAAGCAGCTCACAGAGACAGCTTCAAACGCTCTTATGTATATCGTTGTTATCTTACTTGGTACTTCAGTAGGTGCATCTACAAGTGCAGAGGCATTCCTTAAGATGAGTACACTTAAGATAGTATTCCTTGGTCTTGTCGCATTCGCATTTGGTACAGCAGCCGGAGTTCTCTTCGGTAAGCTCATGTGTTGGGCGACAAAGGGTAAGGTTAATCCGCTTATCGGTTCAGCTGGTGTATCAGCCGTTCCAATGGCAGCCAGAGTTTCACAGAAGGTTGGATCACAGTATGATCCTACAAACTTCCTTCTGATGAACGCTATGGGACCAAACGTTGCAGGTGTTATCGGTACAGCCGTAGCTGCAGGTACATTCCTTGCAATATTTGGAATTTAATCAGAATTTATATAATTATAGGAGGACGATAAAATGGCAGATAAGAAACCGATAAAGATTACGGAAACTGTACTGCGTGATGCGCATCAGTCACTTATAGCTACTCGTATGACAACCGAGCAGATGCTTCCTATCATCGACAAGATGGATAAGGTTGGTTATCATTCAGTAGAGTGCTGGGGCGGTGCAACATTTGATGCATCACTCAGATTCCTTAAGGAGGATCCATGGGAGAGACTCAGAAAGCTCAGAGATGGATTCAAGAATACAAAGCTGCAGATGCTCTTCAGAGGACAGAATATCCTCGGATACCGTCATTATGCAGATGATGTTGTAGAGTATTTCGTACAGAAGTCAATCGCAAATGGTATTGATATCATCAGAATATTTGACTGTCTGAACGATCTTAGAAACCTTCAGACATCAGTTAAGGCTTGTAATAAAGAGGGTGGACATGCCCAGGTAGCTCTTTCATATACACTCGGTGATGCATATACTCTGGATTACTGGAAGGATATGGCAAAGAGAATCGAGGATATGGGAGCAGATTCAATCTGTATCAAGGATATGGCCGGACTTCTTGTTCCAAATAAGGCTACAGAGCTTGTACAGGCACTCAAGGATGGTTCAAGCCTTCCAATTCAGCTTCATACACATTACACATCAGGTGTAGCTTCAATGACATACCTCAAGGCTGTAGAGGCTGGATGTGATGTCATCGATACAGCAATCTCACCTCTTGCGCTTGGTACATCACAGCCTGCAACAGAGGTTATGGCCAAGACATTTGAGGGAACAGAGTTTGATCCAGGTCTGGATCAGAAGCTTCTGGCTGAGATAGCAGACTACTTCAGACCACTCAGAGAAGAGTGGATCGCAAGCGGTCTCTTAAATCCAAAGGTTCTTGGCGTTAACGTTAAGACACTTCTCTACCAGGTACCTGGTGGAATGCTTTCAAACCTCGTATCACAGCTCAAGGAGATGGGTGCTGAGGATAAGTTTGAGGCCGTTCTTGAGGAGGTTCCAAGAGTTCGTAAGGACTATGGTGAGCCGCCACTTGTTACTCCTTCAAGCCAGATCGTTGGCACACAGGCAGTTCTCAACGTTGTAACAGGCGAGAGATACAAGATGTGTACAAAGGAGTCAAAGGCACTTGTACGTGGCGAGTATGGTCAGTCAGTAAAGCCTGTTGATCCAGAGGTTAAGAAGAAGGTTATCGGCGATGAGGAGCAGATCACATGCCGTCCAGCAGATCTTCTTGAGAACGAGCTCGACAAGATTGAGAAGGAGATGATCCAGTACAAGAAGCAGGATGAGGATGTACTCACATATGCACTGTTCCCACAGGTTGCAACTGACTTCTTCAAGTACAGAGAGGCTCAGGATAAGAAGGTCGATGTCACACTTGCTGACAAGGACAGCACAGCTTATCCAGTTTAATAACTGAATTCATAAGGTCAGCTATATAAATGATCATAAAAAGGGACGGAGCTCCGCGAGCGGAGTCTCTGTCCTTTTGTTTAATATATGGAGATAATATGACAGGGAAAATAGTGGTTATAGGTGCAGGAGCTGCAGGGGTAATGGCTGCACTGACAGCGGCACAGAAGAATAAGGTCATTCTCATTGAAAAGAATGACAGGATCGGAAAAAAGTTATTTATAACAGGTAAGGGACGTTGTAATGTGACAAATGCATGTGACGCTGACGGATTTTTTAATTCAGTGGTCACGAACAGCAAGTTTATGTACAGCTCCTTTTATACATTTGACAACAATATGATAATGGACTATCTTGAGAAGGCCGGATGTCCGCTCAAGATAGAACGCGGAGGAAGAGTGTTCCCGACAAGCGATCATTCTTCAGACGTTATAGGAGCATTCAAAACTCTTATAAACAGAAATAAAAATATAAGTCTGTATTTGAATACGAAGGTTACAGGAATCAATATAGAGGATGGCAGGATAAAGAGTGTTGACGTATCAGGAGATAACGGCGGGACAGGCAATGACAGGATATACTGTGATGCTGTTATAATTTGTACCGGCGGAAGATCGTATCCACTCACGGGATCTACCGGAGACGGATACAGACTGGCAGAATATATGGGTCATACGATAAAGCCGTTAAGTCCATCACTGGTTCCGTTTGAGATAGAAGAGAAATGCTGCTCCATGATGATGGGACTGTCGCTTAAAAACGTGGCACTTCACATAAGCAGTGGAAAGAAGAAAATATTTGACGAACAGGGGGAGATGCTGTTTACCCACTTTGGCATAAGTGGGCCGCTGGTGATCAAGGCCTCCGCATATATACACAGGTATATTGGAAAAGATATAGACATGTACATAGATCTGAAGCCGGCTATGGACAGAGATATGCTTGATGCCAGACTCCTCAAGGATTTCAAGAAATATGCAAACAAAGACTTCAAGAATTCTCTTGGAGATCTGCTTCCGATCAAGATGATAGATGTGGTTGTGGAGAGATCCGGTATCAATCCGTATAAGAAGGTCAACTCAGTGACCAGGGAAGAAAGACAGAGACTTATAGATGTTCTGAAGGAATTCAGACTTACATTTGTGGGGCTTCGGGGATATGATGAGGCTATAATCACAAGAGGCGGAGTGAGCGTAAAAGAGGTAAATCCTTCCACCATGGAGTCTAAGCTTGTGGGGGGCGTGTATTTTGCCGGAGAACTGCTGGATATCGATGCGCTGACAGGTGGATTTAACCTGCAGGTGGCGTGGTCGACTGGATATCTGGCTGGACTTTCTGCTTCCGAGAGTTTACAATAGGCGTGGACGACAGTCAATTTAATTACAGGGAGACGAAGATATGAATATAGCAATAGATGGACCTGCAGGTGCAGGCAAAAGCACGATAGCAAAAAAGGCGGCAGGCGAGCTTGGTTTTATATATGTGGATACAGGTGCCATGTACAGGGCGGTGGCTGTATATCTCACAGAAAGCGATATATCTGCCAGCGATGAAGACCTGGTGGAGAAAAGCATAGCGGACATTTCCGTGGAAATAAAATATGAGGATGGAGCACAGCAGGTCTACCTTAACGGCGAGAATGTAACAGGAAAGCTGAGAACTGAGGCTGCTGGTAATATGGCTTCAAAGGCATCTGCACTTCCATGCGTCAGGGAAAAGCTTCTGTCACTCCAGCGGGATCTCGCTGCTTCAAATGATGTTGTCATGGATGGAAGGGATATAGGAACAAATATACTTCCTTCAGCAGAGCTCAAGGTATATCTTACCGCCTCTTCGGCAGTGAGGGCCAAAAGAAGATATGACGAGCTTGTCGCAAAGGGCGCTGAGAATATTGATATAGAGAAGATAGAGCAGGATATAATCCAGAGGGATAAGCAGGATATGGAGAGAAAAACAGCTCCTTTAAAGAGGGCTGATGACGCGGTTCTTATCGACAGCTCAGATATGACGATAGAGCAGGTTACAGACACTATAGTCAGACTTGCAAGAGAGAGAATGTAATACAGGTGGTTTAGATATGGAGATATTACTTGCAAAGAGTGCCGGATTCTGCTTTGGCGTTCAGCGTGCGGTGGATACAGCATACGAACATGCTGACGAGGAAAATGTGTATACTTATGGTCAGATAATACACAATGAAGAGGTGGTTGGTGATCTTACAAAGCACGGAGTGCAGGTGATCGACAGTGATGACGAATTGCTTGAGATAAAAGACAGCAAGGTCATAATCAGATCCCATGGCGCTGAGAAAAGGATATATGACATTCTGGAGGCTGGTGGGAATACGGTGATAGATGCGACCTGTCCATTTGTCAAGAAGATACACAACATAGTGCGCGAGGAAGGACAGAAAGGAAATACAGTCGTCATCATAGGCGACTCAAGCCATCCCGAGGTGAAAGGAATCGTGGGCTGGTGTGTAGAGCCTCCGGTAGTCATAGGTTCCGAGGAGGAGGCTGAGGCTTTTGTAAGAAAATATATTGACGGAGAGGTCAAAACAGCGGATAATATATCGATAGTTAGTCAGACAACTTTTAATTACAGAAAATTTAATTATATTGTTGATATTATTCGAAATAAATTGTATAATGTTACTGCTTATAAGACTATCTGTAATGCTACGTCCGTGCGTCAAAGGGAGGCGCAGGAGATTGCATCAAAGGTAGATGCCATGATTGTTATAGGTGGTCGGAACAGCTCTAATACTCAGAAGTTATATGAGATTAGTAAAAAAGAATGTGAGAATACTTACTATATACAGACACTCGTTGATTTGGATTTGACTACTTTTGAATCCGTTAGTAGGGTAGGTATTACAGCTGGGGCATCTACCCCAAACAAAATTATTAAGGAGGTTCATGGTAGGATGGACGAGATGAATTTTGAAGAATTATTAAAGAATGATGAGAGCAGAGTCTCAATCAAGACAGGAGAGATAGTAGAAGGTAGAGTTATCGATGTTAAGCCTGATGAGATTCTGGTAGACATCAGCTACAAGTCAGATGGTATTATTCCTAGAAGCGAGTATACCAACACACCTAATGCAGATCTGACAGAGCTTGTACATGTTGATGATCCGATAACAGCCAAGGTTGTTAAGACAAACGATGGCGAGGGATCAGTTCTTCTCTCATACAAGAGAGTTGCTGCAGAGAAGGCTAATGAGAAGCTTGAGGCTGCTCTTGAGTCAGGAGAGATCCTTACAGGTAAGGTTGTTCAGGTTGTAAGCGGTGGACTTAACGTTATGTACGATGAGACAAGAGTATTTATCCCTGCTAGTCTTGTTTCAGATACATACGAGAAGAATCTTGACAAGTACCTTGATCAGGATATCGAGTTTGTACTCACAGAGTACCAGCCAAAGAAGAGAAGAATAATTGGTAACAGAAAGCAGATCGTTGCAGCAAGAAAGGCAGAGGCTGCAAAGGCTCTGTTTGATAGAATAGAAGTTGGAATGATAGTTGAGGGTGTTGTAAAGAACGTTACAAGCTTCGGTGCATTCATAGATCTCGGTGGAGCAGATGGACTTCTTCACATCTCAGAGATGTCATGGGGAAGAGTTGACGATCCTAAGTCAGTTCTCAAGGTTGGTGATACTGTTAAGGCATTCATCAAGAACATTGACGGCGAGAAGATTGCTCTCAGCCTTAAGTTTGATGATACAAACCCATGGCTTAACGCAGCAGAGAAGTATGCTCCTGGAACAGTAGTTACAGGTAAGGTAGCAAGAATGGCTGATTTCGGTGCATTTATCGAGCTTGAGCCAGGTGTTGACGCACTTCTCCATGTATCACAGATCTCATATGAGCATGTTAACAAGCCAGAGGATGTATACAAGGTAGGCGATGAGGTTGAGGCAGTTGTTGTTGAGTGCAATGCAGATGACAAGAAGATCAGTCTCAGCGTAAAGGAATTACTTCCAGCTCCAGAGTATACAGATGATGTAGCAGAGGACACAGAGGAGTAATCTGATATATAGACAGTTAAGAAAACCGTAGTCGATAATGACTACGGTTTTTTTATGCCAGAATATTTATATCAGAATAGTTTGTTCAGGACTGCAAGGATATAGGCGTGGGATTGATCACATTTTTCGTGTAATTCGGTGCTGTCCGAAAGAAAACGGTTTCCTTTAAGATCTGTATCATAGAATATCTCTCCGTGAAATCCTGGTGGACAGGGTATGAAGCTGCCGGTCTTGATGGTGAAAGCATTGTCCTTTGTCGCTTTTTCCTTGTGGGCATCGTCCACATAAGCCGCCATTGATTTGTGTATGGCCATGTGCTCCATAGGTAGATAGTAATAATTTTTGTAGTCCTTGAAGAAGTATTTCATTTCGGTGTCCCGGGTCTTTGGAACGACCACATGCATATGTGTGTCACATGCATTTACAAGAATTCTATTCAGGGATTCCGTTATGCGGCATGGAAGCTTTGGAATGGAACAGTTGTATGTTATTGAATCGATGGTATCGGATATATCATCTATCTGAAAGTCATCAGGAATATGAGGGATATTCACAAATTCAGATATAGATATAAGCCCTCTTATATCGTCATGGTTATGGGTGAGCATATCGTCAAGCAGAGATTCGTCGTGAGAACTCAGATAATGCTTGTAGGCGGATATAAGATCGCCTCCTGATATAAAAGTATTTCTCTGGAAGTCGATCAGATGCTCTATGTCAAACTGCTTAGCCGAGTCCAGACGCAGAAGCTTTTTGTATTTTCTGGTTGTTCTATATATATCCACGCTCTGTATATTGTCAAGCGTAGTGTCCACGTCGAATTGCTCCATCTTTTTCAGCAAGTAGGGGATGTCAAAGGTATCGCCGTTGTATGACACCAGTATTTTGTGATTCTTTAGGATCTGTTCAAAATGGGACAGCATTTCAGGCTCTGAAGTTCCGTTGTCATTGAATATCAACTGGGTGCGAAATGCACTGTCTGAGAAATATGAACATCCGATCAGATAGAGATCCGAACGTTTGGCGCTGAGGCCGGTTGTTTCTATATCAAAATAGAGTATATCCGACAGCTCGTCCGATATGTGAGCTGTATCTACATTTATGTCTTCAGTATATTCAAAAATTTTCATAATGGCTCCTTTTGGTTCCTTGCGTAAGGTACATTATAGAACATGCATTGTTCTGCAATATATATAGTAGCTGTCGTTTTTCAAAAAAGCAAACATATATTCACAATTGATAAATAATATGATATAATTACGAAGATTTAGTGTCGGTTTCTATGCGATTTTGAGATACCGTCATATATTACAGGACAGGAAAAGTTAACGGATGATTTCATATATTCGAGGAGCACTTGAAATAAAGGGTGACAATTATATAGTGATCGAGTGTGGTGGAATAGGGTATCAGCTCATGGTATCCGGAAAGTTTATGGAGAAGCTTCCACCGGTACATTCAGAGATAAAAGTAAGCACATACATGTATATACGCGAGGATGAGATAAGTCTGTTTGGCTTTGAGAACGCAGATGAACTCAATGTGTTCAAGATACTGCTGGGAGTGAGTGGTGTGGGGCCAAAGGTAGCCATGTCTCTTCTGTCAACACTCACCGTGAACGAGCTCAGGCTTGCGGTCATATCTGAGGATGTAAAGGCCATATCAAAGGCTAATGGAATCGGGGCAAAGGGCGCTTCGAGGATCATTCTGGAGCTCAAGGATAAGCTGAGTATGGAGGATATGATAGATGCAGCATACAATGATTCGGTTGCTGTGCAGACCGCTGCAGGCGATGTGAGAACAAATGTCATATCGGCTCTCACAGCACTTGGATATTCAGGTGTTGAGGCGGGACGTGCTGTTTCGCGTGTAGATGGTTCAGCGGATATGGATGAGGAGCAGCTCCTTAAGGCGGCACTCAGATTTATGATATAGAATATTGATCAGATAGGTAGAAAAAATGGGCAGAATTATTTCAACAGAAAGCTTGGACATAGAAGAACAGAAAAGTGAATATAATCTCAGACCTCAGTATCTGTCGGAGTATATTGGACAGAAAAAGGTCAAGGATAATCTGCACATATTCATAGAGGCGGCGAAGAAGAGAAATGAGCCACTGGATCATCTGCTTCTGTATGGACCGCCGGGACTTGGTAAGACGACGCTGTCGACCATTGTGGCAAATGAGATGGGGGTAAATATCAAGATCACCTCGGGACCTGCCATAGAAAAGCCCGGTGAGCTTGCCGCGATACTCAACAATCTGTCGGACAACGACATTTTGTTTATCGATGAGATACACAGACTCAGCACACAGGTTGAGGAGGTGCTCTATCCGGCTATGGAGGATTACGCAATAGATGTTGTGATAGGCAAGGGCGCAGGTGCAAGGTCGATCAGACTTGATCTGCCAAGATTTACACTGATAGGTGCAACGACGAGGGTCGGAATGTTGTCGGCTCCCCTAAGGGACAGATTTGGAATGGTGGACAAGCTGGAATTTTATACCCATGACGATCTGAGAGAGATAGTGATGAGGTCAGCGGAGGTTCTTGGAGTTGACATAGACGAGGAGGGTGCACTTGAGATCGCAAGAAGATCAAGAGGTACACCGAGACTTGCGAACAGACTTCTCAAGCGCTGCAGGGATTATGCTGAGGTGTGTCATGACGGCCATATAGATCACGATGTTGCTAAGGCCGCTCTGGACAAGCTTCAGGTCGATTCCATGGGACTGGACGTGAACGATAGAAATATATTAATGACAATGATAGAGAAATTTGCAGGAGGGCCTGTCGGTCTGGATACACTGGCGGCTGCCGTCGGTGAGGATCCGGGCACGATAGAGGATGTGTATGAGCCGTATTTCATAATGAATGGATTCATAAACAGAACTCCCCGGGGAAGAGTTGTCACTGATCTATGTTACAGACATTTTGGACTGGATGCATTTATAAAGGATAAGTAAAGGAGAATGGGATATGGCACAGAAGAATGATATCAAGGTGGTAATCAACAATAAAGTATATACATTGAGCGGCCAGGAGAGCGAGGACTATCTCCAGAATGTGGCGACATATATCAATGGCAAGATAGCAGAATGTCAGTCGTCTGAGGCGTACAGGAGATTTAACGCAGAGTATCAGAATGTTCTGCTTGCACTGAATATAGCCGATGACTACTTTAAGGCAAAGGATCAGGTCAATCAGATGCTCACCGAGGATGACGACAAGGATAAGCAGATATATGATCTGAGACATGAGGTTATCGAGGTGCAGATAAAGTATGAGTCTGCACAGAAGATGATAGAGGAATACAAAGAGAAGATAAGTGAACTTCAGAGACAGATCATAAAACTTGAAGCGGAGAAAAATGTTAAATAAGACTGAAATTTTGGCACCGGCGGGCAACACGGAGGCGGTGAAAGCTGCAGTCAATGCATATGCAGACGCAGTATATCTTGGAGGCAGTATGTTCAGTGCCCGGGCATTTGCCGGTAATTTTGATGAAAAAGAATTGCTTGATACCATAGACTATTGTCACAGATTCGGAGTGAAGGTCTATATGGCGATCAACACACTGCTTAAGAATGAAGAGATTCAAAGGCTCCCATCATATGTGGAGCCTTATTACAGGCAGGGCGTGGATGGGATAATTGTACAGGATATGGGAGTTGTCTCCGTTCTGGGCAAGTCGTTTCCAGACCTTCCACTGCACGGAAGTACACAGCTCAGCGTGTCCAGTTCACAGGGCGCTGCGTTTCTGAAAAGCATAGGCATGACCAGATTTGTGCCATCGAGAGAATTGTCATTGTCAGAAATCACAGAGATCAAGAAAAATGTTGATATAGAGGTGGAGACATTTGTCCACGGAGCGATGTGTTACAGCTATTCCGGAAGGTGCCTGATGAGCAGCTTTGCCGGAGGAAGAAGCGGTAACAGGGGAAGGTGCGCCCAGCCGTGCAGAAAGCAGTATGACTCAAATGGTGTAAATGAGTATATGCTCAGCTTGAAGGATATGTGCATGTTAAAGAGTCTGGGAAAGCTCATAGATGCGGGAATTGATTCTTTCAAGATAGAGGGAAGAATGAAAAAGCCAGAGTATGTGGCTGCAACCGTGACTGCGTACCGTGAGGTCAGAGATGCTTATCTGGCGGGCGAATCAGTGGAGAAACTGGCAGAGGAGCAGGAGAAGAAGCTTCTCGATATATATAACAGGGGCGGATTCTACTCAGGTTATTATTACACATCCAATGGCAAAAAGATGCTTGCGAACAGCAGACCGAACCACACAGGAATTAAGGTTGGGCGTGTGAATGCGGTAGAAAAGCCATATGTGGATATAAAACTTGACGAGAATGTATCCGCAGGCGATGTCCTTGAGATAAGAGGCAGAAATGGTGATGTGGAGCTCACATGCAATGTGGCGGCAAAAGCGGGAAAGAATGTCAGACTTAAGGCGAAGTCATTCAGGAGCATTGCAAAGTTCAATGATGTATACCGTACAAGAAACGGTAAGCTTCTGGAAGATATACAGAATAATATAATAAATGCCGACAGGAAGATAGAGCTCGCTGCACATGTCAGTGCGTATGCGGATCAGCCATTAGAGCTTAAGCTTTCAACTGTAGAAGGAAAGTGTTCTGTCTCAGTCGAGGGGCCTGTGTGTACACAGGCACTTAACAAGCCTGTCACGAAGTCGCAGATAGTTGACAAGATCAAAAAGACAGGCGGTACAGATTATGTGCTCGGGGATATAACTGCTGATGTATCTGACAACCTGTTTGTACAGATAAGCGCAGTGAACAACCTGAGGCGGGAGGCGCTTGAACAGCTTGGACTGCAGATCTCACAGAGTTACAGGCGGGATGGCGGTGCAGTAAGAACTGGCCTGCCTGGCGCTGAAAGACCTCTTGAAAATGTAAAAAACAACACTGTTCACGGTGTTACAGTTGGAGTGTCGGACGCTGACCATGTAAATATTGTTAAGAATTATAAATGGGTCAGCAATGTAATAGTAGATTATAATGTCAGAAAATATGCAGATGAATTGAAGCAGGCCGGATTCAGAGTGATCCTTGCTCTGCCTGAGGTATTGCGGCAGAGAGAGCTTGACAGATATTCAGGCCTTTCCGGTGAACTTGGTTCATTTGACGGTGTGATGATCAGAAATTATGACGAGCTGGGAATTCTAAAGAAGTTGGACTATAAGGGACTCGTGATCGCGGATGCCAGTCTCTATGCGTATAATGATAATGCGTTTGATTTCTATAGAGAGAATATGGGTGATGTGTGCTTTATGTGCTCAAACGAGCTCACACTTGATGAGATACATGGTCTTTCATATGATACACTCATAAAGCTCTATGGTCATCAGAAGGTTATGATCACTGCAAACTGTATAGCAGGCAATTACATGAACGGTTGTGCCTCAAGGAAGATGTCCAGGAATGTCCTGACGGATGACAGGGGAAACAGATTCTATGTCAGAAATGACTGTGCGCACTGCTATAACATTATATATAATGGTGTTCCTACAAATATGATAGACAGACTGGCTGAAACCGGTATTTCAGATAAAGACTGTTATATTGAATTTACTATTGAGGATACTAATAAAGTGAAGGATATAATGGACAGTCTGGAGATTGCCCTGTCAGGGGGGAAAGCGGTATCCATGTCTGTAGATCAGTATACCAGGGGACATTATTACAAAGGAATCGATTAAGACTTTTTGATAAAGGTGGAAACATGATAACAATAGTAACGGAGATAGCGAAGTATTTGATCATATTTTTTATGGTTTTATACACCGTAAAATGCTTTACGGTTTTAAAGCCTGTGCCTGCCGATAAGAAACGGCGGGCGCTTAATGTGCAGATATTTTATGTGTTCATGATACACTTTCTTTGCTATCTGACATTATATCTGCATTATGAGAAGAAGAGCATACTTATATTTTATCTGTTGCAGATGATAGTATCCATAACATATATGGTTTCATATCATACCATTTATAAGGGCTCATCGAGACTTATAACGAATAACATGTCATTCCTTCTTCTCATAGGTTATGTCATGCTGACAAGACTTGATTTTGACCTGGCGAAGAAGCAGTTTCTATTTGCCACGATCATGTTGGTGGTGACTGCATTTGTGCCATTGTTTGTGGTCAAGTTCCCGCAGATAAAGAAATGGACTATATTCTATGCGGTGTTTGGTATAGGCTTCCTGTGCACGGTGTTCATCCCGCATGTGGGAGTTGATAAATATGGTTCAAACAACTGGATAAGCATAGGCGGAATATCGATGCAGCCTATGGAGATAGTCAAGATCATATTTGTATTCTTCCTTGCCAGCTCATTTGAAAAGGCAAAGAACTTTAAGGATATGATGAAAACAATCTGTGTAGCAGGACTTTTCATGCTGGTTCTTGTGGCGGAGACGGATCTCGGTGGTGCGGTGATCTTTTTCATGGTATTTGTCATGATGCTGTACCTTGCCACTGGTAAGCACAGCATACTCATAGGCGGAGGCCTCGGAGGTTCGGTTCTTGCTGTGGTTGGATATATGCTTTTGAAGGATCATTTCAGCCATGTCACCATGAGAATCGATGCATGGCTTAACCCGATTGAATATATAGATGGAAGTGGATATCAGGTTGCACAGAGTCTGTTTGCGATAGGCTCGGGCGGATTCGAGGGATCGGGTCTGTGCCAGGGACTTCCGACATCGATACCGGTCGTGTCCAGTGATTTTATATTTGCTGCGATATGTGAGGAGCTTGGAGTTATATTTGGACTCTGCCTGCTTCTTATGTATCTGAGCTGCTTCATATATTTCATCAATATATCGATGAAGATAAGAGATGCTTTTTATAAGAATGTAGCCTTTGGTTTTACAATATGCTTCATATTCCAGATATTCCTGAACGTTGGCGGTGTTGTGAAATTCATACCATCTACGGGTGTGACGCTGCCGCTTGTGAGCTATGGAGTGAGTTCGGTTGTCAGCACACTCATTATATTTGGAATAATTCAGGGTATATGTGTATTAGAGAACAGTGGAGTTGATAAAAATGTCAGACAGGAAAGTATCAGCAGGGAAGAGTGGCCAGAGACCCCAGTCGCGGTCAGGGACCAGTCAAACAGCGGTGAAAAACAACGCAAACAGAAAAAGTCAGTCCAGCGCAAAGCAAAGACAGGATACGACAGGAAAGAGACGAACTCAGATGAATTCTGGGGAGAATAGTGACATTCTTGACAAGAAGACAAATGACAAAAAGAATGTGCCTGTTCTGGTTATAACATATTTTGTTGTCATAATATTTATCTGTATGTTTGCATATATTATCGTGTTTATGGTGAGGGATTCAAGAACATTCATCGCCAATTCATACAATGGGAGACAGTCTCTCTATGCGGAGAAGATAAAGAAGGGAAGCATCATATCCAGCGATGGAAATGTCCTTGCGGAGACATTGACGGATGATGATGGAAATGAGTACAGAAATTATCCATATTCCAATGTGTTCGCACATGTTGTCGGATATGACAGCAACGGACAGGCGGGACTTGAGATGAGCTCCGCGTACTATCTCCTGACATCAAACCAGAACATAATCACGCAGACATACAACAAGCTCAGGAATGAGAAGAGTCTGGGAAACAATGTCATAAGTACACTGAATACCACGCTGCAGAGCACGGCTTACGATGCACTGGGATATAATGACGGCGCTGTTGTGGTCATGGAACCGGATACTGGAAAGATCCTTGCCATGGTCTCAAAGCCTGATTTTGATCCGAACTATATAGACAGTGTGATAGAGGATTCACAGGATTCTGACAGCTCTTATCTGTTGAATCGTGCAACACAGGGTCTGTATCCACCTGGTTCAACCTTCAAGGTACTCACGGCTCTGGAGTATATTCATGAGAACAGCAATTATCAGAAATATTCGTATGAGTGCGAGGGCGAGGATATATTTGACGGAGTACAGATACACTGCTCAGATTATGCGGTTCATGGAACTGTGGATCTGGCGGACTCACTGGCGAAATCTTGTAACACTTCATTTGCCAATATAGGAATGAAGCTCAACAAGCAGTCGTACAAGGATCTGTGTGAGAAGTTCCTGTTTAACAAGGATCTTCCTTATGACGGATATTACAGAAAATCAGTATTCGAGTTAAATGCAACCTCAGATGATTCGGAGATACCGCAGACAGCCATAGGACAGGGCGACACACTTATAACACCTCTGCACAGTGCCATGATCATGAGCACCATAGCAAACGGAGGAGTCATGATGTCCCCATATCTCATCGACAGGATAGAGACATGCGATGGCAATCTTGTAAAGACATTCAAGCCGAACACCTACGGTAAGATCATATCTGCATCTGACGCAAGACTTCTGAAGGATCTGATGCTTGGCGTAACATCATATGGTACGGCATCGGATGCATTTGCAGATTGCTCATATACCATAGCCGGAAAGACAGGTACTGCGGAGTTCAACGACAACATGGATTCACATTCGTGGTTTGTTGGATTCTCAAATGTTGATGATCCGGATATTGTCGTATGTGTCATAGTTGAGAATGCAAGCTCAACTGGAGCTTCAGCAAAGTATATTGCCAGACAGCTCTTTGACGCATACTATAATTATGTGAAATAATTGCACAAAATGATGCGTATGCCCTTAATACGTGATCATATTTACTTTAAAAATAATTTGACATATGATATACTGACTTCAAGTTTTAATTACACACCCGGAAGAAACAGGAGGAATTGCAGTGATAGAAGCAACAAGCTGTGGAGGGGTGGTAATCTTCAGAGGAAAAGTATTGTTGTTGTATAAGAATTACAAGAACAAATACGAAGGATGGGTTCTCCCCAAGGGAACTGTTGAAAAGGGCGAGGAGCACGATGAGACCGCCTTGCGAGAAGTGAAAGAGGAGACAGGTGCAAGCGCATCTATAATCAAATACGTGGGAAAGAGCAATTACACTTTTAACACGGCATTTGATGTGGTAAATAAGGATGTTCATTGGTATCTCATGATGTCTGACAGCTATTACAGCAAGCCACAGAGAGAAGAGTATTTCGTGGATTCCGGTTACTACAAATACCATGAAGCCTACCACCTTCTGAAATTTCCTAACGAGAAGCAGATACTTGAACAGGCATATTCAGAGTATGTTGATCTTAAGAAAAAGAATCTGTGGGGAAACAAGAAGTATTATTAATCAACAAAAGGACTTCTGTATGCAGGTACAGAAGCCTTTTTAGTTTTCTTTTGAGGGTAAGACATGAATAAAAAGAATGCAGGCAGATCAAAACAAAAGAAAAAGAGAACAGCAAAGGATATAGTTCTGGACATACTGCTGGTCGTTTTTTTACTTATAGCAGTTGGGAGCGGTGCGTATCTTGGAAGGTATTATTATATTGCGAAGAATGCGCAGAATAACTTCAATGATCTTAAAGGAATGCTCGATACCGATGGGGATGATACCGAAAAGGTTACGGTGGAGGTCTCGGATAAAAGTAAGGACAATGGCGAGAAGAAGATACTCAAGAAATTCGAGAAGTTATACGAGAAGAACAGTGATATTGCAGGATGGCTCACGATCGATGGCACGACCATAGATTATCCGGTCATGTACACTCCCGATGACAACGATTATTATCTGCATCTGGACTTCGATAAGAACTGGAGTGATCCGGGTACACCGTTCATAGATACGAACTGCAGGCCGTTTGATGACAGAACGGACAATGTTCTCATATACGGACATAACATGAAGTCGGGAATAATGTTCAGAGAGCTGCTTCAGTATGAGGACGAGAGCTTTTATAAGAAGCATAAGAATATCAAGTTTGACACGTTGTATGAGACCGGAACATACGAGGTCATCGGTGCATTCCGATCGGAGATATATCCTGACGATGACACGGAGCACTATCATTATTATGAGTTCTTTAACGCTGCGGATAAGGCGGAATTTGATGAATATATTGATTTTGTCAAGTCAAACACATCATATGACAGCGGTGTTACGGCTGAGTACGGTGATGAACTCATCACACTTTCAACATGCGCTTCACACACTGAGGATGGCAGATTTGTCGTGGTTGCGCGAAGGATAACAGGGGATGATAAGTAGTTGACACTAAATGGGGCATGTGTTAATATAACAAATGTCGCAAGCGCCGGCTTGTCGGAATTGGCAGACGAGGCAGACTCAAAATCTGTTGGTGGCAACATCGTGCGGGTTCAAGTCCCGCAGCCGGCATTATATTGAGCCTGAAACCTGAGTAGAATCAAGGGTTTCAGGCTCTTTTGGTATACGTGGGAATAAGATCTTGAAATGAATGGGCGGTGATATATTATGATGAGTAGAAAGGTAAAACAGCAGGTGAATTCGGCTGTGAATGAGTTGGATATGAATCTGGCGAACAATTACAAGGATCTGGCGCATAAAGCCTTGAAGGAACTTGATGAGCTGGTTACGAAGCTTAATGAGGAGGGGCAGCTCAAGGAAAAGGACTACACCAAACTGAGGGATAAAGTGGATGATTACAAGAGACGTATGGTGGGATATCATCACTGACAGTATGTCAGTATGTCATAATGACATAATATCGTCACTGAAAGATTATGACCGGGAGACTGCAGAACAACGGATGTATGCAGCTTCCCGGTCATATTTGTCTGTGTGTATCAGTATTGCTTCATTATCTCTCTGCGAAGCTTCTTGATTATTCTTTTTTCCAGCCTGGATATGTAGGACTGGGATATTCCCAGGAGATCAGCCACCTCCTTCTGAGTCTTTTCTACCCCACCTATGGTGTTTATTCCATACCGCAGTTCTATGATGGTGCGTTCCTTTTCACAGAGCTTTGATATGGCATTGTCGAGGAGATTGTAGTCTACCTCTGTCTCCAGATCACGGTAGACTACGTCCTCATCCGTTCCCAGAATGTCGGACAGAAGCAGTTCGTTGCCGTCCCAGTCAACATTCAGCGGTTCATCGATGGACACCTCTGTTCTGAGCTTGCTGTTGCGACGGAGAAACATGAGTATCTCATTTTCAATACATCTTGATGCGTAGGTGGCAAGCTTTATGTTTTTGTCATTTTTGAAGGTGTTTATGGCCTTGATGAGACCGATCGTGCCTATGGATATCAAATCCTCAATTCCGACACCCGTGTTGTCAAATTTTTTAGCAATGTATACGACAAGTCGCAGATTTCGCTCTATCAGCATTTTCTTTGCGGAATCCGACTGGTTGTTTGTGAGTTCGTTTATGACCACGGCCTCCTCGTGTGGCTCCAGCGGGGCGGGAAGTACCTCGGTTCCTCCAATATAATATATATCTTTGCCGCTTTTCAGGGAGCGCAGTGAAATATTGCTGGCAACAGTAAATTTGAAGTCGTTACCCCTTATTGTGTTTAACATGTCTTTTGCCTCTTTTCATATAATATTTGCTTAAAAGAATACATTTGTCTGTGTGAAGTATATTAAATGTATTTGGGCTGATACCGATCAGTGGTCTGTGTTCCATGTATGAGCTGTCGATGAACATGTAGTCAATGTCCATGGCGAGCATAAGCTGATTTCCGGAGCATATTGTATTGTAGGGAATTATGTGTATTCCGGCCGGAATGTCATCACGGTAATCATATTCATATATGGAAGACGGTTTTTTGATGTAGTCATCGAGCAGTGGAGTCAGTTCCGGTGGAGCCAGTTCGATGGCTACGGCGTATGTAGTCACGGCGACGTTGCGTCCTGTGAGATTGCATCTTAGCGTGTTACCTGTGTCCAGGTAACCGATAGCATTGGTGATCCTTGAATGTCTGCCTAGTAATACATTTGTCAGAAAGTTCAAATAATTCACTTCTTTTCATGTAGTGCAATTGGAATTATATATGTGGGCTGGTAAGAAAATGGTCGTATTACAATAAATGAAGCATCGATATTTCGATTGAATTTTTAATTTGTTGATGGAAATGTGGTTAAGTTTTTCAATATACGACTATATATTTGAAAAATGTGTATAAATCTGTGGATAATGTGGAAAAGTGCTAAAACATCCTAAAAAGTGCGAAATAAGCAAACAATTTGCGACATAGAGCGATATTTTGTGCAATATAATGATAAAAAATGAGAAATGTATATGTATGGATGACAAAATAAGTCCTGAACTTAAACTTGCCATGGATGCGGATGGTTACATGCCGTACAGTAGTCTTTATCTTGGATATAACGCATCCGATGATTCGTGGATGCTGATAATCAGACATTCCGGTGACATAGATGATCTTGAGGGAGATATTCTGAATAGCTGCGTTTATCTGCTCGGGGGATATGCCATAGTGAACGTGTATTCCTACAATATAAAAAGGCTTCAGGAGGAGCCGAGGGTACTTTATATCGATAAAGCTCAATATTACAGTTATGGTGCGGGTGTCGCCTATGACAGATACGTATCCTGCATAACGGAAAATTTCATGTCGAAGTATGGGCTCACAGGCGAAGGCGTATGTATCGGAATTATAGATAGCGGCGTGAATATCCTCAACCGGGAATTTGCAGATGACGCCGGCTCCAGGATAGTCATGTATTGGAACCAGAATACAGATTATGAAAGGACTTACCCAAACCGCTATGGTCTTGGACGGATATATGATCAAAGTGAGATCGGGCAAATGTATGAGGACAGGCGGCTGCCCGGTGTCATGGGAGAGCAGCACGGCACGGAGGTTGCATCTGTGGCCGCCGGGAGCAATATAGGAGTGGCGGGAAAAGCCCGGATCATTGTCGTTGAACAGTCGCTTGAACGCGCGCTGCCGGACACGATAGGTATAATGATGGGGATAGATCTGCTTGTGAGATACAGCATGGAGACTGGAACTCCGGTAGTGATAAATCTTTCATATGGAAATAACTTTGGAGCCCATGATGGCACGTCGACACTTGAGCTGTTTGTTAATTCTGTGGCCCAGATGGCTAAGGTGTGTGTTGTCACGGGTTCAGGAAATGACGGTGGAAGACAACTGCATACCAGCGGTATGCTTGGAAATGTAAGCTATGCGAGTATTGACATTGCGGTGGCGGCCGGTGTGAAAAACTTTGGCCTGCAGATATGGAAAAACTATATCGACAGCTTCGATGTGCTCGTCTATTCGCCGTCCTACGACCTTGTGGCGTATCTCACGGAGGGACAGATAGTATCCGGGGCGTATTATGGGAGCACGGAGGTGCTTGGGATATTCCAGGGGCCTTCACCTTACAATGTCAAGCAGCTCATATATGTATTTTTCCAGTCTGAGCCCGGGGATATAGAGCAGGGAATATGGCATGTGAGGATTGCACCGAAGAGCATTGCAAATGGGATATTCAATGCGTATCTACCCGGTGACAGTTATGTGACGGGGCAGGTTGCATTTGAGAATCCTTCGGTGTATGGAACCCTCACGATCCCGGGTACGGCATCAAATATAATAACGGTGGCTGCCTATGATCAGGTAAATGCATCCATAACGGGATTTTCTGGCAGGGGTTTTACGTCGGATAATGCCATAAAACCGGATATTGCAGCTCCGGGTGTCGGAGTGACTGTCAGCTATGGTGAGTATGGATACGGAAATGCCGATGGCACATCGCTGGCGGCGGCATTTGTGTCTGGCTGTGCGGCACTTATCATGGAATGGGGGATAGTCCTGGGGAACGATCCATATATGTACGGAGAGAGGGTTAAGGCTCAGCTTATAAGGGGAGCAAAGCCTCTCGGTTCACTGGGCAGTTACCCGAACAGATATACAGGCTGGGGGACCGTGTGTATGGAAAACAGCTTCAAAGGATTAATTGTATGAAAGATTTGCAAAAAGATGTGGTTTTATGTCAAGTAATTGTGTATAATTTAATTCGTACGTGTTTTTGCAAGTATAAAAGAAAAAAACGGGGTATTTCACACATGGTAGGATTTTATAATTATACAGTTATTTTGACATATATGAGCCTGGTGTCATCTATCACAGGCATGTTCTTTACATTTACCGGACACCTTAGCATAGGAATATTGTGTCTTGCACTTTCCGGTCTGTTTGATGCATTTGACGGAAAAGTCGCAAGGAGCAAGAAGGATAGGACTATGGATGAGAAGAGATTTGGTATCCAGATAGATTCTCTCTGTGACCTGGTGAGTTTTGGAGTTTTTCCTGTTGTATTGTGCTGGTATTCAGGAATGAACACGCCGTTTGGAATGGTTATTCTTGCACTGTACTGTCTGGCTGGAATGATAAGACTTGCATACTATAACGTGCTCGAGGAGAAGAAGAACAATGACGATGATGATGCTGAGGTCATAGAGCAGCCGGATGGAAGAAAGTATTTCCATGGAATGCCGATCACCGCAATATCGGTGGGGCTTCCTATAATATACGTTACGTCACCTTTGCTTGGGTCCTCTTTCCCAATTCTGCTTCATGGAATCATGATACTTGCAATGATACTTTTCATAACAGATTTCAGATTCCCTAAGCCAACCACAAGGGAACTTATGGTGATAATTGTCATTGTGGCAGTTGCCGTAGTTTGGCTTATGATAAGATACATGGTCAGACGTCATATCATAACTATTCCTTATTTTATATCCCTTCTATTATAAGTGTATAGGAGCTATGGAAAATAAAAGATATAGAAGTAATTTGGCTATACCGGATATACAGAAGCGATGAAGGATGATGTATAAGATATGATAAAGAACAAATATGCAATATACAAAAGATCAAAACATAATGAGGGTGTATCGACACAGGACAGAGTCCTGCGCCTGTTATATGGCAACAGAGCGGGACGTATGGTGCTGGGATGGCTGATCAGACCAGAGGTGTCAAAGCTTGTGGGAAGATTCATGGACACTGGATTATCCAGAATCATGATCAATCCATTCATTAAGAAAAATGATATTGATATATCTGTGTGTCAGAAGAATGAGTTTGACTCATATAACGATTTCTTCAAGAGAAAGCTGGTGCCGGGAGCAAGGACCATAGATATGACCGATGAAGGTTTTGTGAGTCCATGTGACAGCAGGCTTACGGTATATGATATAGAAGACACAGAACGACAGACTTTCAATATAAAGGATTCAGAGTACACGGTGGCATCCCTCCTCAGGGACAAAAAGCTTGCGAGGCACTACAGAGGTGGAAAATTGTGGCTGTTCAGACTGTGTGTCGATGATTATCACAGATACATATATAACGTGTCTGGAAAGCAGTCTGATGTCAGACGTATAGAAGGCTTATATCACACAGTTAACCCTATAGCCAGTGAATATTACGACATTTACAAAGAAAATACCAGAGAGTATTGTCTTATAAGGACGCAGGATGCGGGAACCATCATTGATATGGAGGTTGGAGCACTTCTGGTTGGTCGTATAGTTAACAGGTATGTGGATTCCACGGATGTCAGAAGAGGAGAGGAAAAGGGCTATTTTGAGTTTGGTGGCTCAACAATCATTCTTCTCATCCAGAAGGACAAAGTCGCTCCTTTAGACAGAATAGTTGAGAATTCTAGAAAAGATATTGAGACCAGAGTCAGACAGGGCGAGCTGGTTGGATATGTACGTTAAGAGCAATATTATATATTCCATATAAAACAGGAACAGCGTATAGCTTGCTATGGAGCTATACGCTGTTCCTGTTTTGTTGTTTATCCAGTCTGTGTCAGAACTTATATTCTATATTATTCATTTATAGAATTCACATGCCTCTTGATGGCCTCAAAAGTCTCCTGGCTTATAACGTGTTCGATCTTGCAGGCATCCTCGGCTGCGGTCTCTTTTGCAACGCCGAGACTTGTGAACCATGAAGACAGAAGCTGGTGCCTCTCATATATCATCTCTGCAATTTTTTTACCGGCTGTTGTGAGAGTTATGTATCCTGAGTCGCTTACTTCTATATAACACATCTCCCTGAGATTCTTCATAGCAACGCTTACACTTGATTTCTTATAGCCAGTCTCGTTGGCAACATCAACGCTTCGGACGACCGGAAGCTTCTGGCTGAGGACGAGAATGGTTTCAAGATAATTCTCTACTGATTCATTCGTGGTCAACATTATTATATATCCCCCTTATATTTAACATTATAAATGTATCTGTATCAATGTAGCAATTATAAATAATATATCATAAATGAATTTTTTATTCAATTTGATAATTGAAATACGAATTTCGACAAATAGGCACTTTTTGTCAATAAAAGAGCCGTGTTTTGTTCGATTAGTCCAAAATGATTAATATTATTGACATCTAATTAATGTTAGTATATACTAACCACGATATGAAAATCAGTGGTTTAAGTTGCTAGTTAAGGAGGTGCAATTATGCCATTAACATTTGCAAAACCGGGAGAAGCCAATGTGATCAAAAAGGTTGGCGGGAGAGAGAAAACACGATTGTTTCTTGAAAAACTGGGCTTTGTTGAAGGTAGTGTTGTAACTGTCGTGGCAGAGAATGCAGGTAATCTTATCGTTAATATCAAAGATTCCCGTGTTGCCATTGATAAAGATATGGCCAGCAAGATACTTGTATAGGTGTGATTATATGTATCTGACTGACGACAAAAGTATGTAAAAGGAGTAAGATCATGAGCACATTAAAAGATGTCAAGGTTGGCAGTACTGTCACTGTCAAGAAGATTGCAGGCGAGGGTCCTGTAAAGAGACGTATCATGGACATGGGCATCACAAAGGGTGTACAGGTTTATGTTCGTAAGGTTGCCCCTCTCGGTGATCCTGTAGAGGTTACTGTAAGAGGCTATGAGTTATCAATACGTAAAGCTGATGCTGAGATCATAGAGGTAGAGTAACAGCTTATTTTTTTGTTCATACGTTAGTATATGCTAACATATGATAGAAAAGGCTAATATGAAGTACGCAGACGCCGTGCGTAAGCACCTTTAAATGCGTCTGCACAATACAATAGGAAAGAGGGTAAACAATGTCAGTAAAGATTGCACTTGCAGGAAATCCTAACTGCGGTAAAACAACATTATTCAATGCTTTAACTGGCGCTAACCAGTACGTAGGTAACTGGCCAGGTGTTACAGTTGAGAAGAAAGAGGGTAAGCTTAAGGGTAACAAGGATGTTATCATAACTGACCTTCCTGGTATCTATTCACTTTCTCCATACACTCTTGAGGAAGTTGTTGCCAGAAATTATCTTATTCAGGAATATCCTGATGCCATCATCAACATTATCGATGGTACTAACATAGAGAGAAACCTTTATCTCTCAACACAGCTTATTGAGCTCGGAATCCCTGTTGTCATGGCTGTCAACATGATGGATCTTGTAAAGAAGAACGGTGATTCCATCAACATCAAGAACCTGAAGGAAGCTCTTGGATGTGAGGTCGTTGAGATCTCAGCTCTCAAGGGTACAGGTATCGATGAGGTTAAAGAGAAAGCTATCGCTGCAGCAAAGTCAAAGTCAGCAAATGCAAGAGTCCACAGCTTTGATGAGGCTGTTGAGACTGCAATCGAGAGCGTAAGCACTAAGCTTGACATGGAGGAGAACAGAAAGAGATTCTTCGCGATCAAGCTCATCGAGAAGGATAGCAAGATCATAGAGCAGATGAAGAATGCTCCAGACTGCTCAGCAGAGATCAAGAAGCTTGAGGATGACTTCGATGATGACACAGAGAGTATCATCACAAGTGAGAGATATTCATATATTTCATCGATCATTGACAAGTGTGTAAAGAAGGCTGCTAAGGGGCAGAAGCTTACAGTATCAGATAAGATCGACCGTGTTGTAACAAACCGTATCCTTGCACTTCCTATATTCGTGCTCATCATGTGGCTCGTATATTATATAGCAATGTCAACAGTAGGTGCATGGTGCACAGACTGGACAAATGATAACCTGTTCGGCGATGGTTTCCATCTCTTCGGAATTGGAAGCTCAGCTTATGAAGATGCATCAGGTGACTATGATGCAGCAACAACAGCACTCGATGCATATGGCGTACTCGTAACAGATGACGAGGATGCAGTTGATGTAGATGCCACAAAGGCAGCCATCGAGGCAAATACAAACACAGAGGCAAGCGTTAAGTATGAGATGGAAGATGAGGAGACACTCGATACATACGATATCGATGTTTACTACTCAGAGGTTCCTGCAAATGCTAATAAAAAGACAACAAACGCAATGTCATATCTTGATGCAGTTGATTACTTCAACGAGACACAGATGGCAGAGATTGATCCTGCTGATTATGGCGTATTTGTTCCTTCAATCCCAGATCTCATCTCTGCAGGACTTGACAAGATTGGATGTGCAGACTGGTTACATGGACTTATCATCGATGGTATTGTAGCCGGTGTTGGTGCTGTACTTGGTTTCGTACCTCAGATGCTCGTACTGTTCATCTTACTTGCAATCCTTGAGTACTGTGGATATATGGCACGTATCGCCTTCATCATGGATCGTATCTTCAGAAAGTTCGGTCTCTCAGGAAAGTCATTCATACCTATCCTTGTAGGTACAGGTTGTGGTGTGCCAGGTATCATGGCTTCACGTACAATTGAGAATGAGAAAGACCGTCGTATGACAGTCATGACAACAACATTTATACCATGTGGTGCTAAGGTTCCATTTATCGCCATGATCGCCGGTGCTATATTCGGTGGTTCATCAATAGTTGCAACAAGTGCTTACTTCATCGGTATTGCAGCAATTATATGTTCTGGTATAATACTTAAAAAGACAAAGATGTTCGCCGGAGATCCATCACCATTCGTTATGGAGCTTCCACCTTATCATATCCCAACAGTAGGTTCTGTACTCAGAAGCATGTGGGAGCGTGGTTGGTCATTCATCAAGAAGGCTGGTACAATAATCACACTTTCAACAATCGCTGTATGGTTCACAACATACTTTGGATTTGTTGATGGTTCATTCCAGATGCTTGATGAGAGCCAGATCGATTACAGTATCCTTGCAAAGATCGGTAATGCGATAGCATGGATCTTCGTTCCACAGGGCTGGGGCAACTGGCAGGCAACTGTAGCATCTATCACAGGTCTTGTTGCCAAGGAGAACATCGTTGGTACAATGGGTATCCTCTACGGTGGTGGAGACGGTACAGTTTACCAGGCACTTGCAGGCGCATTCACAACAGCAAGCGGATTCTCATTCCTTGTATTCAACCTTCTCTGCGCACCATGTTTCGCAGCTATGGGTGCTATCAAGAGAGAGATGAACAGTGCTAAGTGGTTTTGGTTCGCAATCGGATATCAGTGTGGATTTGCTTACCTTGTAGCACTTGTTGTATACAGAATCGCAGGTCTCTTCACAGGAGCTTGTACATTCGGTGTATGGTCAGTAGTAGCAATTGCACTTGTTGTTCTGTTCTTCTTCATGCTGTTCCGTCCGGATCCAAACAAGAAGGTAAAGACAAGCAAGGAGTTCCTCAACGCTTAACTTTTCATAAGGAGGGACCCACGTAAGTGGGAGAAATCCTTCAGAGGAAGCGCGCTGATGTGCGCGTAGGTCATCAAGCTTCGCTTGACGACATATTATGAAGCACGCAGACGCCGCGCGTAAGCGCATTTAAATGCGTCTGCTCCATATAATATAAAAGGAGTGGTGACTTATGTCAGAGTATCTTGGTACAATCATTGTGGCAGCCATAATCGTTCTGATGGTGTTCTTCATTGTCAGAGGTATGGTGAAGGATAGAAAAAAGGGCAAACACATATGTGGTGGCGACTGTTCGAGCTGCCATGGCGGATGCAGTCACAAGCTCTAAATAAAATAATAGTTGTAGTAATATATATGGGGTGCGCTGTAAGTTATGACAACGCACCTTTTTATGTGAGATAACACTTGAAATAACAAAAGATTTACTATATTATAAAAACATGTTGGTACACGACTGGCGGAGACAGCCGATGGGCTGGTAGGAATTACCTACAGGGAGTGTACTGTTAAGACAAGCCGACCGCCTGGGCAAGCAAATATATCAGGACATGTATTTGTGTGCGCAGGTGGCCGGCTTTCTTTTTTAGGATGCTTTGCAGCATAACATCAGCTCACAGGTACGAGAAAACACATGGAGGTACAACAGAAAATGGAAATGTTATCACTTGAGAAGGAACTTAGCGAAAATGCATATCCAGGACGCGGAATCGTTATCGGTGTGTCCGAGGATGGTAAGAAGGCAGTGACAGCTTATTTCATCATGGGAAGAAGCTCAAACAGCCGTAACAGAGTATTTGTGACAGAGGGCGAAGGAATCAGAACAGAGGCGTTTGATCCATCAAAGCTTGAGGATCCAAGCCTTATCATCTATGCACCTGTAAGAGTTCTTGGCAACAAGACTATAGTTACAAATGGCGATCAGACAGACACTATATATGACGGACTTGACGATGAGCTCACATTTGAGCAGTCACTCAGAAGCAGACAGTTTGAGCCTGACGGCCCTAACTACACACCTAGAATCTCAGGTGTCATGCACATAAAGAATGGTGTGTTCGACTATTCAATGTCCATACTTAAGAGCAACAACGGCAACCCTGCTGCAAATAACAGATACACATTCTCATACGAGAACCCTGTAGCCGGTGAGGGACATTTCATTCACACATATATGCACGACGGCAATCCACTCCCAAGCTTTGAGGGTGAGCCAAAGTGGGTTAAGATATCCGGAGATATCGACGAGTTCACAGATAAGGTATGGAACAGCCTCAACGAGGACAACAAGGTGTCACTGTTTGTCAGATATATCGACATCGCAACAGGCGAGTACGAGACAAAGATTGTGAACAAGAACAAGTAGGTAATAACAAGAAAAAATAAAGGAGATATTTGATCATGAACGAGATTCAGTTAAAGTATGGTTGTAACCCAAATCAGAAGCCATCAAGAATATATATGGAGGATGGCAGTGATCTTCCTGTCAAGGTTTTAAACGGCAAGCCTGGATACATCAACTTCCTTGATGCATTTAACGGATGGCAGCTCGTAAAGGAACTCAAGGCGGCAACAGGACTTCCAGCAGCAACATCATTCAAGCATGTTTCACCAGCAGGCGCTGCAGTTGGACTTCCACTTAACGATACACTTGCAAAGATCTACTGGGTAGATGATCTCGGAGAGCTCTCACCACTTGCATGCGCATATGCAAGAGCAAGAGGTGCTGACAGAATGTCATCATTTGGTGATTTCATCGCACTTTCAGATGTATGTGACGCAGACACAGCACGCCTTATCAAGAGAGAGGTATCAGATGGTGTTATCGCTCCTGGATACACAGATGAGGCTATGGAACTTCTCCTTGCAAAGAAGAAGGGAAATTACAACATCATCCAGATAGATGAGAACTATGTTCCTGCTGAGATCGAGAGAAAGCAGGTATACGGTGTTACATTTGAGCAGGGAAGAAATGAGCTCAAGATCGACAAGGATCTTCTGTCAAACTTTGTTACAAAGAACAAGGATCTTCCAGAGCAGGCTGAGATCGATATGAAGATCGCGCTCATAACACTCAAGTATACACAGTCTAACTCTGTATGTTATGTAAAGGGTGGACAGGCTATAGGTATCGGAGCCGGACAGCAGTCAAGAATCCACTGTACAAGACTTGCAGGACAGAAGGCAGACAACTGGTTCCTTCGTCAGTCACCACAGGTTATGGAACTTCAGTTTGTTGACGGACTTGGAAGAGCCGACAGAGACAATGCCATCGACGTATACATGGGTGATGAGTATGAGGACGTTCTTAAGGAAGGCGAGTGGCAGAAGAGATTCAAGGTTAAGCCTGAGGTGTTCACAGCAGAGCAGAAGAAGGCATGGCTTGCGCAGAACACAGATGTTGTCCTTGGATCAGATGCATTCTTCCCATTCTCAGACAATATAGAGAGAGCTCACAAGAGCGGTGTCAAGTACATTGCACAGCCTGGCGGATCAGTTCGTGACGATCTTGTTATCGAGTGTGCTGACAAGTACGATATGGTCATGGTATTTACAGGAATCAGATTATTCCATCACTAATCTGCCAGGCCTGTCGGCGTCAGATATTGTATTTATAGAAGAATTGAGGGCGGTTTTGCTGATGAAAATCAGCAAAGCCGCTTTTTTACTTTATATTATTGTTGGATTGTGCTAATATAAAATGATGTATAAACTGCGGTAGCTATGCCGTGTAATAAAAATACTGTGATTCAAAGGAGATAACATATGTCTAGACGTAAACGCAGCATATTTAAAGAGAGAAGAAAGATCAACTATAAACTTATTTTTACATTGGTGATACTTGCATGTGTGGCTGTATTGCTGATCTCTTACGCCATATCGGCAATAGTGTCACAGAAGGATGAACTTTACGATCAGGGCGTAAAATATTACAAGTCAGGTTCGTATCAGGAGGCAATAGATTCATTTGACAATGCCCTGACAGAGAATCAATTGTTCTCAAAGAAAAAGGATCAGAATATAAAGCTGTATCTGGCTGATGCGTATCTCAAGAGCGCGCAGTACACAGAGGCTGCAAATACATACAACGAATTGATACAGGATTCATTTACCGGTTCTAATGTAAAAGATTTGAAGGAGCTGGCAACTGCACTCAGTGATTTCTCACAGGGAAATTATGGCGGGGCTCTCGATGTGCTTCTGAAGCAGGCGGAGACATATCCGGAGCTTTATATGTACATAGGAACATGCTACGCAGTTACTGATGAATCCGATAAGATGTTTGAGAGCTATGAAAAATATGTCCAGACATTTGGATTCAACTCGTATGTATATGCCATGTACGGTTCATATTATCTGAATAACGGTGATATGGAGTCTGCGATCGCATATATTACAAATGGACTTGACAGTGGAGACAAGATATACAGAAAAGAGCTCCTGATGCTTGAGATAACATATTATGAGAAGAACGAGGATTACGATAAGGCTTATGAGATAGCGGGACAGCTTGTGTCTGAGTATCCGGATTATGAGAAAGGACAGAAGGAGTTTACATTCCTGAGCACAAGAGTGTCACAGTAGTATTTGTATTGGGAGGAGTTATTTTATATGGAGATTCAGCTTTGGAAGGAGATACTGTCTCCTTACGAGCAGGCGGTTGATGAGCTTCTCGTGAAGTTCAACCACATAATAATGCAGTACAAGAGTATGGGAAAATACTCACCTATAGAGAGTGTGACCGGAAGGGTGAAAACGGTCTCCAGTATTATCGATAAGCTTCAGAAGAAGAATATTCCTATGGACCGGATCGTTGAGGAGATGGATGACATAGCCGGAATCAGGATCATGTGCCAGTTCACCGAGGATATCAGCAAGGTGGTTGAGATCATACGTGGCAGACAGGACATGAGGATACGCGAGGAGAAGGATTATATAGCAAATGCCAAGGCCAGCGGCTATCAGAGCTATCACATCATACTTGATTACGATGTATATACGGTAAATGGATGCACCACCATACAGGCGGAGATCCAGATAAGGACAATGGCGATGAACTTTTGGGCAACCATAGAACATTCATTGCAGTACAAGTACAGGAAGGGAATTCCAGAGGATATAAGGGCGAAGCTCAAGAACGCTGCGGATGCCACCGTTGCACTTGACAGGGAGATGTCTTATGTCCGCGGAGAGATCATGGATGCACAGAATTCGTTCAATATCAAGGCGAATATAGTTTCGGAGATCATTGTGAATATCCAGAATCTGTACAAGGTGGGAAATCCAAGAGAGATCCAGAAGATTCAGGATGAGTTTTATTCTATATATAAGAAGGATGATATGGAGCTGCTTGAGAATTTTGCAAAGCAGCTTGACATAATAGCTGAGGGTTACAAGGCCCAGAGCGTAAGATAAAGGAGTTTGTTATGGCTTTACCAAAGGCGTTTGACGAGAGGATCAGAATACAGCTTGGCGATGAATACGAGGATTATATAAAGTGTTTTGACAGTGATATGTATCATGGAATCAGGGTGAATACATCCAAGATATCCGTGGAGGACTTTCTGAAGATAAGTCCTTTCGAGCTGGAGCCTGTGCCATGGACTAAGAATGGTTTTTACTATGATCACAGGAAGTATACGCCGTCCAAGCATCCATACTATTATGCGGGGCTCTATTATATACAGGAGCCAAGTGCCATGACACCTGCCAGCGTTCTGGATATAGAGGATGGAGATGTGGTACTAGATATATGCGCGGCACCGGGAGGCAAATCCACCGAGCTTGCGGCGAAGCTTAATGGCACAGGAATACTTATATCCAATGATATAAGCAATTCAAGAGCCAAGGCGCTTCTGAAGAACCTGGAACTTTTCGGAATAGGAAACATGTGTGTGGTAAGTGAACCTCCAAATAATCTGTCAAAGGCATTTGAGGGTACATTCGATAAGATACTTATAGATGCACCGTGTTCCGGAGAGGGCATGTTCAGAAAATCCTCATCGATGATGACTGCATGGGAGAACAACGGAACTGAACTTTTTGCCGGACTGCAGAGAGGAATATTAAATGAAGCGTGCAAGATGCTGAAACCGGGCGGAAAGCTGCTTTATTCCACATGTACATTTTCCCCCGAGGAGGATGAGAGGTCGGTGGAGTATCTGCTGTCGATAGATGACAGTATGCATCTTGTGGATTTTCCTAAATATGAGAAATTTGATGACGGCAATCCGGCCTGGGGAGAGACCGGCAATCCTGAGCTTGTGAAATGTTCAAGACTGTGGCCTCATCACGTGAAGGGCGAAGGTCATTTCATAGCTCTGTTTGAAAAGGATCAGGATGACTCATATAGAGGAAACTTAACATACTCGTTCAAGTCGTACAGGCCGGATGAGGATTTCATCGCATTTATAAAGCATGTATCTGAGTCTGCGGGTATAAAGACAGACAGGATAGAGGAAAATAAGGGAAGACTTTATTATATATCAGAGGGAATGCCTGATGTTAAGGGACTCAGGCTTTTGAGGCATGGACTGTTCCTCGGTGAGGTCAAGAAGAACAGATTTGAACCGAGTCAGTCACTTGCGATGTATCTCAAGTCAGATCAGTTTGACAATGTTGTGAGTTTTTCGGCGGATGACATAAGGGTCATAAAGTATTTAAAGGGAGAGACCGTCGAGCTGGAAGATGATCAGGATATAGAGAATGGGTATGTGCTTGTCTGCGTGGATGGATATCCGCTCGGGTGGGCCAAGAACAACAGAGGAGTATTAAAAAACAAATATTTATCGGGATGGAGGATGATGTCATGAGAAAGGTAGCTATAATCACAGGAGCATCTTCAGGGATTGGAAGAGAATTTGCAATTCAGATAGCACAGAAATACAGAACTGTCGACGAGATATGGCTTATCGCCAGAAGAAAGGACAGGCTTGCAGAGGTAAAGGCTGAGATAAATGCGGTCAGCGGAAAGCTTGTCAGGATACTTGCGCTTGACCTCACAAAGGAAGCAGATATCAAATTCTACAGAAATCTTCTCGAGAGACAGGATCCGTCAATAAGAGTCCTGGTCAATGCGGCCGGATATGGAATAGCGGGACATTTTGAGAATATGACAGTGGACGATGTCACGGGAATGCTCGACCTCAACTGCAAGGCGCTGGCAGCCATAACTCATATTTCATTGCCATATATGGCAGGCCCATCAAATATAATCAATCTTGCTTCGTCAGCGGCGTTCCTGCCTCAGCCATCATTTGCAATATATGCGGCATCAAAGTCGATGGTTTTAAGCTTTTCAAGGGCACTTAACAGAGAGCTTGCAGGCAGGGGAATCACAGTTACGGCTGTATGTCCGGGACCTGTCAAGACAGAGTTCTTTGACGTTGCCCAGAAGTATACCAAGTCAAAGCCTTACAAGATGGTGCTCAGAGCAAATCCTGTCAAGGTCGTAAAAAGAGCATTATTTGACGCATATTACATGAGTGATATATCAGTTTATTCACCGCTCATGAAGGCGTTCAGACTTGTGAGCAAATACCTGCCTCACAATTTGCTGATCAGATTTATGAAGTAGATATATGGGCTGCAGGCGGACATAGCTCTACAGCCAGACCAGAGATAAATGGAGGATGATATGGAAAAAGGACAACACGGATACATGAACAGGCATAAGAGAAATGTTCTTATAAGTATCATTGTACTTGGATTGTTTGTTATAGCCGGAGTATTCTTTACTGTGGCTATGTTTGACACAAGAAAGACTGTATTTATAGTCATACCGATACTCGTCGCCCTGCCGCTCGCAAAACAGCTTGTGGCATACATAATGTGTGCGGGGTTCAAGGAACTCACGAAGAATGAGTACGCTAAAATTGAGAAGTTATCATACTTTGGGGATCCGTCACTTGTATATGATGTGTCGATAAGCAGGTACGAGGGAATATTGTATTTCCCTGCTGCGGTCATAAGAGATGGCAGAATGTTGTTTTACTACAATGGTGGATATGGCAAAAAGATACCTGATGAGGCAGCGCTCAAGAAGATCATTACAGAGGCTCTGGCAGACCAGAAAAAATATGTTGTGATCATAGCCACAGACATTGATGGTTTTGTGGCAAAGGCCGAGAAGATCAAAGCACCTTCAGATGAATTTGTCGGTGCCGATGAGAAGATCAGAAACAGATTATATGAGCTGGGAATATAGAAAAAAATGAGAGAGATAGTTATTTCAAAGAACGAAGCCGGCCAGAGGCTTAACAAGCTGGTCATGAAGTACCTTAACAAGGCTCCTTCAAGCTTCGTCTACAGGATGATAAGAAAGAAAAACATAAAACTTAATAATGGCAAGGCGGTTGGAAATGAGATCGTGTATGTTGGGGATGTGATACAGCTCTATCTGTCGGATGAGACCATAGAATCATTCAGGGATGACAGCGTGAGAGCCGGTGCTTCCACAGGTGGAAACAGGTTTAAACCGGAGATCATATATCACGACCACAACATACTTATAGTCAATAAACCGGCGGGTGTATTGTCACAGAAGGCATCGAAGGACGATTACTCGATCAATGAGAGTGTCATCGATTATCTGCTTGACAATGAGTATATAACTGAGACTCAGCTCAGAACCTTCAAGCCATCTATATGCAACAGGCTGGACAGGAATACCTCCGGCCTTGTTCTGTGTGGTGTGTCACTTATGGGAAGCCAGGAGCTGTCGAGGATCATAAGGGAGAGACGCATAGACAAATATTACTACACCATAGTCAAGGGTAATATGACGGAGACGCAGGATATTACGGCATATCTCGTGAAGAATGATAAGAAGAACACTGTGACAATACGTGACAGCGTGGAGGAGATACGCAGGG
Organism: Coprococcus sp. AF16-5; assembly: GCF_003479365.1. Classification (NCBI taxonomy): domain Bacteria; kingdom Bacillati; phylum Bacillota; class Clostridia; order Lachnospirales; family Lachnospiraceae; genus Coprococcus; species Coprococcus sp. AF16-5. The sequence goes on from NZ_QUGZ01000001.1 coordinate 298,912, forward strand.
CTGCCGGGGACTTGGGCTATGATAAGATCCATACCATATTCCAGCCGGTCAGAACAAATGGAAAATATACAGAGCTTAAGGTAAAGCTCATAACGGGTAAGACCCACCAGATAAGGGCACAGCTCCAGCACATGGGGTATCCGGTGATCGGTGACCAGAAGTATGGTGACAGGGAGACAAACATATATTTTAGACAGACATACAAGCTTAGAAACCAGATTCTGCACTGCGGCGAGGTGGAGTTTACCGATGTTGTCGGTGGACTGGACTATCTGACGGGCAAGAGCTTCTCAGCATTCAAGCCTGATATGTATAAAAGAATAGAAAAGGATTTGTTTGAATAGATGGCTACATGGAATTCGCGAGGACTTCGTGGCTCCACACTGGAGGATATGATAAACCACACAAATGAATATTACAGACAGAAGAACCTTGCGCTGGTCCAGAAGATCCCGACACCTATCACGCCGATAAAGATTGACAAGGACAGCAGCCAGATCACTCTGGCGTATTTCGAGAAGGATTCAACCGTCGACTATATAGGTGTTGTCCAGGGAGTTCCGGTATGTTTCGATGCGAAGGAATGTGCCACTGACACATTTACAATGCGCAACATTCATGAGCATCAGATAAGGTTCATGGAGGATTTCGAGAGACAGAACGGTGTAAGCTTCCTTATCGTAATGTTCTCGGGACGAAATGAACTGTATTATATGAGATTCGAGGAGCTTAAGGGATATCTTGAGAGAGTCCAGAATGGGCATGCCAACAACTTCAAGTACAATGAACTTGATCCCAATTTCTTTATAAGAGCCAAGGGTGGTGCATTGGTACATTATCTTGAACCTCTAAGCAGGGATCTTGATGATAGAGGTTGACAAATACAATGCGCTTTAATATAATGTGCACGTTGATATGCTACCAAAGTAGCAAATTATCGCTTTAATGTGATGAAGTATAATAAAGAACGTGAAGCATGGCAAAGTTTAATTGACAAGGAGATATGATTATGCAGGACAAACTGTTACAGACCCCGGATGGAGTGAGGGACACCTACGATGTAGAATGTAAGAAGAAGAGAAAGGTTATGCATGAACTCCACCATATTCTGGAGTTATACAGCTATCATGATATAGAGACACCTACATTCGAGTTTTTTGATATATTTAACAGAGACAAGGGCTCAGCACCTTCCAATGAGATGTACAAGTTCTTTGACAGGGACAACAATACTCTGGTGCTCAGACCTGATATAACACCTTCGATAGCAAGATGTGTTGCAAAGTATTATGCAGATGAGGAGCTTCCGGTCAGACTCTGCTATACGGGTAACACATATACCAATACACTTAAGCTTCAGGGTAAGCTTAAGGAAGTTACACAGATCGGTGCCGAGCTTGTAAATGATGATTCATCCGCTGCTGACGCTGAGATAATCGCAACTGTGATAGACTGCTTCAACGAGATCGGGATCAGTGATTTCCAGATCGAGATAGGCCAGATCGACTACTTCAAGGGGCTTGTGGCTGAGTCGGGAATCAGTGAGGACGAGGAGAATCAGATAAAGGAGTATATCCACATCAAGAACTTCTTCGGACTTGAGGAATATGTGGATGCGCTTGATATAAGTGAATCTCTTAAGAAAGCATTTGTTGCATTTGACTCTCTGTTCGGCGGAATATCCATGCTTGACAAGGCAGAGGGATATGTGTCAAATGAGACATCACTTGAAGCTGTGAAGAGACTCAGAAGAGTATATGCAGCTCTTGAGTGCTATGGATATCAGGATCACATAAGCTTTGATCTCGGTATGCTTGACGGATACAACTACTATACAGGAATCATATTCCGCGGATATACTTACGGAACCGGTGACGCTGTTGTCAAGGGCGGCCGTTACAATAACCTCCTTAAACAGTTTGGAAAGGATGCACCGTCTATCGGTTTTGCCTTCACTGTTGAGGAGCTCATAATGGCCATGAACAGACAGAATATAGACATAGATGTGGATTATTCCAATACGATCATCCTCTATGATATAGAGAATCAGGGCAAGGCGATCAAGGCCGGCATGAAGCTCAGAAGTGAGGGACGGAAGATAGAACTCATAAGAAAGTCACAGAAGAAATCTGTTGACGACTATATTGAGTATGCGGGAAGAGAACATTTCTCAGGCCTTATATATTTTGAACAGTCAGGCGATGCGGTGGCATACGATCTGATAAGCCGATCACACTCCAAGTGGGATGGCAATTTATAGAAGAAACTTTTACGGCTTGATTGAGAATAGATTGAATTAGATGAAAGGTTATGGAGAGATGAGATATTTAACATTTGCCCTTGCTAAGGGGCGACTTGCAAAAAAGACACTTGCGCTGCTTGAACAGATAGGTATAACATGTGAGGAGATGAAGGATCCCGACACAAGAAAGCTTATATTTGTGAACGAGGAGCTTAAGATGAAGTTCTTCCTGTCAAAGGCCACAGATGTTCCTACTTATGTAGAATATGGTGCGGCCGATATAGGCGTTGTAGGTAAGGACACAATACTTGAGGAGGGAAGAAACCTGTATGAGGTCATGGATCTCGGTTTCGGAAAGTGCCGCATGTGTGTATGCGGACCGGCATCTGCCAGAGAGCTTCTCAAGAAGAATGAGATCATAAGAGTTGCAAGTAAGTATCCGGTGATCGCAAAGGATTACTTCAACAACCGTAAGCACCAGACAGTTGAGATAATCAAGCTCAATGGTTCAGTGGAGCTCGCTCCTATAGTTGGACTTTCAGAGGTGATCGTAGATATAGTTGAGACAGGAAGCACACTCAGGGAGAATGGACTTGAGGTGCTTGAGGAAGTTTGTCCACTCTCAGCCCGCATGGTTGTGAACCAGGTAAGTCTCAAGATGGAGAATGAGAGGATACACAAGCTGTTGGAAGATCTCAACAGACTTATAAAGGAAGAGAACAAGTAACATATATAGATAATATAACAAATTGATAATCACACGGAGGCATAACAGAGATGAGAATCGTAAAGCTTAATGCAGAGACAAAGAAGGATCTTCTGAAGAATCTTCTAAAGAGAAGTCCAAGTAATTTCGGTAATTATGCAGAGACTGTACAGGGAATAGTTGACGATGTGAGGGATAACGGTGATGCCGCACTCTTCTCATACACAAAGAAGTTCGACAAGGCAGAAATAACAGCAGATAACGTGAAGGTTACACAGGAGGAGATAGACTACGCATATACACAGGTCAGCCCTGAGCTCCTGGACGTTATCAGAAAAGCCAAGAAGAACATTTGGGAGTACCATGAGAAGCAGAAGCAGTATAGCTGGTTTGACTCCAAGCCAAATGGAACTCTTCTCGGACAGAAGGTTACAGCACTTGCATCTGTAGGTGTCTATGTTCCGGGTGGAAAGGCTGTTTACCCTTCATCAGTTCTGATGAATGTTATGCCGGCAAAGGTTGCAGGCGTTGAGAAGATAGTCATGACAACTCCATGTAATGCTGAGGGTGAGGTGTACGCCACAACACTCGTTGCAGCAAAGGAAGCAGGAGTGGATGAGATATACAAGGCAGGCGGCGCGCAGGCCATAGCTGCCCTTGCATACGGAACAGAGTCAGTACCTAAGGTTGACAAGATAGTTGGCCCTGGAAACATATTTGTCGCTCTTGCAAAGCGTGCCGTATACGGACATGTCAGCATAGATTCCATAGCCGGCCCATCAGAGGTAATGGTACTTGCCGATGAGACTGCCAATTCTAGATACGTGGCTGCAGATCTGCTGTCACAGGCAGAGCATGACGAGATGGCATCAGCCATACTTGTGACCACATCAGAGGAGCTTGCCGAGAAGGTATCAGTTCAGGTTGACAAGTTCATCGATGAGCTTTCAAGAAAAGAGATAATGAGAAAGTCTATAGACAATTACGGGTATATTCTTCTTGCAGACAACATGAGCGATGCCATAGATGCTGTCAACGACATTGCATCAGAGCATCTCGAGATCGTCACAGCCAATCCATTTGACGTGATGACAAGAGTGAAGAATGCTGGAGCTATATTTATCGGAGAATACTCATCAGAGCCTCTTGGAGATTACTTTGCAGGCCCTAACCATGTACTTCCAACAAACGGTACAGCAAAGTTCTTCTCACCGCTTTCAGTAGACGATTTCATCAAGAAATCCAGCATAATCTACTATTCAAGAGAGGCACTTGAGGCAGTTCACACTGACATTGAAGCATTTGCCAAGGCTGAGCAGCTCACTGCACATGCCAATTCAATAGCAGTAAGATTTGAAAAATAAGACATAATGATATAGAATATGGGAAGGAGACAGGGATATGGCAGAGAAAGCAGCTAGAATCGCCAAATGTACAAGAACGACAAACGAGACAGACATAACCCTCGAGTTTAATATAGATGGAAAAGGACAGTCAAAGATCGACACAGGAATCGGTTTCTTTGACCACATGCTCACAAGTTTTGCGAAGCATGGTTTCTTTGATCTCAACGTTACAGTCAAGGGAGATCTGTATGTGGATTGTCACCACACCATTGAGGATGTGGGAATTGTGCTGGGCAAGGCCATAAAGGAGGCTCTTGGAGACAAGAAGGCCATCAAGAGATTTGGCAATTTCTTCCTGCCGATGGACGAGACTCTCGTAATGTGTGCCATAGATCTGTCGGGAAGACCATATCTTGTCTATGATCTGAACCTCCGCACAGAGAGGGTTGGATACTTCGACACACAGATGGTCAAGGAATTCTTCTATGCAGTATCATACGCTGCTGAGATGAATCTCAATATTAAGCAGTTCTCAGGGGAGAACGATCACCACATCATAGAGGCCGCATTCAAGGCATTTGCGAAGGCTCTTGATGAGGCGACAACTTATGACAGAAGATTAAACGGAAAGGTGCTTTCTACCAAGGGCACACTTTAAGGAGGTGCTGGTTCACTATGGATAATGATATGATCTGCAAAAAGATAATTCCATGTCTGGATCTGAACAATGCGGTCGAGATGGCAAAATATTACAATGATGCCGGAGCTGATGAGATAGCTTATTTTGACAGCAAGGCAACAAAAGATGGCAGAGAACCCAATGTTGCCATTATAAGACAGATATGTGACAGTGTTGATATTCCACTTATTGCCTGTGGCGGTGTGAGGGAGCTTGAAGATGTCAAGAAGCTTCTGTATGCAGGTGCATCCAAGGTATGTATGAAATCTGCGGCACTGAACACGCCGGAGCTTGTCACTGAGGCTTCTGACAGATTTGGTTCAGAGCGAATAATCTGTACTATAGATCTGAGTGAGTGTGATGATCCTGTCGGATATGCCAGAAAACTGAAGGCGCTTGGAGCGGGAGAACTTCTGCTGCTTCACAACAACATGGTGCCGGAATATCTGGATATAGTAAAATCCATAAGAGAAAATGTTGCACTTCCTGTTATAGTTTCTACATATTCCACTAACGGGGAAGCTGTGGCAGAGATGCTCAATGAGACAAATGCTGAATCAATTTCTCTGTACAATCTCCAGAAGATGGATATAATGGAGATTAAACAGCGTTGCCGTGAGGCAAATATAGATGTGGATCTGTTTGAATCGTCCATGCCTTTTGAGGCGTTCAAACTCAATTCGGATGGACTTATTCCATGTGTTACACAGCACTATAAGACCGGTGAAGTGCTCATGGTCGCTTATATGAACAAGGAGTCGTATGAGAAGACCATCAGAACAGGACGCATGACATACTGGAGCCGCAGCCGCAATGAGTTGTGGACCAAGGGTGATACATCCGGTCATTATCAGTTTGTCAAATCTCTTACGATAGACTGTGACAAGGACACCATACTTGCCAAGGTGTCACAGATAGGAGCTGCGTGTCATACAGGCAGCCGTACTTGTTTCTTTACAGATCTGGTGAGAAAGGAGTACAATGATACCAATCCTATGAAGGTATTCGAGGAGGTATACAATACCATACGCGACAGAAAGGATCAGCCAGGAGATGATTCTTATACCAATTATCTGTTCGGCAAGGGTATTGACAAGATCCTGAAGAAGGTCGGTGAGGGAGCTACGGAGATAGTCATAGCTGCCAAGAATCCTGATTCAGAGGATATAAAATATGAAATATCTGACTTCCTTTATCATCTCATGTGTCTGATGGTAGAGAGAGGAATCAGCTGGAAAGATATTACAGAAGAACTGGCTGACAGAAGATAGAGTGGAGGATATTAGACAATGCAAAATTATGGCGTGAACGAACTGAGAAAAATGTTCCTGGAATTCATGGAGAGCAAGGGTCATCTTAGAATGAAGAGCTTTTCACTTATTCCACACAATGACAACAGCTTACTGCTGATCAATTCAGGTATGGCACCACTTAAGCCTTACTTTACAGGTCAGGAGGTACCACCTAGAAGACGTGTGACAACATGTCAGAAGTGTATCAGAACAGGAGATATCGAGAATGTAGGTAAGACAGCCCGTCATGGTACATTCTTTGAGATGCTGGGTAATTTCTCATTTGGCGATTATTTCAAGCATGAGGCTATATCATGGACATGGGAGTTCCTCACAGAGGTTGTAGGACTTGACAAGAACAGACTCTATCCATCGGTTTACCAGGATGACGATGAGGCATTTGATATATGGAATAAGGAGATCGGTGTCGATGCTGACCGTATATTCAGATTCGGCAAGGAGGACAACTTCTGGGAGCACGGAGCTGGTCCTTGTGGTCCTTGTTCAGAGGTTTACTATGACAGAGGTGAGAAGTATGGCTGCGGTAAGCCCGGCTGTACTGTAGGCTGTGACTGTGACAGATACATGGAGGTTTGGAACAATGTATTTACACAGTTCAACAATGACGGACACAACAACTACACAGAGCTTGAGCAGAAGAACATAGATACAGGTATGGGTCTTGAGAGACTCGCAGTTATTGTTCAGGATGTTGATTCTATATTTGATGTTGATACGATCAAGGCTCTCCGCGACAAGGTATGTGAGATGGCAGGCGTGGAATATGAGACAGATCATGAGAAGGATGTATCGATCAGACTTATAACTGATCATATCCGTTCAGTTACATTCATGACATCAGATGGTATCGTTCCATCGAACGAGGGCCGTGGTTATGTTCTTAGACGTCTTCTCAGACGTGCTGCAAGACACGGAAGACTTCTCGGCATCAATGGCAAGTTCCTGTCAGAGCTTGCAAAGACAGTTATCGAGGTGTCAGAGGATGCATATCCTGAACTCAGTGAGAAGAAGGAATATATCTTCAATAAGATAGACAAGGAAGAGGAGAGCTTCAATAAGACCATAGATACAGGTCTTGCGATCCTCAAGGATTATATAGACGAGACTAAGGCTGCAGGTGAGAAGGTTCTCTCAGGTGACAAGGCATTCAAGCTCTATGACACCTATGGATTCCCTCTTGATCTCACAAAGGAGATCCTCGAGGAGGAGGGGATCGAGGTTGATGAGGACAGATTCACCGAGTGCATGAATATCCAGAAGGAGACTGCAAGAAAGGCCAGAAAGACCACAACATACATGGGTGCAGACGCAACCGTATATGAGCAGCTTCCTGTTGACATGACATCTGAGTTTGTCGGATATGACAAGCTGACATACAAGTCAACTATATCAGCCATCACAACAGAGGTTGGTGAGGGTGATGATAAGAAGTCAGTTCTTGCAGATACTGTATCTGAGGGAGCACAGGCTTCAGTTATAGTTCCTGAGACACCTTTCTACGCTACCATGGGTGGTCAGATCGGTGATAAGGGAATCATCAAGACAGAGAACGGTACATTCGTTGTTGAGGATACTGTCAAGGTTGTAGGCGGCAAGATCGCACATATCGGTTATGTTGAGTCAGGCGAACTCAATGTTGGTGATGAGGCAGAACTCACAGTTGATGCTGAGAACAGAGCACTCATATGTAACAACCATTCCGCAACACATCTTCTTCAGAGAGCACTCAAGATGGTTCTCGGAGATCATATAGAGCAGGCAGGTTCACTCGTTGAGCCGGGAAGACTGAGATTCGACTTTTCACATGATCAGGCGATGACTAAGGAAGAGATCAAGAAGGTTGAGGATATTGTAAATGAGCAGATCCAGCTCGATATACCTGTATGCACGGATGTAATGTCTGTAGATGAGGCTAAGAAGACCGGAGCCATGGCTCTGTTTGGTGAGAAGTATGGTGAGAAGGTCCGTGTGGTATCAATGGGAGACTTCTCAAAGGAGCTCTGTGGTGGTACACATGTTGCCAGCACAGGAGCCATAAAGACATTCAAGATCATATCAGAGGCCGGTGTGGCCGCAGGTACAAGACGTATCGAGGCACTTACATCTGTCGGAGCACTTGATTACTACAGAAATGTAGAGCAGGAGCTCATGGATGCTGCAAAGGCAGCTAAGACTGATATCCATGGTGTGGCATCAAGAATAGAACAGCTTCTTGCAGAGGTTAAGGAGCTTACGAATGAGAATAAGAAGCTCAAGGATAAGATGGCAAAGGAGGCAGCTGGAGACGTTCTTTCAAGTGCTATAGACAAGGACGGAATCAAGATCCTCACAGCGGCTATCCCAGATACAGATATGAATTCACTGAGAAACCTCGGAGATGACTTCAAGAGCAAGCTTGGTGACAGCGTTGTTGTTCTTGCATCTGCAAAGGATGGCAAGGTAAATCTCATTGCCATGGCTACAGACGGCGCAGTTGCTAAGGGAGCCCATGCCGGTAATATCATCAAGGCCGTGGCTGGCCTTGTAGGTGGTGGCGGCGGTGGTCGCCCTAACATGGCTCAGGCCGGTGGAAAGAATCCTGACGGAATCGAGGCAGCTCTTGCCCAGGCGGTTACAGAGGCTCAGAATCAGATAGCTTAAGGTTTCGTGACAGATATTTTATTAATTTGTCATTTTCCTGTTGACGATTAGGAATTTTATGTATATAATACATTTTGTGCTTAAAAATACCCAATCAGTTGTTATTTGGTAGCATAATTTTACAACTGGAGGGAGGTCAGGTGAGAGAATGTCAAGTGTAATAGTTAAAGAGAACGAAAACTTAGATAGCGCTCTTCGCAGATTTAAGAGAAATTGTGCGAAGGCTGGTATTCAGCAGGAGATTCGTAAGAGAGAGCATTACGAAAAGCCTAGTGTAAAGCGTAAGAAGAAGTCAGAGGCAGCTAGAAAGCGCAAGTACAAATAAATCATAGTATATATATTTGATTTTAAATTGATTTCTAAGAGTACCGAGTTTATTCGGTACTCTTTTTTTATGTGTATTCATATAATGTTCCAAAAGCGTTATGGTGGTATTCATGAAAGACAGAGCGAAAAAAGTTATAGCATTTGAACCTCCGTGCTGGTGTCCGGACTCGGCGGGAACGACCTCCAGACTCACCATGTTCAACAATGATGAGCTAGTGATAGAGAATTTCAGACATGTGATCTACTCTGACGACGAGAGAGTGTCTGTTAAGACCCGGAAAGGGATATTGAATATATATGGGGAAAGATTACAGATCGCTTACTACGCATCCTATGAAGTGAAAATATGCGGTTCGATAAACAGTGTAGATTGGCTGACAGTGTGACTGCATGAATATTAGAAGGGAAATAAGAGGTGTGTGCTATGTGAGCTGTGACAGCCGCGCAGCTCTGCGCCTGATGAATATATGCAGCCATAAAGGAATACGTACATGGTGCGAGAGGGATGTAAAGAATAACAGAAAAAAGAATGGCAGTAAACAGAATGACAGTAAATGGAATGGCAAGGCGGAAAACTTCTGCATATACTCCGATGACAGAAAAAGACTTGAAGAGATAGCGGACAAATGTATGATAGATATCCGAATAGCTGAGAAGAAGACTCTGAGAACCGTTTTGCTGGGCAATAGGAAGAGAATCTCGATATTGCTCGGAGTTTTATTGTTTTTGCTGTTTGTATACTGGGAATCAGGGTATGTATGGTACATAGAAATTGATGGATGTGAGGATTATACAAGTGAGGAAGTTGAAAATCTTATTGAGATGGAGTATCCGTGCTATGGACATCGGAAAAAGAGTATTGATCTGAGTGAGCTGACAGACATGCTGACGGATAATCTTGGTGAGATATGCTGGGCGTCCTGCAGCATCAGTGGGACAAAGCTTACCGTTGCGCTTAAGGAGTCCGTGGATGTCTTTACAGTTCCGGAAGTTGACAGACCGTGTGACCTCGTGGCAACAATGGATTGTACGATCTATTCCATTGTTGCATCGGCGGGGACGCCTGTTGCATCGGTTGGAGATGAAGTGAAAAGAGGGGATACTCTTATATCAGGAACAGTTAACATATGCAATGATGACAGTGAAGTTGTGGATACGGTATTTGTACCTGCTTCCGGAGAGATATATGGTATTTGCGATGTAGAATACAGAGATGTGGTTGAGAGCGAGTTCCAGGAAAAGGAGACTACAGACAGGAAGGTAAACAAAGTAGATATAAAAATTGGACGCCGGGTGTTTACACCGTATAAAACTGCTGCTTCCGACGGTTCATACGACCTTTCCGCCGAGGAAAAACGGCTGCATATCGGCGATATGTATTTTCCGTTATCCGTGAATATAGAGCGAAAAGTATTCTATAAAGTAAATACACGTAAGCTTACGGAGAAGGAGCAGAAAGACAGACTTAACCAGCATCTGCATGTTTATATTGGCAAAATGCAAGAAAAAGGGGTGCAAATTGTCCGAAAAAATGTTATTATTACTAATGAACGCGGTGAGGCTTCGGCTGAAGGCGATATCAGTATCAGACTTCCGGTTGCTGTGCCGAGATATATTGACGTAAACAATACATCGGGGAGCGAAGAGGTGGAGCCTGACTGACAAATAATAATGACAGGGGATACAAGTATTGAGCGAATATTCAGAATCCGTAACTGTTGCATCAAACTATATACAGACTGTGTTTGGACAGTTTGATGCCAATATAAAAAAGATTGAGAAAGAATACAGTGTGTCAATGATACTTCGCGATGACAAGCTTAAGGTCAGCGGTTCCGAGGAAGGCGTGAAGAAGTCTATTCAGGTTATAGAACAGCTCTTCCAGATGGCAGACCGTGGCTCGTCCATCGATGAACAGAAGGTAGACTACACTATATCGATAGTCAATGAACACCCGCAGGAGGCTAAGGAGAGTCTTGCTGAGCTTGACAGGGACATAATCTGTCACACGATGAGCGGCAAGCCGATCAAACCGAAGACTGTCGGACAGAGAACATATGTCAATTCAATAGAAAAGTCCATGATAGTATTCGGAGTGGGCCCTGCCGGAACAGGAAAGACTTATCTTGCCATGGCAAAAGCCATAACGGCATTTAAGAATAATGAGGTTGGAAGGATCATACTTACAAGGCCGGCCATAGAGGCCGGTGAGAAACTGGGATTTCTTCCGGGTGACCTTCAGAGCAAGGTTGATCCTTATCTTAGGCCGCTCTATGATGCATTGTATGAGATAATGGGTGCTGATGCATTTATGAAGAATATGGAAAAGGGACTGATCGAGGTTGCTCCTCTTGCCTACATGAGAGGAAGAACTCTTGATAATGCGTATATTGTGCTGGATGAGGCCCAGAATACCACTCCTGCCCAGATGAAGATGTTCCTTACCAGAATAGGATTTGGCTCAAAGGCCATAATAACAGGAGACCTTTCACAGAAGGATCTTCCACACGACGCGCAGTCAGGTCTTGATGTTGCACTCAAGGTGTTAAAGGATATTGATGACATAAGCATTTGCCATCTGACGAGTCTTGATGTTGTGAGACATCCTTTGGTGCAGAAGATCGTAAATGCGTATGAGAAATATGAGGATAAGAGGAGCAGACAGGCAAAGCCTAGAAAAACCACAACTGCTCAGAAAAACAGAGGAAAATAATATGTCAGTTAATATTGAGAATGAGTATGGAGATATTGATATTAAGAATTATGAGGATGTCATAACAAGTATCGTCCAGGCTTCGCTGGAATTCGTTGGGTGTCCATATCCCTGCGAGGTGAACGTGCTGCTCACGGACAATGACTCCATACATGAAATCAATAACCAACAGAGGAATATAGACAGGGCGACAGATGTTCTGTCATTTCCACTGATTGATTATACAATTCCTGGAAACTTTGATGGTCTCGAGGATAGCCGGTGTGACTACTTTGATCTTACTACAGATGAACTGCTATTGGGAGATATCGTTATATCTATTGATAAGGTGTATGAGCAGGCAACTGAGTACAATCACTCAAAGACGAGAGAGCTGGCTTTTCTTGTAGCCCACAGCATGCTCCATTTGTCAGGATATGACCATATGGAGGACGATGAGCGCAGGGTCATGGAAGAGATGCAGGAAAAAATACTTACAATGAAAGGATATACAAGAGACTATGAGGAGAATTAAGACGGGATTAGTTCTGGCAACCGCTCTTGTGATGGGATTATCACTTTTTGGATGCGGCTCGAAGAAAACGGAGGAGAATGTCACTACAACGGAGGCTAAGGCAGAGGTGGATGTATCACAGGCCGATATGATGAAGTCTGCCACAGCGGTTGATGAGACTTACCATGAGGGAGTATATAATGATCTTACAGGCGAGTGGAACACCGACAGAAAGGAAGAGTACGGAAGACCGATCGCTATAATGATCAACAATATTGAGAATGCGATTCCTCAGTCAGGCATAGGCCAGGCTGATGTTTTATATGAGTTTGTCGTTGAGGGCGGAATAACAAGAATGCTTGCAATATTCAACGACTATGACAATCTTGAGAAGGTCGGTTCGATCAGAAGCTGCAGACCTTACTATGTTACAACTGCCATGGAGTTTGATGCTATATACATGCATTATGGTCAGTCTCCACAGGGACAGGAGGAGCTTGACAGGACAGGAATAGATCATATAAGCGGACTTGGTGGAGAAGGATCTGTATCTTTCTACAGATCATCAGACCGCGAGGCTCCACACAATGTGTACACAAACAGCGATATGATCAAGGCTGGTCTTGATTATCTTGGATGCTCAACTACCCACAACAAGGGATACAAGAGCAAGTTTGAGTTCAATGAGGAAGATACGGTTCCTGAGGGCGAGTCTGTAAACAAGCTCACACTCAACATGTCAGTTTACACACAGCCTTGGTTTGAATATGATTCAAAGAATAAGGTATATAACAGATTCCAGTATGGTGACAAGCAGATCGATGACCTCACAGGAAAGCAGCTCACATTCAAGAATATCATCATACAGTTTGCTCACTACACCAGCATTGATGATCACGACAGACAGATGATCGATCTCGTTGGCACAGGAGACGGATACTATGTTTCAGATGGAAAGATCGTTCCTATCACATGGACAAAGTCAACCGATGACTCCGTGACAAAATATTCAACAGCAGATGGAAAAGAACTTCAGCTCAATCCGGGCAAGACCTATGTCACAGTATTTGAGAGTGATAATAAGGCCGGAGTTGTATGGGAATAATACAGACATAAACCACATATATTAACAAAGACAGAAGATGGGATGGAATATCCTGTCTTCTGTTTTTTGTTATGAAGAGAAGGTGTGGTAATGTTTAAAAGAATTATATATTTTTTTGTTATCATTATAGCGGTATTTGTGTTATCTTTTATAACTAGAGAGATCGTGGTGAGCACGGCGTGCAGATCCGGAGACAGTAAAAGTGTGTATAGAGAATTTGACGGTATGGATAGCGGGCATATATTACCCATATCAAATGAGAGTGAACCGGAGCTTTACGGGGGGCTCGTGATTGCTGCTGAGGGTGGAACACCACATGGCAGTTTCTATGTGAGCACTTATAATGGACATGTGGCGGTGTACAACAGATTTGGCAGTCTTTGCAGGGAGACGACTCGTACAGTGGATTCATTGGACAAACGTATAAGAGAACTGATCCACAAGCACGTGTATTTCAATGATATAGATGACATGAACAGGTTTATTGACAGCCTGTAAAACGTATGATAAATGATTATGGGAAAGGTGTATCGGAATGATTTATGATATTATAGTTATCGGCGGTGGCCCGGCTGGGATGACAGCCGCAATAAAAGCAAAAGAGACAGCACCATCGGCTTCGGTAAAGCTTATAGATAAAAACAAAAAACTCGGAAAGAAGCTGTATGCGACGGGAAATGGCAAATGTAACATTGCAAATACGAAGCTTGATCTGTCGTGCTATTCCAGTGCAAATGAATTTTTCCCATTTCAGTTCGTAACAACGGACAGTCATAATGATGTCATGGATTTTTTTGAAAGTCTTGGTGTTTCCAGCTATGATGATAATGGATATATATATCCTGCATCGCTGCAGGCATCTACCATAGTGTGGGCACTGACGGACAGGCTCAAAATTCTTGGTATAGAAAACAGCACATCGGAGGAAGTCCTGAGTATAAAACAGGAAAAAGATGGTACATATATTGTAGACACAGACAAAGGCGGGTATAGGACGACCCAGGTGATACTTGCACCCGGAGGTGCGGCTGCGCCAAAGCTTGGCGGATCTGATAGAGTATACAGACTTCTGGATGATCTGAATGTACGGTTTGTGAAACCGCATCCGGCTCTGTGTAAATTAAAATGCCATGAATATATATCTGATATGTCAGGGGTACGTGCAAAGGCTGTTGTCCGCCTAATGTGTGATGGCGAGGAGTATGACCACGAGAGAGGCGAGGTTCAGTTTGCATCGGGATATCTTTCGGGCATAGCGGTTTTTAATATGAGTATACAGTGTATAGACCTGATGGAGACTGGCAAAAAGCCATACATAGAACTTGAACTTGTTCCGGACATCAGTGATGATATGCTGGCGGACAGGATGAGACGATTTGCCGAGGTAAATGGCAGACGGAGAGTCGAGGCGATGCTCAATGGTATTGTCAACGAGAAGATCGCCGGGTATATTATAAAAAGTCTTGGTATCAAAGCTTCTGAAGCAGCCGGACTTGACGCGGCTGATATAACATCCATATGTGATATGCTCAAACATATGAGATTTAACATAGATGGATTCGGCAGCTATGAGGACAGCCAGGCGGCAAGCGGTGGAGTTGACACATTGCAGCTCAGGGCAGATAACCTGGAACTTGATGGACACAGAGGCTTATACGCCGCTGGAGAGTATGTCGATGTGACCGGCAAATGTGGTGGATATAATATAATGTGGGCTGTTATAAGCGGCATGAGAGCTGGGGAGTCTGCAGGAAAGAGAATAAAAGATGATCAGAATTAACAATGTAAAACTGCAACTTGGATTTACAGAGGCAGATGTTAGAAGTGTTATTAAAAAGACGCTGAAGACAGATAAGGAGTTTGAGTATATTTTTTTCAAGCTGTCTCTTGATGACAGGCGGAGAAACCAGGTGAAATATATTGCATCCATAGATGTGGATGTTCCGAATCCGGAAAAAATATTGAAAAGACTTCACAATAATAATGTTATGTTAACAAATGCTACCCAATATAGATTTCCGGAGCCGGGAAATGTCAAAATGACCTATAGGCCTGTGGTGATAGGAACAGGACCGGGTGGCTTATTTGCTGCACTGTATCTTGCCAGAGCCGGATACAGACCGGTTGTTTTTGAGCGCGGCATGGATGTTGACAGGAGAATGGAGCATATAGAGAGATTCTGGAAGGGTGAGGAAGGACTTGATCCAAATTGTAATGTACAGTTCGGAGAGGGCGGCGCAGGAACCTTTTCGGACGGCAAGCTGAATACGGTCATAAAGGATGGCTCGGGCAGACGCACTGAGGTCATGCGGACATTTGTGAAGTATGGTGCAGATCCGTCCATAATGTATATAAATAAGCCACATGTCGGCACTGATGTGCTGTCTGGTATTGTAAGGAATATGCGTGAGAATATAAAGAGTCTTGGCGGAGAGGTACATTTTGATTCACTTTTTACCGGTTATGATCAGATCACACAGGATGAGGTGTGTGTACATATAAAGAACCTTTCAGATGGCAGTGAGAAGGAATACAGGACAAATGCCCTTGTTCTGGCACTTGGACACAGCTCAAGGGATACTGTGGAGATGCTTTACAAAAAAGGTGTTCCGATGGAGCCAAAGCCATTTGCCATGGGACTTCGTATCGAACACAAGCGAGCAGATATAGATGTCATGAAGTATGGCGATGATCCGGCGTATGCAAAGCTGCTGCCGGCGGCAGACTACAAGATGACGCATCAGGCGTCAAATGGCAGGGCTGTATATTCATTCTGTATGTGCCCTGGAGGTTACGTGGTGAATGCATCATCCGAGCACGGTGAGACGTGTGTGAATGGTATGAGCTACAGCGGCAGGGATGGTGAGAATTCCAACAGCGCCATTGTGGTAAATGTTACCCCGGAGGATTACGGATCAGATCATCCTCTTGCGGGAATGAAGTTTCAGAGAAGATGGGAGAAGGCCGCATACGAGGCCGGACAGGGGGCTGTTCCGGTGCAGCTCTTCGGAGATTACAGAAGGGACATTCCTACGGAAAAGCTGGGCGGTGTTAAGCCTCAGATTAAGGGTAAGTACAGGCTTACAAGCCTCAAATGCTGTTTGCCAGAGTATATAAAGGATGCTATAATAGAAGGAGTTGTGTCCTTTGATAAGAGGATGCCGGGATATTCATCTGACGATGCAGTTCTCTCAGGAATCGAGGCCAGAACCTCATCACCTGTTCGTATGATACGAGGCGATGAGCTGCGCTGTGAGGGGACATGTATATACCCGTGCGGGGAAGGCGCGGGCTATGCAGGGGGAATAACCTCATCCGCTGTCGATGGTATGAAGGTGGCCGAGGCCATAGCATCCAGATTCAGCAATGAGGCAATAACAGACGGTACACAGGAGAATATAAATGGATAGAGAGTATTTGAAAGACAAGAAAAAGATAGTAATAAAGATTGGTTCATCTTCACTTATTCACGAGGAGACGGGTGGACTTGACTATACAAAGCTTGAGAAGCTGGTGCGCATCATATGTGATCTGAGAAATCAGGACAAGGATGTGGTCCTCGTATCATCGGGAGCCATCGGAGTCGGAGTACAGGCGCTGGGACTTGCCAGAAGACCTAAGACGACCTCGCTCAGACAGGCGTGTGCTGCAGTGGGACAGGGACAGCTAATGATGATATATCAGAAGCTTTTTCAAGAGTATCACAGCACAGCAGCTCAGGTTCTGCTAACATTTGATGTTATATCGTCGGATGAGAGGAGAAAGAATGCCATCAACACATTCAACGAGCTTCTTCAGCTCGGTGTCGTACCGATCGTCAATGAGAACGATACGGTTGCCATCGATGAGCTGGATGACAGCGTGGCATTTGGCGACAATGATACATTGTCTGCCATAGTTGCATCCATGATCCATGCAGATCTCCTGATACTTCTCACGGATATAGACGGTCTGTACACTGATGATCCACACAATAACCCTGATGCAAAGCTTATACCAGAGGTGAACTGTATAGACGACCATATAATGGATATGGGTAAAGGTGCAGGCTCCAAGTACGGAACCGGCGGAATGACGACCAAGATCGCAGCCGCCAGGATAGCAACCAACTCCAACTCGGATATGGTCATAGTATCCGGAGCGGATATGGACAATATTGTTAAGGTAATGAACGGAGAAAGTATAGGAACTCTGTTCACAGAATATAAGGATCATGACTTTGACGTTGTCAGATTTATTTTGAATAAGGAGTATCTTATATAGTTATGAAAGAGACGATAATCGATGCGGCAAAGATCGCACGTATAAATGAGTTATATCACAAGTCCAAGGCTGAGGGGCTCACCGACGCTGAGAAGAAAGAGCAACAGCAGTTAAGGCAGGAATATATATTTGCTGTGAAGAATAATCTCAGGAGCACGCTCAACAATATAGATATCAAAGAGAAGGACGGCTCCATAACCAGACTTCAGGACCTTGATCCTACAAGAAAGGCGTAGGCTGGCTTATGAATAGCGAGGATAGTGTAAATTCCGGCAGCAAGGAAGTTATAAGAAAAAGAATAAAAGCAGTCAGAAATGACATGGACAGGGATGATCGTGCGCAGAGATCAAAACTTATATGCAGACGGCTGTCAGCGCTTCCTGAATATGTGAATGCCATCAATATATGTGCATACATCTCCAAAGGGAACGAAGTGGATACAAGGCTCATAGTTGAGAGGGCGTGGGCGGATGGAAAGCATGTATATGTTCCAAAGGTTTATGGACAAGACATGGAGTTTATTGAGATCACAGACTACGAGGAACTTGCATCCGGAAACTTTGGGATACTCGAACCGGTTTCTGATGATTTTGAGGAGATCGAAGATGGGCTTATGTTCATGCCCGGGATTGCATTTGATCACAGCCGCAACCGCATAGGCTTTGGCGGAGGGTATTACGACAGATATCTGGCGAGGCATGCAGGGCTTGTCACGGTGGCACTGGCGTATGAATTCCAGATAGTTGATAAGATAGACAGTGAACCTACAGATATCAGACCACATATCATAGTAACAGAATCGGAAGTTATATCATAATGGAGGGTCAATGAACAGAGACGAGATAACAGCAAAGATCGCTGAACTTGAAAAGAAGATACAGATGGATAAGTTGCAAAATGCCGGGGCGGATGATGCCGGAAAAGTTGCAGGACGCACTCAGTCCGGTGATAGGGCTGACAGCTATGCGCTGTGCCTTGGCGGTGGCGGCGGTAAAGGTGCGTACCAGCTCGGGGTGTACAGAGCACTTGCAGAGTATGGACTTATGGACAAGGTCACAGTCATATCAGGAACTTCCATAGGTGCGATAAATGCCGTGCTTTTCGCGTGCAATGATCCTGACAGAAGCGAGGAGGCATGGAAGAAGATACATTTTGAGACGGTGTTTGACGTTGATCCTGATCTGATGTTCAACGACAAATCGGGATTCATGTCGCGCAGGGAGATGATAAAGCTCATGGACAGCTATGTGGATTACGGAAAGCTGTCTGATGGGCAGGTCACCGTGTATGCAGCCATAGCTGAGTGCGCGCAGGAAGGTGAAAGACAGGCTGAGTATATAAGCCTTGCAGGAATGGATGCGGAGGAGATCAGGACAGTCGTCATGGCATCATCCACCCTGCCTATGCTCTATGAGTCTGTGACTTATAACGGTAAGGAGTATTGTGATGGCGGTCTTGCCGACAATGTTCCGGTGAAGCCTCTGTATGATATGGGATACAGGAATATCGTTGTGTGCGGCCTTAATCCCGACTCAAAGAAAGACATATCTGCATATACAGATGCGGATATCATAGAGATATATCCAAGTGTAAGCCTGGGAGATCTGATAGATGGAACCTTGAATTTCTCTGCAAATTCAGTAAAATTCAGAAGCCTGCTCGGTTATAAGGATGCCATGAGGGCACTTAAGGTTCATTTTGAGAATGATCCTGATTACATCGCGGCGCTGGATCATTACAAGGATATTGATCTTGCGGATATACAGACTCAGATGAGGATGGATGCCGCGGATTCCAGCGTGAAAAATACTATGGATAACATAGGCAGGATACTTGGTAAGCTGGGCATAGAGGAATAACTCCAGAAGGATTTACGCAGCTTTAAAGAAATAGATAAGGATACATAGAGATTATGAATGATTTGGAAAAAGTTATTGACGGCATAGATCTGGGGCTTCCAGCTCCGTTTGAGGAACCGGAGAGGCAGTATTATTTTATAAAAAAGGGCAGGGAGTATGTCACAGCAAGAAGCAAAGAGCTGGGACGTGACCTTACCTGTTCCATACAGACATTTGGCTGTCAGATGAATGTCCGGGATTCTGAGAAGCTTGCCGGAATACTTGAGCAGATGGGATATGTTAGGACCGAGTCCGAACATGCGGACTTTATAATATATAACACATGTACGGTCAGGGAGAATGCCAACAGAAAGGTTTATGGTCACCTTGGTCTCATGAAGCACCTCAAGGAGAAAAATCCTGAGATGAAGATAGCTCTGTGCGGATGCATGATGCAGGAGCAGCATGTGGTGACAACCATAAGCAAGAGCTATAGGTTTGTCGATATGGTATTTGGAACACACAATGTATATAAGCTTGCTGAGATATTTGTGAGCAGGATAGAATCCGGAAGCATGGTCATAGATATCTGGAAGGATGCCAAGGAGGTCGTGGAGGATCTTCCTGCGGTGAGGGAATTCCCATTCAAATCAGGTGTAAATATCATGTTTGGATGCAACAATTTCTGTACCTACTGTATAGTTCCATATGTAAGAGGAAGGGAGCGAAGCAGAAATCCGGAGGATATCATAGCTGAGTGTGAGAGGCTTGCTGACGACGGAGTGGTGGAGATCATGCTCCTCGGGCAGAATGTCAATTCATATGGAAAGAATCTTGAGCATCCGATCACATTTGCGGAACTGCTGAGGCGTGTGTGTGCCATAGAGAAGATACAGAGAGTAAGATTCATGACCTCACATCCAAAGGATCTGTCGGATGAACTGATAGATGTCATCGCGGAGAATCAAAAGATCTGCAGACATCTCCATCTGCCGGTACAGTCGGGCTCGACAAAGATACTGAATGCGATGAACAGACGGTACACAAAGGAGTCATATCTTGCACTGGTTGACCGCATAAGGGCGAAGATTCCGGAGATATCACTCACCACTGATATAATCGTGGGATTCCCTGGTGAGACCGAGGAGGATTTCCTTGAGACCATGGACGTGGTTGAGAAAGTACAGTATGACACCGCATTTACATTTATATATTCAAAGAGAACAGGAACTCCTGCCGCCGGAATGGAGAATGGTTCCACAAAGGAAGAGATACAGGATAGATACAACAGGCTTTTAAGGCGTGTGCAGGAGATAAGTGATGTGAAGACCATTGCGATAAAGGGACAGACACAGCCGGTTCTGGTTGAGGGCTTTGACGAGAAGGGCGACGGCCTTCTGACCGGAAGACTCTCCAACAACATACTTGTCCATTTCCCTGGGTGTGCGGAGATGGTTGGAAAGATCCTGAATGTAAAGCTTGTTGAGTGTAAGGGATTTTATTACATGGGTGAATTAGCAGAATAGGAGTAGTTGAAGTGGCAGCATTAACACCAATGATGGCTCAGTATATGGAAGTTAAGAATCAGTATAAGGACTGTATTCTCTTCTACAGACTGGGAGATTTCTACGAGATGTTCTTCGACGATGCCCTGACGGCATCCAGGGAACTTGAGATAACACTGACCGGCAGGGACTGTGGTCAGGAGGAGCGGGCACCGATGTGTGGTGTTCCGTATCATGCTTGTGACATATACCTGAACAAGCTGATAGAGAAGGGCTACAAGGTAGCCATATGTGAGCAGATGGAAGATCCGAAGCTCGCAAAGGGTATAGTAAAAAGAGAAGTTATACGTATAGTTACGCCTGGTACAAATATGTCCCAGGCTATTCTTGATGAGACGAGGAATAACTATCTCATGTGTATATTTGGCTGTAATGATGAGTATGGTGTGGCCGTATGCGATATCACAACAGGGGAGTTCCGTTCCTGTCATATCTCATCTACATCCAAGCTGTACGACGAGATAAACAAATATTCCCCGACGGAGATCATAGGGAATGAGGTTTTTCTGTCATGTGGCCTGAACTTTGATTACATGAAGGAGAAGATGAAGATAACGATATCGGAGGCTCCGTCTCATTATTTTAACGATGACACCTGTGAGGATTTCATTAAAAGACAGTTTAAGGTCGGATCAATAGATGGTCTCGGCATAGATGAGCAGGAGGATATGCTGCTGTCAGCGGGCGCACTTCTCCAGTATCTACATGAGACACAGAAGAACTCACTGGATCATATCAACAGAATAGATATATATTCCATAGAGGACTTCATGATCATAGACAGCTCATCCAGAAGAAATCTGGAGCTGACAGAGACACTCAGGGATAAGCAGAAGAGAGGCTCACTACTCTGGGTGCTTGACAAGACCAAAACGGCCATGGGAGCGAGAATGCTCAGAAATATGATAGAGCAGCCCCTTATCCACAAAGATGATATAGAAGCCAGACTTGACGCGATAACAGAGCTCAACGACTCTGTCATAACCAGAGACGAACTCCGTGAGTACATGAATACCATATACGATCTCGAGAGACTTATGACGAGGATATCGTTAAGAACAGCGAATCCGAGAGATCTTCTGGCATTTAAGACGTCCATACAGCTTCTTCCATTTATAATACAGCTTCTCGGTGAATTCCATTCGGATGAGCTCACCGAGATCAGGGATGGAATAGATGATCTGCAGGATCTCTATGACCTTCTTGACCGTGCCATAGTTGATGATCCGCCTATACTTATCAGAGAGGGCGGAATATTCAAAGATGGCTATCTTGAGGACATAGACACTCTGAAGAATGCCACAACTGATGGCAAGAACTGGATCGCAGAGCTTGAGGCCAGAGAGAAGGAAAAGACCGGAATCAAGAATCTCAAGATAAAGTTTAATAAGGTGTTCGGATATTATTTTGATGTAACCAATTCATATAAGAGTCTTGTGCCGGATTATTTCATCAGAAAGCAGACACTTGCCAATTCTGAGAGATACACAACCGAGGAGCTTGACAGACTGGCTGGAGTTATACTCGGATCATCCGACAAGCTTGTTGCGCTGGAGTACAACACATATGTTGAGCTCAGGGACACCCTTGCTGCAGAGCTCACAAGGGTACAGAGAACAGCACACAGCATAGCCATGCTCGATGCTCTGTGTTCACTCTCATATGTGGCTGTTGCAAATGGGTATGTTAGACCTGAGATCAATACAGATGGAGTCATCGACATAAAGGACGGACGTCATCCGGTCGTTGAGAAGATGCTGAACAACGATATGTTCATCACAAACGACACATATCTGAACAACCATGAGAGCAGGATATCTATCATCACCGGTCCTAACATGGCTGGTAAATCCACATATATGAGACAGACTGCTCTCATAGTTCTCATGGCTCAGGTTGGAAGCTTTGTCCCTGCGGCATCTGCCAATATAGGCATATGCGACAGGATATTTACAAGAGTGGGAGCTTCCGACGACCTTGCATCAGGACAGTCCACATTTATGGTGGAGATGAGCGAGGTCGCAAATATACTCAGAAATGCCACGAAGAACAGCCTTCTCATCCTTGATGAGATAGGTCGAGGAACAAGCACATATGACGGTCTGGCGATCGCCTGGGCTGTCGTTGAGTATATAAGCAACAGTGAACTGCTCGGAGCAAAAACTCTGTTTGCGACACATTACCATGAGCTCACGGAGCTTGAGGGTAAGCTGTCGGCAGTCAACAACTACTGTATAGCGGTCAAGGAAGACGGAGACGACATAGTGTTCCTCAGAAAGATCGTCAAGGGCGGTGCCGACAGAAGCTACGGTATACAGGTTGCAAAGCTTGCCGGTGTGCCGGATGTCGTTATAGCAAGAGCAAATGAGATATGTAATCAGCTTATAGACAAGGACATAACCACCAAGCTGAAGGAGATAAAGGTTACAAATGATTTCAAGCCGAAGAAAGAAGACACTCAGATGTCAATGTTCGGCTCACTTGCCGAATCACAGGTGATCGAGGACATAAAGTGTGTTGATCTGTCCAACATGACACCTATGAAGGCGTTGCTTTATTTAAATGAATTGCAGGAGCGACTTAAATAATAAGGAGCGATAAGTAATGATAAAAGTATTAGACCAAAATACGATTAACAAGATAGCAGCCGGTGAGGTTATAGAGAAGCCGAGCTCGGTCATCAAGGAGCTTGTGGAAAATTCCATAGACTCAGGTGCCACAGCGGTAACCGTCGAGGTAAAGGGAGGCGGACTGTCATTTCTCAGAGTCACCGACAACGGAGCAGGTATAAAGAAGGATGAGGTTAAGCTTGCATTTCTCAGACATGCCACAAGTAAGCTTGTGACAGTCGAGGATCTCCTGAGTATCTCTTCTCTTGGTTTCCGTGGTGAGGCACTTGCAAGTATAGCGGCGGTTGCCCAGGTGGAGATGATAACCAAGACCGCTGATGATGTGACCGGTCTCAGATACCAGATACATGGCGGTAAGGAGATATCCAGCGAGGAGATAGGTGCTCCGGGTGGAACAACCATAATTGTCAGAAATCTTTTTTACAATACACCGGCGAGAAAGAAGTTCATGAAGACTGATGCCACGGAGACAAGCTATATCTACGACTTGATGTGCCGTATATGCATGTCACACCCGGAGATCTCATTTAAGTTCATTGCAAATGGAACAGACAAGCTGTTCACATCAGGCAATGGCAAACTCAGAGACATAATCTACCATATCTATGGAAGAGACATCACCTCAAATCTTCTTGAGATAAATGCGGAAAATGACTATATGAAGATCTCCGGATATATAGCAAGACCTTGTATATCAAGGGGCAACAGATCATTTGAGGGCTACTATGTAAATCACAGATATATAAAGAGTGCGGTGCTCACCAAGGCGATCGAGGATGCTTTCAGGACATTTGTCATGATACACAAGTTTCCATTCACCGAGATCAATTTTCAGGTGAGACCTGATCTCCTCGATGTAAATGTACATCCGACCAAGATGGAGTTGAAATTCGCCAACAGTCAGGATATATACAGCTTCACCTACAATGCCATAAGGGAGACACTGTTATTCAAGGAGCTCATTCCTGATGTGGCGCCGGGGAAGGATCCGAAGCCGGAGACATTTAAGCAGAGGGATGTTGGAAATGCACCGGAGGCATTCGAGAATAAGAGGCGTGAGGCGATAGTCAGGGCAGAGGAGAGGACTGTACCGCAGAGTCAGCCTGAGCAGCTTCGTTCGGCAGAACCGCAGAGTCAGCCTGAGCAGCTTTGTCCGGCAGAACCACAGACATTACCACAGCCGGTCCGCCCGGTTATAGAGATCATAGATGAGACTAGCAGCTCAAACAATAAAGGATCAGACGTCATAGATAATAACAAGACGGAGAAGCCGGCAGGAAACTACATATATGCGGATAGAAAGAATGATCTGGGGAGATCTGTAGTACAAAACAGGAATGTGGTAAACGAGAGTCCGGCATATACAGCTCCGGCACCTGCTAGACCTTCGGTCACAGCGGCGACACCAGACTCAACAGTATCTGCAGTTTCAGATGAAGCTTCAGATACTGACTACGATGAAGAAGCCAGAAAAAAGTACGTCCAGCAGGATATGTTCCAGGAGAAGTTCCTGACAAGGGAAGCCCGTGCAAAGCACAGACTAATAGGACAGCTTTTCAAGACATACTGGCTCATAGAGTACGATGGCAAGTTCTTCATAATGGATCAGCATGCTGCCCATGAGAAGGTCAAGTACGAAGAGCTTATGGAGAATTACAAGAATAAGAAGATATACTCACAGTATCTTATGCCTCCTGCGGTCGTTACACTCAGTGCCGCAGAGATAGAGTTCCTTCATGAGAATATGGAGATGTTCGAGGCGCTTGGATATCAGATAGAGAACTTCGGAGGCAGGGAGTTTAAGCTGAACGCTGTACCTGACAACTTGTTTGGTCTTGATGGCAGAGAGCTTTTCATAGACTTCATAGCTGATGCGAGCAGCAGTGCGAAAAAGGTGACCGTAGACACATTTATACATAAGCTTTCCACCATGGCGTGTAAGGCTGCGATAAAGGGTAATACGGAGATAAGCTTCAAGGAGGCTGACGCACTTATAGATCAGCTATTAAAGCTTGAAAATCCATACACATGTCCTCACGGACGTCCGACTGTCATATCCATGACGGAGGCGGAGATTGAGAAGAAGTTTAAGCGAATAGTATAGGAGATAACAGGATGGATAAGAATATGAAACCACTGATAATCCTCACCGGCCCCACGGCTGTCGGCAAGACGGCACTGTCCATAGGACTGGCAAAGGCGGTGGACGGCGAGATCATATCCGCAGATTCCATGCAGGTATATAGAAAGATGAATATTGGAACGGCGAAGATAGAGCCGGAGGAGATGCAGGGGGTAAGGCATCATCTGATAGATATTCTGGATCCGGCAGAAGAGTTCAACGTTGTGCTTTTCAAGAAATATGCTCTTCGTGCTATGGAGGATATATATTCCCGGGGAAAAATTCCAATCATAGTAGGCGGTACTGGCTTCTATATCCAGGCGCTTTTGTATGATATAGATTTTGAGGAAAATGACAATGATATGTCATACAGGGAAAAGCTGCAGAATCTTGCAGATACCCACGGCAACACATTTCTTCATGATATGCTTGCGGAGGTCGATCCTGAATCCGCCAAGAAAATACATGAGAATAATGTTAAGAGGGTGATCCGGGCTCTGGAATTTTACAAAAAGACGGGCATGAAGATATCTGAGCACAATGAGACGGAGTCCCAGAAGGAGTCACCATATAATTTTGAATATTTTGTGTTAAATGATGACAGACAGAAATTATATGATAGAATAGACAGACGGATAGATATCATGCTTGAGGCAGGGCTTCTGGACGAGGTAAAACTGCTTGTGAGCGAGGGTTACAGCAGGGAGCTGGTGTCAATGCAGGGGCTTGGCTACAAGGAGATAATCGATTATATTCAGGGCAGATGCACTCTGGATGAGGCAGTATATACGCTAAAGAGAGATACAAGGCATTTTGCCAAGAGACAGATCACATGGTTCAAGAGGGAAAAACATGTGACCTGGGTTGATAAAAGTGAGTACGACAGCGAGTCTGAAATATTGTCATTTATGCTGGACAGGCTTCGCGAAAAGGAGATTATACAGAGATGAAAGATATGTTAAAGGATTACTACAGATCACTGAATGTGGATGAAAAGGTGTTTGAATACTGCAACAGTGTGGAGGAGAAACTTAAGGATAGATTCGCAGCCATCGATGCTGTGAGTGAGATCAACCAGCTCAAGGTCCTGAAGGCCATGCAGGACAACAGATTGTCCGAGGCGCATTTTGCCGGCTCTTCAGGCTATGGCTATACAGATGACGGAAGAGATGCCCTTGAGAGGATATATGCAGATGTATTCCACACGGAAGATGCTCTTGTCAGGACACAGATAGTGTGCGGAACCCATGCACTCTGCACGGCCATGTTTGGTAATCTGCGCCCGGGAGATGAAATCCTTGCCATAGCGGGAAAACCGTATGACACACTGGATGAGATCATAGGCATCCGTGAGTCCAGGGGGTCACTTGCAGAGTATGGTGTCACATATGCCCAGGTAGATCTGCTACCGAATGGAAACTTTGACATTGACGGAATAAAGAATGCGATCAATAGCCGCACAAGACTTGTGGAGATACAGAGATCTAAGGGATATGCAGTCAGAAAGACGCTGTCTGTACAGCAGATCGGTGAGGCCATAAAGGCGGTCAAGAGTGTAAATCCTGATATCATATGTATGGTAGATAACTGTTACGGAGAATTTGTACAGGATATAGAGCCGTCGGATGTTGGGGCTGATCTGGTAGTCGGCTCTCTTATCAAGAATCCGGGAGGCGGACTTGCACCGATAGGAGGTTATATATGCGGTAAGAAGGAGTATGTGGAGAATGCTTCATACAGACTCACGACTCCGGGACTCGGCAAGGAGGTTGGAGCCTCACTTGGCAATACAAAGGCTCTCACTCAGGGACTTTTCATGGCACCTACAGTTACTGCAAGTGCGCTTAAGGGTGCGATATTTGCAGCAAATGTATACGAGGGACTGGGCTTTAAGGCTGTTCCTGACAGCACAGAGGACAGATACGATATTATTCAGGCTGTTGAGCTTCAGACTCCTGAGAGGGTCGTGGCATTCTGTGAAGGAATCCAGGCTGCAGCGCCGGTTGACAGTTATGTAAGACCTGAGCCTTGGGACATGCCGGGCTATGATTCACCGGTCATCATGGCCGCTGGAGCATTTGTGTCTGGTTCATCCATTGAGCTCTCAGCGGATGCACCTATGCGCCCACCTTATGCGGTATATTTTCAGGGGGGACTTACATATCCCCATGCCAAGTACGGCATAATAATGTCATTACAGAAAATGGTAGAAAAAAACCTTATAGTATGGTAGATTAATTAGTCGGCCATATAAAATTTTCTCTGGAGCTTGGAGAGGCGGAAGGAGGAAATATGGATAAAAATTATTGCAAAGAGAATTTTGCAGGAGGACTTTCGGTCTCCATGAAAGAAATGTCGGAGACTGAGAGACCGTATGAGAAGAGCTTTAAGTATGGAGTTGAGGTTCTCACAGATGCTGAACTTCTGGCAGTCATCCTCAGAACCGGAAGCAGGAAGGCAAATGCGCTGTCCACAGCCTACAGGATACTGGATGCCCATCCGGTCCACAAGGGTATAGTGGGGCTTAATTACCTGACTGTGAGTGAACTTGAAGAGATAAGCGGAGTTGGAAAGGTAAAAGCAATACAGATGAAATGTCTGGCTGAGATATCCAGGAGAATGGCCAGGGCTTCATTTAAGCCGTTTTTGTCGTTCCAGTCCCCACAGAGCATTGCGGATTATTTCATGGAGAACACAAGATATCTCGAAAAGGAATACGTGTATCTCCTCATGTTTGATGCGAAGCATAAGCTCATAAAGGATGTCCGCATTTCAGAGGGAACAGTGAACAGTTCGATGTTATCTCCGAGAGAGGTGTTTGTGGAGGCGCTCAGATACGATGCTGTCTATATCATACTTGTGCATAACCACCCATCCGGAGATCCGACTCCGAGCGGTCAGGATATAGATATTACCAGAGAGATGGACAGAGCTGGGGAACTGATAGGGATAGAGCTTTCAGATCATATTATTTTAGGAAATAACTGCTATGTCAGCTTAGCTGAGCGAGGTATTTTATAATGAAACGAAGACGAAATAGGAACAGAAAAAGAATAGAGATCACACCGAGATATTTTTTGCTTGGACTCACAGGCTTTTGCGTTGTGCTCATGCTTGTATCTCTCTTTGCGGGGGGAATATTTGCACCGGTGAGGAATTTTACCAACATATTTGTCCAGCCCATGCAGAAAGGGGTAAATACCATAGGCAGATGGGTTCAGAGCAAAACTGAGGCATTCCAGAATTACGACGCACTGTTAAAGGAGAATGAAACACTCAAGGATCAGCTTGAACAGAGTCAGAAGCAGGTGGCACAGTACCAGCAGAATTCGTATGAGCTCGAACGTCTTCAGGCACTTTATGAGCTTGATCTCCAGTATTACGATTATAAGAAGACTGCTGCCAGAGTCATATCAAAGGATACCGGCGGATGGTTTCAGGTGTTCTATGTCGACAAGGGAACAGATGATGGTGTTGTCGAGGGCTGCAATGTCATGTATGGCAACGGCCTGTGTGGAATAGTCACAGAGGCCGGAAAGGATTATGCCAAGGTAAGAGCCATCATAGACGATACATCAAATGTAAACGGAATGATATTACCGTCAGAGGCTATTTGTAATGTTGAGGGAAGTGTCAGCAATTATGAGAATGGCTATCTTATCGCTGAAAACATTGACAAGGACGCAGAGGTCGGAGTCGGCGATCAGGTCGTCACATCCTATGTGTCAAGCAAATATCTGTCGGGAATTAACATAGGGTATGTAACAAAAATAGAGGAAGATTCCAACAATCTTACAAAGACTGCATATATCACTCCGGCATGTGATTTTTCAAAGATACAGGAGGTACTCATAGTCCTCCAGACCAAGAAAACTGTTTCGGAGTAGAAGTAAAGAGGTTAAACAGACATTGAGAAGAGTTATCACACTTGGATTATTAATCATAATATGTTTTGTGCTTCAGTCAGCACTTTTTCCATATATTTCAGTTGCGGGTGCGACTCCCAATCTGATGCTCATCCTCACGGTGTCCTTTGGACTTATGAGAGGTCGAAAAGAGGGAATGCTGGTGGGATTTTTCTGTGGCTTTTTATATGATCTGTACTTTGGCTTTGCCATAGGCCCTTTTATGATCATATATATGCTCATTGGATACTGTAACGGATTTTTCCACAGACTGTACCTCGTGGAGGATGTACTGCTGCCTATCATCATCATAACACTTGATGATTTCATATTTAATTTCATAACATTTATAATATTCTTTGTAATGCGTAACAGACTCAGTTTTGGGCTGTACATGAAGGATATTATTTTGCCGGATATGATATACACAGCCATACTTACGATGATAGTATTCAAGCTGTTTGTCTTTATAAACAAGCGGCTGAAACGCGCTGAAAAAGGAAGTGAGACATAGTGATCAGAGATATATTAGAGATAATCAAAGATTTTATAGTAGAAAAGTTAAAGAGCCGTATTTTTTATGTCACTCTGTTTTTTTTGTGCCTGTCAGGCGTGCTTGTGTACAGATTGTTTAATCTTCAGATCATAAATGGAGAAAAATATCAGTCCAGCTTCCAGTACAAATCACTTAAGACGGTGTCGGTCAAGGCCACCAGAGGAAAGATTTTCGACTGCAACGGAAAACTGCTTGCATATAACGAATCTTCATACAATCTGAGTTTCACCAGCAATGCAGACCTCACTGAGGCGGCAGACAAGAAGAATATGTCGGTCAATGAGCTAAGAAATGAGATAGTTTATAAGACGATACTTATACTTGAGCAGAATGGAGACAGTCTGTCCGTGGAGCTTCCGATCAAGCTGGATGCAAATGGCAACATGAAATTCACGATAAGCGGCTCACAGCTCAATACATTTTATATGAATGTTTATGGTGCAAGCTCAGTTGATGCCCTCACCGATGCACAGAAGAATGCTACAGCAAGGGAAGTATTTGACTATATGAGAAGTGATGAACTTTTCAATATCTCAGGTGATTATTCGGATGCCTATGTGCTCAAGATCCTTGCCGTGAGATATGAGGTATGGCTCAACAGATACCAGCAGTACATGACAGTGGATATCGCCAACAATATAAGTCAGCAGAGCTATGCTGCGATAACTGAGAATATGGATACACTGCTCGGAATGGATGTGAGTATTGAATCAAACAGAGTATACAATGATGCCATATATTTTTCGCATATAATCGGATATATCGGCAACATTTCAAATGAGGAGCTCGAGGAGTACAATGCGAAGCTTGACGAGAATCAGCAGTATGATTCCAATGATATGGTTGGAAAGCTTGGTTTGGAACAGTCGTACGAGGATCAGCTTCGTGGTGTTGACGGTTCCCAGAAGATGTACGTTGACAACATGGGAAAAGTCCTTGAGATTATAGAAAAGACTGATTCTGTTGCAGGAAACGATATTTACCTCACACTTGACTCTGATCTTCAGAAATACTGCTACAACGCACTTGAAAAGGAATTGTCGTATATTCTCCTTGCAAATCTCAAGAACGTGACGACATCCAAGGAGAAAGAGGATATACCTATAACGGATGTGTACTCGGCATTCTTTGACAACAACATTATAGACATAAAGGCCCTTAATGCTGCGAATGCAACTGACAATGAAAAGAATGTGTACAACACATTTGTATCAAGCAAGCAGTACACACTCAATGCGCTTTCGGACATTCTGAAGAGCAGTCACACGGAACTGTATAATCTTTCGGATCAGTACAAGGATTATATGGAGTTTATATGCGAGACGCTGAGCTCAAACGGCATATATGACAGCAGTGCAGTGGATAAGGACAGTGACACATATAACAACTATGTAAATGACAAGATATCATTATATGAGTATCTGAAATACTGCATAAGCCAGGGAGTAATAGACATAACCGGCATTCAGACAAGCAGTGATTATTATGATACGGATGAGATATACAATGTTATTGTCGATTATGTACTCAAAGAATTTGAGGATGACTCCGATTTCGACAAACGAGTCTTCAAATATATGATATTATCAGGTGAAATAACAGGTTCCCAGGTAATATACCTGTTATACGACCAGGGAATCCTTAATAGTACAACAGACGAAGATTACGAGGAATTTACGTCAGGTGTCCTCAGCAATTTTGAATTTATTTACAGAAAGATCAAAAAGCTTGAGATAACACCTGCCATGCTTGCTCTTGACCCATGCTCGGGATCCATCGTGGTGGTCGATCCGGCGACAGGAACTGTAAGGGCTATGGTAAGCTACCCAAGCTACGACAACAACAAGCTCACAAATGTGATCGATCCTGACTATTATGCCAAGATAACAGAAGATAAGACGACCCCTATGTACAATCGTGCAACCATGCAGAGAACTGCACCGGGTTCCACATACAAGATGCTCATTGCTGCAGCTGGTCTGCAGGAGGGCGTTATAGACGTTGGATCAGTTATAACTGATTACGGTACATTCTCAAAGGTTGTTCCTTCACCGGCCTGCTGGCTCAGAAGCGGACACGGAACACTTGGTCTCGCTGACGCCATAGAGGTATCGTGTAACGGTTTCTTCTATGAGGTTGGATACCGCCTTGCCACAGACAGCAAGGGAGTATATCAGGATGCACAAGGTATAGATAAGATACAGAAGTACGCTTCGTTATTTGGACTTGACCAGAAGTCAGGTGTGGAGATAGAAGAGATGGATCCGCATGTGTCAGATACTGATGCGGTACGTTCTTCTATCGGACAGGGTACAAATAACTATGCGCCTGTCCAGCTTGCCAGATATGTGACAACCATCGCCAATGAGGGCAACTGTTATGACCTGACACTGGTGAACGAGATAAAAAATATAGATGGAAGGGCAGTGTATAAGAGTGACAACGTTCCTAAGAATACAGTTGATCTGACGGACGGCCAGTGGGCGGTCATAAAACAGGGAATGCGTCAGATGGTAAGTGACCACACAAGTCCATCGGCTCTTATAAATCAGATAAATGTCAATGTTGCCGGCAAGACGGGAACAGCAGAGGAGGATACCACAAGGCCGGATCACGCATTGTTTGTGTCATTTGCGCCTTATGAGAACCCTGAGGTCAGTGTAACATGTGTTATTCCACATGGATATACATCGGGTAACGCAGAGGAGCTTGCCGGAATGGTGTACGCATATATGTATGACCCTGACAAGCTTGATACGCTTGACATAACAGGAAACAACCAGATGTCAGATTAATTGAGATACCAAAGATATATCACAGAACCTGTGTGTAGGAAATAATATGACAGGAGCAGATGATATGGATGGTATGGACAGATTATCAATCAAGGCAGACAGATCAGGCATAGTTGTCTATGTACCGGCGGCTATGTCTGTAAATGATATCTGCTGCGATCTGTATTGCAGGATCCTCGATAATATAAGTGCCTTCCAGAAAAAAGGAACTGTATGTATATCTTTCAGGGGATGTACCCTGGAGCGTGGAGACACGGAGGAGATAATCAGTTTTTTAAACAGCATTGATAAGATTCATGTCAGATTTGCAGCTAAACCTGACATAGATCAATATACAGGTTCCGGTGTCCGGGATGATGGGGATCGTGAACCACAACAGGCAAAAGTCAGTATGGCTTTGCCGGATATGACTAAAACGCACAGTGACAATGAAAGACCATATATCTTCCGCGGCGACATAGGGAGAAAGCAGACCCTTGAGATCAGGGGAAATGTCATTATCCTCGGAGATGTTGCCAGGGATGCCAGGGTTGTATCCGGTAAGAATATCGTGGTCGTTGGGGAACTGGCGGGAGCTGCCATAGCGGGTAAGCTGGCGGCTGGAAACAATTTCATAATAGCGATGAGAATGTGCCCACAGCTTTTGCAGATAGGAAAAGCGAAAAGTACAGGAATCAGACTTCCGGGTGCAAAAAGAATGCCAATGATAGCTACGAATGATGAAGGGATTATAAATATAACCTACATATGATAGTAAATTTAGGAGGATTTTTATTATGTGTGAAGTTATTGTTGTTACATCAGGAAAAGGCGGAGTTGGCAAGACGACCACATCGGCGAACATAGGAACCGGTCTTGCGTCCCTCGGGAACAGAGTGGTGATGATAGATACAGATATAGGTCTCAGAAACCTGGATGTTGTGCTTGGCCTGGAAAACCGCATAGTCTATAATCTGATAGATGTAATAGAGGGAAACTGCAGATATAAGCAGGCTCTTATAAAGGCGAGGAATTACAACAATCTGTACCTGCTGCCTTGCGCGCAGACCAGGGATAAGACAGCGGTCAGCCCGGAACAGATAATCAAGCTCATAGACGAGATAAGAGACGAGTATGACTACATAATCATTGACTGCCCGGCCGGTATAGAACAGGGCTTTAAGAACGCCATAGCTGCTGCTGACAGGGCTGTCATAGTGACAACTCCCGAGGTCTCGGCCATAAGGGATGCAGACAGGATAATCGGTCTGCTCGAGGCGTATGGAATTGAAAAACAACACCTCATAATCAACAGGATAAGATATGATATGGTCAAAAAGGGCAATATGATGTCCGTCGATGATGTGGTTGATATACTTGCAGTGGATCTGCTTGGAGTGATCGCCGATGATGAGGACATAGTCATATCGACAAACAAAGGAGAACCGGTCGTGTGCAGCAACACGAAATCGGGACATGCATATATGAATATATGCAGAAAGATAGTGGATGATTCCCTTGAAGTTGAAGATTATTATTCAGGGAAGAACCGCTCACTGCGTTCGCTTTTCAGACGTAAAAGAGCCTGAAGGGAGGAATAAGGGGATGAATAAGATATATTTATATAACACAGGAAGTTATGCCAAAGAAAGGCTTATAAGCATGCTGGCTTCAGACAGGATAGGGTGTAATCCGGATTTCCTGGACGATATGAAGCATACCATAAAGCAGGAGATAGACAGATACATCAATGTAAAGGAATCAGATATCGATATCCAGGTCAAGGAGCGTATGCTAGTGGCATATATTCCATTGTTAAGCGTGGATACAGAGAAGAAGGATAACGAATATACATACAGAACAACAGGACGAGGATCAGTGAATTATGAACTTATTCAAGAAGGATCAACTGAACTTAAAACAATTCAGTCTTGATCAGAATCAAAAAAAATACAGTATACTGGATTACAATTTCAAATTGTTTTTCCTGATAATAGCAGCCATGGCCATGGGTACTGTGATCATAGTGAGCGTAGATGAGACAAAACTCACAAAGCAGTTGATCGGTGCCGGGGTGTGTATACTGGGAATGATAATAGTATCACTCATAGACTATAATTTCATATGCAAATACTATATGGTACTATACGCTGCAAATATAGTGCTGCTGGGACTTGTACTGGTGGTAGGATCAGGTGCGGATTCCCATGGAGCCAGCAGATGGTTCCAGATATCCGATTCATTTACCATACAGCCATCGGAGTTTGCCAAGATAATACTGATAATCTGCACGGCTGTTTTTCTTGAAAAACATGCGGATGATCTGAACACGGCAAAGACGCTGCTGAAGCTTGCAGCTTTCCTTGCAATACCGATCGGACTTATATTTGCCGAGCCGGATCTTTCAACCACGATATGTATATGTGCAACATTGTTTATAGTCATATTTATAGCGGGGCTCTCACTCAAGATAATAGGTATTGCGGTACTGATACTCATACCATTCTTTGGAGGCTTCTTCTGGTATATCCAGCAGGACAACCTGCCTCAGTTTCTGAACGGATATCAGAGACAGCGTATACTTGGACATATGTATGGAGGCGGATCCACCCAGGATCAGCAGAACAACTCGATCATGGCCATAGGATCGGGACAGTTGACCGGTAAGGGGATCAACAGCTCTGATGTGGCAACCGTAAAAGATACAAATCTCATATCTGAGCAGCAGACAGACTTTATATTCTCGGCAGTGGGAGAAGAATTAGGTTTCATCGGAAGTGTTATTATTATTGCAATTTTACTGCTCATAGTGTTACAATGTATTAGGGTTGCTAGGCGTTCCGGTGATAAAAAGGGAATGTATATAGCAACAGGTATGGCAGCACTGGTCAGCATCCAGTCATTTATCAATATTGGTGTTGCCACATCCATACTTCCGAACACGGGATTACCTTTGCCATTCATAAGTTACGGACTGAGTTCACTCGTCAGTTTGTGTGCCGGAATGGGCATGGTTCTCAATATAAATTTGCAAAAGAAAAAGTATTAGGAGGATTTTCATGAATATTGGTTTGATAGCACATGATGCTAAGAAAAAACTGATGCAGAACTTCTGTATAGCATATAGAGGAATTCTTAATAAGCATGAGCTTTACGCAACAGGAACTACCGGAAGACTTATTGAGGAGGTTACCAATCTTACAGTTCACAAATATATTGCAGGACATCTTGGCGGTGAGCAGCAGCTCGGATCACAGATAGAGAACAATGACATCGATATGGTCATCTTTCTGAGAGATCCGCTTCATCCAAAGAATCATGAACCTGATATAAACAACATATTTACATTGTGTGATACACATAATATTCCGCTTGCGACTAATCTGGCAACTGCCGAGCTTCTTATACTGGCACTTGACAGAGGAGATCTTGACTGGCGTGAATTCTACAAGTAAATATATTTCAGCACCGTTATCAGGCTGTTGAATATATTTCGGAGGTTATATTATGTTTAATCAAAGCAGAATAGGAAAATACATGCGAAGAAGTATCTCTTTGATACTTGTGTTGTCGATGGTCCTTCTGACCGGCTGCGGAAGCAAGACCTACAAAGCTGGAAAACAGCTCGACATAGGTGTGTTGCCTGATCTTCCGGTGTATGGGGAGCTCGGAATGGCATACGATAACGCTGTGATAGCACAGGGCGAGGAGATAGATGCCGCAAACTACAACGGATGTTATGCCGCTATGCTTGTCGATGAGACGACCAAGGATACCATAGTGGCCCATAATGTACATGGAAGGATATATCCGGCAAGTATGACCAAGATCATGACAGGTATACTCGTTATGGAGAGCATAGAAAAGGGAGATATATCCCTTGACGATGTGGTAACTCTCAACAGAAAGGTAACATTTGACGATTGGGATGCCATGGCCAGTGACCTGGTCGGAGGCTGCAGCCTGACGGTCAAGAACCTGCTGTACGGTCTCATGATAACATCATACAATGACTGTGGTGTTATACTTGCAGAGCTGATAGCCGGCAGCGAATCAGCATTTTGTGACATGATGAATAAAAAGGCGAAGGAGATCGGTGCTACAAATACCCACTTTGTCAACTGTCATGGACTTCACGACGATGACCATTACACTACAGCGTATGATCTGTATCTTATAATAAAGGAATTTTCAAAGCATGACCTTGCGTATGTGATAGATTCACTTGATACATATGATTTCACATACACGGATGCAGATGGCAATGAACAGGTGGTAACCATAGAGCCGACAAATGAATTCTTAACTGGTGAGGTAAATTTTCCAGATGGATACTCGATAGGTTCGTGGAAGACCGGAACCACAGAGGAGGCACTCAACTGTCTTATCATGGAGCTTAAGAACGATTCCACCGGTGAAGAGTATATTGCTCTTGTAGCCGGAGCAGATGGAAAAGAGGCACTGTACAGCGCCATGACTGAACTTATAAATAAGGCAAAGTGATGTGTGTATCTGACATATATGATACGGACATTATTTGTATAAATTTTACATCAAGATTCAGGAGGCATGAAAAATGATTCACATTATTGCAGGAGATAAGGGTAAGGGAAAGACAAAGGCACTGATAGATAAGGTCAACAATGAAGTAAAGGTTGTTTCCGGTACGGTAGTATTTCTTGATAATAACAACAAGCATCTCTATGAGCTCAGCAACAGAGTCAAGATGATCAACTGTACAAGCTATGGAATTAGCAAGCTGGATTCGTTCACCGGATTCGTGCGAGGAATAATCTCCCAGAACAGTGATATTGAGAAGATTTATATAGATAATTTTAAGACGGTTGCATACGTTGGAGAGTCACATATCGTTGAGGCATTGGACGAGATAAAGAACATATCCGATATGTTCAATGTTGATATAGTGATCTGTCTGGCAACAGATGTCAATGACGTACCAGAGGATTTCAAGGACTGCGTTATTGCGGCATTATAAGCTGGATGCCGCCTTATATTTCAGATAGAATGTGGTTGGTATATGTATGTTGCCAGCCATTTTCTGTGCCAGAGTAAATTACGGGAGACATATTATGGCGACAATAAAACGAAAAAAACAAAAGACAAAGATCGAACTTCCAAAGCTTAAAATGCCGGGCTTTGGAACATTCCTTTTTGCACTCGTATTCATATATATACTCATCAGGGTCGTTGCGTATGTTAATGATTCTGATCCGATAATATTCACGGTTGAGCAGAGTACGTACGATACTGATTTCACGGCTACAGGGCTTGCGGTAAGAAGTGAGACTGTCATAACCGCCTCGGCGACGGGAACACCATGCTACTATATAAGAGATGGCGAGAAGGTATCCAAGGGTGCAAATATATATGCCATTGACAGCTCGGGCTCCATGCAGGCAGCAATGAGCGACATGCAGGAGAATGGTTCAGCACTTCTCACGAGCGCAGATTACACAAGTCTGAACAATCAGATAAAGATGTTCAAAAATGGATTTTCGGCATCCAATTTTGGTAATGTATATAATTTCAAGACAAGCATCGACAACAAGCTTTTAGAGCTCTATGAGGAGCTTGCTCTTGAGCAGGTCAGCAATGGTTCTTCATCATTTTCACTTGATGCCCAGAAGGCGCCATTCAGCGGACTTGTCACATACTATCAGGATGGATATGAGAGCGTCGATGTGAAGAATCTGACACCTGAGCTTTTTGATAAAACTGTGTATACAAAACAGTCACTCAAGTCAGATGGCCAGGTTTCTGCGGGCAGCGCTGTATGTAAGCTTATCAACGATGAGGAATGGAATATTGCCATATCGCTCAGCAAGGATGAATTTGAGAAGGTTACACAGAATGAATACGCTTCATTTACCATCAATAATTCGAGCAGAAAGATCAGATCGACATACGATAAGATCGAAAAAGATGGTCATTATTATATAGTGGTATCATTCAACAAATATATCGCGCAGTATGTAAATGAAAGATTTCTGGACATCAACTTCATGTTCGAGGAATCCAGTGGTCTGAAGATACCGGCTTCATCCGTAATAACAAAGGATGTATATATGATACCTGTGGATTACCTGACAGGAGGCAGTGGTGATTCAGATCTGACTCATTTTAATCAGGTAACATATGGCAATTCGGGAAGCACTTCAATAAAACAGATATCACCGATAATATATTTTACCGACAAGAGATTCTGTTATGTTGATCCGTCAAGTATAGATTCCGATGCGGTACTGCAGAAGAATAATTCCAAGGAGACATTTTCCGTTGCCACAGCCGCCAAGTATACGATGGATGGTGTTCTGTGTGTATCAAGAGGAACTGCGGAATTCAGAAGAATAGAGGTTATCGTATCGGGCGATGATTACTCGATCATCAAGCCGGATCTTTCATATGGAATATCCAGATATGACAGAATATTACTGGACGGACATTCCATGAAAGAGGGAGAGCTTATATATCAATAGTACAGACACAGGAGATGATAATATGCTTAAAGAAAATTACGAAAAAGTAAAAGAAAACATAGTCAGGGCATGTGAAAAGGCCGGCAGATCACCGGAGGATGTCACTCTGATCGCCGTTAGCAAGACAAAGCCTTTGTCAGATATAGAGGAATTGCTCAGTGATACGGATGCCGTTGATTTTGGTGAGAATAAGGTTCAGGAGCTTGTGGACAAATACGAGAATGTCTCAAGACCTGTAAACTGGCATATGATAGGTCACCTGCAGACGAACAAGGTAAAATACATTGTAGATAAGGTGTGTATGATACACTCCGTTGATTCGTTAAATCTTGCCAAAACCATTGAGAAGGAGGCTGCAAAGCATGATGTCACAGTCAATATTCTCATTGAGGTAAATGTTGCACAGGAAGAAACAAAATTTGGACTGTCATGCGACGAGGTACTTCCGCTTATCCAGGAGATAAAAGATTTCCCTCATATCAGGGTTAAGGGTCTTATGACTATCGCTCCATTTGTGGATGATCCCGAGGACAACAGGGTCTATTTCCGCAAATTGAAAGATTTATCACTTGACATACAATCTAAAAGCATTGATAATATCGATATGAGCGTCTTGTCGATGGGTATGACAAACGACTATGAAGTTGCAGTTGAAGAAGGTGCAACGTTGGTTAGAGTTGGCACGGGAATATTCGGTGCCAGAAATTATAATATTTAAAGGAGAACAATCATGGCAAAGGGAAATACAAAGAAAAGTTTTCTTGATTATTTCAAATTAAGTGATTCAAGCGACGATGACTTTGATGATGATTTGTTTGATGAAGATGAAGATGACTATGAAGATGAAGACGATATGGACGATCGCTTAGACGATGAGTACGATGATGAGGATGATTACGATGCGCCTCAGACAGAGTCCAGAGTGAAGGCTTCACCGCTCAAGTCCTTTAATAAGTACAAAGGTTCTGCATCATCTGACAATGGATCGGCCAGATCAAAAGCTGCAAGATCTTCTCATGGTCAGCAGTCAGGAGCAGGTAATGGAAAGCTCGTATCGATCAACAGCAGATCCAGAGCAATGGATGACAGTGAAGTATTTGTTATCAAGCCGGACGAGTTTGACGATGCGCAGATGATAATCGATCATCTCAATCGAGGACAGATAATCGTAATAAACATGGAGGATCTTGATCTTCCAACTGCACAGAGAATAGCGGATTTCATTGGAGGAGCAAGTTATGCTGTGGATGGTCTGTTTCAGGCTATTTCGGGCAACATATTCCTTGCCACACCTAATGGAACCTACGTATCTGGTGATTTAAGGGAGGAATTGGCTGGAGGATCTCTTCAGGGGGAAACTCTTTCAAGTAAGGCAACTTATTAATATATGTTTTTACGGGGGATTACATATGCTTACACCAGTTGATTTACAACAGAAGAAGTTCACGCATGGAA
Organism: Coprococcus sp. AF16-5; assembly: GCF_003479365.1. Lineage (NCBI taxonomy): Bacteria > Bacillati > Bacillota > Clostridia > Lachnospirales > Lachnospiraceae > Coprococcus > Coprococcus sp. AF16-5. Next base: position 340,081 of record NZ_QUGZ01000001.1, read on the forward strand.
TGGGATATGCGCGAAAAGATGTAGATGCATTTTTTGACATAGTTGTGCTCAGCTACACAGAACTGTATAAGTCCAATGCAGATCTTACCAATCAGGTGAAAACTCTGACTGACAGTTTAGTACATTACAGAACAACCGAGTCAAAGCTTCAGAAATCTCTCATGCTAGCAGAGAAGAATGCTGAGGAGTCTACAAAGAACGCCACTGATAAGGCGAGACTGATAGAGAATGATGCCAAGATCAAGGCTAATAATATAGTGCAGGAGGCCAGGGAGGAGCTTGAGCGCATAGAGGGAAGTATTGATGGAATAAAACAGCAGTACAAGGACTATGTATGTGCATTCAAGGCTCTGATGGAAGCCCATATGAATTACCTTGCCCAGAATCCTATCAATGAGGAGATGGGGCTTAATTTCGACGATGTATTAAGCGAGGGCAGTTCAAATGCTTCTTATTCACAGTCGACACAGAGCGCAGCCATGAATTCGTTTATGAACTCCTATGACGGCGATCCACAGGGCCGTGAGGAATCAACTCTCGGATCAGGAGGCGGCTCAGCCATGGGTGATTCAACACTTGGCGGTGCCGGTGGCGGAAGTGTTACAAGTGATTCGTCTGTATACACAAAGAATCTTGGCGGTAAGTCATTTGTTAATCCATTTGGAAACTAACAATATATTTTATACTAATGGAGAATGTTTATATGTGTAATGCACTCACAGTTCATCTGAATGATGAACCAATCTATGACATTTTCTTTGCAAACGATTTTAATTCCCTGCCTGAGCTTTTAGCCGGACAGGGAATTGCTGATAGAAGGGTATGTATCGTTACAGAGAGTAACGTTGCGCCTCTTTATCTCGATGAGATCAGGACTCAGCTTGATGGAAAATGCAAAGAATTGATATCTATTATATTTGAGGCCGGTGAGTCTCAGAAGAATCTTGATACAGTAAAGATGATCTACGAGAAGCTTATTCTTGCAAAGTTTGACAGAAAAGATCTTCTGGTGGCTCTTGGAGGCGGCGTGACGGGCGATATAACCGGATTTACTGCTGCAACGTATCTCAGAGGCATAGACTTTGTACAGATACCTACAAGTCTTCTGGCACAGGTGGACAGCAGTATTGGTGGAAAGACAGGCGTTGACTTTGATTCATATAAGAACATGGTCGGAGCCTTTCACATGCCAAAGCTTGTGTATATCAATGTGTCAACACTCACCACGTTATCCGATGAGCAGTTTATTTCGGGAATGGGTGAGATCATAAAACATGGACTCATAAAGGATTCTGCATATTTTGACTGGCTTATAGAAAATCACGACAGAATACTTGCAAGGGATAAGGATGTCCTGATGGAGATGATCAGGGTGAGCTGCAACATCAAGAGAGTTGTTGTGGAAAACGATCCTACTGAGAAGGGCGACAGAGCCCTGCTCAATTTTGGACATACTCTTGGACATGCCATAGAGAGATACCTCGACCTTAAGCTGAGTCATGGGGCATGTGTCGGCATCGGATGCTGCCTTGCGTCTGTTATCTCATACAACAGGGGTGACATCACAGAGGACGAGCTTCATAAGATCATACACGCATTTGATATGTTTGGTTTCCCTACTCTTGAGGACCACCCTGTCGATGCAGATGCTGTCATAGAGTACACTAAGAACGATAAGAAGATGGTTGGGGGCAAGATAAAATTTATCCTTCTTCACACTATTGGCGATGCATATATCAATACCGATGTCGTTCCTGATGATATGAAAAAGGCATTTGAGTGGCATTGATGTTCAAAGGAGGAACGGATATTATGAAAAAGAGAATACCGATGGCTATACTTGCCATTATTATTCTTACAGCTTTAGATCAACTGGTGAAACATCTCATATCCACCAACTTTCAGGTTGGACAGACAAGGAAAATAATTGACGGAGTTTTCCAGCTCAACTATGTTCAGAACAGAGGTGCGGCCTGGGGAAGTTTCTCAGGTAAGATCGTTTTCCTGCTTGCGATAACATTTGTTATCCTGCTTGCGGCTATATATGTATACATCAGGCTTGCAGACAATCAGGAAAAGAAATATACACCGCTCAGGATATCACTGGTATTTCTCATATCGGGAGCTGTCGGCAATATGATCGACAGAGTTGCCCGTGGATATGTGGTTGACATGTTTGACTTCTGCCTTATTAACTTCCCGGTATTCAATGTCGCAGATATATTTGTCACATGCAGTTTTATTGTTATAGTTATTCTGGTGCTGTTCAAGTATAAGGATGATGAGCTCTCAGAGATCATACACCAAAAACAGACAGATGGACAGGAATAGTATATGGAAGAATATAACATCGAAGCCAGCAGCGACTGGGCAGGGAAAAGAATAGACAAGGTTCTCAGCGGGTATTTCAGCGATTATTCGAGATCTTTCATAAAGAAGTTATTTGATGACGGATATATTCAGGTCAACGGTAAGGCTTCAAAGCCGAGCTACAGTGTACGTACTGGAGATATTTTTGATATATCTGTGCCGGATCCGGTCAGCATTGACATTGAGCCTGAGAACATACCGCTCGACATCATATATGAGGATGATGACGTGATACTTGTGAATAAACCAAAGGGAATGGTGGTCCATCCGGCACCGGGACACTACAGTGGGACTCTGGTCAACGGACTGATGTACCATTTTAAGGATTCCCTTTCCGGTATAAATGGGGAATTCAGGCCGGGAATCGTTCACAGGATAGATATGGATACAACAGGTGTACTTGTGGTGTGTAAGAACGATAATGCCCATAGATCATTGTCTGAGCAGCTTCACGAGCATAGTATAACCAGAAAGTATTATGCCATAGTCCATGGAAATATCGCACAGGATGATGGTACTGTGGATGCGCCGATTGGAAGAAGTCCTAAGGATCGGAAGAAGATGGCGATCAATACCAGAAATGGCAGACATGCCGTCACACATTACAGGGTTCTGGAGCGTTTTGGAGGAAAGTATACCTTTATTGAGTGTCAGCTTGAGACCGGCAGGACACATCAGATCCGAGTTCATATGGCATCCATTGGACATCCCATACTTGGGGATGAAGTTTATGGACCGAAGAAATGTCCGTTTAAGCTGCAGGGACAGACGCTGCATGCGGGTATTCTCGGTTTTGAACATCCCTCAACCGGGGAATACGTTGAGTTCAAGGCTGATCTGCCGGAATATTTTGAAGATCTTATAAAGAAGCTAAAACTGTTAAATTAATATAATGTAACAAACGAGTATAGACAATTGTCACAAATTACGTGCAATTGTCTATACTTTTTTATTTACAGTTTATTGTATAAATGTTATAATAACCCATATAGGAATTTAAGTATTTTGTACATAAGTAATATATTTTGATATTTCTTACATGGAGAATACGAGAAGATGGGAGTGGTTACTATGGCAGAGAAGAAGATTATTACTATAGGTAGACAGTTCGGAAGTGGAGGCAAGCAGATCGGAGAAGCTCTTGCAGAAAAGATGAACATACCATTTTACGACAAGGAGTTACTTAAAGAGGCAGCAAAGAACAGTGGAATATGTGAAGAGATTTTTGACAGCTTTGACGAAAAGCCTACGAATAGCTTTCTTTACTCACTGGTGATGGATCCATATTCACTGGGATTTGGCAATTCAACAGAGCTTCCTCTCAACCACAAAGTTTTCCTTGCGGCATTTGACACCATCAAGAATCTTGCAGAGAAAGATGGTTCATGTGTATTTGTCGGCAGATGTGCTGATTACGCACTCAGGGATCTGGACAACGTGGTGAATATATTCCTGTATGCAGACATGGATGACAGAACAGCCAGAATCGCCAAGAAGTACAACATAAGTGAATCGAAGGCCAAGGATATGATCAAGAAGGAAGACAAGGCCAGAGCTTCATATTACAACTATTATACATCCAAGAGATGGGGCGAGATGAAGGGATACGACATATGTATCAATACTTCGAAGTACGGCATAGATAAGACGATAGATCTGTTATATGACATTGTAAATAATTATTGATCTCAGTCATGATTATTATTGAAAATTGTAATATATCATCATAATAATGTTATTATAAAATCTTGTATATAAAAAATGACAGTAGGTTGTTTGTTAAACGCTTACTGTCATTTTTGTTTTGTGATTGGATTCATTTTTTATATCTATAAGCTATTAATCAGTGCCTTGACCATCCGTCTATTCCGGCACCCTCGATGGAGGAAAATATACGATCTTTTACATCAGGCACGCGTACTTTGAGTTCGTCTATAATGTCTTTGCTTTCCTGACGTTTTGTGACGCCGTCAGCGGGACAAGGGTTCTTGTAGACTGGAAGATCGTTGGCGCGTGCAAATGCTCTTATTTCGCCTTCCAGGGCGTATATAAGAGGTCTTATGAGTGTGACACCTGATTTCTCCAGATGAGTGACAGGAGAGAAGGTGTGAATGCGCCCTTCATACAGCATGGACATCAGGAAGCTGTCTATAACGTCATCCTTGTGATGGGCATATGCGATCTTGTTGCAGCCAAGTTCTGCAGCACAATCATTGAAGGCTCCTTTACGCATACGGCTGCAGAGTGAACATGGATTAGGTTCCTTCCTGTAATCGAAAACGATCTCGCCTATATGAGTTTTGCAAACCGTATAATTGACTCCAAGTGACTCGCAATATTCCTTAAGTCTGGACGTGTCAAAATCCTTAAATCCAAGATCTACGGTTATAGCTTCAATTTCAAATGGTATGGGATAAAACTTTTTCAGTTTGGACATTGCATATAAAAGTGTCAGACTGTCTTTGCCTCCGGATATTCCTATGGCTATCTTGTCACCGGGACTGATCATATCGTAATCAGTTATAGCTCGTCTTGTATATGATAAAAGCTTTTGTGATTTCATAAAAATACTCCTTAAGTTAACATAATATTATTATGGTTTAATTGTGCGTTTTTCACGAAGCTGTACTTCGTTCCTGAAACGACGTTTTCTGTCCTCATCCATATCAGCGTAGTGTTTTCTTGTTGTATTTACATCCGAGTGGCCTAATACGTCCGCCACCAGGTATATGTCGTCTGTAGCCCTATAAAGCTCAGTGCCAAACGTACTCCTGAGTTTGTGAGGTGTTATATGCTTTAAAGGAACGGAGGTAAGAGAGTATTTTTTTACAATATTCTCAACTGATCTGACAGATATTCTTTTTAATTGACCGGACAGAAATAACGCATCCTCATGGCCTTTTTCCGGTATCAATTTTTTCCTTTCATCAAGATATTCAAGCAAAGCTTCACTTGCCTCATCACTGAAGTATACGTATGCCTCCTTGCCACCTTTTCGAACGATCTTAATCCGCATATTATCGAAATCAACGTCACGTATATCAATTCCAACGCATTCGGATACACGCATGCCGGTGCTGAGCATAAGTGATAAAAGCGCCAGGTCACGGACTTTATTTTTCTCATGATATTTTTTCTGGCGTTCAGTCAGGCCGCTGCCATACTCAACATTATCAAGAAAATCTGCAACCTCGTTTGGCTCCATTCGTATAATTTTCTTATCGTGTATCTTTGGCATGTCGACCTTTTCTGCAGCGTTTGAGCTTATACGGTCGTTTTTATACAGGTATGCAAAAAATACCCGGAGTGCAGATAATTTGCGTTTTAACGCCTGTTCACCGTTGGTGTATGTACGTCCGTTTTTAGTGTAAAGCTTCATGGCATGCAGGAACTCCTCGATGTCCTCGGCCTCAAGTCTGCTGAGATCCTCAGTAGTAATATCAAGTGGAGTTTTATCACGAAAGAATGGGTTATTTTCACATAAATACTCGTAGAATGTTTTTATATCCCTGGCGTAACCAAGGCGTGTTCTTGTGGATGTAGTATTCTCAATTCCACGAAAAGCGATCGTTGCGTATTGTGGTAACTCGGAAAGAATATCTCTGAGCAATAATATATTATTCTCATCGACCTGTTTGTTGTATGGCTTGGCTGGCATCGTTATATTTGAAACCTCCTGATATATGTTAATTTGTGGGCATATTCATGTATATGACTAAATGGATTATAGCATAATCTAATAAAATATGCTATATTTTTTCGTAAAACCTGAGTTTAGCGAATAGAAACATATAGACTAAAATACATTCCAACTGCACTGCTTTCACTGATTCTTACGACTCTTTAAGCAAAAATCTAAACAGAAAACGCATATAGAATCTATCATTTAATAGAATCTATATGCGTTGATCAAGAACATCTAATTCCTTGTTTAATTGAGATCAGTCACTTCATAATATGGTATTACCAGGTTGGTTCCGGCTACTATCGATGAATCGTTGTTCAGATTGTTGATCGAGACAACTTCATCGATATAATCCTGGGTTGATGTATATTCATCAGTCATATACTTCTGGGCTATATCCCAAAGTGAATCGCCAGACTCAACGGATATACATGTGTAATACTTGGTGCTGGCATTGGTGGCATCAGCTTCGGATGCATCCATGTGTGTGATCGAAACATATAATACTGCTGCTATGATTATGGCTACAATTATTGTCACCTTTTTATTGCTAATGAAATTAAATAATCTATTCATCTCTATCCCTCCTGAACGTATGTTTGTTACTATGTTCGTATTATATCGAACAGATGTTTTGTTGTCAAGTGATTTTCGAACACTTGTACGACTGCAGTTCGTATTGTAACTCTGAATCCTTAATACTCCTATATTATGCACTATCAAGTGTCCATTTTTATTCCCACGAAAGAATAGATCCGGTCAAGAATATTCAAAACAAAGCAAAATTAAAACAGAACATTCGTTTGCAATATCAGAACATATGTGCTATCATATTTTGTATATAACAGATTATGTTAAATAGAATTTATTTGTGGAGGTTCAATATACATGGGAAAAGGAAAGATATCTGATAAGCAGACAGAGATTTTGGAATATATCAAGGAAGAACAGCTTAAGAAGGGCTATCCACCTTCAGTAAGAGAGATCTGCAAGGCTGTTGGACTCAAGTCTACATCATCAGTACATGCTCATCTCGCATCTCTTGAGGAGAACGGATATATAAGGCGTGATCCAACAAAACCAAGGGCTATAGAGATAATAGATGATGATTTTGCATTGTCAAGGCGTGAGGTTATTAATATACCTGTTGTTGGACAGGTTGCAGCTGGACTTCCTATCCTTGCCACACAGAATATTATGGATTATTTTCCTATTCCACCGGAATATTTACATAACACCAATAATCAGACATTCATGCTTCGCGTTAAGGGCGAAAGTATGATCAACATCGGAATCAACGATGGTGATCTCCTTATTGTTGAACAATGCTCTTCTGCTTCCAATCGTGATATTGTGGTTGCACTTATCGATGACGGGGCTACAGTAAAGAGATATTTTAAGGAGAATGGTCATATAAGACTTCAGCCGGAGAATGATTATATGGATCCAATTATCGTAGGCCACTGCGATATACTCGGAAAGGTTATCGGATTATTTAGGCAGATGTAATTACAATATAATATAATAAATCCATTAAGAAAGAGATCCCCAGGTCAACATACGTCAGCAACATTTACGTATATGACCTGGGGATCAATTTATGTCATATTTTTTAAGAGGGGGCTTATTAAAAGTAAATTAACTTCAAAAATAGTTAATTTATATCAACTTGTTAATTACATTATACCAATTAATTAGCTTATTTCAAGTCTAAATCCAACAAAAATAGGCTAAAAAACCATAAAAGCAGTTTTTTAGCCTATTAGCTTAATGTATATTTAGCCTATTTTTAAGTAATCACATTTTAGTATATGTGCTTATCAGCATTCTGTTCTGCTATCTGTTTGAATTCCTTGAAATGAGCCTGGAATAATAATACCACCTTTGGATCAAACTGTTTACCACTCTGGCTTACTATCTCGGTATAAGCCTCCTCCATAGACCAGCCTTTCTTGTAGTATCTTGCTGATGTAAGGGCATCGAATACATCACATACAGCCATAAGCCTACTGATATATGCGATCTCTTCTCCCTTCATATGCAGATATCCAGAGCCATCCCACTTCTCATGATGTTCCTTGGCGATCGTTCTTGCAATCTGAAGGATCTGTCCCGGACATTTTGAGAGAAGTGCGTCGCCATATAATACATGACTCTTCATAATGGCGAACTCCTCATCTGTAAGACGGGAAGGTTTGTTGAGTATTTCTTCGCTGATCATCAGTTTGCCGATATCGTGCATCATGGCTGCGGTTGAAAGCATGTCAACATAATCGTCATCAAAACCGGATGCCTTTCCAAGAACCTCCATGTATTTTGCAACTCTCTTGATGTGCTCACCTGTTGATTTTGACTTGCTCTCAGAGAGCTCGGCAAACGCATATATGAGTTCCTTCTGATTAGTCTTGACCTCTTCAGCATGGTCTATAACATTATTGAGCATTGTTGAGTTTCTTGATACTATGAAATATGATACAAATGACATGATAAAAATGGCTATAACACATGGCGCTATGACCAGTATCATATTGTCAGCAAAATCATCATGTGCGGGTGGAATAACAAGATCACATAATCTGTAATTGACTATATCTGCAGCGAATACACCGACTGTAGATAAAAGCGCAGTATAGAGAACCATTGTCTTGTTATAATAAAGGGAAGCTACAAGCATAGGAAATATCCAGACGATCATAGCTGTGTACGATAAAGTTGTATTGAGTATGGAGCATATGAGTACAGCCAATGCAATTACCACATATTTTATACATTTGCCCTCATTGTTCTTAAGTAGATCAATAAAAATCGTAGGTATAAGGGTCAGAATACAGCATACTCCCATGCAGGAACACAGGAGCACTATATTGCACTGCCCTCCAATATATGTAAATACCCAGTACAAAAGTATCAATATAGCAAAAAGCCTCATACATTTGGAGGCAATATGATTGATCTTGATATAATTGTCGCTTAATAGCCTGTTACTCTCCATGTTTTAATCCCCAAATTCTTACTTGCAACCCAATCTTATTTTAAACTGAATATCTTATATGCTGTCCAGAGATACAATATCTCCGTCACTCCATATCTTCTCTATGTTATAGAATCTTCTTGATTCTTCAGAAAATATATGGATTATTATATCATAATAATCCAGCAAAATCCATCCACCTTCAGAATATCCCTCCACTCCCTTGTGGGAATATCCAGCTTCGTGCATATTGTCCTCAACATTATCGCTGAGTGCCTGAACCTGTTTTTTATTTGTTCCGTCAGCTATCACTATATAATCACATAAGGTTGAAATTCTGCTTATGTCTATGATCTTAATGTCAAATGCTTTTTTATCCTCAAGAGCAGCACATGCTATCTTGAGCATCTCTCTGGAATCTGCCATATTAGTCCTCACTGTTCAATGATGTATAATATTTATATGTCCGGACAGACATTTCGTCCGTGTCTCCACAGCTGCCACTGTCCAGATAAGTTAAAGTATTCTTTAATATGTGGGCCACCGAAGCGTCAATATCGGAGAATGCCTCATTTCTTATTTCATCTATCTCCGGCAAAGGCTTACGGTTCGGCTCTATATAGTCAGCCACAAAAACAATCTTTTCCAGAAGCGACATAGCCGGTCTTCCAGTTGTATGGAATTCTATAGCCGATCGGATGTCCTCATCGTCAACTCCGTATTTTTCTCTTGCGTAATATGCTCCCAGCTTTGCGTGTAAAAGCTCAGGGTTAGCAAATTCGACCTGGCTTATTGGAAGTCCGTGTTTTTTGCATCTTGCTATCTTCTCGTCTGCAGGCAGACATTTGGCGCAGTCATGTAGAAGTCCGGCAGTCAAAGCTTTGTTCACATCTGCTCCGTGAACCATGGCCAGGCAGCCTGATACATATTCCACACCAAGTGAATGTTCAAATCTTTTCTTTGTGAGCTTGTTTTCAAGGCGCTCACGCATCTCAAATCTGTTCATCTTATCTCCTATCTGTTGCAAATGTTCAAGTATAAGTAATATTCAATATATGTTGTTATACCTGCCAGATCAAACGTGATATAGACCATTGTCCCTGATATATGTTATCACGCTGTCGGGAACCATATCCCTGATATCTTCTCCTGACCGCACAGCAGCTCTTATATCACTTGAGGATATATCGTGCTGGTGGATGTACTCCCGGCGGATATCAGAAGCCGGAAACAGGCTTTGCAGGCTTGCTATCTTGTCGTTGATCATATCCTCAGGAGCTCCACTTCTTGTTGTGACAAGCAGCGTTGCATGCCTTGATATGATGTCAGGTCTGTGCCAGTGGTCAAAATACATAATGGAATCCCCGCCCATGATAAAATACCAGTGAACGTCAGGATATAACTCATGAAGGGCCTCAAGCGTATCTGAGGTGTATGTGATCCCGGGACGTCTGAGCTCAAAATCAGAATACTCCAACCCTTTTATGCCATCTATGGCAAGTTTTATCATGTTGACCCGGTGATCTGTTGTAACTTCGTTGGAAATATCTTTATAACCAGGCTTATTGTTGGGCATCACAAGCACTTTATCCAGTCTAAACTGTTCCAGTGCCTGTACGCCAAGCTCTATATGTCCATAGTGTATAGGATTGAATGTTCCGCCGAGTATACCTACATGTCCTGCTTTTTGTGCCAGCATGGCTTATTCCCCCCTATGGAAGTTCGATTTTCTTATGTTCCTTTGACTCCTTGTACAGAACGATCTTTCTGCCGATCACCTGAACTACCTGTGAGTGGGTTCTCTCACCGAGCATAGCTGCTATCTCACGAGGATCGTCAAGACAGTTCTTGAGAACAGAGATCTTGATTAGTTCTCTCGCCTCAAGAGCCTCTGCAACAGATTCTGTGAACTCAGGTGTGAGTGATGATTTGCCTATGTTGAGTATAGGCTGGATGGTCTGTGCCAGCCCCTTTAAATATGCTCTCTGTTTGCTATTCATACGTGTTTATTCCTTTACTTATAATAATCAAATTCAAGGAAATACATTCTTACAGTATCTCCGTCTACACAGCCAAGCTCCTCAAGCTGTGCAAGTATTCCATTGTCTCTGAGGAACTTCTGGAAGAAATCAAAGCCCTTCTCAGATTCAAGGTTCGTATATCCGAGCATCTTCTCGATTCGTGGACCCTCGACGATATATACACCCTCTTCCTCGTCTGACTTTCTGACTTCAAATGGAAGCTCAGGATCATCCTGCATGGACAGATCTATCTCAGGTTCAAATTCGATGATCTCCCTTGGAGACTGCTTTACAAGGTCATTGACATACCAGAGAAGTTCATTGATACCCTTTCCTGATACTGCAGATATAGGGAATATCTTATATCCTTCATCCTCCGGGAATTCCTCCTTAAGCATCTCTATGACAGTCTCATAGCCCATATCATCCAGAAGATCGACCTTGTTGGCTGCTATAACCTGTGGACGGTTCTCGATGTCTTTATTGTACTTCTTGAGCTCTTCATTGATTACGTGGATATCATTGATCGGATCTCTTCCATCCACCGAGGCTGCATCCACGATGTGGATTATAACCTTTGTACGCTCTATATGTCTTAAGAACTGAAGTCCAAGACCTGTTCCTTCTGACGCACCTTCAATTATGCCTGGAATGTCTGCGATCACGAAGCCGTTCTTATCCCCGAGATCCACCACACCCAGGTTCGGAACTAAAGTGGTAAAATGATATGCCGCGATCTTAGGACGGGCATTCGTAACTCTTGCAAGGAAGGTTGATTTACCTACACTTGGGTATCCGACAAGTCCTACGTCAGCTATACACTTGAGTTCAAGATCTACTGTAAGCTCCTTGGCTGGCTGACCAGGCTGTGCATACTTTGGCGCCTGCATGGTCGAAGTTACATATGTTCTGTTGCCACGGCCACCACGGCCTCCTTTAAGGAAAACAACAGGTTCCTTCTTGTATGCCATATCGAGAATAACCTTACCTGTCTCTGAATCTTTGACAACAGTTCCAGGTGGAACCTTGAGCACGATATCGGCACCATTGCTGCCATGGCAGTTCTTCTTGCCGCCCTCTTCACCGTCTCCGGCTTTGTATTTTGTCACATGTCTATAGTTAGTGAGCGTGTTCATTCCCTCGTCGACAACAAAGATAACGTCACCGCCATTACCGCCGTCACCGCCGTCAGGACCGCCGTTTGGAACATATTTCTCTCTTCTGAAGGATACATGTCCGTCACCGCCCTTGCCTGATCTCACATATATTCTGGCTCTATCGGCAAACATAATATACCGCCTTTCTATGTCAGATATTCTATACCGAATATTCAATGTCTAAACTACCTGTGTCAAGTTCTGCAGATACATCTGCACACTATTTCATAGTATACCCCATATCTGCACTTTTGTCTGTAAAAAAAGACTGGAATAATAAAAATTACTCCAGTCTCTTGATAGTATTACTTATATATATCCAATATTACTCGTTAACTACTGGATAGATAGAAACCTGCTTCTTGTCTCTACCCTTTCTCTCAAATCTAACGATACCATCAGCTGTAGCGAACAGTGTGTCATCTCCGCCGATACCAACGTTAAGACCTGGATGAATCTTTGTTCCACGCTGTCTGTAAAGGATGTTACCAGCCTTTACGAACTGACCGTCAGCTCTCTTAGCGCCAAGTCTCTTGGACTCTGAGTCTCTGCCGTTCTTTGTAGAACCTACACCTTTCTTATGAGCGAAAAACTGAAGTTCCATCTTCATCATGTCAATTACACCTCCTTAAAGGTCATACAAATATAATCGCCATAGGATTCTTCGATTCCGGATATACCGATCACAAGCGCCTGCATCAAAGTCTGTGCCTTGATATCCGGCTCCTCTGTGAATATGAAATCCATATTTCCGCTCTCCTGATCGCAGTCAAGTGTGAAATTCACATCTGAAAGCTTCTCAACAGAGTTCAGGATGGTTATCGTGATCGCTGAAACTGCGCTACAGACGATATCTTGTCCAGGATCATCATATTCCGCATGTCCATCTGTCTTAAATCCTATATATTCCGAATTGCTGTTCTGATAAATAACTACATCAATCATGTCTTATAATCGATACAATCAATACCAATTAAGCGTTGATCTTCTTGATCTCAACCTTAGTATATGACTGTCTGTGACCATTCTTCTTGTGATAGCCAGTCTTTCTCTTGTACTTGTAAACAATAACTTTCTTAGACTTGCCTTCACCAACTACTGATGCTGTTACAGATGCATTAGCAACTGCATCTCCACACTTAACGTCTGAATCAGTGCTTACTAAGATAACATCATCAAATGTTACTTCGCTTCCAGCCTCTGCTGCGAGCTTCTCAACCTTGATCACGTCTCCTTCAGCTACCTTGTACTGCTTACCGCCTGTTGCTATAATTGCGTACATGGTTAATACCTCCTTAATCAAACTCGCCAGTTTTGGTGGTGTCTGTTGACACACTTATACCTAACTGTGCGGCATACTCATATAATCTACCATTGAGATGATTATTTGTCAATAATTTTCTGATATATTTTTACAATATTTTTTGATTTATATTCATCAAAGCTTAACCATTTCGTGAAGCGGTCTCTTTAACTTCTTTCTGGTCAGCTCTATAAGTCCAAGCTTGGTGATATCTACGAATTTGGCTGGTACAGGATCGTCTGCCAGCTCTCTTATCAGGGTATCACGTATCCTGAGAATATCATCGGGATTCTTCATGTTTATAAAGTCTATGACTACTATCCCTGACAGATTGCGGAGTCTTAACTGACGGCAGGTTTCGATGGCAGCCTCGGTGTTGACCTTCAGCATGTGCTGTTCCATATCTCTGCCTGATATAGCCTTGCCTGTATTCACATCCACAACTACCATGGCCTCAGTCTGCTGGATTATAAGGTAGGCACCTGACTTAAGCCATACTCTCTCCTTTAGAGCTCCCTCCACTTCTTTATTGAGATTGTAGATTGCCGTAAGCGGACATTCTGTATCGGTATGAAGCGTTAAGTCTATTGTTCCAGGCTGTTTTTTCTCTATGTAATCCTCAAATACGTGGAATATTTCTTCATCATCGGTTACCAGTGAATCTAGCTTATTACTTCCCATGAAAGTTATGTTTTCTATATATTCCGGTGGATTCCGGTACAGACAGGAAAAGCATTTTCTGGTTGCTGCGGCCTTCAGGATCTGCGTGAGACGACCGCCCAGCTCATTCAGTTCACGTTTTATGAGTTCAGGGTCCGCATCCACAGCATTTGTCCTAATGATACAACCTATACCCGCCGGGAGGGTATTTCGCGCGATGTCCTTAAGCTCGTCCCGGAGCTTTCTGCTGCTTATCTTGTTCGATACACCGATCTGTTCCCCGGTGTGGACCACACAGTAATCCCCGCGGAGGGTGAGCTCCGATGAACCAACAGGGTTCTTGGTCTTGACTGCGTCACGGCTGATCTGAACGACTATCTCATCGCCGATCCTGAGCTTTGTGTGCTCCCTGCCATCGGCGTATATAATATCATTGTCATCCAGACTGTAGTAGCAGGGAAGTCTGTCACCGTAATCCACGAAGCAGGCATTTATATTGTTTACGATGTTGGCCACCTTGCCCACATAGATATTGCCGAGGACTGTACTGCCCTCTGACAGGTTAAGATCTGTGACTTTGCCAGCCTGTATAACAGCCTGTAATATTTTGTTGTCGTAGTGTGTAACTACCAGCTTTCTCATGTGATATTCCCCTTATAATCTTTCAAATATACGGTCAGGCAGACTCTTAGAATGGTGAACCGGCCTTGTATAGAGGTATTATATTGCCATCAGGGCCATCCATGTACGTCTCCAGTCTGTGAATATGATAATGGAACTGGTTGTGACTGACACCCGCATACGCGCAGAGAGCCTGCATGACGAGCTCCGGCTTGAGGTTGTATTCACTTCCGGTTGACAGCAGCATATATATCTGATCGTCCCTCAGCTCGCAGGTCATGATACCAGGTTTTATATTCTCCTCGCGTTCGCTCTTCTTTGTTTTTTTCAGAATGACGATCTGATCCTGCGACATGAAGGATTCCACACTGTCCAGTATATTATGCCGTTCTTCAGTTCCTGCTTTGTCAAGGAATGAGATGACATAGTCCGATGCTGACACAACTGACATGGAGTTCTTTGCATCATCGGGAAGAAGTACACACTCAGTGACCTTCATCTCATCAACCGATACGGCATTCAATGCGTCGATCATCTCTCTGGATGTTGTAACGGATTCAAATTCTCCGTCAAAGTATTCGCCATCAGAAGTGATCCCCATGGCCAGCGGAGCGGCAAACGAGATGATCTGGTGAGGCGAATATCCCTTGGAATAGCTCACATCCAGACCGGCACGTCTTATCTCCTTCTGGAAATATCTCATAACGTCAAGGTGTCCTATAAATCTGAGGTTACCGAGCTTGGAGTATTTAATTCTTATTTTCAAAACATACACCTCCTCCAAATCTTGCGGCACCACAGCCGGAACACTGCTGTCTGCAGTTAGGGGTTACCTTTTCGTTCTGGGCGTTCTCCCACTCTCTCTCAAGGAACTTTCTTGTGACTCCTATATCAATGAAATCCCATGGAAGTATCTCATCAACATTTCTGTCCCGGTATGTGTAGAAATCTATATCCAGACCGTGCTTTGCCATGGCGTTGTCCCAGTTTTCTTTTTTGAAGAACTCTGTCCATGCGTCAAATATCTGACCGGCCTTATAGACATCATATATTACATCGCAGAGCTTCCTGTCGCCTCGAGCAAGCAGTCCCTCAAGTATGGTGATATCTGCTTCGTGGTACTGGAACTTAAGACTCTTATGGTTTTTCTCTGCGCGGAATCTGTCCTTCACAAAGTATGCACGCTTGACAAATTCCTCAGGCCTTATCATCGGAGCCCACTGGAACGGAGTAAATGGCTTTGGCACAAAATATGATGCCGATGCGGTGACCATGACACGTCCATTTCGTTCTTCTCTTGGGATATTTGCAAAGAAAAGCTCAGTGATCTCCTCCGACAGGTCTGCAATCCCGGCAATATCGTCATATGTCTCAGTAGGAAGGCCCATCATGAAGTACAGCTTCACCTTATCCCAGCCGCCTTTGAAGGCCTTCAGGGCACCATCCATTATGTTCTCCTTTGTGAGACCCTTGTTTATAACATTTCTGAGTCTCTGCGTTCCTGCCTCAGGGGCAAATGTAAGTGAACTCTTCTTCACATCCTGGATCTTGCTCATGACATCCAGAGAGAAGGCGTCTATACGGAGCGATGGCAGAGAGATATTTACATGCTCATTGTCCATCTTCTCGATCAGGCAGTCTGTGAGCTCCGGAAGCTCCTCGTAATCACTCGACGACAGACTGCTGAAGGTTATCTCCTCGTGTCCTGTACTTGCCAGCATTTTCTCAGCATAGCCCTTTAACAGATTGACATCCTTAGGTCTGGTTGGTCTGTATATCATTCCAGCCTGGCAGAATCTGCAGCCTCTTATACATCCGCGCATGATCTCAAGAACAACTCTGTCCTGAGTGAGCTTCATGAATGACACAACAGGCTTCTCTGGGTATGTGACTTTGCTGTGATCCATGACGACTGTCTTGGTTATCGTGGCAGGCACATCTTCAAATCTAGGAGCAAATGAAGCTATCGTGCCATCTTCCTTGTATGTGACTTCATAGAGCTCAGGAACGTATAATCCCGGAATGTTGGACACCTTTATGAGAAATTCTTCCCTGGTCATATCAGAGTGCTTATACACCTTGTAAAGCTCCAGAAGTGCATCATATGATACTTCACCCTCACCCATATAGAATATGTCAAAGAAGTCTGCTATAGGCTCAGGATTGTATGAGCATGGGCCTCCGCCTATAACAAGTGTGTCTCCCTTTTTTCTGTCTCTTGTACGGAGTGGGATCCCTGCCAGATCAAGCACCTGAAGAATATTGGTGTAACACATCTCGTACTGGAGTGTTATTCCAAGGAAATCAAAATCCTTTATAGGATCCTGGGATTCCAGCGCGAACAGAGGGATGTCATGTTCTCTCATCTCCGCGTCCAGATCAGGCCATGGCGAATAAACTCTTTCACACCATGTGTCCTCTCTCCTGTTGAACATATCGTACAGTATCTGAATTCCGAGATGGGACATACCTATCTCGTATACATCAGGAAAACACATGCAGAAACGCACATCAACCTTGTCTTTGTCCTTCATAACACTGTTGTATTCTCCACCTATATATCTGGCGGGCTTTTCAACCTTCATCAGTATTTCATCCGGTAAAGCTAATCTTCTCATAAAATAATATCCTTAAATAATTTTCTTGTAATCATATTATCTGATATCTCCAAATGGAAATATTCAATTACAGCAAAAGAGATGCGCACGGAATATCCGTATTCAGTGCGCATCCTCTATATCTATATCGTATCAGGAACTGTGATCCTATACCGCATTATCCAATATTAGTTTTTGAAACTATGGATAGGGGCTGGAATACGTCCACCTCTGTTGACAAACTTATCACATGCAAATCTGTTGACAGGCATGATAGGTGCGTATCCGAGAAGTCCGCCAAATTCAGCCTGATCTCCAACTGTCTTACCGATAACAGGGATAAGTCTTACAGCGGTTGTCTTCTGGTTGATCATACCAAGAGCCATCTCATCAGCGATAATTCCTGATATGGTTGCAGGTGATGTATCACCAGGAATTGCTATCATATCAAGACCTACTGAACATACACATGTCATGGCCTCAAGTTTCTCAAGAGTTAATGCTCCTGCGGAAACTGCATCGATCATTCTCTGGTCCTCAGATACAGGGATGAATGCACCGGAGAGTCCTCCGACGTATGATGAAGCCATAACTCCACCCTTTTTAACCTGATCGTTGAGGAGCGCAAGTGCTGCTGTTGTACCAGGAGCTCCGGCGTATTCAAGACCGATCTCCTCGAGAATCTCACCTACACTGTCTCCGACTGCAGGAGTAGGGGCAAGTGACAGGTCAACTATACCAAATGGTACGCCGAGCATCTTGGATGCCTCTTTTGCAACGAGCTGTCCAACTCTGGTTACCTTGAAAGCTGTCTTCTTGATGGTCTCGCAGAGTTCCTCAAAGTTTTCTCCTCTTACCTTCTCAAGGGCTTTCTTTACAACACCAGGGCCGCTGACTCCGACATTGATGACACAGTCTCCCTCGGTAACACCGTGGAATGCACCGGCCATAAATGGGTTGTCATCAGGTGCGTTACAGAATACTACAAGCTTTGCACAACCGATGGAATCTGCTTCTTTGGTGAGCTCGGCAGTGTCTTTGATCATCTCTCCGAGAATCTTGACTGCATCCATATCTATACCGGTTTTGGTTGAACCTACATTTATGGAGCTGCACACCTTTCCTGTGCTTGAGAGTGCTTCAGGAATTGAACGGATAAGAAGCTCATCAGCAGGAGTCATGCCCTTATTTACAAGCGCTGAATATCCTCCGATGAAGTTGACTCCTATGGTGTCTGCAGCCTTGTCAAGAGCCTTTGCTATCTTTACAAAATCTCCGGTGGTCTTACATACGGAACCACCAACCAGTGCTATAGGTGTTACAGAAACTCTCTTGTTGACGATTGGTATACCATATCTTCTTGATATCTCCTGACCTGTTGATACAAGATCCTTGGCATATGTTGTTATCTTGTTATATATCTTTGTACATGTATCATCCACATCTGTGCCTACACAATCCAAAAGACTGATTCCCATTGTGATGGTACGAACATCCAGATTCATGTCTGAGATCATCTTATTGGTCTCGATTACTTCATTTATGCTAATCATGTATATCCTCTTTTCTGTCTGTCAGACTGTATATTATTAGATTCTGTGCATTGTCTCAAAGATCTTCTCGTGCTGTACCTTTATCTGTACTCCAATCTCTTCTCCGATCTGTCCGAGCTCTGATGCGATGAGCTCTGTTGATTTGGATGACTCCTGTGTATCAACCACCATCATCATGTTGAAGTACCCTGCAACTATAGTCTGTGATATGTCAAGTATATTGATCTGGTTGTTTGCCAGATATACACATACCTTAGCTGTGATTCCCACGCTGTCCTTACCTACTACAGTTATGATTCTCTTTTTCATTTCATTTATCCTCCTTGTTGATGATGGAGCCTGTACATACAGAACCCATCTTTATTCACTCCTAAAAATCAGCCTACGCTTCTATGGCAGCCATAGGCATGTCTCTTCTGGCTACTGCCAGCCCAAATTCCCTTACATCGTTGGCGTATGAATTGTTTTCAAGCTCCAGCTTGACTGTCTCGTATGCCAGCTCTTCAAAATTGTTCTCCTTGCTCAGATGTCCCAGAATGATACCCTTCACATGGTCATTCAGAAGTCTGTATATGAGCTGCCCTGATAATTCGTTGGACAGATGACCATAGTTGCCAAGGATTCGTCTCTTGAGATAATAAGGATATGGTCCCGCCTCAAGCATTCTGACATCATGATTGGCCTCAACTACCATTATATCTGAGTTGTCAAGCTTATCTACAATATAATCATTATAATTGCCCATATCAGTCGCTATGGACACTTTTTTGCCATCTCCATACAGGCTGTAGCATACCGGATCCGCTGCGTCATGCCAGATGGATGACGGATCAACGGTTATATCCTTTATCAGTATCTTTTCATCAGGACGAATCTCATGAAACAGTCCCTCATCGATACTGCCAAGGGAGGTCATCTTCTTCATCTCAGCTATGGTTCCTGCAGTGGCATATATAGGAACACCGTGCTTTCTTGCCAGAACACCTATGCCCTTCACATGATCTATATGCTCATGCGTTACAAGAACACCATCGAGTTCAGACGGCTTTATTCCCTCATCCTTAAGGGCGTTTTCAACCCTCTTGCAGCTTATGCCTACATCCACAAGAAGATGGGTATCGCTATTGCCGACGTAATAGCAGTTACCGCTGCTACCGCTTGCTATACTTAGTAATTTCATAATCTACTCTTCTGTTGTAATTTATTTGTACCATGTGACTGTGCGGTCCATGGTCTGAGATCCATATGACTGTAATATCTTCTGTCAAAGCCCTCAAGCTCACCGAGATTCACAGCAGTCAGGGTCTCTTTAAACGCATATATTCTATCAATAAAACTCTTATCAATCAAGCACTTATGTGCTCCGTGCAGGGATGTATTTCCTGCAAATTCTGATTTTTCCTGAAAACTGTCCGGAAAAAGTCCAAGGCTTACCGCACTTGATATATTAAGACTGCACCCGAAGCCTCCTGCCAGATATACACGTGATACGTCCTCTGCCGTTATCCCCGCCATATCCATGAGGGATTCTATCCCTGCACATATGGCTGCCTTTGCAAGGAGAAAGCTTCTGATCATATCCATGTCAATTGTCACTCCACCCGCAAGTCTGTAGCCGCCGTCTATATACTGATCAACCAGGACTCCATCGTCATTCACTATGTGTAGCAAATTAAGTCTGTTCAGCAGATCAAAGGCTGTGGTTGGAGCTGCAACACCTCTCCTCAGCATTCCCTCAAATGCCGGACCACATGCACATGAGGTGGCATAACCGATGCCCTGCTTTGCAAGTATGAGTTCTCCGTTTGTTCCGAGATCTGCAAACAACTGATATTTGTCAGACCTGTCAATGTTACAGACGACTGCACCGCACAATGCGTCAGCTCCAACAAATGCGCTGAGGTTAGGAAGACATGTGACTTCTGCACTGCAAAATCTTTCATCATCAAAGAAATCCTTCCCTGATACTGTTATACTGTCAGGATTCCTGATCTCAAATGGTGCATGCCCGAGATTGTCCAGAAGCAGCCGCTCCAGTATTGCATTCATGGTGGTGTTTCCGGAAATAATTATCCTTGATATATCTGCAGGGGCATCCCCCATTCCGGCCAACTCTGAGGAAATCCTTGTGACTACTGAGCTTCTGAGCTTTGTCAGTCCATCTTCTGTGGAGCCTGTTCGGATCCTTGATATGACATCGCTGCCATATTCAATTTGCGGATTCATAAATCCACATCTGTCCGTGACACTTCCATCAGACATATCTATCTGTTCTATGGCGATGGTGGTAGTGCCTAAATCTATAGCTATGCCTATACCACGACCATCGCCATTATATACGTTGTTGGATTCATCAGCACCCTTGTACGAAGCAAGGACTGACATGTTATCCTCACCTATGGTTATCTGTATGTTATCAGTGATAGTGTAGGTACAGCTTTTTACCGTGCCCGCACCTTTTACATCCACCAGACATCTCTGACACCTTCCAAGACCTCCGCAGTTTCCACTGAACACATATCCGGCGCTGCACAGCACCTTGAACAGATTGTCACCGCGTCTGCAGGCGATTATTTTGTTGTCATTTACGGTTAAAGTGAGTTCATTGTTAATCATCGATATCAACTACAATTAATTGTATATTCCCTTTGTCATGACTTCCTTTGGCTTGTAGCCCTTATCAGCAAGTGTGTTGATGATGAGCTGCTTGTGCTCAGGGCCAAATGCCTCCATAGTGATAACAAGCTCAACTGCTGAATTCCTGTTGATGGATACGAACTGGTTGTGCTCAAGCTTGATAACATTTCCCTGGAGATCAGCGATAACCTTTGAAATGTTCATGAGTGCACCCGGCTTGTCAGGAAGAAGTGTTGAAACTGTGAAGATCCTGCTTCTTGCGATAAGTCCGTGCTGTACAAGTGAGGCAAATGTTATCATATCCATATTGCCGCCCGACAGTATGCTTACGACCTTGGCACCCTTTACATCGAGATGCTTAAGTGCTGCCACTGTGAGAAGACCTGAATTCTCAACAAGAAGCTTGTGGTTCTCAAGCATATCGAGGAATGAAACGATGAGTTCGTTATCCTCTACAGTTATAATATCATCTATGTTCTTCTGTATATATGGGAAAATCTTGCTTCCCGGTGTCTTTACTGCAGTTCCATCTGCAATGGTGTCGACATATGGAAGTGTTGTAACCTTCTTGTTCTTCAGTGAGACCTGCATACAGTTTGCTCCGGCAGGCTCAACACCTATGACCTTGATGTTCGGATTCATCATCTTGGCAAGTGTGGACACACCTGTTGCCAGACCGCCACCTCCGATAGGAACAAGGATATAGTCAACGAAAGGAAGCTCCTTTATGATCTCCATCGCAACCGAGCCCTGTCCTGTGGCAACATCGAGATCATCGAACGGATGAATGAATGTATAACCCTTGTCCTCTGCAAGCTCAAGAGCGTATGCACATGATTCATCATATACGTCTCCATACAGTATAACCTCTGCGCCGTATGCCTTAGTTCTGTTAACCTTGATGAGAGGTGTAGATGAAGGCATAACGATGGTCGCCTTTACTCCATATGCTTTTGCAGCATATGCCACACCCTGGGCATGATTTCCAGCCGAAGCTGTTATCAGTCCCTTCTGTCTCTCTTCATCTGAAAGAGTGCTTATCTTGTAATATGCACCCCTGATCTTGTATGCACCAGTCTTCTGAAGGTTCTCAGGTTTGAAGTATACCTTGTTGCCTGTTATCCCACTGAAATAGTCACTGTATATGAGCTTTGTAGGGAGAACCACCTTATGTACAATGTCGTAGGCCTCCTCAAATTTCGCAAGTGTCAGTTTGTCTGTTGTGTTCTGTTCTGCCATTTGTTAATGTCTCCTTATGTAAAAATCCTTTTGAAAATCATATATGGTTGTGCACAGATATAAGTACATTGGCATACATACATATGATCATTATATATGCCGTAGTATTACATGTCATCGCCGATGAGCATATCGATCTCGGATCTGTCCTCGTCAAAATCTGCGAACAATGCGTTGACATATTCCTGAGGGTCAAATCTCTGGAGATCACCGATCTTCTCACCAACTCCGATAAACTTGACCGGTACGTCAAGCTCTGCCTGGATCGCTATCGCAATACCACCCTTGGCAGTTCCGTCAAGCTTGGTGATAACTATACCGTCAAGCTCAGTTACATTGCTGAACTGTCTTGCCTGTTCAAGGGCATTCTGACCTGTTGTTCCGTCCAGAACTATGAGCGCCTCAACATTTGCCTCCGGATAATCCCTTGTGATGATCCTTCTCATCTTTGCAAGCTCGTCCATGAGATTCTTCTTGTTGTGAAGTCTTCCCGCTGTATCAACGAGAAGGATATCCGTATCTCTTGCCTTGGCGGCAGCCACTGCGTCGTATACAACTGCAGCGGGATCAGCGCCCTCATTGTGTGAAATTATATCAACCTGTGCCCTGTCAGCCCAGGTCTTTAACTGATCTATGGCGGCAGCTCTGAATGTATCGGCAGCAGCCATGAGAACCTTCTTGCCTCTCTGGCGGTACTGGGCAGCAAGCTTTCCGATGGTCGTTGTCTTGCCGACACCATTTACCCCGATGACCAGCACAACAGACTTCTTATTCTCGAAGTCGTACGCTGAATCGTCCACAGACATCTGGTTCTTGATTATATTGATCACAAGTTCCTTGCAGGCAGCAGGTTCTTTGATGTGTGAATCCTCAACCTTCTGCTTAAGTCCCTCTATAACCTTCTCAGTCGTCTCATATCCCATATCAGCCATGATAAATGTCTCTTCAAGATTCTCATAGAAATCATCATCTATATGGGATGCACCGAATACATCTGTAAAGCTTTCTACTATATTATCTCTTGTCTTTGCAAGACCTGCCTTAAGTCTCGCAAAAAATCCTTTTTTCTCTTTTTCCTCTGCCATGACATACCTCCTGTTTAATATCTTCTATTGTTATTTATCCAGATCGTTCTCAATAAGGTTGACTGATACGAGGGTAGATACACCCTTCTCCTGCATAGTTATACCGTACAGGATATCAGCAGCCTCCATGGTTCCCTTTCTGTGTGATATAACTATGAACTGCGTATCCTTTGTAAGCCTGTTGAGATACTGTGCAAATCTTCTTACGTTCGAGTCGTCAAGAGCCGCCTCTATCTCGTCCAGCAGACAGAAAGGTGATGGCTTCAGACTCTGAATTGCAAATAACAGTGCTATGGCGGTGAGGGACTTCTCTCCACCTGACAACTGCATCATATTCTGGAGCTTCTTTCCAGGTGGCTGTGCTATGATCCTGATACCTGTTTCAAGAAGATCCTCGGTATCAACCAGCTCAAGTGCACCACGTCCACCACCGAACAGCTCCTTGAATACCTTGTCGAACATGACCTGTATCTCCTTGAACTTCTCGGCAAACTGCTCCTGCATTGATTTTTCAAGCTCCGCAATGATATTTACAAGGTTGGTCTCCGCACTGACTATATCGTCATGCTGTCCCTTGAGAAATTCGTATCTCTCAGAGACTTCCTTGTAGTCATCTATGGCATTGACGTTGACATCTCCAAGGGATTTGATCTTGGCCTTTACTGCAACGATCTCCTTCTTTAGTGCCGGCAGTTCAGGAAGATTATCGTCCTTGAGTTCCTGGGCACTGCTGTATGTAAGCTCATACTCCTCCCACATATAGTTGCTGAGTTCGTCTGCTTTCTCAGTGTTCTTCTCGATTACCGATGTGAGCTTGTATGAGTCCTTCTCGAGTCCTGCAATCTTTTCGGAAAGTTCTTCTCGTCTGGCAAAGAATTCCTTGTGGCTCTGCTGTAATTCCTCTCTCTTGACTGAGAATTCGTTTACCTTGTCCTCGTTGTCAGCGATACTTCCGGTTCTGCTTGCGATATCTGTCTTTATAGCAGCTATCCTGTCTTCCAGCTCTGTGATCTCACTGAATGATGACTCCACGCGGCTTGTAAAGCCCTCAAGTTCTTCCTTGTATTTTTCGATATCCATATTTATTCTTCGGATATTTTCTACAATGAAGTCCTCTTTCTGCTTGACGGAATTAAACTTAATCATAAGCTCAGATACCCTTGCGTTTGCAGCGGTGAGCTTATCCTTGTTCTCCTGTCCCTGTCCCTCAAGTTCTTCCACTCTTGCCTCAGCTTCAAGCCTCATGGCTTCATGCTTTTTGTTGTTGTCGGCAAGAGAATCCTTATTGTTGTTTATCTCCGTTATCTGATTATTGAGCTCTGCTACCTCTTTCTCGATCGAGACAAATACTCTTTCAGATTCGGCAAGTTTTTCTTTGACCTGGTCAATACTCATGGTCAGAGTATTCTTTTTCAGATATGCCTGCTGCAGTTCGGAGTTGTATTTGTCTATATCCTGTCTGAGCTGATCTCTTGAAGTCTTAAGTTGTGCGTCGAGAGCCGCAGCCTTTGACGCTGTTGATTTCAGGTTATCGATTTGCTCCTTGAGTTCATCCAGTTCTCTCTTTCTTCCGAGAAGGTTACTGGAATTCCTGAATGCACCTCCGGTCATTGATCCGCCCGGATTTATCAGTTCTCCCTCTATGGTGACAAGTCTGAGCGACTGATTGTTCTTACGCGCTACCGCCAGGGCATTATCGATATTGTCGACAACTATGATCCTGCCTAAAAGGTTCTTTACCAGCGTGTTGAATTTGGAATCGACCTCAACAAGATCTGATGCAACTCCTATGACTCCTTTTTCCCTGAGCACATCATTTTTGACGGAACCGCGGTCTGTTATGTTGTTAAGCGGAAGAAATGTTGCACGTCCGAGTCTATTGGTCTTCAGATATGAGATCATTCTCTTGGCAGTGGCATCGTCTTCAGTGACAATGTTCTGTATACTTCCGCCAAGGGCAGTCTCCACAGCGACCTCGTATTTCTGATTTACCGTGATTATGTCCGCAACAACGCCTATTATGCCCGGATTCCACTGCTTCTGTTCCATGACTCGTCTGATACTGTTGCCGTATCCGTCGTATCTCTCAGTTATATTTCTGAGAGCCTCCATCTTGGACTCTGTGGCCGAAAGCTTCTCGTTGGTGTTGTGGATCAGCTCACGGTTAGTTTTGTTTCTATTCTGATTCTGGGCAAGCTGATCGGTTGCACTGTCCAATCCCGCGAGAATGACCTTTACTCCCGCCTCAAGTTCGGCAAGCTGTGATGACAGTGACTCATATTCCTTCTTGTCCCCGGCATCGTCGCTCTTAAACTGCAGAAGTCTCTGGTTGAGCTGTGTCTTTCTAAAGTTGATATTCTCCAGCATGGCGTCATATCTTCCGACCTTTGCCTGGAGATTACCGCTCTCATGCATATATTCTATGATGTCAGCCTTGCAGCTCTCAATCTCCTGCTGGCAGGCCTCTATGTAGGAGGTCATGTCGGAGCTTTCCTTCTGGGCTGTTTTAAGTGCCTGTTCAACTTCTGAGATAGAGTCATCCAGTTCATCTTTCTGGGATGTGTAATCTGCGAGTTCTTTCTCGCCGGACTCGATCTGGCTGTTGATTCGGTCTATCTGATCATGTATGTTCTGATCGTTCATTTTGAGTGTGATTATCTGCTGGTTGATAACATTTATCTCACCTTCAGCACGCTCTTTTGCAAGCCTGTTCTCATGAATCTCGTTTTTAGATGATTCAATTATGGAATTGAGCTGCTCTATAGCAGTCTCTATCTGGTCGTATTCTTCCTTTGTCTGTTCATACGCCTGCTTGCTCTCATCTATATCATCGTTTACGATAGTGAGCCTGTTCTGATCTTCCTCGAGAGCTGTTTTAAGTTTCTCTGTCTCAAGAAGGAATGCATTCACATCGAGTTTTTTTAATTCATTTTTAAATGCCAGATATTTCCTTGCGGTCTCAGACTGCTCCTTGAGTGGTCCGACCTGTTTTTCAAGCTCCTTGAGAATGTCGTTGACACGGCTGAGATTGTCCCTCTCTGCTTCAAGTGATTTCTCCGCAGCAGCCTTGTTCTTCTTGAACTTTACGATTCCGGCAGCCTCGTCAAAAAGCTCTCGTCTCTCCTCAGGTTTACCATTGAGGATCTTCTCGATCTGGCCCTGTCCGATGATTGAATAACCCTCCTTACCGATACCAGTGTCAAAGAAGAGAGAATATACATCCTTCAGTCTGCTGACAGTACCGTTAATCAGATATTCAGACTCTCCTGATCTGTATACTCGTCTTGCAACTGTGACTTCATTATAATCTATAGGAAGGCTGTGATCGCTGTTGTCAAGAGTTATGGCAACATATGCGGAGCCCTGCGGCTTTCTGAGCTGTGTTCCCGAGAAAATGACATCCTCCATCTTGGAACCACGGAGACTCTTGGCACTCTGTTCACCCAGAACCCATCTCACTGCATCCGCTACATTGCTTTTACCCGAACCATTAGGTCCAACGATACAGGTTATTCCGTGATTGAATTTGAATACTATCTTGTTTGCAAATGACTTGAAGCCATTTACCTCTATACTCTTTAAATACATAAATTAATCCTGCTTTTTTCTTAATTGTAACAATGTTTTGTATGCAGCCATCTGTTCGGAGTTTTTTCTGTTTGAACCCTCACCTCTGGCTGTAGCCTGGCCATCTATCATGGCATCCGATACAAATATCTTGTTATGTTCAGGCCCCTTCTCCTCTATGAGCTCATACTTTAATTCTTTTCCATTCTTCTGGCAGAATTCCTGAAGGGTTGACTTTGCATCGTAGAACAATGATTTTGTCTCAACGTCATCCAGCAGGAACTGATGGACAAACTTCTTGGCGACATCCATTCCGCCATCAAGATACATCGCACCGAGAACGGATTCAAAGAGATCACACAGAATGGATTTCCTTGTCCTTCCGCCTGTCTGGGCTTCACCCTTGCTAAGAAGGACAAATTTGCCATATCCAAGACTCTCGGATATCTGTGAAAGAGTAAATTCGCATACGAGACTTGCCCTCAGCTTTGTGAGTTTTCCCTCCTCATATTCTCTCTTCTTGTGGAAGAGATAGTCACTCACAATATACTCAAGGATGGCATCCCCGAGAAACTCAAGTCTCTCATATGACTCAGTTTTATTAACCTTAAGCTCATTTGCAAATGACGTGTGTGTCAGAGCCGTTATCAGAAGTCTTATATCCTTGAATTCGTATCCTATTCTTTTTTCAAGCTCACCATAATCCTTCTTCATTATGCCTGCTCCTCACTCAGCTTATCAGCTATCTTGGCATTTACACCGGTCTCGCTGAAACTGATACACTGGAATATTGCACTTTTAACTTCTTCGTTATGTGAATTGCCGTGGATCTTGACAACAAGACCCTTGAGACCGAGGAGCGGTGCGCCACCCTTAGTCTTGGCATTAAATCTCTCCTTGAGCTCGCCGAGTGAACCTTTTATCAGTGCGCCTCCGATCTTGGATTTGAATGAGGACATGACCGCCTTCTTTATCTCTCCAAGAAGCATTTTTGCAAGCCCCTCATAAAGCTTTAATATTACATTTCCCACAAATGCTTCACAAACAATTACATCTGCAGCACCGTTTGGTATCTCACGAGCCTCTATACTTCCGATAAAGTTGATATCCTTACATTCCTTAAGAAGCGGGTATGTCTCCTTTACGAGAGCGTTGCCCTTCTCTTCCTCGTCGCCGATATTCACAATGGCTACTCTAGGTTTTTTGATCTTCTCTATGTTCTCCATATATACAGTGCCCATCTTAGCAAACTGAACAAGATGCTCAGGTCTTGCATCAACATTCGCACCACAGTCTATGAGCAGGGAGTATCCTTTTGTTGTTGGGATGAGAGGCGCAAGTGGTGATCTCTTAACACCTTTAGATCTTCCAACTATTAGCTGACCTCCTGCAAGTATGGCTCCTGAGCTTCCCGCAGATATTATCGCATCTGCATCACCGCTTTTCACCATATTCATTCCAACTGTAAGTGATGAGTCTTTCTTGCTTCTGATTGCCTGAACAGGTGCATCGTGACATGTGATCTCCTCAGTACAGTTCTTTATCTCTATCTTGGAGGTGTCATATGTGTATTTTGCAAGCTCACCCTTTATGACAGCCTCTTTTCCAGTGAGAATTATATGAGCCTTTGCCCCTTCGTTCACAGCTTCTACAGCACCTCTTATGATCCACTCCGGTGCATAATCTCCGCCCATAGCATCTACTACAATTCTTGTATCGCCCATATCAAAACTCTCCTATCTTACGTGTATTATGGGATATCCCACCATATAATTATTTTTAGGTGCAAACGCACAAGGTCATTATATATTTCTGAATTGTCAAAGTCAAATATTTCAGTACAAATATACAAACCGCTATGTATATATGTGCACGAAAAAAGACCTTCCTTATTATAAAAATAAGAAAGGTCTTGTTTATTCTACTACTCAAATACCGAGTGAGAACTGGAAATTACTCAGCAACTGAGATAATCTCTTTCTTGTTGTATGAACCGCAGTTCTTACAAACTCTGTGTGGAACCATTAACTCGCCACACTTGCTGCACTTAACTAATGCTGGTGCAGACATCTTCCAGTTAGCTCTTCTCTTATCTCTTCTAGCCTTTGAGCTCTTATTCTTTGGACAAATTGACATTATTCACACCTCCTCAATTCTTTAAGATGTCATTAAAAACTGATAATCTCGGATCAGGAACAAAATCATCACAGTTACATGTACCATGATTCAGATTCGTTCCACACACCTTACAG
Organism: Coprococcus sp. AF16-5; assembly: GCF_003479365.1. Lineage (NCBI taxonomy): Bacteria > Bacillati > Bacillota > Clostridia > Lachnospirales > Lachnospiraceae > Coprococcus > Coprococcus sp. AF16-5. The sequence continues at coordinate 369,799 of NZ_QUGZ01000001.1, forward strand.
AGTCCCTTGCAGTCATCCCTGCACAGAATCTGTATTGGAACTAAACCCATCAGTTCCTTTTTCAACAGTGCGTCCATATCGATATTACAGTCTTCAAAATAGCTTAACTCATCTATCTCATCTACCTTATCAGAATCCAAAACGGAAGTATCAATAACTGTGTCGATATCTATATGGAAAGTTCTCTCAAACTCCTCCAGACATCTGTCACACACAAGCTCCATGACAACATCAGTGCTTCCGGTAACCTTGACTCTGTTCTTGCCGTCATTCGACAGATTCAGTTGAAAATCATCTGCCTGTCCAATCCGGTAGTCCATTCCCTTAAACTGGAAATTATCAAAGTCTACATGTACTTCAACGCTTTTAGTCAATCCCTCAGTGGATAAAATCTCAGATAAATCAATTAACATAATATCTCCTAAAAATCGCACATCTGCTATTATACATATACAGATATTTATTGTCAACAAAATATTGCAAAATTTTTATACAATTCCGTCAACTGAATCCTGTCGTTATACAGAAGACTTATTTTGTAACAAGCTCTACAGTCTCTCTTGCAATGGCAAGCTCTTCGTTTGTAGGAACTACCCATACCTGAACCTTTGAAGCGTCAGTGGAGATCTTCTGCTCTTCGCCGCGGATCTCGTTCTTAGTCTCATCTATATCGATACCCATGAATGAAAGATCCATTGTTGAAACTCTTCTTACATATGGATTGTTCTCTCCGATTCCTGCCGTAAACGCTATCGCATCAAGACCTCCCATTGCAGCTGCATATGCTCCAATATATTTCTTGACACTGTAGCAGAATACATCGAGAGCGAGCCGGCATCTGTCATTGCCTTCCTTCATACCAGCGTCAAGATCTCTGAAATCACTTGATACGCCCGAAAGTCCTGATACACCTGACTTCTTATTAAGAATAGTTGTTATCTCCTCAACGCTCTTGCCTTCTTTGCCGGCAATGAACTCAAGAATCGCAGGATCTATATCACCGCTTCTTGTGCCCATAGGAAGACCTGCAAGAGGTGTGAGTCCCATGGAAGTGTCCACTGACTTACCGCCGTCAACTGCTGTGATACTTGATCCGTTTCCAAGGTGGCATACGATAAGCTTGGTATCTTTGATATCCCTGCCTATAAGCTCTGCCAGTCTCTTGGATACAAAGCTGTGGCTTGTTCCGTGGAAACCGTATCTTCTTATCTTATAATTCTCGTAATATTCGTAAGGTATTGCATATGTATATGCTTTATCAGGCATGGTCTGGTGGAATGCTGTATCAAATACCGCAACCATAGGAACACCCGGCATATGTGCCTGACATGCTCTGATTCCAATGAGGTTGGCAGGGTTGTGAAGTGGTGCAAGATCATTACACTCTTCTATGGCCGCCATTACTTCGTCTGTTATAACCACTGAATTCGCAAACTTCTCACCGCCGTGAACTATTCTGTGTCCAACAGCGTCGATCTCTGACAGTGAAGCGATAGCTCCCTTATCTGTATCAAGAAGAGCGTCAAGAACAAATTTTACAGCAGCATTGTGATCCGGCATAGCGGCATCCACTGTATACTTATCTTTCCCCATGGTCTGATGTGTGAGCTTTCCGTCGATACCGATCCTCTCACACAGTCCTTTTGCTATAACAGCCTCTGTATCAGAATCAATAAGCTGATACTTCAGTGATGAACTACCACAATTAATTACAAGAACCTTCATTTCAATCCTCCTGCACAACTTATGTGTAAATAAATCATCTTTAAAAATTATCTTTTACTATCTCTCTTTTGGAGTTACCTTCATTCTGCCGTCCTCCTGAGCCTGAGCCTGGATAGCTGTTATGGCAACAACTCCAACTATATCGTCTGCAACACAGCCTCTTGACAGGTCGTTTACAGGCTTTGCAATACCCTGTGTAACAGGACCATATGCATCAGCCTTTGCGAGTCTCTGTACAAGCTTGTATCCGATGTTCGCTGCATCAAGATCAGGGAACACAAGAACATTCGCATGTCCTGCAACCTTGCTTCCAGGTGCCTTTGATGCTGCAACCTCAGGAACGAGTGCTGCATCTGACTGAAGCTCACCATCACACAGAAGGTCAGGGAACTCAGCGTTAACGATCTCTGTAGCTTCAATAACCTTGTCAACGTCAGGATGCTTTGCGCTTCCCTTTGTTGAATGTGACAGCATAGCCACAACAGGTGTCTCATCAACCAGAAGTTCAAATGACTTCGCTGACTGCTCTGCGATATCTGCAAGCTCTGACGCTGACGGGCTCTGATTGAGTCCTGCATCTGCAAATACAAATGTTCCATTGGCACCATACTGACAATCTGGAACTACAACCAGGAAGAATGCTGATACGATTCTTGTTCCCGGAGCAGTCTTCAGTGTCTGAAGTGCTGCACGGAGCACATCTGCTGATGCGTTGATCGCACCGGCAACCATACCGTCTGCATCATCCTGCTTAACCATCATACATCCAAAATATAATGGGTTTGTTAAAAGCAGTTCCTTGGCTCTTGCCTCGGTCATGCCCTTCTTTCTTCTCATCTCTACAAAAGCATCCACGTATTCATCAAATTTCTCATAATTCTTAGGGTCAACAAATGATGCTCCGCTGAGATCGATATCACCAGCTCTGCTCATGATATCTTCCTTGTCTCCAACCAGGATAATGTTCGCAATGCCCTCTGCCAATACCTTGCCGGCTGCCTCGATTGTTCTCATGTCTGATGTCTCAGGCAGTACGATCGTTTTCTTATTCTGTTTGGCTTTTTCTTTTAACTGATCAATAAACTTCATGTTTATTTCCCCCTTTGAAATAATGAAAACACACATAGTTAAAGTTTAACTCATTGCCCCATTATTCTCAATAGAAATAGCCAAAAAAATTGTCTTTTTATCCGTACAATCCGTGATAATAACTAAAAAAATCTAACACTCAATTCCCATCGCCAGCTTAAGCTGGTTTCTCAATTTTTCTAAATTGCCTGAATTGTCTATCTTTTTTGAACAATTTTTCTCATAATAGCTGTCAGGCTCCTGCGAAGCGATGACTTTTCTTGCTTTTTCATCGGTAAATCCGCGATAAGCGCACAAACGTTCAATTCGTTTTGAAACGTCTGCATAGACATACCACATCTCATCGCAGATGTCCAAATACCCATCCTGGATAAGCAGTGCAGCTTCAAGAACGTATAGTCTGCATCCTGACTTTTTCTGCTCCTCCATGGATTCAAGAATGGCCTTTTTTACATTTGGGTGGGTTATGGAATTGAGGATATCGAGCTGCTTCTGATCGCTGAAAACGACCGCTGAAAGTTTTGCTCTGTCGATCCTGCTGTCTTCATCAAGAATATCTCTTCCAAAGTGTTCCACTATGTCATTGTATGATATCTGTCCCGGTTCCATGAGTCTGTGAGCCAGGGCGTCGGCCTCCATAATGAATGCTCCGTAGTCTCGCTGCATTATATCAAGCACAGCGGTTTTTCCAGAACCGATACCACCAGTTATTCCTATGATCTTCATATTATTTTGCCTCATACCAGTTATTTCCTGATGCAACGCCCACCTCAAGAGGTACGGTCATATCTGCGGCATGCATCATCTCATCAACGAGAAGCTTCTTCACTATGTCCACTTCATCCTCGGCAGCCTCTATAAGAAGCTCATCGTGTATCTGCAGGATAAGCTGTGACTTCAGTCCGAGCTCCTTGAGCTTCATGTTAACTCTCACCATGGCGATCTTGATTATGTCCGCAGCGGTTCCCTGTATAGGCGAATTCATGGCAACCCTCTCGCCAAAACTCCTCTGCATAAAGTTGGATGACTTCAGCTCAGGGATAGGCCTGATCCTTCCGAACATAGTCGTCACATAGCCTTTTTCCTTTGCGTGGGCTACCTGTTCATCCAAATACGCTTTTATACTCTTATAGGTGTCGTAATACTTTGCAATGAAATCGGAAGCCTCTTTTCTGGATATACCCAGATCCTCACTCAGACCAAATGCGCTGATTCCGTACACGATTCCGAAGTTGACAGCCTTTGCATGCCGTCTCTGAAGAGATGTAACCTCATCGATAGGAACCTCAAACACTTCGGATGCGGTTGTGGCGTGTATGTCCACGTTGTTAAGGAAAGCGTTCTTCATAACCTCATCTCCTGACAGATGGGCAAGCACACGGAGCTCAACCTGGGAGTAATCAGCATCTACAAATACATATCCTTCCTTAGGGATAAATGCCTTTCTTATAAGTCTTCCAAGCTCCAGCTTCATAGGTATATTTTGAAGATTTGGCTCCGTGGAACTGATTCTTCCAGTTGCCGTGATGGTCTGGTTAAATGTTCCATGGATACGTCCGTCATCTGATATATAATTTACAAGCCCCACTGCATATGTGGAATTAAGCTTTGTGAGCTGTCTGTATTCCAGAATATCCCCTATGATCGGATGTTCGTTCTTGACCTTCTCAAGTACATCTACACTTGTAGAATAACCTGTCTTGGTCTTCTTGCCACCAGGTATTCCCATATCTTCAAAAAGGATAGGTCCAAGCTGCTTCGGAGAATTGATATTGAACTCTTTTCCTGCGTAACCGATTATCGAATCGTGAAGCTCCTGAATCCTCTTCTCAAGTTTTTTGCTATATTCCTCAAGTTCTGTCTTGTCGACTCTTATTCCGCGTTTTTCCATGTCGTATAAGGTGTAAACGGTAGGGAGCTCAACCTTATTGTACAATTCGAGCATGCCTTCTTTGGCAAGCTTATCCATGACGACATCCTTTGCAAGGAGCGGAACGACCGCCTTGTACGAAAATACTTCAAGGAAATTATCACTTATAAATGTAAATATATTCAATTCATCTTTGCCGATGAGTTCCTTCTCAGAAGGAAGTATGTTGCCAAGATATTCCTTTGCGACATCATCGTAATCGTATGAATCCTCCATCGGATTAAGGAGATATGCTGCCACTCCTATATCAAGTACATTTGTGTCACATTCATGAAAATCTACATATTTCAGCGCGCTCTTAAGATCCTCCATGCATATGATGATTCCGGCATTCTTCAAATCGTATATGAATTTGACTGCCTCATCAGGATCTATACCCGATGAACAGTTTATCACATACACATTCTTTGAATCACAGGCAACGGCTATGCCGAGCATCATGTCATCACTGTGGGCAACGTATACACCGACAGCTTCTGATTTCTTTGCAGCATCCTCGATATAAGTAAAGTCGGCTGTAGAATTTACCACTGTTATATCCGGTTTCAGTTCACTTACGGTCTGCTTGTTGTCAAACTTCTTTAAGAGACTCTTGAATTCCAGCCTTTTGAAAATGTTGTATGAACTGTCATTAAACGCGTTCTCATATGTGGTATCCTCAAGCTTGAAATCCAGTTCACAGTCAAGCTTGATCGCTGCAAGCTCCCTGGACATTATTGCCTGTTCTGAGAACTCCGCAAGATTTTTCTGGGCTTTAGGAGGTTTGATCTCGTCTATATGTTCAAGAGCTCCGGCCACAGATCCCCACTGCTGAATGATCTTGGATGCGGTCTTCTCGCCTATTCCGGGAACCCCTGGGATGTTATCTGACGTATCTCCCATAAGTCCCTTCATATCTATAAACTGGACTGGTGTAACTCCGTAGAGATCCTTCACATCATCTGCGTAATAGTTCTCTATCGTGGTTCCACCTGCTTTTGTCTTCGGAATACGGACGAGGATATTGTCTGTTGCAAGCTGCAGAAGATCCCTGTCACCCGATACTATCACGACTTTGTATCCGGCAGAATCTGCAACTCTTGACAATGTTCCTATAATGTCATCAGCCTCATAACCACCCTTCTCAACTATGGTGACGTTCATCGCTGTCAAGACTTCTTTTATGAGTGGTACCTGCTCCCGCAGTTCATCCGGCATAGGCTTTCTTGTGCCCTTATACTCTTTGTACACAAGATGTCTGAATGTAGGCTGTTTAACGTCAAATGCCACGCATACATTTGTCGGATTCTCTTCGTCGATTATCCTGAATATAATATTAAGAAAACCGAGGACAGCATTCGTGTGAAGTCCCTCATAGTTGGTGAGATCCGGAAGCCCGTAAAAAGCTCTGTTAAGTATGCTGTGTCCATCTATTATCAATATCTTTTTACCTGTATCTGGCATGAAAACCTCCTCTTATTTACCGCTCACCATAGAGTATTCTGACTATTCGATACCCTTATGATTTGCATTATATTTTTTGATATTCTGCATAAATTCCGTACTTTCATCCCTGACTTTGTTTTGTTCTTCGTAATATCTGTCGATATCACTGAGATCATAGCGGGAATCGTCCAAAAGTCTTGAGCCAAAGAATTCAGCATAATAGTATTCAGGTTGCTCACTGAGTTTGGAATTCTGTTCATAGTTGTAGACCTTGTCAAGAGCACCGCTGTACAGCCATATAAGTCCGGCAACAACGGCTGCAATTCCGACCAGTATCGTGGAATTTGCTATTCTCTTTACCGTGGTAAGTCTGTTCATCTCTTCCTCAAGATGCTTATCCAGGGCATTCTTAAAATCTGTAGATATATTATCAGACTCGTCCAGTTGTTTCATACCAACTATAAGCGTGTAATAGATATCCAGCTCTTCATAGCAGTTTTTGCATGATCTGACATGCTTAATAAACTCTCTGAGTTCATCGTCAGGGAGTTTATTCTCAATAAACGCCATTATCTTTGACTGTGCTTCCAAACAATTCATATGATCCACCTAGTTAATCTCAAATGATCCATCATCCTGTGTGTTTTCAATCTTTCTTATGACTAGATAATACGGTTCACCCTTCTCTGGAACGACCTGGACTCTGTCGCCAACCTTGTGTCCCATGATCGCCCTGCCTATAGGTGATACGTTGCTCACCCTTCCGTCAAGCACATCAGCACGAACGCTTGTGACAACTCTGTATGTTTCCTCCTCGTCGTCATCCTCAAAATAAACGGTTACCGTGTTATCAATTCCAACCTCATCGTCTGCTGAAGTATCATCTATTATATCTGCAGTCCTGACAAGCCTGTCCAGATATCTGATTCTTCGCTCATTGGCATTCTTGTCTTTCTTTGCTGCATAATATTCGAAATTCTCACTGAGATCCCCCTGAGCTCTGGCCTCCTTTACGGCTTCAAGCTTCTCCTTCCTGACTACACATTTTCTATATTCGATCTCCTGTTCCATCTTTTCGATGTCTTTTTTTGTAAGCTGCTTACCCATATCGATACGCCTCCAAATCTAACGCAATACTTTATATATACTATCACAAAATCCATTCAAAGTAAAATGAGGTGTTGCTGCACTGGTTATCATAGCGGCTGCCTGTATCCAGTGCGGATACGGCCCTCAAAAAAAATACCCGGCAACCACTGCATGCAGTAATTACCGGGTAAAGTGTATACGTTTAAATATATAACCAGAAATTAGTTGTTGATAAGCTTGTCTGACTCGTTGTTCCAGCTATAAAGTGCTCTGATCTGCTCTCCAACCTTCTCTGATGGATGCTCTGAAGCAAGCTTTCTCATAGCCTTGAAGTGAACCTGACGTCCTGCTGGTGACATGTCAAGGAGGAACTCCTTAGCAAATGAACCATCCTGGATGTCCTTAAGGATCTGCTTCATAGCCTTCTTTGTCTCTGCTGTAACGATCTTAGGACCTGTTATATAGTCACCGTACTCTGCTGTGTTAGAGATTGAATATCTCATTCCAGCGAATCCTGACTGGTAGATAAGGTCTACGATAAGCTTCATCTCATGGATACACTCGAAGTATGCGTTTCTTGGATCATAACCAGCCTCGCAAAGTGTCTCGAAACCAGCCTGCATAAGTGCACAAACACCACCACAAAGGACTGCCTGCTCACCGAAGAGGTCTGTCTCTGTCTCTGTTCTGAATGTTGTCTCAAGAACGCCGGCTCTTGCTCCACCGATTGCAAGTGCATATGCAAGTGCAAGGTCAAGTGCCTTACCTGTAGCATCCTGCTCTACAGCAACAAGACAAGGTGTACCCTTTCCTGCCTGGTACTCTGAACGTACTGTGTGTCCAGGTGCCTTTGGAGCAATCATTGTTACGTCAACATCCTTTGGTGGCTTGATACAACCGAAGTGAATGTTGAAACCATGAGCGAACATAAGCATGTTACCTGGCTCAAGGTTTGGCTCGATATCCTTCTTGTACATATCTGCCTGTAACTCATCGTTGATAAGAATCATAATTATATCAGCCTGCTTTGCAGCCTCAGCGGCTGTGTATACCTTAAATCCCTGTGCCTCAGCCTTAGCCCATGACTTGCTTCCCTCGTAAAGACCGATGATGACATTGCATCCTGACTCCTTAGCGTTGAGGGCATGTGCATGACCCTGACTACCATATCCTATGATTGCGATTGTCTTTCCATCAAGTAATGAAAGATTGCAATCCTGCTGATAATAAATCTTTGCTTCTGCCATTTCTTTAATCCTCCTAAATATGTATAAAATGACTTATATATTAACTACCACTTGGATAATTAAAAACGTATTAACCTCTGATGAGACCTGTGAGACCTGTGCGTACAAGCTCAACTATCTCATGTCCATCGAGCAGTCTGAGGAACGCCTCACACTTGGTTGTTGTTCCCGTAAGTTCTATAATAACCGAATCTTTTGAAACGTCAACTATATTTGCTCTGAAAATATCTGCAACTGAGATAATATCCTTTCTCTCGGACGGATTCGCTTTAACCTTGACAAGAACGAGCTCTCTGCATACAGACTTGCCAGGCTCAAGCTCCACTATATCCACTACATCCTCAAGCTTGTTGAGCTGTTTCTTGATCTGGATAAGGCTGGCTTCATCGCCGCTAACTGCAACAGTCATTCTGGAATAAGCGGGATTCTCAGTCTCTCCTACTGTCACACTGTCAATGTTATAACCTCTTCTACTGAACAGTCCTGACACTCTGCTCAAAACTCCCGATGTGTTGTCAACAAGCAGTGACAAAACAATATTACCCATCTATATGTACCACCTTTCAACTCGTCTCTTTAAAATGTACTAAATTATTATAGTTATAAACCACTTTAATGTCAATTTATAACGTGAATTTTGTAATTATTTTTATCTGTTATTTCTGATAATTTTTGTTGTGTATTTACAAATACCCCAAAACTTATAGTGAGATATCCGGATTTTTCCAAATATTTACTCTATGCCCAGAAGATTCTTGACTACAACCACGCAGTTTGCCGCATCCTCGGAATATCCATCCGCACCGATCTCCTCGGCGTAGCTCTCGGTTATAACTGCACCGCCTATAACAACTTTACTGTCCAGGCCATTCTCCTTCACAGCTTCAACAACATCCTTCATCTTGACCATGGTGGTTGTCATGAGGGCTGACAGTCCGATTATGCTGGCGTTGTTATCCTTTGCCGCTTGTATTATCACATCACAAGGAACATCCTTGCCGAGATCTATAACATTAAATCCATAGTTTCTGAGCATAAGAACCACGAGGTTCTTACCTATATCATGTATATCGCCCTCAACTGTCGCCACGACTATGGTAGGCATATCAGAGCTGTCCTTGTCCTTCAGAACAAGTGGACTTATAACACCTATCGCCATCTCCATGGTCTCAGCACTTGATATGAGCTGTGGCAGGAAATATTTTTTCTTCTCGAAGAGTCGTCCAACCTCATTTATCGCACCTATCAGATCGTTATCTATGATGGACTGGGGATCAGCTCCGCTGTCAAGCACAGCATGTACATCGTCAAGTATGGTCCTCTTATTTCCTTTGAGAACATCTATATAAATCTGACTTTTTCCTTCCAGATCAGATCCTGCTTTGCCGCCGGATGCACCCGCTCCCGGTGAGGCAAGCTCAAGAGGTTTGACATTCTCAATATAACGGACATCGCTCTCCTCCTTGAAAAGCAGCATATCAGAAGCAAATGCAGCATTCATAAGCATGGTCTGGGATGGATTTGCTATAGCCATCGTAAGTCCACGAGAGATAGCCATGGTGAGGAATGCTGTATTTACAAACATTCTCTCAGGAAGTCCAAATGAAATGTTGGACAGACCACAGATGGTTGCAAGTCCGTTGTTATAACAGTAGTTTATGGTTTTCAGGCAGTTGATGGCAGCGTCCTTCTGGGCACCGACCGTTGCAACAAGTCCGTCCACAACCACATCATTCTTCGTAAATCCCATCTCATACGCAGTGCCAAGCACCGTGTTGATTATGTCCTCCTTCTCCTGTGGACTCTCCGGAAGCCCCTTATCCGACAGAGGAAGAAGAATAAACATAGCTCCGTACTTCTTTACAAGAGGCAGTATCTCTTCCATCTTCACCTTCTCAAGGGATACTGAATTGACAAGCGCACGTCCCGGATAGATACGAAGTGCCGCCTCAAGTACCTCTGGTGAGCTGGAATCAAGGCATAACGGAAGGTTTACAGCCTGCGATACCTGATATACTACCTTAAGCATCATATCTCTCTCATCGATACCATTCATACCGACATTGATATCAAGTATTGAAGCGCCTTTATCTACCTGCTCTTCGGCCATATTCATGACAAGCTCAAGAGATCCCTCCCTGAGTTCAGCCTGAAGCTTCTTCTTTCCAGTCGGGTTGATTCTCTCTCCAACAACCTTAAACGGAGCATCCAGATCTATTATGAGAGATGAACGCTCAGATGATATACATCTGACATGCTCTGAACTTATCTCAGGAACAGGCATCTTGGAAGCCATATCAGCAAGAGCCTTTATGTGTTCAGGTCTCGTACCGCAACAGCCACCAACCATTCCGGCCCCGGCCTCGATTATCATCTTCATATCTTCAGCAAATTCCTCAGGGGTCATCCGATATACGCTTTTATCATTTACAAGCTCCGGCATTCCGGCGTTCGGCTTTGCAAATACAGGGATAAATGCGATGCTCTTCATCTGTCTAACAAGCTCGACCATCTTATCAGGGCCTGTGGAACAGTTTACACCTATAGCTGCCACTCCAAGATTCTGAAGAACATTTACTGCTGTCACAGGATCGGTTCCATACAGGGTACGTCCATCCTCGTTGAATGTAAGGCTGGCGATTATAGGGAGATCTGACACTTCATTTGCCGCAATAACCGCAGCTCTGGTCTCAGCGAGGCTCATCATGGTCTCGACCACAAGCAGGTCACAACCACTCTCGTCTATGACCTTTATCTGTTCCTTATACACGTCGACCAGCTCTTCAAACTTCAGTTTTCCCATAGGATAGAGCATCTCGCCGGTCATGGTGATATCGCCCGCCACAAGGCCATGGCCTACAGCCTTGACCGCTTCCTTAGACAATTTTACAAGTCTTCTGTTCATGTCCTCAAGGTCATCGGCAAGCCCATACTCGTTGAGTTTTATCCTGTTACATGTAAAGGTTGGAGCATACAGAATATCTGTGCCGGCGTTCAGATATGCAACCTGGAGGTCAAACATTATCTGTGGATGTTCAAGTATCCATTTCTCGGGGCACACGCCAAGAGGCATGCCTGCATTCATAAGATTTGTTCCTGTGGCTCCATCAAGTATAAGTATCTTATCATCAAACAGTTTTCTGAAATCTGTCTTTTTCATGTCTTATCTCCTCGTACTCAGGCCTGATCCAGGCCTTCATCAGTTATTTTTCCATCGCCGTCTGCGGCTGCTGTTGCAAGCATGTCACATCTCTCATTTCCAGGGTTGCCGGCATGACCCTTGACCCACAGGAATTCCACGTTGTGTGGTGCTTTTGCTGCAAGCAGACGTTCCCACAAATCCCGGTTTTTGACCGGTTCATTCTTGCCGCGCTTCCATCCTTTTTTGATCCAGCCCTCTATCCAGTGCTGGTTAAATGCGTTGCACAGATACTGTGAATCTGAATACAATTTCACATTACATGGCTTTATAAGAGCCTCAAGCCCGACTATCGCCGCCATAAGCTCCATTCTATTGTTTGTTGTCTTTATATATCCCTGGCTGTATTCTCTCTCATGAAGCTGTCCCTTTGCATCGATAAACTGAAGAACAGCGCCATATCCACCAGGTCCATTTGGATTGCCTCTGGCAGATCCATCAGTGTACAATATTACATCCATATATGATCTCCATAATTATATTTTCTGTATAAATGAGTCTATGATACGAACAAGTCTTCCTGACGCTTCATCGCCCGCCGCAATGATCTCCTCGTGCGAAAGCTCTCCGCCGAGGCCTGCAGCTTTGTTGCATATTGAGGAAAGACCTGCGACACGCATTTCCATATGTCTTGCAGCTATGGCTTCACATACAGTGCTCATTCCAACTGCATCTGCCCCCATTCCCGCAAACATTCTTATCTCTGCAGGAGTCTCATACTGAGGACCGGTGACCTGAATATATACACCCGACCTGAAATCAATATCATTTTCAGCAAATGCTTCTCTGATATAGCTATTCAGCTCCACATCGTAGACATGTGTCATATCGGGAAATCTCACACCCAATTTATTGTAGTAACTGCAAATGAGTGGCGATGGTACAAATGTTGAAATGTGATCACTTATCATCATGATATCGCCCGGCTCAAGCTTCTCAGATATTCCGCCTGCAGCATTTGTGAGCAGAAGTTTATCTACACCAAGCAGCCCTATGACACGGACAGGCATGACAACCTGGCTCATATCGTATCCTTCATAATAATGGACCCGTCCCTGCATGATAAGGACCTTTTTCCCGTGGATACATCCGTATACGAAGCGGCCTCTGTGTCCTGCTACTGTAGATACAGGAAAATGTGGAATATCTCCGTAATCCACATACACAGGGTTCTCAATAACGTCCGCCATATGTCCCAGACCACTGCCCAGGATAAAGGCTATATCAGGAACATCTCCTATCGCATGTCTCAAATACGAGGCAGCCTCCGTCAACTGATCGTATGTTACCAAATCATCACCCCCATAATACAAAACAAGGTCAGGATATTATTCCTGACCAGGATCTATATAAATTATAACGGAGACGGAGGGATTTGAACCCTCGCGCCGGTTGCCCGACCTACCGCATTTCGAGTGCGGACCCTTCAACCTCTTGGGTACGTCTCCAATTACACTTTAATAATAGCAGATGACAGGCATTCCGTCATATACTATATTAAACAACTGTTCTGCCGCGGATACAGGAAGATTTACACATCCATGGGATCCGCTGTTCTTGTATATATCACCGCCGAATGAACTTCTCCACGATGCATCATGGAATCCGATTCCCAGCTCGCCTATGAATGGCATCCAGTATGTTACAGGAGTCTCATAGTCATCGCCGATAAGCACAGCAGGTGTCTTCTTATACAGGATCGTATATACACCTTCAGGTGTTCTGTATTTGCCATTGTTTGCAAGGCTTCCGGTTACGCAGTCGGAATCCCACACAAGATTGCCGTCTACATATGCATATACATGCTGCTGGCCAAAATCACATTCGATATATGAATCACCGATATCATCGCCGCCATCGTGATAAACTGCAGCGTAGCAGTCAAACGGCGGTGTATGTGTTGTGGACTCTCCGGCTTCAAGAAGCTTCATGAGCTCTTCTGTCTCACCGTCCACATCGATCATCCAGCCATACCAGGTATTCGCCAGAGTGATGACATCACCATTATGAGTTCTGAAATTCCTCGGCACACCGTATGTATCGTATCTGCTTGCGATATTCTCGACATACTCACGCACCTTGTCTTCTGAGAATTTCCATTTTCCTTTTACGTTGCTGATCCAGTCGCCATATTCCTTGCTGGTAAGCTTCCATGACACCTGATCAATCTCATATGTAATGGTCATCTCAAGGATCTTTGCAAGATCCTTCTGCTCATTTACTATCTCTTCACTGTCGGCTGTGAGCTCAGGACTCTCGTATGCGTCACTTTCCGATACATCAAGCACGGATTCACCTTTAACAATCGCCTCATCTATTATACAGCATAATCTGTCAAAATCAAGATAATTTCCTTCAGAATCAGGAATAATTGTTGATTCTCCATCCTTGATCGTAACATAGGCATCTTCCGGTTTCTCCATCTTGGACTCGTCAAGACTGTCATAGCTCTTCAAAAGCTTCTCGAGAGCATCCTTGTCATACGACGCTGAATAGTAAAGGTCATAATCTTTTCTCTTTAGCATGTAATAAGGCCAGAGAAAACCATTTTGTTCGCTTATGATCTTCTTGGCTGTTATATTCGGCTTTATATCAAGCGATATATCTTCTGGTTTTATGACATGTTCCTCACCGCCCCTGAGCTTGAGTGTGAGGGAATAATCCTGTATGTAACTCTCTATGTATGCATCGACATCATCAAGTGAGTAAAACGAATAGTCTATATCATTGATGTATGTCTTGTAGTTGTAATGGAACATGAACCATATCGATATAACTATATATGTACATACGACCACCGCTCCAAATATAGCCGCTGTGATCTTCAAAGCTCTATGAGTCTTTTTTGCAGACTTGTCATCCGGTTCGTCCGCTTCATCAGAAGCTTCATTATCTGGGAATATCGGTATCCCTGCTCCATCGGGAATGGCTGCATCCGATGCCGCAGTCTCCGGTTTGGTCTCTGTCCCCCCGAATATTGTCTCTTCAGCAACTATCTCTTCAGCGGCATCAGTGTTCACATTATCTTTATCTATATTGTTATCATCTGTGTTATTGTTCATAAAATCACGCTCTTCCCCTTCACACATAATTCCATGCGAACTTACATCCAACATACATAATATTATATGCTATATTACTATAATTCAACACTTAATTATGTTTAAATATAAGAGGCTAACGCACTGTTATCTGGACAAATTGATGGTCACCAGATCCGGTTCGTTATTAACTCTGATTCGGATAGTGTGAAGTCCGAGTCCTGCACAGACTATCATATTATGTCCATCGCAGGAATATAACCCCTTATAGTACTTTGGAAACAGTCTGATCATAGGCGATATCACGCCTCCGAGAAATGGCAGGATCACAAGTCCACCATGTACATGGCCGGATACAGTAAGATCAGCGCCCCATCGGGAATATTCTTCAAAATAATCGGGATCATGTCCTATAAGTATATTGTAATCGGATCTGCTTATCGGTGGAAGTTCATTCAGCAGATACTCTTCATCCATATCGAGCTTTTTGAATCTTCTGTAATATTCCGTCTTCATGTCAAGTCCGTATATCGTGACATTGTATTCATCAAGATGAACACTTTCATTTATAAGCCAGGTGATGTTATCTTTTGTTCCTTCATATAACCTGTTCCACATATCACCATATTTTTCATATATGGATACGCGCATCTCATGATTTCCTTTTCCCATATACACAGGAAAACGCTTGCCAAGTTCATTCAGAAAATGTATACCTATATCTACTGTAAGTCCCGGCTTTCCGACTATTATATCCCCCGCCACCAGTATGAAATCCGGATTGATCTTTTCTATACAGCTTATAAGCTTCTCGTTGTCCTTTCCAAATTCCGCATTGTGGAGATCTGATATCATGACTATCCGGGCTTTTTTTCTTATTCTCCTGTCATGCAGTTGATAATTTGAAAACGAGATTCTTCTGTTTTCGCGGTAACTCTCTATCAAAACATTAACAAGCGTTATAATGCATAGTACGATAACTACAACTAAAAAAATCTTCATGTATTTAACCTCAATATGTAAATTGTAACTTGAGCACTTTAACGAAAGCGTACTTCATACTCATGGAATCAACCTTCTCCGCCGCATATATCGGCACTGAACCGATGCACCTCTCGCCAATATAATAGCTCATCTTTCCAAGCTCTTCACCACTGTCAACCGGGGCAGTCAGTGGATCTCTCATCTCCAGTTTCTTCTTCACATCCTCCGCGTGTTCTCCCGCAAGCAAGATCCCGGTGAATTGTGAGTCGGTCTTAATTGTAACACAACTTTCGGTGCCATTGTCTATGGAAATCTCTTTTTCCTGAAGAATATTCAGATCTGTATATTTCTGGCACATCGAATATCCATAATCAAGCAGCCTGCAGGCGTCTTTGTTTCTGATATCCTTTGTATCAGCTCCCATGATGACAGCAATAAGCTGTATGCCGTCCCTCTCAGCAGTCGCCGACATGCAATATTTTGCGGTATTTGTGAAACCTGTCTTAAGGCCGGTTGCTCCTGTATACATATTCAAAAATTTATTTGTGTTGACGAGATCAAACTGACTCTCGCCCCTTCGTGTTTTATGTATGATCGAATCCATCCATATGCCTGAATAATCAAATATGGCAGGATATTTTGTTATGAGTTCTCTGGACATTATGGAGATATCCCGTGCTGACATTTTATGTCCATCCGCATCCAAGCCACACGCATTTTTGAAACTTGCATTTGTCATCCCCAGCTCAGCAGCCCTCTCATTCATCTTTTTCACAAACGCTTCTTCGCTTCCGGCAACCTTTTCCGCCATGGCAACAGCCGCATCGTTTCCGGATGCAATTATAATACACTTTATCATATCTTCAACAGTCTGTTCTTCTCCTGCCTCAAAGAAGCATTGCGATCCGCCCATGGACGCAGCATGTTCACTCACAGTTACAATATCATCAAGAGTCATTTGTCCGGCCCCTATCGCCTCAAAAGCCAGAAGAAGCGTCATAACCTTTGTAACCGAAGCCGGAGCCATGGCTTCATCACAGTTTTTTTCAAATAACACCTGACCTGTGGATGCCTCAACGAGTATACAGCTTGGAGATTCCACCTCCAGAACTTCTGTCTGGTCTGCCGCCTGAGTCTCTGTCTGTTCCTCTGCATATACCATAAGATTCGTACTCATTGTGTTTGCAAATATGATAAAGATGAGTACCGTTATAACAGATAATCTTCTGATATTTTTCTTCCTGCCCATCTTTTTTCTATCCGGAAAATGCAGCATACAACTCCTCTTTCAGTTTCTGTTTATATATTATATTATGCATTTATCCGGCAATATGACTTTTTATCCCACCAATATAGTATTATTTTCTTTATTTTGTAAAGTTTTTCTGATATAATCAATGGCTAGAAAAAAGGAGGACATGTTTCATGAGTATGAAATTAGTTAAACGAGTACCAACTGGCGATGAGATCAAGGAACTATACCCTCTTTCAAGCGAGTTGAAAGCCATCAAAGCCAGAAGAGATGAAGAGATCAGAAAAATTTTCGTAGGCGATGATGACCGATTTATATTTATCATCGGACCTTGTTCAGCAGATAATGAGGATGCTGTTTGCGATTATCAGAATCGTCTTGCAAAGGTTGCAGATGAAGTTAAGGATAAGATACTGGTCATTCCACGTATATATACTAACAAGCCAAGAACTACTGGTGATGGTTACAAAGGAATGCTCCATCAGCCTGATCCTACAAAGGCATCAGACATGCTCGAGGGTCTTTACGCCATCAGAAAAATGCATATAAGAGCTATCAGGGAGACAGGACTCACCGCTGCTGATGAGATGCTTTATTCAGAAAACTGGCAGTATGTAGATGATATCCTCTCTTACGTTGCCATAGGCGCACGTTCTGTTGAGGATCAGCAGCACAGACTTACCGCAAGTGGAATGGATGTTCCTGTAGGTATGAAGAATCCTACAAGTGGTGACTACAACGTTATGATGAATTCCTGTATAGCAGGACAGCATCACCACACATTCCTCTATTCTGGATGGGAGGCACATACAGACGGAAATCCTTTGACACATTGTATATTGAGAGGTGCACTGAATAAGCATGGACAGTCTATATCCAATTATCACTATGAGGATCTCAGGCTCCTTGCTGACACATACAAGAAGTTCAACCTCGTAAATCATGCATGTATAGTTGATGCCAACCACAATAATTCTGGCAAGAAATTTATTGAACAGCCAAGAATTGTCAAAGAGATAATCCACAGCAGGAATTACGATTCTGAGATCAAGAATCTTGTAAAGGGTGTTATGGTTGAGAGTTATATTGAGGATGGCAACCAG
The DNA here is from genome assembly GCF_003479365.1 of Coprococcus sp. AF16-5. Classification (NCBI taxonomy): domain Bacteria; kingdom Bacillati; phylum Bacillota; class Clostridia; order Lachnospirales; family Lachnospiraceae; genus Coprococcus; species Coprococcus sp. AF16-5. The sequence continues at coordinate 387,883 of NZ_QUGZ01000001.1, forward strand.
CCAGTAGATGGTGGATGCTATGGTAAGTCTATCACAGATCCTTGTCTTGGATGGGATAAGACAGAGAGACTTCTCAAAGAAGTTGCTGATCTTCTGTAAAAAATACATTTTAAGCCTGCGCGCTTATACAATTACACGTGCTGTGCTTATACAACAAAAGAAAACCGGCGGATCTATCATGATACCACCGGTTTTCTTTATTTATCTGTCAGGCCGAAGCCTCGCAGAGTTTGACGAGTATGCATCTTCCCAAAGACACATCTCCCATCATCTTATATTTACTTGTAGTATACGCATACATCGGATCGACAACTCTTCTCAAAAGTCTTGAAAGAACTGGAACTGTAAATACATATTTAACCTTATACTCCCTGTCCGAATTCTCTGTTAATCTGGCAACATGATCCCTTATATCTATGTAGAACACCCCACTATCATTGCCGATAACATTGAACTGAAGACAACAATCATCAATATCCGCCAATTCCAAAGAACTGAGAACGCCGTCGATACACTCCACGCATTCTTTATACGTCATATAAACACCCAATCTTATAAGAACTCGAAGTCTGCATCCTCATCGCCATCTCCGATAAGTACCTGATTACGCTTTACTCCTTCTTCTACTTCACCAACAATAAGTTCTTCCTCTTCTTCCTCCTGAGCAGCCTGAGCACTCTTACCTGTGAATGCTGCCGGCTTTGGCTCTGCCTCTGGAGCAGCCTTTGGTGTCATCTTGAGCTTCTGAGGTGCATCTCCGCCCTGCGACTTCATCTTAAGCTTTGTTATAGGATCCGCCTCAACTGCAGCTTCAACCTTATTTGCAGCCTCAGCAACCTTTGCACTTGATCCGCTCTTGAGTGTCTCCATCTCTTCCTTGAGCTTGGCAAGCTCAGCCTTTGCATTTGCGATAACCTCGTTAGCCTTCTTCTTAGCGTCGTTTATTATCTTGTTAGCCTCAGCATTTGCTGCGTTGGCTTCCTTCTTGGAACCAGGAGCAGCCTGCTCGAGCTGCTTCTCAAGCTCATAAATCTTTACGCTGTTCTCCATAAGGTTCTTCTTTGACACTTCGTTCTCTGACTCAAGAGCTGCATACTTTGTCTCAAGTTCTGCATAATCTTCTGCAACTGAGCGCAGGAAGCTGTTAACCTCATCCTTATTATATCCAAAAAGTCCTTTTTTAAAGGTTTTAGATTCAATCTGATCCTTTGTCATTGTATAGTTCTCCTTTTCAGTATTAGTTCTCTCTATAATATTATCCTTTGCATATAGAAACTCCACTTGTAATTATATTAACAAATATTCATTTTTTCAACAATATTGTTGGATTTTATAAAATTTTCCCAATATATTACAATTTTTTCGGCAAATCATGGATATATTACAATTCATTACTGTCAAGTAATATGGTAAATGGCCCATCATTGGACAGATCCACTTTCATATCTGCACCAAATTCTCCATGTTCCACCACAGGAACAAACTCACGGCATCTTTCAATTATATACTCATACATCTCATTGGCCATATCAGGCGCTCCTGCACCAGTAAATGATGGTCTGTTGCCCTTCCGGCAGTCTGCGCACAAGGTAAACTGTGAAACGATCAGGAGTTGGCCGTTTACTCTGTTTATGTCAAGATTTGTCTTGCCATTTTCGTCGGCAAATATCCTCATCTTCACAAGCTTGTTTATCATCTTGTCAGCAATCTCTTTGGTATCCGAATCGTATACTCCGACAAAAACCAGAAAACCTTTCTGTATGCTGCCGATCACTTTGCCATCCACCTCTACTGATGCGTGATTTACACGCTGTATAACAAATTTCATTTTACGGATCCTTTCATAATCTTTTTACAGACTATTTTTTCAACAATATCATTGTGACAGTTATTTTCTGGTCATACTATCTGTCCGACATGCTTATCGCTTCAACTGCAACACTTCCGCCTCTTACAACCTCTATTCTGTTAGGAAAACTCTCTTTGAACAGTTTTATTGCATTGTCGTTCTTTGCATCAGTCTGAACACACTCAACAAGCACTGATTTCTTATTGTAGTCAGTGATCTTGTAGCCAAATGCATTTGCAATTCGGAACACCTCGTCCTTATCTTCATTTGAGCAGCTATTGACCTTGACATATAAGATCTCGTTGTTGTGGATTGCAATATCTGTGTAGTCGACGACCTTGATAACCTCAACACTTCTATTGAGCTGCTTTTTCACCTGCTCAAATGTCCTGTCATCACTGGTGAAACCGATGGTCATTCTGGATATTGTCTCATCCTCGGTTACTCCAACGGTTATAGTATCTATATTGTATGATTTGCTTGAAAACAAACCTGAAATTCTTGCAAGTACACCTACCTCATTCTCTACGAACAGGCATATCCATCTCTTCTTTACGCTCATTCTATATACCCCTTTCATCTGGATAATATACAAATCTATATATGTACATTCTATTACCAATATAAAATCAATTTATCAATATCAGCAGTCAAGTATCATGTCATTCAGTGACTTTCCACCCGGAACCATAGGAAATACGTTGGCCGTAGGATCGATGAAGAATTCTATAACTGTAGGTCCGTTTGTATTTGCCCTGGCAGCCTCAAATGCCGGCCTGATTTCCTCAGGCTTTGTAACTCTGATGCCCTTTGCATCATAGCTCTCTGCCAGTTTTACAAAGTCAGGAGAATACTTTGGACAGCATTTATCCGGATTCTGACAGTCTCTGTTGCATCTTCTTCTGTATCTGAGACATGTACTGCTGTATCTCTTATTGAAGAACAGCTCCTGCCACTGGCGTACATTGCCGAGATAGCCGTTGTTCAGTATACAGAGGGTAACAGGAAGCTCAAGCGCAACAGCTGTAGCCATCTCCTGAATGTTCATCTGGACTCCGCCGTCTCCGGATATACAGATAACATCTTTATCCATGTTGCCAAGCTTTGCGCCTATGGCAGCAGGAAATCCATAACCCATGGTTCCAAGACCTCCAGAAGTTAAGAGCTGTTTGTTCTCGTCTATATCAATGTACTGCGTTGTCCAGAGCTGATTCTGTCCAACATCAGTTGTAACGATGAGATTGCTGTACATATCGTTTATGGTTCTGATGATAGCCTCAGGGGTCACACCATCATATCTGTTCATGTTGATAGGATACTCAGCCTTGACATTCATAATGTCATCCACCCAGCCTTTGATATCAAGAGGTTCTGCATATTCAAGCATCTTGGATATGGCAACCTTGGCATCAGCAACGATAGGTATATCTACCTTTATATTTCTTGATATGGACGCTGCATCTATATCAACATGTATGATCTTGGCATTCTTGGCAAATGTATCTATAGTACCTGTTATTCGGTCGTTAAATCTACATCCGATGGAGAAAAGTACATCGCTCTCCATGATAGCCTTGTTGGATGCCATGTTACCATGCATACCGATGTTACCGACATAGAGTGGATGGTCAGTAGGAATAGCACCCTTACCCATAATTGTAGTAACTACAGGTATACCGGTCTTCTCTGCAAGCTCCTGCATTTCTTTTCTCGCATGTGCGATATTGACTCCGCCGCCGCAGAGGAACACAGGCTTCTTTGCATTCTTAAGCTCCGCAAGGGCTCGCTTGATCTGTCCAACATGTACACCCTCTGAAGGCTTGTAACCTCTGATATTTACTTCTGTAGGATACTCGTCACTTCCCATGGCAAGCTGTATATCCTTAGGAATATCAACAACTACAGGACCTGGCTTTCCGGTTCTTGCTATGTAAAAAGCATTTTTAATGATCCTTGCAAGATCTTCTCTCTTTCTTACTGTGACTGCATACTTACATATGCTTCTTGTGATTCCAACTATATCAACCTCCTGAAAAGCATCATTTCCAATAAGATTCATTGGAACCTGTCCTGTAAAACATACCAGCGGCACGCTGTCGTAGTTGGCTGTGGCAATTCCCGTTACAAGGTTTGTCGCACCCGGACCACTTGTTACCAGACACACTCCAACTCTTCCTGTTGAACGTGCATATCCGTCCGCTGCATGAACAAGTGCCTGCTCGTGTCTTGGAAGTATCATATCAATACCTTCTGCATCATACAACGCATCAAACAGGTCTATCGCCGTTCCACCAGGGTATGCGAACAGAGTGTCTACCCCCTCTTCCTGCAACGCTTTTACAAACATCTTTGCTCCATTGATCTCCATATCTTATACCTCCTGTAAAGTTCATGATAATCTAAACTTACGCCTCGGGATGTATATATGCACCCCATGCATAGAAAAAGCCCTAAGCGCAACTGTTTTACGCTTAGGGCGAATATGTTCATATCCGTGGTACCACCTAAATTCAGACAAATGTCTGCACTCATCAGATACTATAATAAATTATCACTGTAATCATTATTAATATCTTATTCCTGTAACGGGGAAAACCGTTGAAACCTACTCGACAACAGCCGACAAACATGTATGCTGCAATCTTTCAATCCACTGCTCGAAGGCTACCTTCCACACATTCCTGATGAAGACTCTCACCATCGTCTTCTCTCTGTTGATCGGGGGGATGCATGTACTCCTCCTCGTCATAGCATTTGACTATTTCCCGGTCGTTTTACGACCCTTAGATGTGATTATTTTATCATTAACATGAAGATGTGTCAACGATTCTTTTACTTGCCCGCCAGCAGTTCAAACCAGAACACATCATAACCTGCCGCAGCGGCAACTCTCTGGGAGGCTATATGGGACATGCCAGTTCCATAATATGGAATTTTGCCACATCTGAGTATATCCTTGGTCAGTTCAGATACCAGCGATGTACCCACATGCCTTCCCTCAGCATCTTGAACAACATTTATACCAATCTGCCAGAAGTCGTCACTGTCAGCGCTTGCGCCAGCCATACCAATAATCTCACCATCTGATACAGCAGCCACAGCCAGCACATCAGGTGTGTTATCATCAAAACAGAAAGCTTCATCCCATCTGTCATCTCCTTTAAATTGCAGGATTTCATCCCCAGTATACCTGACAAGGTTAAAATCTTCTTTAAACTTCGAATCAATCAGTTTATCTGTAGTATCTTTTCTCACTGCCTGTTCGCTCAGTTCCGTCGGAAGGTAAAATGGGTGGGCAGATTTCAATTTACATCCGTATCTGGAAAGAATACTGTCAAGCTCACGAAATTTCTCTATATCCATGAACCATTTGCCAGATGTATTCTCATAGCGTTTTCTGCATTCATCTACAATCTCTCTACGACCGGTAAATAACAGCTTGCCATTTACCACAGCTATTTTGAGCGGGCACTTTTCCTGTCCTTTGAACTGCCTCTGCCCTGCTATCTGTCTGTATTCAGAAAATATATTGTCACTGGAATATATATCGGCCGCATCACAGCAATAATCCCTGGCCAGCTGATCATACAGTGCATTCTTCATCTTTCCAGACAGCCAATGTTTTCTCGTCAGAATATTCGTATGTCCTATCCGGACTTCATTCAAAAGAGGCACATCCACTTCATCACAGGTATGATGAAACACAAATCCGAGCTTTTCCTGTACTATGCGTGACTTGGAATTGCCATCGTAGTAACCGCACCATATCGTTCTCATGCCCAGATCAAGGAATCCATGTTCTATAAGCCTCCCAGCCGCCTCCGGTGCGTATTCGTTGCCCCAGTGAGGCTTTCCTATCCAGTATCCAAGTTCACATTCGTCATCGCGGTCTGTCATATCTGTCCTTCCATTTAACAGTAATTCGATGGCACCGACAACCAGACCGCTGTCCTTCAGACACACAGCATAACACTCCGGCCCATTAAATACATTCCGTATCACATCAAGGCTGTACTCCCTGCTCTCATGCACAGGCCAGCCAGCTATAGGTCCCACATCAGGGTCACTTGCATATTCAAATAATATATCTACGTCACTCTCCTGCCAGTGACGTAATATCAATCTCTTAGTTTCTAAAATCAAATCATATATCCCCTTTCATATAAGACTTTCTTTCCCCCAGTCTGTGCTTTCCCAGTTCTTCACTATCCTCAGATATTTACCAAGATTGATAAATGCTCTCACGATCTCGTCCACTATGACTGCAAGGAAAACGCCTGCGATTCCAAGCTTAAGGACGAACACGAACAAAAGTGCCACAGAAACCACCCACACCGTGCCAAACAGCTGTGTTATGAGCATCCATATCGTGTTGCCGCTGCCCCTGATCGCATTGCCAACAACTATGTTTGCTGATTTTGCGAACAGATTGATACTGATAAAGATCAGATATATCCCACACGATGCAATTATACTCTTGTCGTTGGTGAAAAGTGATATGATCTGCTGCGGAAACGCAAAACAGACACCGAGTGTGATGATTCCAACTACTATGCACAAGCCATACGCACAGACACATACTCCCTTGTATTTACCCAGATCATTGTTTCCTTTTGCCTCACCGGTTAGTGTCATTGTACCATTTCCTATCGCTCCAATGATGACAACCGCCAGAACTTCAACACTGAATATGATGGAATAAATTCCGGCAGCCATCTCATTTATGGCGTTGAGAATCCTTATAAGCAGCAGATTGCCAAGATTCCATGCAAAATCCTCAAGAGCTGTGTTCACTCCCAGCTTTGCCGACAAAAGATACGGCTTTATATGTGCCTTTACTACCCATTTCATAGATGGTTTAGTGTTAAGTTTCTTGCTTGATACCACGAATATCACTGCAAATATAAGTCCAGAGTACTCCGCTATTGTCGTCGCTATGGCTGCACCCTTTATCCCCATGGCTGGAAACCCAAATCTTCCCAATATCATAACCCAGTCAAGGAGTATATTTACACCAGATCTTAATATTCCATATACAACAAGTGGTTTGGTATAGTTTGATGTCTGGAGTATGACGCTGAATGCACCGCCCAGTCCTGTTATCAAAAATACGGGCGCATAATACCTGGAATAATCAAGACACATCGGCATCAGGCCATCTGACACACCCATGAGTCTGAATACAAATTCAGCGCAGAATGTCCAGAAGAAAAATAACAGTATCGGTATGATATTATTGTATTTCACCATGGCACCGGAGTATTCCTCTATGTGTTCGGTATCTCCTGCACCAACGCTCTGACTTATCAGTATAGACGCTCCTGTCACGATGGAGAAACAGAACGACATGGTGGTCCACATCGGTGAAGTCACATTGCCAAGTGCGCTCATGTACATGCTGTTTACGTGTCCTAAAAATATTCTATCTATAAGCATCTGAAGCTGTGATATCAGATTGCTCAGCATGATCGGAACCGCAATATTTAACAGTCCCGGAAGGTATTTTTTGTTAGTCTTTATTAAAGTGTTTTTCATTGCAGTATTTCTCTTTCTATTATCAATATTTTGTAGGTTCAAATGTCATGATGTTTATTGCCGATTTTGTGTTCATACTCACCGAAAACAAATATGATACATTATATCAATACTTAACATATCTTGCATCAAACTTATATTATTATATAAAAGTTCTATAAAATCAACTCCCCAATATAATATATAGATACCACAAAAAGAGGTAAATATATGTGTTCCATCGCAGGATTCTATAACTCCAACAGGATTTTCAATACCGAACATGAACGATACTCATACATATTGAACGACATGAATAAGGCACTTGCTCACAGAGGTCCGGATGCACAGAATACAGTGCTGTCATCCCACTGTGGGCTTGCTCACACCAGACTGTCCATACGTGACGTGGCAAGAGGCGAACAGCCCATGAAAAAGACAATCGGAGAAAATGATATATACATAGTGTACAACGGCGAGATCTACAACACGAAGGAGCTGAAATCGGAGCTGCTCGCCCTTGGATATACATTTGACACAACATCGGATACAGAGGTCATACTCAACTGTTTTCTGCATTATGGCCCGGACTTTGTACATAAATTAAACGGAATATTTGCATTTGCAATATATGATGAGCATATCCAGACAATATATCTGTACAGAGACCACTTCGGCGTCAAGCCACTGTATTACTCAGTGACAGACGACAGGACTCTTGTATTTGCATCGGAGATAAAAGGGATACTATGCTATCCGGGCATACGACCTGTCATAGATGCAAATGGACTGTGTGAAGTGTTTGGAATCGGTCCATCCAAAACTCCCGGCTGTGGTGTGTTCAAGAACATAGATGAAGTGAAACCGGGACATTTTATAAAGTTCTCAGCATATGGAATGAGCAACTTCACATACTACCGTATCACAAGCACGCCTCACACGGACAGCTACGAAAACACGGTGGAAAAAGTTCGCTATCTAGTTAAGGACAGTATAGAAAAACAGATCGTATCAGATGTACCTATTTGTACTTTCCTCTCAGGCGGGATCGACTCATCAATCGTCAGCAGCGTATGCGCCACAAAACTCAGGGAGCAAGGGAAAAAGCTGCACACTTTCTCATTTGATTTCAAAGATAATTCTAAATATTTCAAGTCAAATGCATTCCAGCCGGAGCAGGATCGACCATATGTAGATATGATGGTAGCCCACATAGGTTCAGACCACACATATCTCACCTGCAATTACAGTGATCTTGCAGACTATCTGTATACTTCCGTGGAATCAAGGGATATGCCGACCATGGCGGACGTGGATTCATCACTTCTGTACTTCTGTTCATTGGTGGCAAAGGAATACAAAGTTGTACTAACAGGGGAATGCGCGGATGAGATATTTGGAGGATACCCATGGTTCTACAGAGAAGAACTGCTTTCATCTGATACATTCCCATGGATGAAGGATCTGTCGCCAAGGCTCTCAGTACTGTCGCCGGACATCATAGATAGTCTTGATATACCGGGATATGTGTCATCACTATACAATTCTCTCCTGTCCGAGATCAATCTTCTTCCGGGGGAATCCGATACAGAAAAGCGGCGCAGGCAGATATCTTATCTGAATATCAGGATGTTCATGCAGACATTGCTTGACCGAATGGACAGAACAAGCATGGCAAGCGGACTTGAGGCGAGAGTTCCATTTGCAGATCCACGAATACTTGATTATGTGTTCAATGTTCCATGGGAGTACAAATATTCCGAAGGCTGTGAGAAAAAGCTTCTCAGAGAGGCCATGAAGGATTATGTTCCGCACGAAATCATGTACAGAAAGAAAAGCCCTTATCCAAAGTCATATGACCCTCATTATGAGCAGGAGCTTGCAAAGAGGCTTCTCTGCGTGCTAAATGATCCGGAAAGTCCTCTTCTGCCTCTCATCGACAGAGAATATGTGAAAAACTTCATAAACGCGCCAAAGGATTACGGCAGGCCGTGGTTCGGTCAGCTCATGGCAGGACCTCAGATGATGGCATATCTTCTTCAGATTGATCACTGGCTGAGAAAATATGCTATTGTCCTTGACATATAAAAAGACTTCCAGACTTCTGTATACATGCGGCGTATCGAAAATGGCGAATACGCTGCATGTACAAGAGTTCTGAAAGTCTTGTTTTTACAGGCAATTTATATATTTGTTATTTATAGATTGCTTTCGCAGAAGGACTGCCCTTCTTTATCAGTTTCTTGTATGCTGTGGCCTTATTCCTAGGTACTGCAAATGTAATTTTGCTGTATGTTCCACTGAAGGCTTTTGCGCCAACGCTCTTGAGCTTAGCTGACTTTATCGTCATCTTCTTAAGGTTTTTGCATGATAAAAATGCGTTTGCCCCTATGCTTGTCACATTGTTGCCGATAGTGACATTCTTAAGAGCAGTGTATCTGCTGAATGCATTTGCGCTTACAGATGTTATCTTAAACCTTACATCACCTATAACTACAGTGTCTGCGATGGTCAGTGATGCAAATCTTTTATCTGACCTTGAGTACGTTGTTCCGGCAATTGCAACTGTTCCTGTGCCGTCTGCCTTTGCTCCGGTTATTGTGTACCTGAACTTTCCAACTGTATATGTCTTTCCCTTAGCAGCCTTTACTATGGCAAATGTCTTTGTTATTTTACCAGAATATGCATTCTTACCACATATTGTCACACTTGCCTTGCCCACCGCTTTGTTCTTGCTGTAGGTGACAGTGTAATCCTTGTTCAGTCTGAGCGTCTTTGTGCCAGCCTTGACAACAAGCGATCTCTGGGTGTGCGCTCTTCCATTGTAGATCTTGTTCTCTATTCCGGAAACCGTGATCTTGCTTGTCTTTTTGCTTATATCAGTTGTTGCAAGTTTGGCAATACTTGCTGTTTTCGCAGCCTTGCACACGGTACATGTGTATGTCCTCACACCGGCTGCTGTGTATGTAGGTTTCTTTGTTACCCTGCCGGAATTCCACTTATGTCCAAGTTCCTTTACACACACACCTGTGCTCATGACATCGCCGCAGACTGAGCACTCTGTATGTCCTGTTCCTGCCTTTGTGCAGGTTGGAGCCTTCTCTCCTTTTAGTGTATACTTTACAGTCTTACCATCTGAACATGGTGCTCTGTATATGGTTACCTTTAGCTCTGTGCTGTCATAGTTTTCCTTGTCATCGCCAGCGTATACAGCTGTTGCCACCACTGATCCGCCTGCCTTTATCGCAGTGGCTGTGTCAGCAGCAAGCCATACCCAGTCTCCCGGAAGTGCGATACTTCCAACGGTCTTATGTGTATTATCTACACTTAACAGCAGATTCGGCATTGCAGCCTTGCTCACATTTACCGTGATCTCAATTTCTGCTGTGTTGTAATTCACACTGTCAGCCGGCGTAAATACAACGGTGTACAGCGTCTTGTCACTGTCAGATACAAACGGCTTTAGAGAATCATCCTTCCATGCAAATGTTCCAAATATCTCAACCTTGTTAATACCGTCAAAATATGCTGTTCCTCCGTATAAAACAGACTTTGCAAGGCTGTCGCCATATGTTATTGCACTTGCTGTCGGCAGATCAGCTATGTTTACATTGGCCTTTAAGACATTTACCTGAATAGTTCCCCTGATCGAATTGTAGTGTTTCTGGTCATCCGGGGTAAATACTACATCATAGTCTGTTACATCAACCACAGGAACTGTGGAATCGTCAGCCCAGCTCCATGTTCCGGTTATGTTTTCTCCTGAAACTCCGATTACGGCTCCGCCCGAAATGCTTGCTTCATTTAAGGTTTTGTGTGGATCGTAACTTATCGGATCTGCCACCGGAAGTTCACTTATAACCGGATCAGCTTTAACTATATCGAATTCAGCCTTGCAGTTTATATCGTAATTTCCGCCCGTGGCATCCGTGATGGTTATCGTTGCTGTTCCAACTTCTGTGTTATCACTGTAAGATACTTCATATTCGCTTGAAGGAATGACTGTCTCACCGTCCATAAGAGCAAACTCAGGCTCTACCTTCTGTCCTGTGTATGTGTACTCAGGCTTAAGTCCGTCAAATGTTGGACTGCTGATCTTCTTTGGCTCAATGGTAAATGTCACGTTCTTTGTTCCTGAGTAAGCACCGATTCCTGTTACAATCGCAGTCGCTGTGCCAGCGTTGATATTGTCGGAATACGTTACATTATAATCTGAGCCTTCTTTTAGCTGTACAGAAAACATATTGTCCCAATTATAATATACCTTTACAGATGGTTTTAACTCACTTCCGGAGTAGATGATGTTTTTATTTTCATCTAACTCTGCATATACTTTATCGTTCAGCAATGCTCCAATTCTAAGCTTATTATCTTCTATACTTGTTGACAGATCAATTATAGAATCATCTGATGATGCGTTGAACCAATCTGACTTTAACGCAATGCCATCACCTGCTACAGCATATGCAGCACCTTGTTGTACACCTATTCCATCCAGAACAATCGGAATAACATTATGAGGCTCTGCATTTATAATTATTTTTTCTCCGTATATTCCATACAAATATATTCCGTCATTGATTTTTATATCACTGTTGTTAAAGTATAATTTTATTGTTTCATCAGCTAGAATTATCTTGTTTATATCTCCACCATTTAGTATCAATTGACCCATAGTATGTATCGTTCCCGAAATTTTTACATTACCAATTGTTACTGTTGAATCTTTTTTTATATCTAAATGACCTTTTACGTCTCCTCCCGTCTTAGAATCAATTATCGTTATTTTTCCGTTTTTTACATCAATATCATCTGTCTTATGTCCATTTATGTCTATAGTAAAATCAGAATCGGGATTGTTTATATCAAGAGCTGTATTTGTATCTTCCATAACGGTGACAACACTGTCCGGCATGTTTTCGGCATAACTTATTGCTTCTGGCAGTGAAACACAGGATATAGTCTCATCACCTTTTGTGACTGTCGCTGCAAGTTTCTCACCGCAGTATCTGCATATGCCATCCTCGAAGTTATGTTTGCCAAATACATCCTTTTTCTCATTGCTGTATGACACCGAGGCAACGTCAGATGAAGCGTTACAGCCTATATAAGTTATGCTCTTATATACCTTCGGGCCATGTAATACAGGATAGGTGTCTGTTCCGATGATCTGTCCCCAGATTTCTTCTGACTGACCGTTCTGCAGGAGATATGCAACCTCGCCGTTCCTATATTGTTCTGTTGTTTTACCTTCTACATTTTCGTATTTTCCGGTAATATCACCATATGCATACTTGTCTCCGATCGAATCCCCAGCATAAACGGTACTGTCATAATAGCAGTTTTTGATATCCCCTTTGCCATCAATATCTTCTCCACATATACCTCCAATCTTATCACCACTTCCAGAAACCGCACCCATACTGTTGCAGTATGATATTGCGCTAAAATTAGCCCCGCAGATACCGCCTATATATGTTCCTGATCCACGGATATCGCCAGAATTACTGCAGTTTGTGATATTGCTGGCATAACCGCCAGAACCACTATTTCCACATATCCCGGCAACTCTATAAACGCCGCTCACATTACCTGTGTTATAACAACGTGTGATCGGGCTTGTACTATCACCGCATATACCGCCTACATAAGTATCACCATTAACCACACCTGTATTATCACAGTCAGAAATCGTTCCTCTGTAAGTACTTCCGCATATACCACCAATCCCCAAATGAGAATTACCGGTTGTCCCATTGATGGTGCCTGCATTATGGCAGTTTACGACCGTTCCAAGGTGGCTCTTTCCGCATATACCTCCAACATCGGTAGCGCCACTGAAATATGAATCTAAAATACTTACATTGTAAATCTTGCCATCTTCAATACAGCCGAACAAACCTATAGACCGATCATCATCCTTTTTTAAATATAAGCCGCTGATCGTGTGGTTTTGCCCGTCAAATGTGCCACTGTATGGAGCAGCAAATGGCACATGGTTTTTTCCGTAATAAAATGTTCCGATAGGTATCCAATCTCTATACGTTCCTTCATTTAGTGTGCCATCTGATTTCAGAACATTTTCATTTACAACAATATCATCTGTAAGAACTACATTTATTTTTCCGTATGTATCATTGTTATTGAGCACTTTATCGCTAAACCAATACAGTTCACCTGTATTTCCAATCTCATACACCTTGTCCTTACTATCATCATTGTCGATATCATACTTGTCCGTAGTGAGTACTGCCGGCTGATACGCGTCGCAATCTGTACAAAATCCCTGCGAATTATAATTGTGTGATTTCGTTTCTTTAGTCACATATCCGATCGGACAGTCTTTGCATGCTACTCCTTTTGTATGTTCTTTGTCATCTTGCCAAATATATGTAATATTACCGTTTGTATTATGTTTGTGTTCAGCTCCATCTATCAGAATTGTGGCTCCATCTTCAACAATAAGCTTGTCCAGATTTGTGATGCTCGCACTACTCTCAAATTCTATGCTTTCTCCACTTGCAATCGTTAAATCTTCTTTTAAAGCGGCTTTACCATATACATATGTTTTCGTTACATCATCACCGGTATCAATGTCGTTCCATTGCTTTGTGATGACAGAGTTGCTGAAGTCACAATCACTTAATACAGGTTCTTGACAGGCTAAAGCACGGCTAACCACGATCTGGCTTCCTGATACATTAATTTGTTGATTTGATCTAATTACCTCACCTTCGTATCGTTCTGTTGTTGCTTTCGCTTCAACATAACTGTCTACTATATTAATTTTATCACCACTAATTACGTTTGAATGATCCTCCTCATTTGCTACCACATGGCTATTTTCAATCGTTAAGCTGCCGCTACATTCAATTTGGGAAGTCTCCAGCGTTGCTCCTATAATTTTTATATTATTATTATTTGAGCCTAAGTCATCTGCACTGATTTTTCCACAACTTAGACTTTCATTCTGATTGTTACCATTTATTTCTAATGTAGGCACAATTCCGCTTTCTGTTAAAATACTTTGAATCACCATATCTGATCTCATAGTATTTGTTCCGGATAACATAATCGAAAGATCACCGTTCTGAATCGTAATGTTTCCAGAAATAGACGCATTTTCCAGTACAAGCTGATTCCTCGTGATGTCATAGTACCAATTAGTTCCCTGATATATCGTGTCATCATTACCAGAAACTTCATCATCTTGAAATTCCCCATTATCAATAAGACGTGTTGAGCCCATCAATAAATATTCGGGTATTTTTTCCGTTGTAGTCTCCTCCGCCTTAGCATTCATCACTCCCCAGCCGCTTGCCCCCAGCGCCGGCGCAGACGACGTAATTAACGTTGCAGCAAGCGCAATTATAATTCCCTTCTTAAATAGTATTCCCTTTCTCATTCCATACCTCCATTTCCATAATAGTCTCTCCTGTGCACCCTGTTACTTTATCCCTTTTGTTGCATAATCAAGAATCATTTCCTTGATCATTATAAGCTCGTCCGTGTAATCCTTGTTGTCGTCCGATCCCCATATGAAGCCCTCCGCATAATGAGCGCAGGCCGTCATCATGGAGTGGACAGTGACACGCATGAATTCTGCTTCAGGAATGTCAGTCCGTATAGTTTTGTCCACCTTCGCTTTCTCATACATCATGTGAAGTCTTGTATCCACCGAATACAGTGAGCTGTGAAAATCTACAAGCTGATCATTGTTCTTACCCTCATGGGTTACATAGTAGTTGAAGTTATCGTTGTACTTCAGCAACGCCTTGTGGTTCTGATACATGTCTATGTAACTGTCCATGGTGAATATCAGTCTGTCTATGGCTGGTATGTCATGTACAGACGATATAGGTCTTCTCGCGTCCAGGCCATCCAGGTATCTCTTCCACTGATCAGCACATACCGCTATGACCAGCTCAAGCTTACTTGGATAGTACCTGAACAATGTAGCCCTTCCCACATCGGCAGCCCTTGCAATATCTCCCATGCTCACCGCCTCTATCTTCTTGTCTACGAACAGCTCAAATGCAACGTCAAGGATCTTTCTATTGCGCTCATCCATTTCCTCTTTTAGTTTTTCCAGATCTCTCATATATTACTTTACACTCCAAAGTTATATTGTGATACTCCCTGTCTCACAATAAATATTTTACAGGACTATCTTATGTCAGTCAACCAAAATCCCAGAAGTCACATTTCGAATCACATTTCGATAGTAAGTAACTTCTGGGATTTCGTATTATATTAAATTTTTATCAATCTGCCAAAATCAGCATTCTTTCCTCAATCAAATGATTGAAGTCTGATTTCATTTTTTCAGGTATATAAGATTCGTCACACATCTTTTTCATTTTATCCTTATTTTTAACTACCAAACTTATCATCTTCTCCGCTGATATCCGACTTAAACCACATACATCAGCAAATATAAGGAAATCTTTTCTTCTCACATTTCTCTTTTTCCCATTCATCGGTATCGCCAATTGCTCTGTATCCTCAGGCATGATAACATTTACCGGCAGCAGATCATAGGCTGGTGAGAGAACATAATCTCCGCTTCCCACCTCTGTTTCAATAAGCGAAAAATTCTTCAAATGCATATCGGAATTGCCAGTCACGAAAGAAAATACAATTCTCATATAGAATTCTGCCATATCCAGACCTACACGACTTGAATATTTTTCTATGATCTTTGCACATCGCTCGTATGAACCTTTATATTTGTCCTGTGTAAGACGATAGTCCAACTGACAGAAATCTTCCATTGCAAGCATTTCAACAGTTGTTTTCTCGAATATCCTATCCACTCTTTTAGTAATATATGCCATCTGCCCATTTCCTTTGATCAATGCATGCGGCACCGTTGAAATTCCTATCATATCAGCCATAGACATCACAAGCTGCTCCGCTTCAGGCATCGCTTTAAATTGATCAACCTGAGGTTTAAGTATATATCCTGTTGGGTAGTTTACCAATGTAAGTCTTGGATTACCTGGTTCAGAAAGCAGGTGTAACGACAGTTTCTTCTGCACACCCGGGACCGTATAACCCTTGTTTATACTTTCCTCTGCAAGGACTTTTAGTTTCTGATCATCTATATCTATATCTGGCAGCTTAGTCGTCGTAAAAAATCTCTTCACACAAGCTTTATGCCAGCCTGTTCCGTCGTCATTTTTCAAAGTTTTTCCACAGCACAAACAATTCATACGCGATCCTCCATGACACTTACATTGCCTATCGCATCGCGGCATGCAACAAGCAGCAATCCAAACCTGTCCCTTACATCTATTTTCCAGTTTCTGCTGACAACATCAAGCAGCCAGCCCTCGGGGATTAGTCCATCAAAAAAAGAAAATAAAGTCTTGGATCGATACATGTCCTTCGACAATGGCATGGTAAGTGATACAGCACTGGCATTTTCTCTCTCAAGATATTCTTCATCGTAAGAAAATGTATATCCCTCGTCGGTCTCACATAAAATTCCCGCAAATTCATTTCTTATATATACATAAGCCGTTCTAAAAGTATTATCCACCATCAATCATCCTTTCTCCCTGGAACCGCCTCCATGCCGAACATTGCAAGAGCTTCATTGACCTTGTCCATACGCACAGTTTCTTTCCCCTGTTCAAGTTCGCGGACAAATCTGAGTCCAAGGCCTGATCTTATTGCAAATTCTTCCTGTGTAAGACCCGCTTCTTTTCTGTTAGTCTTTATAAATTCAGCTATCTTATTCATCGTTATTACCTCTTATATGTGATTCCTCCTACACGTGATTTCTCTTACACGTGATTCTTCTTATACGCTATTCTCCTTATACGCTATTCTCCTTATATATTACACCCGATAAGGTATAATTTCAATCAAATATAATATTTTTTATACCATAACGGGTATAAAAAATATTATATAAAACAAAACTACACCCGATAGGGTATAATAGCCGCAATAAGCAACAAACTTATACCCTATCGGGTGCAGTGAAACTACTTTATGAGAACCGGCTGTATCTGCCTTCCCTCAAGAGCCTCCTCTATGGTGGCTGGGATTAGATCAAGTCTGCTTATGAGTGAATTGGGTTTTTTCACACAGTTATCCTGTTCAAATGGAACAAAATAAATATTTTTCATGTTCATGAGCTGACCGATATTCTTGAAGTTCATACCCATGGCATCATTTGTCGAAATCGATATGATGAGCGGCTTATTGTTCCTCAGATGCGCCTTTGCCGCCATGAGCACCGCGGTGTCAGTTATGCCATTTGTCAGCTTGGCGATGGTGTTGCCGGTACAAGGTGCTATGACCAGCGCATCAAGATAGGACTTGGGGCCTATAGGCTCAGCCTCCTGTATGGTGTAAATGCCTTTTCTCCCTGCTATCGTCTCAACGTCATTTACGAATTTGTCAGCTTTTCCAAATCTTGTGTCGTACTCTGCGGAGTGAGGCGAGAATATCGGATACACATTTATTCCCATCTCAACCATTTTCTTTATTTCTATCTTAATCTTATCAAAGGTACAAAATGAACCGGTTATAGCCATACCTACATTGCACTTTGATAAATCCATGTTATATACACTCCTATTTATTAAGCGTCAGTTCATACAAATCCATTTCAGCGGTGAGCCGACACTGCCTCTACCACTGCATCGGCAAGAATCATCCCCGAGGTCTTTGGAGACAGCTTACCCGGGATTCCCAGGCTGTGTTTATAAGGAATATCATGTTCCTTGCAATAATCAAAATCCACCCCTCCCGGCATAGATGCTATATCTATTACAACCGCATGTCTGCTGAGCAGAGACAGGATATCTTCACATACAACTCTCGCAGGTACTGTATTGAAGCAAAAATCCACTTCTGACAGTATATGCCTATATATCGGAATATCCTCAAATGACATAACCTTGTAGCCTATGAGCGCCGCATCACTCCTCTGCTTTGGACGTCTTGCCATAACTATTACATCTGCTCCCCAGGATGCAAGCCTTTCGGCAAGAACCCTGGCACATTTGCCAAATCCCGTCACCAGACATACGCTTCCGTCTATATTAATATCAGACAGCTCCTCCGCATCGCAGACTGCCCCCTCCGCGGTTGCAACTGCATTTCTCTCGGCCACAACATCATCTGCAAGAAAATCAAATACATAAGGACTATTTTCGTTTGTATCAGACATATATTTGCCTATCCCGCCTCCAAACACAATGTCAAATTCCTTGCTGCATTCCAGAATGCTGTTCACGGTGAGAAGGGTTCTGCCGTTGACAAATTCACCATCCCTCGTAACAGGCACAGGAAGAATGATAGCTTTCAGCATTTCTACAGATGGAGACGCACATTCGCCCTCTATCAGTCTGCGAAAGCCCACTCCTGAAGCCCCCGAAATAATGGTGACCGGCGAATGTCTCAGCAGATCGGCATCATATGGATCGAAATGAAACACATTACTGCCTTTCTCCGCCAGACTGAGAGACATATAGCAGCTTCTCCTGTCACCGCCTACCACGTAGTATACACAATCCATATCCATACCTCAGTGCACCGCCCTTATATTATTGATAATTTAGGATATGCCTGTGCCAGGCAAATGTTACATTGCAGCACGATATAAAACTTTTATTATCTCATCCTTAAATGTCACATCTGCTATCTCCTCGGACACAATAACATTCTCAACATCTATAAGTTCATCGTCCAGGTACACTTCAAGCGAACCGGCCACAGCGCCTTTATGCACAGGTGCCTTTAATGTATCCGCGACTTTGTATACATACTGTATACTACCTTCAGATGCTGTCACAGTCCTGTTCAGCCTGCATTTTGTCGCTGTGCTTCCATCTGCCGACGAGCCCGATGAATATGTTATCCTGATGTCAGGCGGAGCAGGCGCCTTAAGCTCCGTGTATATGGTGTGTTCCTGCGCAAATGCCACAAGTGCCCTGGAATCTTTCCATTTATAAGTCTTATTATTCGGCCATCCGCAGCCAAGGAGAGCCCATATATATGTATGTCCCTCAACCTCCGCAGCTCCTATATAGCAATATCCAGCATCGCAGGTAAAGCCGGTCTTTCCTGACAATGCGCATGGCATCATATCGAGAAATGCATTGTGATTAATGCATGCAAATGTTCTATTTCCGGTATTATCAGTGAATGTGTATGATTTTGTTCGGGTAATCTTCAGAAATTCATCCTTTTGGGGTGAAATAAGAATACAATACCTCATGATCCTGACAAGATCCTCCGCAGAGGTGCCATGGACGCCATTTTCGTCCTGGGCATCCAGACCATTTGGCGTGATAAAATATGTAGAATGGCAGCCTATCTCCTCAGCCTTTGCGTTCATCATCTCCGCAAAGTGCTGCACACTGCCACCGATATGTTCCGCTATGACTACAGCGGCGTCGTTGTAGCTCTCGAGCATCATGGCGTACAACATGTCTTCAAGTGTGTACTTCTCGCCGTCACGAACCCCAAGTCTGACCTCAGGCATCTTGGATGCATAGGATGAAGCTGTCACATCATCCGCCAGATTCCCGCACTCGATCGCAAGTATACATGTAAGTATCTTGGTCGTGCTGGCGTTGGGTCTGCGCTCATCACTACATTTGTCATATAGTATATCTCCAGTCTCCCCATCCAGCAGAATCGCATTTCTGGCAAATAGCTGTACATCCGCTGTATTGTCTTCTTCAGCATACGCTTTTATAAATATATTGTTACCAACGAGAAACTGTATTACCAGACTTGCTGCAGTCCAGGCTGCAACAAGCAACATAAACCGCCTTATGCGTGATCTTTTTCCTGTAGAAAACATATGCATATACCGTCATATCCTCATAATATTGGTCATGATATTATATTACAGGAACATGTCTGTTATTCTTCGGATGTCGTATCTACACTGAGCGTGAAATCTGCTTCCTCCAGCGCTTCTTTCTTGAAGTCCTCTATCTTATCAGGGCTTATCATCGGAAGATCATTTGTCGATGACACTCCAAAGCATCTGAGGAATTCCTCTGTTGTTCCAAACATGATAGGTCGTCCAGGAGCATCAAGTCTTCCAACCTCTTGCACGAGATTGTACTCTATGAGCTTGTTTATGGCATGTACACATGAAACTCCTCTTATAGCCTCGATCTCGGGCCTTGTTATCGGCTGTTTGTATGCAATTATAGACAAAGTCTCAAGAACAACATCCGTGAGGGAAAGCTTCTTCGGTGTATTGACAACCTTGGCGAGAATTCCATAGTATTCGTTGCGCGTACAGAGCTGAAGCGAACCGTCAAGATCTATGATCCTGATACCCCTGTCGCTGTTGTTGTAATTATATATGATACCCTCAAGCTGCTTTGTAAGCTTCCTCTTGTCCATCTCAAGAGCTGAGGCAAGTCTGTCGATCGATACAGACTCACCCACTGAGAAAAGTATAGCCTCGATGGCGGATGTGAGATAATCGTCACTGTACTCCTTGTCCGTCCTGGCCTCCTCATTCTCTTCTGAAGGGGTATTTACTTCGTCTATTTCCTCATTCTGTAAATCTTCGTTATTCATCGTTACCTCATCTCTATATAGTATCCAGAGAATCAATGATTATCTCTCCGAATATATCTTCCTGTCTGATCGCTATTGCGCCTATCTTCATAAGCTCAAGTATGGCAAGGAATGTGACTATGATATTCATCTTTGATGCCTGCATCTCAAGCAATGTCCTGAAGTTTATGCCCTCCAGTCCTCTGACTTCTTCTCTTACCTCCGCCATCTTCTCCTCAAGGGAAATCTCCTCCCTCTCGATCTCTTTGAATTTGCTTCGTATCGGATCTACCTTGTCGACCTGCTTACGCATAACCGATTTGAATATCTCATTGAGCTTCTGGAGATCCACATCAGCCTTGGAGATCAACTCATAAGGATCGACCTCCTGCTTGACATTCTTCACCTCAGCCGGTATGGTCGCCTTCTTGAAAAATGCCTTGTTTCCCTCAATCTCCAGATCCTTCAGTTCACCAGCAGCATACTTGTACATCTTGTACTCAAGCAGTCGTCTGACGAGCTCCTCTCTAGGATCCTCTTCATCCTCAGGATCCTCCTCATCCTTCGGCAGGAGCATCTTGGACTTGATCTTGATCAGAGTCGCCGCCATGACCAGAAATTCGCTCATGACGTCAAGATCTTCTTCCTCCATGTTGTTCACATATTCCAGATACTGCTCTGTGATAGTGACGATCGGAATATCGTATATATTGACTTTGTTTTTCTCTATCAAATGCAAAAGAAGATCCAGTGGACCCTCAAATACATTAAGCTTTACATCTATCGCAGACATATGTACGTCTCCATCCTGAATTGATAACCACCATAATGTTCCATGCCCGGACAATCAAATGTCTAAGGCATCCACCAGAACACCTTAGACATTTTAACATAGCCTGCCATAAATATGCAATCTTATATTATTATGCACACCATTCCGCCATTTCCGTCATTTACGATCTTCTCCATGGTATTCTGAAGCTTCTGCTGACTCTCCGCACCTATCTTGCTGACCTTGTTGTTAAGTCCATCGTCAACGAGTTGTTCTATGGTCTTGCCAAATATATTAACTCCCCACATATCTCCATCATCGCTGTTGTCAGATATGTATGTGACAAGATCATCCGCCTGCTCCTTGCTTCCCACAAGAGGCATGATCTCGGTGGTGATATTCGCCTTGATCATATGTACCGATGGCGCGCTTGCCGATATCTTCACTCCAAATTTTCCTCCGGTCTTTATAACCTCAGGACTTCCGAGCTGGACATTCGACTTATCCGGCATAACGAGGCCATAACCTCCATTGTTCACCTGCTCAAGCGCTCCCATGACACTCACACAATACTTACGATTATCTGCCATGGATTTGAGCTCAGTGATAAAATCGTACTCGTTTGTTATATCTGCGCCCATCATATCTGACAGCATTGCGTAATAATAATTATCGTAGATATCGACGTCTATATTCACACATCCATCCGCCATATTTATGCTGGAACACTTATACCTCTTGACATATTCATTCTCAGGGTAGTCCATATGATCGATATCCCTCAGGCTGTCTGCAGCCGCCATTATCTGGGCTGCATCACATATAACGCTGCTCTTGATCTCATTGTCATCATCGACAACCTCAAGCCATTTCGGTATCTCAAAATATATAGATGTGACAGGGAAGCTCATAAGAAGTTCTGTAAAAATATATGTAATATCCGATTCTCTGAGCTGCTCCACGTTTACCGGAATAACACTTGCACCATATGTATCGCTCATTTCTGCCGAGAGCGCGGCCGTCTGACTGCTGGATGGTTTGTCGGTGTTGAGAAGAATGACAAATGGCTTCCCAATGGCCTTCAGCTCATCAACAGTCTTCTGCTCAGCTTCAAGATAGCTCTCCCTCGGAAGCTCACCAAAGCTGCCATCCGTGGTCACAACAATCCCAACAGTTGAATGGTTATTTATAACCTTGTTTGTGCCTATCTCCGCCGCCTTGGAAAACGGAATGTCATAGTCAAACCACGGCGTTCTCACCATTCTCTCCTTGCCATCCTCAAACTGACCCTCGGCATCCTTGACGACATATCCCACGCAATCGATCATCTTTACCTTCATATCCAGATTGTCAGCAACATTGATTGATACAGCTTCCTTTGGTATAAATTTTGGCTCAGTCGTCATTATGGTCTTTCCTGATGCCGACTGCGGCAGTTCATCCTGTGCAAGCTGCCTGTCATTTTCCCCTGAAATGTTAGGAATAACCATCTGGTTCATAAATCTTTTTATAAATGTGGATTTTCCTGTTCTCACCGGACCGACTACGCCGATGTATATTTCTCCGTTTGTTCTCGCCTTGATATCCTGATATACCTGATACTCCTCCATACATCCTCCTGACATGCTATTTATTTACATAATTATATTACTGTAAACACAATAGATCTACGGTCATTTTCTATATATAGCATATGAATGTAACTGCTGTTTTATGAACAAAAAAATCCCCCAGAATACCACCATATAAGGTGATATTCCCGGGGGACATGTCACAGCTTTGTATTACTTGCTGCTCTGATTATCTTTTCTCTTTTTAGATGCCACAATAACACCGCATCCGGCAAGACTTATTAAGAGCACAACTGCTATTGGTACAACAGGAGCTCTGTCACCAGTATCCGGCTTGTTCTTGTCCTCTGTTGTTATTTCAGTTGTCTGTGTTGTCTCGGTTGTCTCTGTGGTTTCCGTAGTCTCGGTCGTTGTTGTCTTCTTATCAACCATTGTGATAGTCACTACAATATCCTCACCGGCTGCAACCTTATCATCAGAAACTGTGAACAGTATATCATCAGCCTTGTCATAGCCCGAAGGAGCCTTAACCTCTATGAGTGCATAGATCTTGCCAATTACAAGTACATTGTTGACTTCATGCGCACTGCCATCTGTTACCCACTCATCAATGAGTTTTCCATCAGCATCCTCGAGTCGAAGTGTTGCGCCCTTTACAGGAACACCATCCTCATCTACTTTCTCAAAGCTGTATTTTACTGAAGGTTCAAGCCATGTAATGTTTCCATTCTCATCAACTCTGGCTGTGACTTTACCTGTGTCAGTATTAAAACCACCGTCAAATGATTCAACTGTAATCTTTCCGTTCTCATCTTTCTTGAACTTGATTGATATTGGCTGTTCAGATACATAGTATCCATCCGGCGCCTGTATCTCTCTGATCGTATACTCTGTGCCGATCAAAATACCGTCAAACTTGAGAACTCCGTTGCTGTCTGTTGTAGCCTTAGCGACAAGCTCTTCCTCACCATTCTCGTTCTCCTTGTAGAGTCCGTATACTGAATTTGGAAGCTTTATGCCATTGTTCTCCTCTGCAACCTTCTCTATCTTGAGATCTGTTCTAGGAAGATCATTTATCAGTGTGTTATCCTGAACACCATTTAACACTGCATAAGTGTCAATGTTTGCCTCTGTTACCTCTGCTGTGTAGACTGTGTTATCGATAATATAATCTCCGATAGTCTTACTCTCTTTTACAAGATACGTACCAATCTTAAGATCCTTGAATGTCACAACACCATTTACACTTGTTGCTGTCATTACAGGATTCTCACACTCTGTATCTGTACCCTCATAGAGCGCAAACTCTACACCATCAAGCATTTTTACATCATCAGGTTCTTCAGCACATGACTCCTTATAAAGTCCAGCCTTAGTGAACTTGACAGTGCCAAGCTTGTAGGTATCAACGAACTCTACATCGGCTGTATTTCCACCAATAAGTGTTATTCCGGATGCATCTGTTCCTTCACCGTCTATTCCATCCACAGTATAGCTGACTGTTACCGCTGCTCCATCATATGCATATGATGTTTCCTCAACTGTATATGTACCATCCGGCACATTTACAAGAGTTATCTCATACTTGCCATTTCCAAGCTTTGCCACCTCAGAGTCTGTAAGCTTTATGATCTTACTGTAGCCTGCATTGTTTGTAACATTGAACGTTACATTTGCCGCTGCATCATCTGCTGTAATATCTCCATTTATGGTCTTGGTAAGTTTTATAACATTTGGTTTGTATGTGTTTGTTATGTCATATCCAGTAACAGATGCCTTGTATCCCGAAACAGCATTCTCTGATACAGAATACTTGATCAGGGTTCCATTATCTTTGTACTTTGGTAAATCTGTAAAGCTGTAATTCCAGTCAGTATCTGCTGTAACCACGAGGCTCTTTATAACAGTACCATCTGCAAGAAGCTTAACTGTTATTGAATCTGGTCTCTGACCATCGTGATCATCGTCATCAATCCACGTCTTAGTGCCTGATACATTGATCGTCTCAGGTGTGTGCTGATTGTCAACCACATATCCATCAGCTGCATTTCCTGTTATGACTGTTGTGTAACCATCTATAGTTGTAGTCTCCTCAACTGTGTAGCCGATGGTCTGTCCATTTTTCTTCTCGTCAAGAGCGTTCCATGTATGTGTCCAGTTATTTGCCTCGCTGAGTGTTACCCCAGAGCCAGCTACAACCTGTCCATCAGCCAGAAGACGAACCATTACGCTAGGTGTTCTCTTGCCGTCCTGGTTATCGTTATCACTCCACTTCTTTGTAACTGATACACTTGTCTTTCCCGGTGTGTAACTGTTCGTGATATTATAACCTGTAACCACACCTGTATATTCTGGTACATCAACCTCAGATACAGAATACTTGATCTGAATTCCACCATCTCTATACTTTGGAAGATTTGTAAAACTATACTCCCAGTTTTCTGCCTCGGTTACCGTCTTTGTAGCATATACGCTGCCATCTGCAAGAAGGTTTACCTTGATATTTCCAGGTCTCTTGCCGTCCTGATCGTCCGCATCATCCCATGTCTTGCTGCCGCTCACTGATGTCGTCTCTGGTGTATAGCTGTTCTTTATTGTGAATCCTGTCTCAGCATCGCCTGTGACTGTGGTTGTATATCCATCAATTGCGGTTATCTCTCTTACACTGTAGACGATATTCACACCACTCTTCTTGACATCAAGTCCTGCCCATGTATATGTCCAGTTGTTGTCAGCACTGAGAGTTGTTTCTGATCCAACGACAGGAGTTCCATCAGCAAGGAGTTCAACCTTTACTGAACTCTCTCTCTTGCCGTCCTGATTGTCGGCATCATCCCAAGCCTTTGTAACTGATACACTTGTCTTTCCTGGTGTGTAACTGTTCGTGATATCATATCCATTTACAAGTGTCTGATAATCCTCAACAGCATTTTCTGTGATACCGTATGTGATCTCGTTGCCACCTGCGTACTTTGGAAGATCTGTAAAGCTGTACTTCCAGCCGTTCGCAGCTGTAACTTCCTTATCAGCCACCTTCACTCCGTTTGCAAGAAGATTTACTGTGATCTTTCCTGGTCTCTTACCATCCTGATCATTTGCATCATTCCATATCTTCTTACCACTTATTGAAGTTGTCTCTGGTGTGTAACTGTTCTTGATGATATAACCGGTCTTCGCAGATCCTGTGATAACTGTTGCATATCCTTCAACCGATGTAATCTCTTCAACAGTATATTCAATAGGTGATCCATTCTTGTTGATATCAAGATCACTCCATGTATGACTCCAGTTGTTGGCATCACTGAGATCCACCTCAGAATCTGCAACTACGTTTCCGTCGGCAAGAAGTCTTACTTTTATATTTCTAGCTCTCTTGCCATCCTGGTTATCAGCATCATCCCAGGCCTTTGTAACTGATACACTTGTCTTTCCTGGCGTATAACTGTTCGTGATATCATATCCGTTGACAAGTGTCTGATAGTCCTCAACAGTATCCTCTGTGATGGTGTACGTGATTTTATTGCCATTTTTGTACTTTGGAAGATCCGTGAAATTGTACTTCCAACCATCTGCCTCAGTTACTTCCTTCGTAGCATATATGTCTCCATCTGCAAGAAGATTTACCGTAATCTTTCCTGGTCTCTTGCCATCCTGATCGTTTGCATCGTTCCAGGTCTTTGTTCCTTCTATATTGATCGTTTCAGGCGTGTGACTATTGGTAAATGTATATCCGTTTTCTGCGTCTCCTGTCACAGCTGTAGTGTATTCGGAAACAGCGTCCTCAGTTACTTCGTATGTTATCTCTGATCCATATGCATATTTAGGAAGGTCTGTAAAACTAAACTTCCAGTCATTTGCTGCTGTGACTTCAAGACTCTTGATCTTTGTTCCGTTTGCAATCAGGTTGACTGTGATACTTGGAGGTCTGATACCATCCTGATTCTCACCGTCGTCCCAGATCTTAACGCCCTTTACTGATGTCGTCTCTGGTGTGTAGCTGTTCGTAACTGTGTATCCTGTTGTCATATCTCTGGTTATCACTGGAGTATATCCTTCAGTAATATCTGTTTCTTCTACAGTGTAAGCTATCGCAGCTCCATCCTTGTTCACGTCAAGATCTGTCCATGTATGTGTCCAGTTGTTATCTGCTTTTAATATAGTCTCTGAGCCATCTACTGCTATTCCGTTCGCAAGCAGCTGAACCTTTACACTCGTAGGTCTCTTTCTGTCCTGATTGTTTGCATCATCCCAGCTCTTTGTGACTGATACACTTGTCTTTGCCGGTGTATATGTGTTTGTAATGTTATATCCGTCTATTACAGTAGCATAATCACCGACCGCATCCTCTGTAATGATATAAACTATCTTGTTGCCACTGCTATACTTTGGAAGATCTTTGAAACTATACTTCCAGTCTTCCTCAGCTGTAACAGTCTTTGTCTTGTATAACTGACCATCCGCAAGAAGATTTACAGTTATGCTCTCAGGTCTCTTTCTATCCTGATTGTTTGCATCATCCCATGTCTTTGTACCAGCTATATTGATGGTCTCTGGTGTGTAGCTGTTGGTTATTACAAATCCTGTCTTGGCATCACCCGTGACCTTCTTCGTATATCCGGTTACTGTGGCTGTCTCATCTACTGTATAACCTATAGCTGTACCGTTCTTATAAACTGCAAGATCTTTCCATGTATACGTCCAGTTGTTGTCCTCTTTAAGAGTTACCTCTGAACCGGCAACCTCTGTGCCATCAGCAAATAATTTGACAGTGATTTCTTTTGCCCTCTTGCCGTCCTGATTTCCAGCGTCATCCCAGATCTTCGTGACATTGACATCTGTAGTCTCTGGAACATGTGTGTTTGTAATATCATAACCATTTGGAGCTGCTGTATATCCCTCCACACTGTCCTCTGTGATGGTATACTTTATCTCCTGACCATTGCTGTACTTTGGAAGACCTGTAAAGCTGTACTTCCAACCTTCTGCCTCTGTAACAGTCTTTGTCTTGTAAGTCTGACCATTTGCAAGGAGATTTACTGTGATGCTCTTAGGTCTCTTACCATCCTGATCATTTGCATCATTCCAGGTCTTGGTTCCCTCGATATCAATAGTCTCAGGTGTATGACTATTGGTAACAGTGAAACCTGTCTTGACATCTCCTGTAACTTCAGCCTTATATCCTGGCACATTGCTTGTCTCTTCAACAGTATATGTTATATCCTTACCGCCGGACTTAAGTGGAATATCGTTCCATGTGTTTGTCCAGTTGTTATCGGCATTCAGTGTTACTTCTGAATCTGCAACATCTGATCCATCAGCAAGGAGCTTGACCTTAACACTGGTTTCTCTCTTGCCATCCTGATTATTGTTATCATCCCAAACCTTTGTCACTGAAATGCTTGTCTTACCAGGTGTGTAGCTGTTGGTGATGTTATATCCATCTATCAAAGTTGTATAATCTTTAACAGCATCCTCTGTTATTGTATACACGATCTCTGATCCGTTGTCATACTTAGGAAGATCTGTGAAACTGTACTTCCAGTTATCATTCTTTGAAACCTTCTTTGAAGCAACCTCATTGCCATTTGCAAGAAGTCTTACTGTAATCTCAGGAGCTCTCTTTCCGTCCTGGTTATCTGCATCATTCCATGTCTTTGTTCCGCTGATATCAATTGTCTCAGGTGTATGACTGTTGGTGATGACAAATCCAGTCTTCACGTCGCCGGTTATCTTGGTATCATAACCCGCAACCGCATCCTCTTTAACGGTATAAGCTATCTCATTGCCGTTATCATCGTACTTTGGAAGATCAGCAAAGCTGAAATTCCAGTTACCTGACGCATCAGGGGTAACCGTCTTACTTGCGACCTCAGTCGTTCCATTCATAAGACGGACTTTAATATCCTCAGCTCGCTTGCCATCCTGATTATTATTGTCATCCCAAACCTTGGTTCCACTTACCGTGATAAATGCCTTGTATTCATTCGCCACAGTCACAAGTGATGATGACGATGATGAAATAACAACATCCGCAGCCGTATTGCCTGTTGATGAACCTACAGTATATGTAACTTTATGTGTATATCCATCAAACGCTGCACTTGTCTCTGTTACAGTGTATTTTCCATATGGAGCATTATTGATAACGTAGCTTCCTAAGTAAAACTGATCATATGTTACGATTGTAGGTCCCTTGTATCCCTCAGGGCCTGATATTGTAAATGTGATCTGCTTCTTCTGTGCATCTGTGAGCTTTGTATCATCGAGGTCTCCGCTGAAGAACTTCGTGATAACAAGGCTTCCAACATTCAGCTTGTTTGTGATCGTTGCAGCGGTAACTACATCGTTCTCATCCTTTGTGAGCTGAACATCGCTTGTATATCCTTCTACGTCATTCTCATATACAGTGTAGTTGATAAGATTGCCATCGGCATCCTTCTTATCAAGATCTGTAAATGTTCCACTCCAGTTATTTGAATCATTGAGTGTAAGTGTCTTGTCAACGATCTTTGTTATATTGCCCGCCGCATCCTCTGTGGCAAGTGTAACTTTGATGTTCTTTGGTCTCGCTGACAGAATGTTGTCGCTGTCATCCCACTTCTTGGTTACAGGAATATCGATCGTCTCATTTGTCACCTTTGTATTGGTGTTCGTGATGGTGATCGTTCCGGTTGCTGTTCCATTATTACTTATTGTGACCTGGTAATCAGCATTATCGAAATCCTCTTCTGCAAAGTAGTAGAGGTAGTTGCCATTTGCATCAGCTACTTTAAGCTCTATCTCATCGCTTGTCCACTTATTTGCACTATTTAAGGTAATTGTCTTTACAACAGGATCTGTGTTCTTGTCGTAACTTGATGGATTAGTTGATGCATAGATCTTAACTGTTATACTGTCAACCGGAATATCCTTCAGTGTTCCACCTGCGGCATCCTTCCATACCTTTTTAACAGTTATCTTTCTGTTCTCAGGAGTGTTATCTACTGGCAGTGTATAATCCTGTGAACCTTTGCTGTCAAGGACTATGTCTGAGATAGAATCAGTTGTCACCTCAGCAGGTTTCGGTCCTGTCAGGCTGGATGAGATATTGTTCTCATATATGTATATAGGATCTGTGAGCTTCTCATAACCCTCTGGTGCTTCCACCTCTATAAGCTTGTAATAGTAATTATAATACAAACTTGATAATGTAAGTCTTCCCTGTTCGTTAGTTACTCTTTCCTCATCGCTTCCAGGTACCATGAGATTCCAGTTAGTGTCTGCACTGTTGTTTGGATCACCATATCTGTAAAGCTCAAACTTCGCACCAGCAAGCTTGATTCCTGTCATTATAGAGTCAGTTTTTATTATCGAAAGATTAAACTGCTCTGTATCAGTTCCCATTGATGAATCCTGATCATTGATGTTCGTGTCCGTCGATGACGAATCTGCCGAACTTGTAGATCCAAGAATACCAACGCTGTTCTTAACATCCGCTGTAAGCTTACCTGTATATACAAGAGTATATGTATACTTCAGAATAAACTTTGTCTCATCCGGCATGGTGAGTGTCAGTGTAGACATCTTAGCTGTCGTATCATCTGCATATGTATAGCTGTATTTGTCCGCCGGAACTTCAGCGCCTGTATCTGCGTACAGAAGCTTAAACGAACCATCCTTGATAAATACTCTCTTTACTGCATCCGCATTGCTGTAGTCATACTTGTCAACTACAGTTATGGATCCTGTATTGCCAAGAGCCTCACCCTTCTCATTGATATGCACAGTATATTCAATACTGTTGGTGTCATTATCATAGTTTCCTGCAGTTTTGGTAATATTCGGTCCAGTCACAGTAACCTTTGCGCTGTCATCCTTGGTCTTAGTTGAACCGTCGGTTCTGACAACTGTTGCCGAACAATTGTTGGTGAATTCCACGTCACTGCCACCAACAACGGATGATATATCCTTTGTGACCTTGACTGCATAGTAGACAACAACCTTGACATTTATGGTATAAAACTCAAGTGACTTTATGTCAAAACTAATACTGTTGCTTGCCACATTAAAGTTCTCTATATAATTATTTGCACCTGTCTGAGGTCTCGTCTTATTATCTGCATAATAAGAAACAAAATATATTCCAGCATGGCCAATAGTCTCTCCTACACCCTCTGGAAGCATATCACTCTTAAGGTATGTAGTATCGAGCTCAGTTCCTGCAGGAAGTGTATCTGTAAAGGAAAGTCTGTCTCCATCTCCATACGCAAAGTCACCGTTGAGAACTACCTTATATACGAACACATTGTTAGCCTTGTCATATCCTACAATGCTTTCTTTCTCATCAGTACCATTAGTGTAGCTGTACTTCTCTACAACAGACCCCTTCGTTATTCCAGATACAGGATGTGAATCCTGTGATGTCTTGGATGAACCATCAATAGTAAGAGTACCCTTGTTGACTGCCGTATACTTGCTGTCAGACTTTACTGTCGTATTATATGTGATAACATAATCTATCGGGGTCTCCTCCGTGCCTGTTATATCTCTGAGGAATTCTATTGTATATCCTATTATGTAGTTATCAGATGATGCCGGAACATCTGCAACGCTGTCAATAGTTGAAAGCGTTGGTGCCCATACATTTGAGAAGTCAGCGTATGTTACCTTTACCTTGTAGTCAACTCCCTCTGTGAGGCCAGCTATTGTAAGTCCGTTTATCTGATCTGCCGTAAAGTAATGCTTTGGAAGTGCTCCATTATCATATGTTACAGAGTCAGTATATGTATCATTCGCATTGAGCTTGTCAACGCCAGATATTGTAGACTTCCATGCAAGGGTATATGTATCATCGTTCTCCGTCTCTGATACGAATTCCTTCTTTACTGAATCACCGGCCACCTCTACAGTCGCCTCGGCGCTGTCCGTAACTCCGTTCTTCTCTATTGTCGCTACATTCTTATAAACATCAGTCAGCTTATCAAGCTTGGATGAATCTGTTGTGTAGGTGAACACGATCTTGGATTTGTTCTCTGTCACATCAACCCTTGAAGTTCCATCCGTCAAATAAAGTTTACCATTCTCTTCCACAAAGCTTGCAGGAAGATTGATAGTGGTTGAAACATCTGTGTCATTTATGGATACGCTGCACGTCTTTTCGTCTGTGAGCTCTGTCCCATTCTTTGTGAGTATATCCGATACTGACATTCCTGTCAGATTCTTCTTCTTATCCGCATTCACGGTTACTGTCCATGTTATGGTTGACTTGTCACCTGACAGTGAACCGGTCTTACTTATGGATGCTGTAGACTTGCCGGCATTGTACCATGTACTGCTGTCGTTATCAGTATGCTCGTCATGTGAATCATCTGACACGTCTACACAATTCTTATTGTGTACATTTATGCTTCCGATGTCATCGGCAATATCTGAGACAATAACCTCGTATGTGATCTCATACTGTGAATTAGCGTCAAGCTTCGGAAGCTTTCCATTTATAACTGTTTCACCATTTCCTATGGTTCCTGTTGCAGGAGTCACATATCCATTTGCTGTGACATCCGTGTACTGTCCGTTGCTGTCCTTGAGCTTGCATGTAACATTCTGTACTGTTCTCTTGGCATCAGATCCAAGTTTTGAGTCAAGTTCATTTGCAAGAATATCATCAAGTGTAATATCACCATCGCTTCCATACTCAGAACTTACTATAACCTTGTACTTGTAAATTATCTTGTGATCGTCAGGATCAATGCTCACACCATCTGAGGATTTTGTAACCTTGAGATCTGTGGCACCGTCCTTCACATATTTGTAGCCCTTGTTGGTCTGATCCTTATCATCAACCTTTGAATTCTTAGCCTCTGCAATATTGCTCTGGTTCAGATTGATCACGTCCTGAGAAAGATCATCGACTTTACTCTTTACTGTATAGGTTATCTTATATGACTCCTTTGCACCGAGTGCAGGAAGAGTTCCTTCTATAGTAGAGGTACTACTGTTATATGTGAGTGATGAGCTGCAGTCTGTGTTGTCAGACTTAATCACCTTTATATCTGTAACTTCAGGTATGACACCTGCTATGTCGTTGGCTATAACATCACTAAAGTTCAGATCCTCACTGGCACTTCCATGGTTGGATGAAACTTCTACGGTATAGTCAAAGTATACATATCCATCCTTAGGATCTGTAACTCTACCCTCGGATGCGGTCTTCTTCACATCCACATCAGGCTTGAAATCCACATCCACAGTCACAATCACAGTGCTTGTGAATTTGTTCTCGACCTGGTTTTTCTCATTGTACTTTGTGAGATCCATATCGATCCACGCCTTGAAGAAAGCCTTGAGCTGGGCTCCCCCCTCGAGTGCTGTATGATCGATCGTCGCAGTAAGGACTCCGTTCACAACTGAATACGAACCGATCCTGTTACCACTTCCATCAGTTATATTCTCATTCAGAATATCGGAATTAAACTTTATGGTATCCGGCATCGTATAAGTAAATGTTGCATCTTCACCAGACTCCACTATGCTATTAACAACATTTTCCGGAAACACTATATCCATAGACATCTGGATATCTACACCGGCTTTTGTAGGATCATTTGGATCTACAGGAAGCGGCGTTGTGGACGGTCTGGAACTGCTACCATATATATTACCTGCTTTATCAGCAATCGTAGCTCCAGTAATATAATCTTCAAGATTTCCGGTTACTGCTGCACTCGACAGCATTGCTATCGAATCAGTAGCCGTGGCGTATGCGTCTCCCCCTCTCGTCTCGGCCGCATTGGACCAACTATAATTAGAAGGCGAAATCAACGTAGTTATCATAACTACCGCCAGCAGCAGTGCTATAAGCTTTTTCGTAGTTTTTGCCATTGTAATACCTCTTTTCTAATTATTTTTCGACTTACACACTTGCTTTAAATTTATCATAACACATGGTAATTGTAAACAGTTTGTGAACAAAAAGAACAGTTTTCTGTTGCTTTTTTGTTCACATTTACTTTATCGTTTAATTATTAGGTGATTTTGTACTACTATTCTTCGGCAGCATAATCTATCGAAATATATCAAACATATAAAATATAATCGATTACAATTCACTCTTTCTGTCTCTGTTGAGAAGCTCTGTGAGAGCCTCTTTTGCCGTCATGCCATTAAATAATACGTTATTGACTGCTTCAACGATAGGCATCTCAACCCCATGCTCCCTGGCAAGTGCCAGTGTTGCCTTGGCAGAATAAACACCCTCAACAACCATCTTGACCTCCGCCATAGCTTCCTCATAGGTCTTACCCTGACCGATGAGATATCCGGCATTCCTGTTACGGCTGTGCTTGGATGTACATGTAACTATAAGATCTCCCATTCCTGAAAGTCCTGACAGCGTCTTGACATCTGCGCCCATGGCAAGTCCAAGTCTCATGATCTCCGCCATTCCTCTGGTCATAAGAGCAGCCTTCGTGTTGTCGCCAAGTCCAAGTCCATCTGATATTCCGGCTGCCAGAGCTATTACATTCTTCACTGAACCACCCAGCTCAATACCAGTCACATCAGTGCTTGTATATACCCTGAAATAATCGTTCATAAATGCGTTCTGGATTGTCTTTGCAATCTCTATATCACGGGCACCGGCAACTACCGTTGTAGGTATTCCGCGGCCTACTTCCTCTGCATGTGACGGACCCGAAAGGACAGCCACCTTAGCCTGTGGGATTTCTTCCTCAATGATCTCCACGAGAGCCTTGAGTGTGGACTCTTCTATTCCCTTGCTGACATTCACGATAAGCTGTCCGTTGCTCACCTTGTCAGCGATGTTCTTTGCTGTGCTTCTGACAAACGGAGAAGGCACTGCGCACACTATCATCTTCTGACCAATAACAGCCTTTGACGCATCTGTTGTATATTCAATACTGCTGTTAAGTATAACGCCCGGAAGTCTGTCTCTCTGCTCATGAAATTCCTTGAGCATGGCAACCTCTCTCTCATCTATAGACCACACTATAACCTCGTGTCCATTTCCTGCCAGCAGATTAGCAAGTGCAGAACCCCATCCACCTGCTCCGAGAACACCTATTTTCATCGTAAAATACCTCCAAAATATTTATATTTCTTTTTTCAATCCTTGAATCATTTTTTTCTATTTTAACTTTTTTTCATCATTTAATCCAGTCTATAGTGACAATACATGGATGTTTTTGCAAATTTTTACTGTATTTTTAGATTTCGGGCTAGTTATGTAAACTCACATTATTCTAATCAACAGTTTTTAATACACATTTCACTGCGTATAAATATCACATAACCATAATCTCGGTTTTATGTATACTCATTATGTTATCTGATTTTGTTTTATCCAGACATCTATAAAACGTTGCTCACTACAAAAAATCCCCTCCTTCCTGTTTTATCCAGTAAGGAGGAGATTCAATAACTCTCTATTCGCTTCCGCTTTCCATCAAGCCTTCTTAGAACCAAACGACAACTTATTCTCCGTTCCCGCTATCAGTCTCTTGATATTCTGCCAATGTCTTATCACGGCCATTCCGGCTATGATTCCCGCCATGATTATTCCTTCGATCATTTTTGCATTCGATGTGAAATTATAATCTCCATGAATTGCAAATACTGTGTATAATATGAAGAATCCGATCATGATCGTAAGTGATCCAACCGATACATATCTTGTTATCACAACACTTATAACGAACGCTGCAAGGAGTATCACTACCAATCTCCAGTCCCACAGACCTACTATCATTCCGCCGCTGGCAGCAATTCCCTTTCCGCCCTTGAACTGCATATAGAATGGGAAGTTATGACCAAGCACAACTCCAAGCCCTGTATACAGTACGAACATGTATGCATTACCTATACCTAGCTGGCCAAGTATGATATGTGTCAGTGAGCAGGCGATTATTCCTTTGAGGAAATCCCCCAGGAAAACTATCAGTCCAGCTTTCTTTCCAAGAACTCTCAGTGCATTTGTCGTTCCCGCATTTCCACTTCCATACTTTCTTATATCAACACCTTTTATCCTGCCGTAAATATACGCTGTCTGAATGAGTCCTACTCCATAGCCCCCAACCAGACATATAGCCCTAATCAACATCTCCATGACTACTTCTCTTTCCTCTCCCTGATTATGAATTTTAGAGGTGTACCTCTGAATCCAAAGGATTCTCTTATCTTGTTCTCTATATAACGTGTATATGAGAAATGCATAAGCTCCTTGTCATTTACAAATATGACAAATGTAGGAGGTTTAACTGACACCTGGGTAATATAATAGAGCTTAAGTCTCTTACCCTTATCTGATGGTGGCTGCTGCATAGCAACCGCCTCACTCATAATCTCATTCAGAACACCAGTAGCTATGCGGAGTGAATGATTCTCTATAACAGCATCTATGGTCTCGAACAGCTTTGGAAGTCTCTGTCCGGTCTGGGCTGATATGAAGAGCAGCTCCGCATACGGCATGTATGAAAGCTTGTTTCTGATCTCCTCTGTAAACTTATATATGGTCTTGTCATTCTTCTCGATAGCATCCCATTTGTTCACAGCTATTATCATTCCCTTGCCACGATCATGTGCGATTCCCGCGATCTTGGCATCCTGATCGGTTATTCCCTCCGTTGCGTCTATTACGAGGACTGCAACATTACATCTCTCAACCGCTGATACTGTTCTTATGATACTGTATCTCTCTATATCCTCTTTAATCTTGCTCTTTCGTCTGAGTCCCGCTGTGTCTATGAATACATATTCTCTGCCATTTCTGACGATCTCTGTATCCACGGCATCTCTTGTGGTTCCGGCTATATCTGATACAATAACCCTGTCCTCACCGAGAAGCTTATTAATTATAGAAGATTTTCCTACGTTTGGCTTTCCTATGATGGCGATTCTAGGTCTCTCATCCTCCGTGTCATCCTTTGCAGACTCATTGAAGTGTGATACCACCTCATCGAGCATATCTCCTATTCCAAGTCTGGATGAACCTGATATAGGATGTGGATCTCCAAGTCCAAGATTATAGAACTCATACACATCCGGCATGAACTTTTCAAAGCTGTCTACCTTGTTGACAACGAGAACTATAGGTTTCTTGGATCTTCTGAGCATATCGGCAACCTTGGCATCATCATCAACCATTCCCTGTCTGACATCCGTCATGAACAGGATGACGTCCGCTGTCTCTATGGCTATCTCTGCCTGTTCTCTCATGCTCTTAAGTATAATATTGTCTGACTCCGGCTCAATTCCTCCTGTGTCTATCAGAGTGAAATTGTAATCCAGCCAGTTGATATCAGCATAAATTCTGTCTCGCGTAACTCCCGGTGTATCCTGAACTATGGATATCTTTTCTCCGGCAAGCACATTGAACAGAGTTGATTTACCTACATTGGGTCTGCCCACTATGGCAACTATAGGTTTACTCATTCTATCTTCCTCCATATATAATTAATTACATATCATCGCCAATTACTGCATGAATAAAATCAGCACCACTTGATTCTACAATACAAACATCGACTTGTAAAGCATCTGTGAGCTCTGCAAGCGTCACATCATCAAGGAATTTTGGCTCATCCGCCATAAGAGTATTGGAAGGCAGTATAAGCCGCTGCCCAAGAGGCTTTCCTGTGAGCTGCTTTCTTATATCTCCACCCGTAAGCAATCCTGTCACGGTTATTCTATGTCCAAAAAAATCATTAATGATCTTATACAGATGCACCTTCACATTAGGGAACTTCTCAGGGATCCTGTTAGCAAGGAGCTTTATGGAATCATATACGAGCACTCCAGTAACCATGGACACCTCATACTCTCTGTCATCGCCCTCTACGCAGCTCCACTCTTCATCAAACTCATCTATGAGCAGTCTCACCATGCCCACACCATTTTCAAGCTGGATAAAGCCATCATACCTGTCAGCCTCAGGGAAATCCCTGCCAGCATTTATATACCATTCATCACTTGCCTGGACAAAATGTGTGCCATGCTTTTCAAATGCCTTTTTCTGAAAATGTTCTATTATATCAATAACCTCGCAGGCGTCCTCTCTGTTGAACGGTTCAAGATGGAACAAGCCATCTCTGTAATCTGACAAACCGACAGGGACCACGGATAAGCTCTCCATAACAGGAACAAACTCCATAAGATCAGAGATCGTACGCCACAATTCCTCCCCATCATTTATCCCCTTGCACAGAACTATCTGTCCATTCATAGGAATACCAGCTTCATAAAATTTCCTTATATAGTCAAGTATGGCACCGGCAAATCTGTTGTTCAGCATACTGCAGCGCAGCTTGGGATTGGTAGTGTGCACCGATATATTTATCGGAGCAAGGTGATAATTGATTATTCTGTCAATATCCTTTTCCTTCATATTAGTAAGGGTAATATAATTTCCCTGAAGAAATGACAGTCTGGAATCATCGTCCTTGAAATATATAGTGTCTCTCATACCTTTCGGGTTCTGATCGATAAAGCAGAATATGCACTTGTTATAGCAAGACTTGTAATTATCCATCAGGGAATTTTCAAAAACAATCCCTAGATCCTCGTCATAATCCTTATCTATCTCCAGAAGCCACTCCTCGCCGTCAGACTTCCTCACGAGAAGTTCTATATATTCGTCATTTATGAGATACTGATAGTCAAATATATCCTCTATAGGATGGTCATTGACCGCCAGAATATTATCTCCCGGTTCGATCTCCATCTCCTGGGCTATACTTCCCTCAAGTATTTCCTTTACAATATGTTCCATAATTTCCTCTTTTATATTAATTGTCTACTGATCAAAAGCTGCAGCAAATGAATAACGCCCTATCATTCAGGGAGCATGATCACTGCCGCAAGATTACCCCGCAGGCCTTTGCTCGCCCTGTGTGAAAAAAGCCATTCGCTGTTACAGCATGTACATATATTTGTCACGTCAATATTCTCAGGTTTTACACCTGAATCAACAAGATTGTAATAGTTGGCCTTGTGGAGATCAAGCAGATATTTGCCATTACCCTTGCTAAATACGATCTGAGCCGCCTCTGCTTCCGTATATGCCGCCATAAAGCGTTCAGCTACATCTTCACTCACCTCATAGCAATTCTTGCATATAGAAGGTCCTATGGCGCAAATGAGATTCTCTGGAGATGTTCCATATTCAGACTTCAATCTGTTTATCATATGTCCGCTTATCTTGCTGACGGTTCCCTTCCACCCGGAGTGATTCGCCGCAACAACCTTTTTCACCGGATCATAGAACAATACAGGGACACAGTCCGCATAAAATGTCATAAGTGGTATCCCCGGAACATCCGTCATAAGTCCATCGATCTCCAGAATATCCGACTCTCTGATTATTCCCTTTCCGGCATCCTTCTCTGTAACTTTATATATGTCTGTCTTATGCACCTGATCTGAGAACACAAGCTTTTCGTAATCATACCCCACTGCAGTGGCAAATCTGCGGTGATTCTCCATTACCAGATCCGCATCATCGCCTCTGTGGAAGCTCAGGTTCATGGAACCCAGATATCCCTCACTCACTCCGCCGATCCTGGTGGAGAATGCATTTACAACTCCGGCTCTGTCCAATTTGTCAAATGATATATAATCCACGCCATCCACCGTGTGGACATGTGTTGAATTGTCTTTCCTAATATACTTTATATCCATATCCGCCATCCTATCAATATCCCGAATACTCAAATGCATTTTCTATATGATGTATATCCTCACCAAGTATGGTTATCACATCAAATCTAACCGGGGTGTCCATTCCATATCCATATTTGTTCAGGAAGAATAATGCAGTCCTACATATCTGTCTCTGCTTGCGCACATCGACAGCCTCCTCCGGCAAGCCCTTATGTACTCCGGACCTATACTTCACCTCGATAAACACTATATATCCATCGTGTTTTGCCACTATATCTATCTCACCGCTGGCCACCCTGAAATTCCTGCACAGGATCTCATAGCCCCTGCCAGCCAGATGATCAGCAGCTAAAGCTTCCTTTTCATTACCGGTTGCTCTGCTGTTATACATCATTTCACCTTTCCATGAATATATGTGTGATGAACAATTGTTATACAAAGTTCTTGATAAACGTCCTTCTGTGTATTGCGCACGGACCGATCTTCTTGAGCGCATCAATGTGCTCTGCCGTACCATATCCCATGTTTTTTGCAAATCCATAACCCGGATACAGACTGTCATACTCAACCATAAGCCTGTCCCTTGTAACCTTTGCAATTATACTTGCTGCCGCAATCGACGCAGACAGCGTATCACCTTTTATTATGCCTACCTGCTCGATATCAACACCCGGAATATTAACCGCATCGTTTAACAGGAGCTGTGGTTTAACCTGAAGCTTCGATATAGCCTGCTTCATCGCCTCGTAATCTGCATTGAGAACATTTATCTCGTCAATTACTTTCTCGTTTGCCATACCCACGCCTACAGCTACAGCCTTCGCCATGATCTCATCGTATAGAGCCTCCCTCTTCTTCGGTGTGAGCTGCTTGGAGTCGTTGAGGTATAAAATATCACAGTCCTTTGGAAGAATGACTGCAGCAGCCACTACAGGGCCTGCAAGCGGGCCTCTTCCGACCTCATCTATACCACATATATATCCCTTATCAGCGTATTTTCTCTCAAATTCAAACATTTTATAGCTGCGGGCTTTTTCCTTTTCAAGAGCATTGATCTTTTTCTGAGCGGACGCTATGATCTTCTTTACCCCATCTCTCTCATCGTCGCCATACTTCTCGATAAGCCCCGAATATTCACTTATATCAGCATCAGCAAATACTTTTTTTATCTCCGCTATACTTTCCATATGTCCTCCACCTAAAAACAAGGACCATTGCCACTTTTTAGGCAACAG
Source organism: Coprococcus sp. AF16-5 (assembly GCF_003479365.1). Lineage (NCBI taxonomy): Bacteria > Bacillati > Bacillota > Clostridia > Lachnospirales > Lachnospiraceae > Coprococcus > Coprococcus sp. AF16-5. Next base: position 429,022 of record NZ_QUGZ01000001.1, read on the forward strand.
CCCCTGATATCTTATCCTATTCTATCTTGCCAAAACCGCCTGTAAATCTGAATACAGCCCTGCCGATGATGTCTTTCTTGTGTATATTGCCAACATCCTCCACACGGCTGTCACGGCTGTTGTTTCTGTTATCTCCCAGAACAAAGTACTCGTCATCACCCAGTGTGATCTCCTCGGCTGCAACTCCGCGCTTGTCGCTGGCTATGGCCTCTCTGCCATACACATCGCCCTCCAGAGGCTCGTCATTTATATAGATAACACCATCTTCGTCTATATACACTGTCTCACCCGGAAGTCCGATTATACGCTTGATGAAGAAGGTCTCATCATCGTCTCCATACGGGAATACAACCACATCAAATCTCTTCGGCGAGCCAAATTCATACTCAAGCTTGTCGATCCATAATGTATCTCCGCTGTGAAGAGTATTGCTCATGGACTCTCCACTGACCTCTGTTCGCTGTCCGACAAATGTGAGCACAGCCCAGCATATGCCAATTACTATTATTATATAAATACACAGAAATATGAGATCCTTGACAATATTGACTTCCTTTTCGGCCTTTTCTTTCTTTTTTGCCTCTTTCTTCTCTTTCCTGAGCTGCTTCTTTAAAGCCTTCTCGTCAAGTTCTCCATCCTCATTGTACACTTCTTCAGAAGAGTCTGTATTAACCGCTTCTGCAGTTTTATCTGAGCTCTCAGATTTAGCTGCTCCTGCAGCTTCTTCCGATGTCTCCTTCTGAGATGCTTCTTCCGATTTATCTGCTGTCTCCGCCTTTGCATCAGCCGAACTCTCAGCGACTGCTTTGTCCCAGGACCAGGAGGACTTCTCCTTATTTTCCTGCTCATCGTCGGCAGTTTTCTTTTCAGCTTCCTTTGCTTCCTTCGCAGCCTTTTTTGCAACCTTCTTCTGTTCTTTATCTATCGCTTTCTGACGCTTCTTCTCATATTTGGCGATCTCTTTGTCCCTTTCCTTCTTCGCAGGGTCATCCTCAAATATATCGTTTAACGCATCAGCAACATTCTTGTTTTCTTCACTCATCTAGTCTTCCTTCGGGGTCTCCAATGTAATACGCCCCAGCTTTCCCGATCTGAAATCATCGATCAGCAGAGCCGCAGCCTTGTCATAATCGAGCTCCCCGCCCTTCTTAATGCATTGTCTCTTCTCTGCGATACCTGTCAGCATCTGTACAGGATCATCAACACTTTCAATATTATACCTTTGAACAAGGGTATTACAATAGTTTGCCTGTAAAAATTTAATTAATTCAACCGCTATATCCGTTATGCTGAGTATCTCATCATTGATCGAACCTATGAACGCAAGTCTGAGACCAACGGCCTCATCATCGAATTTCGGCCATAAAATACCGGGAGTGTCCAAAAGCTCAATATTCTTTCCAAGTCTTATCCACTGCTTGCCTTTTGTGACACCAGGCTTATTTCCAACCTTGGTGCAGGCCTTTCTCGCATAGGAATTGATAAACGTGGATTTGCCGACATTCGGGATGCCGACTATCATCGCCCTTATCGGACGGTTTATGATTCCCCTTTTTCTATCCCTCTCTATCTTCTCTTTGCAGGCCTCCTGCACGATATTGTTGATACTCTTCATCCCCATACCGTCACGGGCATTTATCTTTGCAACGGCAAAGTCTTTATTCTTATAATAGTTTTCCCACTTTGTTGTGACTGCATCATCCGCAAGATCTGATTTGTTGAGGAGTATGAGTCTGTATTTGTTCTTTGCAAGCTCGTCTATATCAGGATTCTTACTACTGAATGGGATTCTTGAATCCACCAGCTCTATGACGATATCTATAAGTTTTATATCCTCCTGCATCATTCGTCTTGCTTTTGTCATATGTCCGGGATACCACTGTATATTCATATCTCTACCTCTATTTTATCTTTACTCTGCCCAGCATCTCGCTCTTTTGCACATTGCCAGCCGCCTGAAATCTTGAATCCTGGCTGTTGTCCGGATTGTCTCCGAGCAGGAAGTATTCATTCTCTCCAAGTGTGATCGCAGATTCCGCTATTCCGGCTGTTTTTATCTCACAGTCGACGGGATAATCTGCAAGCGGATTGCCATTTATATATACCTGACCATTCTGGATAAGCACAGTCTCACCCGGCAGACCTACCACTCTCTTGATGGAATAGTATTCGTCCTGATTCTCAACTATACGATACGCTACCACATCGTATCTTTCCGGGGATGTCACCAGATAAACAGCCTTATTGACCAGATACGATTCTCCATCCGTCAGTGTTGGCTCCATGGATGGTCCTACCATATATACCGTCTGGAATCCAAATGCAACAAAACCATAACCAAGTATAGCCGCTGTCAGTATCGATATGAACCAGCCAAGTGCGCTCTTCATAGTCTTTTTCAATGATCTCTGTTGTCTTCTCTGACGCCTTTTTTCTCTCCTTATCCTTCGGAGTCTGTCATATCTCTCACTCATGAATTCTATCCTTCAATCATCAATATATTTGTTCAGTTCATTTCATCCATTCTAAAAATGGCTGGAGTAGAAATACTCCAGCCACTTTTACTTTCATGTTACAAGCTTTATTATTTAACAAGCTCCTTAACCTTTGCTGCCTTACCAACTCTTGAACGTAAGTAGTAAATCTTAGCTCTTCTAACTTTACCTTTTCTTACAACTTCAATCTTCTCAACGAAAGGTGAGTGTACAGGCCATGTCTTCTCAACACCGCATCCGCTAGAGATCTTTCTAACTGTGAATGTCTCTCTGTTGCTTCCGCCCTGTCTCTTTACTACAGTACCCTCGAAGATCTGGATTCTCTCCTTGTTACCCTCTTTGATTCTGTTGTGTACCTTAACAGTGTCTCCTACGTTGAACTCATCAACGCTCTCCTTCATCTGTGAAGCTTCAAGATTCTTAATGTAATCGTTCATTGTGTTCCTCCTTAATATTCTGATGTTCTTACTACCATATCCACCGGATATATGGGCACAGAGGACCATCACTCTTTTCACAACTCATTTAATATAACATACTGAAATTGTAGATGCAAGAAGAATTTTCGGATTTTATCCGTTTTTTAGCAAACAGGGCATATAGATTGATTTCTATATGCCCTGTTGCATTAAATATCTTGTTCGACTTAATTCAGTCAAGTGGAGCAGACGCATTAGAAGGCGAACTTCGTTCGCAGGCGTCTGCGTGCTTCACAAGGATTCCTCCCACCTACGGCGGGCCCCTCCTTATGAAAATTAGTGGAGCTGGCGGGAGTCGAACCCGCGTCCAAAAGCTCATTCACTACAGTTTCTTCCATCACAGTCAGTGCTTTAACATTCCCTCAGCCTATCGCCCACTAACATGCTATAGACCTTAGTAGCTTCATGGATTTTCCTACATCGCAAAGCTTAGATGCAGGAGTTTGCCGAAAATCGACGCCATTCCTAAAGGCTCGGCGTTCCTAAAGGATGACGACTGCCCTTAGGCAGCGTATGCTAAATTATCGTTAGCGTTTATTTTTTTTCCAGCTTTTAGCGTGGCTCTGGTCCACGGATGGCTTCCATAGCTTCAAAACCCCTGTCGAAACCAGTCAACCCCTGATCATAGATCAGTGATAACCAATCATTTATAATATATGCAGCAAATATCAAAATAATACCTGCGCCTATATATCTTAATTTATCAGATGCTCTTACTCAGCGTCAGCAGTTGTATCTTCCTCTGCATCTGTCGCCTCTGCTGTATCTTCTGCATTTTCAGTTGTGTCTGCTGTGTCCTCAGCATCGGAAGCTGTAGCAGAAAACAGAGTGTCATAACCGCTGTCCTTCCAAGTCTTGTCTACATATTCTGACAAGCCTGAAGCATCAACATACTTAGGTATCGCCTTATATATCTTCACACCCGCAACGCTTCCAACTATAGCAGCGATAACAACAATCGTAACTGTTATAGCAATAATCTTCTTGATCTTCTGCTTCCTAAGTATCTCCTTGCGGTGCTTTTTCTCATATTTCTTCTTATCTACTTTACTCTGACTCATAACGCCCTTCTCCAGACTATCGTTTATTTGATTCCGATACACACATTATATCTGAACCAGCTTATCTTATTCAACACCTTGCTAGTATAACACAAGCTGCATTATAATTCCAATAATAAGTTTGATTTCACAGAAATTCCACAAACGCTCACGATCAGAAGTCCTTGCTCCTGCTCTTAAGATCTCTCTCCATCTCGCGCTTCATATCCTTCTTGGCGATATCCTCACGTTTGTCGTAGAGCTTCTTACCTCTTGCCAGACCTATCTCCATCTTGACAAGTCCATCTCTGATATATACCTTGAGCGGCATAATGGTATAACCCTTCACCTTCTGCTGTCCGATGAGCTTGTTGATCTCGTACCTGTGGAGCAGCAACTTTCTCGTCCTGAGCGGATCTTTATTGAATATATTCCCCCTCTCATATGGGTTGATATTCATTCTGTACACATACACCTCGCCGTGGTCTATTCCGACAAATGCTTCCTTGATACTGCAGTGTCCCTGTCTTATGGACTTTACCTCGGTTCCCACAAGCTCTATTCCGGCCTCAAACTTCTCTTCTATAAAATACTCGTGATATGCCTTTTTGTTATTTGCGATGAGAGTGTTTCCTCTTTCCTTTGACAAATGTATCCTCTCCTTTATATACAATACTGAAATCTATCGACTTCGTCATCTTGTCTGTATTCTTCACCTTTATCTGTATAGGATCACCGATGGCATATTGTTTGCCCGTGTCCTCACCTATCATAGCATAATCTTCCTGAGAAAAATAGTAATAATCGTCGCGCATATCTGCCACGTTCACAAAGCCTTCCACCGTATTCGGCAGTTCCACGAACATTCCCCGGTTTGTAACTCCTGAGACAAATCCGTCATAGACCTCGCCAATGTGAGCTGACATATATTCCACCTTCTTGAGCTTCTCCACATCACGCTCAGCTTCCTCAGCTCTTCTCTCCTTGCGCGAATTGTCATCAGCCACCCTGTCAAGTATCATGCTGTAATGTTCTATTCTCCTCGAGTCAAGTCTGCCATGTATATTTTCCTTTATTATACGATGTATCTGCAGATCTGGATATCTCCTTATAGGAGAAGTAAAATGACAGTAATACTTACACGAAAGTCCAAAATGTCCTGTGCACTCCGTTGAATACTTCGCCTGTTTCATGGTCCTCAGCGCCATCCTGCTCACAAGATTCTCATAAGGCTCACCCTTTATCCTGTCAAGCAGCTTCTGGAATTCTTTCGGATGTATATTCTCCTTTGATGCCTTAAAGTACATTCCAAAATTACTTATAAGGAGCGCCAGCTGCTCAACCCTGTCTGCATCAGGTGTCTCATGGACTCTGTACTCAAATGGTATATCCTGCCAGAAATAATCCTCAGCAATCGTCTCATTTGCAGCAAGCATAAAATCTTCAATGATCTCATTGGATCTGCGTCTCTCATATACACCTATTGATACAACTTTGCCGTCGGAGTCTATCTTGATCTTCGATTCGTCAAAATCAAAATCTATTGAGCCTCGCTTTCTTCTGTTAGCTCTGAGAAGATCCGACACATGAAGCATCATCTCGAACATAGGCACAAGCTCCTCATATTTTCTGGTCTCCCCTGGATCGTGATCCTCGACAATTGCAGACACACTTGTATATGACATTCTACGGTCCACATTGATCACAGTCTCACATATCTTATGTCCTACTATGTGGCCCTTCTGATCTATGTCCATAAGGCAGCTCAGCGCCAATCTGTCCTGCCCTTCATTCAGCGAACAGATACCATTTGACAACTTGTGCGGAAGCATAGGTATTACCCTGTCCACGAGATAACAGCTTGTACCTCTGTTAAGTGCCTCTTTATCCAGAGGGGAATTCTCCTTTACATAGTGGGTCACGTCAGCTATGTGCACACCAAGCTTGTACATTCCGTCCGCCTCATAGAGTGTTATGGCATCGTCCAGGTCTTTTGCATCCTCGCCATCTATCGTCACTGTCTGAAGATGTCGGAGATCCGTTCTGCCTGCCATCTCCGATGCGCTGACAAAATCAGGGATCTGTGAGAGGCTGTCCATGACCTCGTCAGGAAAATCGACTGGAATGTCCAGCGCTCTGACCACAGACAGCACGTCACTCTCCGGATCATTTATATGTCCAAGTATCTCTATAATCTTTCCCTCCGGAGACTTCACTTTGTCTCCATAACTGATGATCTCCGCCACAACCTTATGTCCAGCCATGGCGCCCATGGAATTTTCCTTGGATATAAATATGTCTCCATCTATTTTCAGATTGTCAGGTATGACAAATCCAAAGTTCTTATTCTTCTGATAGACTCCGACAACCTTCTTTAGTCCACGCTCAAGTACCTTTATAACCGATGCTTCCTGCTTCATTCCCTTCGGTCTGTCCTCCGCACGTATGAGGACTGTATCACCGTGGAACGCTCCCATGGTATTCTTCTCAGGGACAAAGAAATCCTCCTTCATGCCCTCAACGCGGACAAATCCAAAACCTCTCTGATTGCCGATAAATGTTCCCTTGTATGTCCCTTCTCCGACCTTCTGATATCGTCCTTTTGCCGATCTGATGATCAGTCCCTCCTCTGTGAGGTCATTCAGTATATCGAGAAATGTCTGTCTCTCATCTCCCGGGACCTGAAGGAATGTACACATCTCCTTGAACTTCATAGGCGGATAATCATCATCGCATATAAATTCATATACCGTCTGTTTTCTTCTGTTGTATAACTCCAAATCCTTATTATCCATAACAAACCCTTTCTATATACATTATGCCCGCATCCCTACCGCACAAATACATTGCATAATGAGCAAAAAAATGCTTACATATATCAGTTAATATATGTAAGCATCAGAAATCATTATTAGTTGAAAAGCTTTGAGTCAAGCAGTAATGCAAGTACAAAGAAGAGAACTGTGAGAACTGCTGTTATCTTCTTAAGTATCTCCTGCTTTGAGCTTCCCTTATTCTTGCTCCAGTAGGAATTGTCAAATCCGCCGCCTGCTCCTGATATGGAACTTGTAAGGCTCGCATCCTTTCCTTCCTGTGAAAGAACCACTATTGCTAATACTATACATACTATAACATAAATTACCATTAATATTGTCTTCAGCATCTTAACACCTCCGTTTCCGAAAAAATGGTGTGTGTATAATTTTAACACCAACTTGAAACATAATAACACAACAAAATAATATATTCAATAACTATTTTCTTCGTTTTCTGTAAAACTCCGCAAATACCAGCATTGCGATACCTATTATCGAACAGGCAATACCTGCGCCTGCATATTTCACATGGAATTTCATCTCAACAACATTCTCACCCTCAACAAGACTTATAGAATACAGGCTGTCTACCACCTTATCCGGCTGTACCTTCTGGCCGTTAACTTTGACTGTCCAACCATCACAGTAAGGAATAGATGTGAATAAACTCTGTCCTTCCTTGGCATTTACAACAAATTCTGCGCTGCCATTTTCTATATCCATCACATCAGGGGTATATTTCTCAAGCTCCTCTGCTATGCTTTTCAGCAAATCCAGATCAAGAACATAAAACTGCTCTGCTCCATCATCCAGATCTAGCTTCTGCTTTGAGTGAAGCACAACCTTGTAGTAATCACGATCCTCATTTACAGGAATATTGAACACTGACGGCGAAAGCCATCTGGCATATCTGGTCCTGTATATTCCATTGACATTCAGCTTTGCATTAAACAGACTGTTCCATGGGATATTGCCATAAGCGATGTAATTGCCTTCCGGGATCTCCATCTTGTATACACGCTTCTTCGCTTTACTTACAACCGTCTCGTACTTTAAAGGCTTATAGATCTCAACCTTTCTGCCGAGCAGCTCGCTGTAGAGCTCATTTTGATATTCAAACGGATTGCCGTTATATTTTGCCGCTGTATATTTGCCTGAATCATATACAAATGCCATAGGCAGGCTGTATGGGTTCTCGTATACACCGGCTCCATTTGCATTGTCTGCAATATCCTCTACTTTATCCATGCCCTCCAAAGCATAATCAGATACGATGTATCTGACTCCCAGCAGTGAATCAGTTCCAAGCACCGGCATGTTGACAACACTTAGGTTATCGCCTTCGCTCCTGTATCCCGTGTCCACAAGGAAGTTCAGCACTGTGCTGTCAGCGGTTGACACATACGATCCTATCGCCCAATACCCATAACCAAACGACTCGTCATAATTTGCTCTGACATTGTTCTTATATTTAAAATTATCATCCGTATCTTTGCCATTATTGTTTTTCTTTTTTTCGAGTGATCTTGTCGCCCTTGATCTGGTCTGGCTGATCCTGTATGTATCGGAATCATATTCTTTCAGATCATTTATAAGGCCTTCCATAGCCGTCTCATACTCAACAAAACTCTCACCGTTGTCGATATGGATATTGTCCATTTGCAACATCACGCTGTATCCTGTCTCAACAGTCAGCACTGCACACAGAATGACCGTAAATATAATTCCGAACACTCTTCCGGCTCCTACGTTTTTCGAAAGCCTGCTTATGAGTGCTATCAAAACGGCTACCCCTACAATAAGCGCATCGGTCAGCCATACAAGTTTGTTATCCTGGACTCCATGCAGATAGTTTACACCAAGCATAGCCGCACTGAATATCGCACTTGCAATGATAACCCGCCATTTTACAGCATTCAGATCCTCCGAGAGGAAAAATTCAGCGGCAAAGAATAATATGCAGAATATTCCAACATGTGAATATCTGTACCAATATGATCCAACCTCTTTGAACAGAGAAAATGCCATGCACAATGGATTCCAGTAAAACATGAGCAGCATTACCACAAGCGTGACAAATGCTAATATCTTCTGCTTTACATTGTGTTTCTTACCGATGAAGATTCCAATAAATCCTATCAACGCCAGACATCCGCAGTACAGAGACACGCTTCCCTTCTGACTCTGTGCGCCAAGCGAATATCCGTCTATCACAGATGAAACATCACCGATAAATGACATGTCGAGCAGAGAGCCTAAATCAAGACTTCCTCTTACACTGTAACGCATCGCACCTATCGTCGGAAGGAACAACACCCCACTGATCAGAACTCCCGCCAGCATTGAATATATAAACCGTCCAAGTTTTCCGGCAAAATCCTTTATGACAGTCTTCTCAGCCTTAGTATCCCCACTGTACAATCTTGAATATGCAAATTCAAACAAAAACCAGAAACAGGCAAATACACAGTTGATTCCGCCCATATACCAGTTGAACAGAACTGCCAATGCAACTGATACGGAAAGCATAACAGGCCTGCCACCGTTAACCACTCTGTACACGCCCAGCATTATGAGCGGTAACATATAGAAGCCGTCAAGCCACATTATATTACATGCCTGGGCGATTCCATACTGACTCACTGCATAGCTCACCGCCAGAAAAATGATAAGTGCCTGTTTTTTCACAGAACCATCATTCCACTCTTCAAATCTCCTGTTGAGATAAAATGCAAATGTCGCCGCCGCACAGGCAAGCTTTAACGTTATGATCACATGTACGAACAATACAAGCTGGGATTTGTCGAATAACAACAGCAATAAATTGAACGGGCTGGAAAGATAGTAACTGAATACTCCTATGCAGGCCCCTCCTATAGATTTGCTGAAAGAATAATCTATATTATTTTTGCCGTCAAATACATCCTTCAGATATGCCAGAAAATCAAGATACTGAAAATCAGCATCCTTGGATGCGAGTGAATGTACTCCGAACGGCACATACTTTTTTATATAAAACAGAAGCCACAGCAGGCAGAATGTGATAATGCCCGCTGTAAGCATCTGAATAACGAGCTGTTTTCTCTGTTCTTTCTCCATCATATTCTTCTCCAGATTATTTAGTTTTAATATAATACTACACAATCTGTGAAAATACTATATAGATTAAAAATTTTTAATGAAAGAATTTCTAACTTTTACATACTGATTTATAACATATACCTACTTCGTATATCGAAACCATGATTCAGCGGTCCACTGCCCGATCCCAGATCCAGCATGGCCGCCAGGGCACCGGATATATATTGTTTGGCCATTCTAACTGAATCACTTACATCATATTCCTTTGCGAGATTTGAAGCGATCGCACTTGAAAGCGTACATCCTGTGCCATGTGTATTCGGATTATCAATACGCTTACCCGAAAACCAGGTGATATTCTCCCCGTCAAAAAGCATATCATTTGCATCATTTATGCTGTGTCCACCCTTTACAAGGACAGCGCAGCCATACTTTCCGTATATACATCTGGCAGCATTCTCCATATCAGCTACGCTCTTCACCGATATACCAGTGAGCGCCTCAGTCTCAGGTATGTTTGGCGTTATGAGCTTTGCAAGTGGGAACAGTTTACCGGTCATGACCTCCACCGCATCATCGCTTATAAGCTTAGCACCACTGGTCGCCACCATCACAGGGTCAAGCACGACATTCTCCGCATTGTATCTGGCAAGTCTGTCAGCTATCACATCAATAAGTTCAGGAACAGATACCATTCCTATCTTGACCGCTTTCGGCCGTATATCGGTAAACACCGCATCTATCTGGGCGCCAAGTACATCAGGGATAACGTTCATGATAGCAGTCACTCCTGTGGTATTCTGAGCCGTGAGGGCTGTGATCGCACTCATACCAAATACGCCATTTGCCTGCATGGTCTTGAGATCCGCCTGCACACCTGCGCCACCTGAGGAATCGCTTCCGGCTATGGTGAGGACAGGCACAAGACGGCTTCTGTCAGAATTTATACTGCACAGCATGTCATCCATACTCTTAAAATAATGATCACAATGTGCTATAAGATCTCCCTGTCTGTCCCTGCTGGATTCGTCAAAGAGACCGACCACAACAAATCCTCCGTTCTGTGCTGTCTCCGCCGCATGATATGCGTCCTCGAATACAAATGTATCCGAAGCCGGAGTTCCCATAAACTCAGCCGCCATCTCATATATCTTAGGTGAGGCTGCCTTGCCCACGCCCACCTCAGAACATGTAAATATCCTGTCAACATACTTCATAAGTCCTGTCCGCACAAGTGCTGCCTCAACATGGCATCTGTCTGTGGATGTTGCAACAGTGACCGGGATATCATATCTCTTTAAGAACCTCAGCAGTTCAGGCACACCTGACTTCGGCTCAACTTTATTTGCATAGAAATCGCGCACAGTCTCATTGATACCGTCTATAATCTCCTTCGCGCTGAGTTCAAGTCCATAGTGTTCCTGCATATATTCTGCGCCCTTCATCATGGTCATGGTGAAAAGCACCTTCTCAAGATCAGGTTCTGCCTGTATCCCTTGCCCCGCCAGATACATCTCTCCGGCATGATCCCACATAGGCATAGAGTCAAGCAGAACCCCATCCATATCAAATATCGCACCTTTTATATCACTGATAACTATTTTTTTCATGTACACCTCTATATCATATATTTAGTCAGGCATCAAGCATATTCTCTACAGAAAACTTGAGCTCCTCTGTGGCCTTCTGTATGTCCTTCTGTCCGAATATGGCACTTATAACTGCCACACCGCATATTCCAGAGCCCGCAAGCTCGGCCACATTATCCTTTGTTATGCCGCCTATGGCAATGACCGGTATGGACACCGCCTCACAAATGGCCTTGAGAGTTTCATGGCTCACATCGTCCGCGTCATCCTTTGAACCTGTTGTAAACACTGCTCCTACACCAAGATAATCTGCGCCGTGCTTTTCCGCTATAATCGCCTGCTCGACAGTCTGTGCAGACACTCCAAGTATCTTGTCAGGGCCGAGTATCTTTCTGACGTCCATGGCCTCCATATCACTCTGTCCCACGTGTACACCGTCAGCATCTATATCTTTTGCTATGCTGACCTCGTCATTGATGACAAATGGAACCCCATATTCCTTACAAAGCTTCTGTATCTCCTTCGCCTCAGCGAGGAAGTCTTCTCTGTCGAGCTTCTTCTCCCTGAGCTGTACAAATGTTGCACCGCCGTCAAGTGCCTTCTTTACCTGATCATACAGAGTCTCTTCACCAAGCCAGTGTCTGTCAGTTACTGCGTAGAGCAAGAGCTCTTTCTCACTGCAATTTATCATACTATCCGTCCTTCCTATATGTTTCGATCCCGATCTGATGCAGATCCAGGCAATTATTAGACTTCCGTCAATTATCTAATTTCAAACTTTGCGCCCTGTTCAAGTGTATCCCCGTCCATATTGTATATGGCGTCGATTATCCTGTTCCTGTATGTTGAATTCCCCTCAAATGCCTGCAGATGGGAATAACCGATCTCCCCAGCAAGTCCCATGACCATGACAGCCACTGCAGCAGCCTCAAGCTTGTTGTCCTGATTTGCCACAACATATGCTGTCATCATTCCTGAGAGCTGGCAGCCTGTTCCAGTGATCTTACCCATCTCAGGACGGCCGTTTCTGATTACATAACATTTCTCGCTGTCCGCAACAAGGTCTATTGCGCCTGTTACAGCTATGATAGATCCCGTTTCAGCAGATAGCTTCTTAACAAATGCCACTGCATTATCAAGCGTATCCTCCGTAACCGCATCTGTCACATCGGCATCAACACCCTTTGTGCTGCCGGAACCATATGCCAGAGTTTTGATCTCAGAGATATTTCCCCTTATAACATCAAATCTAATCTCCTTCATAAGTCCAACAGCCGTATCAGTTCTGAGCTTACTTGCTCCTGCTCCAACAGGATCGAGAAGTACAACATGTCCAAGTTCATTTGCCTTCTTCCCTGCCAGGTACATTGATGGAATAGTGTTCTTGTTAAGTGTTCCTATGTTGATATTCAGACCACCACATATACTTGTGATATCCTCCACGTCACCCTCATCATCCGACATGATAGGACTTCCACCGCACGCCAGAATGACATTTGCCACATCATTTACAGTTACATAGTTTGTTATATTGTGTACCAGAGGTACATTCTTTCTCACATTTTCAAGGCACTCTTTTATCATGTTTTTCTATCTCCTTTATATATACTCTGTTGTTTATCTGCTAATCTTTTTTGTCGAAAAGCGGCCATACCATAAGGCACAGCCGCTTTTTTTATGCTGTATGTATCCCTACGCTGGCACTGATCCAGGTCAGACCTGATCTACTCCTGAGCAGGAGGTACATCAGATGTACAATGCATACACTTTGTTGCTTTGATATCTATCTCCCCCATACAGTATGGGCACTTTCTTGTGAGAGGAGCTGCCTCCTCTTTCTTCTTACCAAGATCCATGATCGCATTGATTCCCTTCATGATGACAAATATAACAAATGCCATGATTATGAAGTTGATAACTGCTGAAATAAACGCTCCATACTCGATATACTGTCCTGTATGGAATATCTGAAAATGTCCACCAATCTCTGCTCCACCGATGCTGTTGATTATTGGTGTGATGAAACAGTCTGTAAAAGATGTAACCAACGACTGGAACGCTCCACCAATGATAACACCGATTGCAAGACTCATCACATTTCCCTTAAGGGCAAACTCCTTAAACTCTTCCAAAAACTTCTTCATATGTATCCTTCCAACTGAATACAGCACCGATCATAACAATCTTATATTATAATTCGGTGCCGTATCTTTTATTTATTGTTTCTCGCGCGATTGATATGACATATATCTACATTTGCTGTCATCGCTCATCGCACATCATCTTTTTTTACTTTCTTACAATAAGTGACTTGCCTGTCATCTCCTTAGGCTGAGGAAGTCCCATAACCTCAAGAAGTGTAGGTGCGATATCTGCAAGACATCCGCCCTCACGAAGCTCTACATCTTCACCATAGTTGTAAAGGATAAATGGTACAGGGTTAGTTGTATGAGCTGTATGTGGAGCACCGGTCTCATAGTTGATCATCTGCTCTGCGTTACCATGATCAGCACAGATAAAGAGAACACCATCAACCTTATCAATTGCCTCTACAGCAGCGCCAACGCACTTGTCAACTGTCTCTACAGCCTGGATAGCTGCTGGGATAATACCTGTATGACCAACCATATCAGGGTTTGCAAAGTTGATGATGATCACATCATACTCGCCACCAAGGATAGCTGCATTGAGCTTCTCGCTTACCTCTGGAGCACTCATCTCTGGCTGAAGGTCATATGTTGCTACAGCAGGTGACTTTACAAGGATTCTGTCCTCGTTCTTGTTAGGCTCCTCAACACCGCCGTTGAAGAAGAATGTTACATGAGCATACTTCTCTGTCTCAGCAAGTCTGAGCTGCTTGAGGCCCTTAGCTGCAAGGTACTCACCAAATGTGTTGTCAATCTCTTCCTTCTTGAATGCTACAAGCTTGTTAGGTATTGACTCGTCGTAGTCCTTGAAACATACATATGTGAGTGGCATGCGGCCATTTGCTCTCTCAAATCCATCAAAATCATCACAGCAGAATGCTCTGGTGATCTCGCGTGCTCTGTCTGGTCTGAAGTTGAAGAATATAACTGAATCATTTGGCTTAACAAGTGATACAGGCTTACCATTCTCTGTGATTACGGTAGGAAGAACGAACTCATCATATACTTCCTTGTCATATGACTCCTGCATAGCCGCAACCGGGTCCTCAGCCTGAACGCCCTCACCTGTTACAAGTGACTTGTATGCAAGCTCTACTCTGTCCCATCTGTTATCTCTGTCCATTGCGTAGTAACGGCCTGACATAGATGCAACCTTACCTACACCAATCTCCTTCATCTTTGCGATAAGCTCCTCAAGGTATCCCTTACCTGATGCAGGCGGTGTATCTCTTCCATCGAAGAATGGATGAACGTATACGTTCTCAAAGTTCTGCTTCTTGCAGAGCTCAAGGATCGCATAAAGGTGTGTATTGTGGCTGTGAACACCACCATCTGAGAGAAGTCCCCAGAGATGAAGATCTGAATTGTTCTTCTTGCAGTTTTCTATTGCAGCAAGCATCTCCTCGTTCTCAAAAAAATCTCCATCAGCGATTGCCTTTGTGATTCTTGTAAGCTCCTGATATATGATACGGCCTGCGCCGATATTCATATGACCTACCTCTGAATTGCCCATCTGACCGTCTGGAAGTCCTACAGGAAGTCCTGAAGCTGCGCCCTGCACAAATGGTGCTGTAGCCATAAGTTTGTCCATAACAGGTGTCTTTGCAAGTGCTACTGCATTGCCCTCTGTCTTGTCACTGAGACCATATCCGTCGAGGACCATTAAAACTACTGGTTTCTTACTCATAATTTTTCTCCTTTTTATTTATTCCGGCTAAATGCCTCTTAATCATAATTCACTCATTTGAGATTATACTTATATAATGCCTATTTTTCAAGTTCAAATCCAACTCAAATCACAGGTCAATATCCAGTTCAACCGGGCAGTGATCAGATCCCATGATATCAGTGTGTATCTTGGCATCGACAAGCTTGTCCTTCAAACTCTCAGATGTGAGAAAATAGTCGATACGCCAACCTGCATTCTTCTCCCTTGCCTTGAATCTGTACGACCACCATGAGTAGATATTTTCCTGATCCGGATAAAAATATCTGAATGTGTCGATGAAGCCATCATCTAGAAGCACCGTCATCTTCTCTCTTTCCTCATCAGTAAATCCCGCATTCTTCCTATTTGTCTTTGGATTTTTCAGATCTATCTCATTGTGAGCCACGTTCATATCACCGCACACTATAACAGGCTTATTCTCCTCAAGCTTTTTCAGATATGCTCTGAAATCATCCTCCCACTTCATCCGGTAATCAAGCCTTGCAAGCTCGTTCTGTGAATTTGGTGTATATACCGTCACCATGTAGAAGTTCTCATATTCAAGTGTTATGACACGCCCCTCATGGTCGTGTTCATCTATGCCTATACCTTTTGTTTCACTCAAAGGTTTCTCTTTTGTGAAAATAGCCGTACCTGAATATCCCTTCTTATCCGCATAGTTCCAATACTGATAATATCCTGGCATATCAAGTGTGAGCTGTCCCTCCTGCATCTTGGACTCCTGTATACAGAATATGTCTGCATCTATGCTGTTAAAAAAGTCCATGAAGCCTTTACCGGCGCATGCCCTTATTCCATTTACGTTCCATGAGATAAGTTTTTTCATAAATTTATATACCATTTTATCCTTTCATTATTATTTGGGGAAAATCATGTTTTATTTTAACATGTCGCCTACCGGCTCCATGCAGGCATTCGCATTATGACGGCTTGCGCAAGCGCATCCGTCGCAATGCTCATTATATCATACAAACACCCATTCTGACTGTCAAATCATTTAAAAATTCACCAAAATCCTGCTATGGCCACAATGAAAAAGGCAGCGACGATCCGCCGCTGCCTAAGGGTATATATTATTTTTTAGGGGTCAAATTTAATTTTTTACAAATGATACATTTGATATAGAAACTGTATGTGCTCCAAGTGTGTATCCTTCAACATATCCCATTGAGAAGAATAATCCGGCACCTGTATCAACAGTGATACCATCTGTGAAAACTTCTTCCTTAGGTGTAATTGTGAGTGTTACATCCTTAGCCTCACCAGCTGTAAGAACTACATCTTCACCGCCATGCCATGCATATCCGGCTGAAGGAGTCATAACAGCAACCTTCACAACTCTATCAACATCAGAAACCAATGTACATTTAAGCGTATATGACTCGCCCTGCTCAAGAGATAATCCCATCTGCTTAAGCTGGATGTTCCAGTCTGCCTCACCCACGTTTTCAACACTGTATGTGATCTTTCCATCTCCAGCCTCAAATGTGGCATCTCCAGGAGCAGTTACTGCATTTTCCCAACCGGCAAGGCTACCATCCTCACTCATCTCAAATTCTGAATTTGTGATAAGATTCTTGCCTACAGGCACATCTATCTCTGGAGCTGAAGTCTTTTCAAGGACAATATTGTCAATACAGATTCTATGCTGATCAGTAATTGCCGAACCATTTTCTCCGCCTGCGCCAAGTGCAATATTGAAAATACTCTCTTCGTCTGTGTCACAGGCCATCTGGAATGTGTTTGAAACAGTCATATATTTCTGATCAGCCTGATCGTATGCATCAAGCTTTACTGTTTCCTGAACATATGGTGTCCAGTCCTCTGCACCTGTACTATCCTTATGCGTGCTTCCATCCCTCTGTATCGCATACTGAACAGTTCTCGACACAGAGCTCTTTATATCAAATGAAAGCTTGTACCACTGTCCTTTCTCAAGCTTGATATTATTCTGCTTGAGCTGTATCTTCCAGTTCTGGTCACCTGAATTCTTTATTGTGAAGTCAGCAGCATTGTCCTCCTTCTGGCTGTCCACAACAGACTCTGCATCCGCACTGCTGTCTATATACACATCATATCCAGCAAAATCTGCTGAAAAGTTCCCATTGAGAAGAAGTGAATCCTGCATTATCTTCACATTGTCTAACAGAACTTCTCCGCTGTTACCAAAATCAATGCTGATTGAACTGTCAGTCACTTCTTCTCCGGTCTCAAACTTGTAAACATAATTCTTAATTCCTTTATCCAGAGTTACAGCAAACTTTGAATCTCCTGTAGTGATAATTATATTCTTTCCCTCAGTTGCAGTCTCAGCATCAAATTTAAGTACATACTTTGTATTTGGGGCATACGCAAGCTCATCCTGTGATAATACGAAGTTGCCATCTATACTCTCATCCAATGACTTGTATGAAAATCTTCTTCCGTCAGACAGACCTGTCACCTTATACTCAGCACCGCAATTGTTGCTGACTGTCCAATATCCAAGTCTTCCTGTTCCTTCCTGAAATTCTCCATTGTAAACTAGGTTTCCATCAGCGAGGATCGTCTTCTTGTCAACTATCTCAGTCTGATTTGTCTTTACCAGCTTTACATTTGCAATATGTACACCAGCCACGCTTCCCTGATTGCCGAAGTTGAATTCTATTCTTCCCTTGTCATCAGATGAATCAGTCATCGTATACTCATACTCAAATGTCTGTTTCTCTGTTGTCATATCAAATTTTGTATCCTTAAGATATCTTCCCCATGATCTGGTTGGCGCTGAGACATCAATTATGCCTGTTCTCGCCTCATCCGCCCACGCATCAAATGAAAGCTTGTATGTGGCACCTTTTTCTACAGGAATATCAGGCTGTACCAACTGTATGCTGTAATCAACAGTTCCTGCATCAATTGTATTTATGTTGATTGTATTGTTCTCGATGACCGCTGTTCCTTCGCCGCCATTCTGCGCCATAAAAATCCAGTTTTCTGCATCTCCCAGATCCTCGGTCTCACTAAAATCACCATTTATTACATAATTGCCATTTTCATCCGGATCACGAATTATAACTTCACGCTCTGGCTTTGTCACATTTTCGTCATAAGACTCCTTCTGGTATACTCTCACATAATCAACATATAAGCTCTCACTGTTAATATAATCTGCATCTGCATCCGGATTTCCTGGCCAATTGCCGCCAACTGCAAGATTGAGTATTACATAGAATGGCTGATCAAACGGTGCCGGATAAGTAACTGTACCTTTTCCGGCAGTTGTAGAATACCAGTCATTTTCCTCATGCATCTTAACTTCATCTACATACCACGTAATTTTTCCAGGCTCCCAGTCACATGTAAATACATGATAGCTGTCCGCAAATGACTTTCCATTTGAAAGTGTATATTTTCCCTGTGACTCTGAATGCGGATTGCCATAGTGAATCGTTCCATAGGTTGTATATGTATTGTCTCCAAGAACCTCCATCACATCTATCTCACCACATCTAGGCCACTGTCCATACAGACTCTCATTTGTAGGCATCATCCATGCTGCAGGAAGATAGCCCTTACCTGTAGGTACCTTTGCTCTGAACTGTACTCTGCCATACTTGAAATCCTGCTTATTCTGTGTGTTTACTCTTCCCGATGTATATGATATAGAACCATCCTCATTCACTTTTTTCTTTGAGCTTATAATAAGTGTGCCATTCTTGACTTTTATATTATCTTCAGAATCAACATATGACTGAAGCTCATTATTGACCCAGCCAGGCTCATGGAGTTCAACATTCCAAATATCACGGTTGAGCTCTGTTCCGTCAAATTCATCATGCCATAAAAGTTTATACCCCTGCGACTCGTATTTATTTTCTACAGTCACCTTCTTATTTACAGTCACTTTACATGTTGCTTTCTTTCCTGAACCGTCAGCAGCTTTTGCTGTGATTGTAGCTGTACCTGGTGCTATAGCCTTCACAACGCCTTTTGCTGAAACCGTTGCAATCTTTTTATTGCTCGATGTCCAACTTAACGTCTTGTTGGTTGCCGATGCAGGAGCGACAGTAGCTGTAAGAGTTTTACTGCTTCCCTCTGTGATAGTGAGTGTTGCCGCTGAAAGCTTGATAGAAGTAACTGGCTGTTTTACTGTAATCTTACATCTTGCATATTTGCCACTTCCATCCATAGCCTTCGCAGTTATATATACTCTTCCAACCTTAACTGCTTTTACAACACCTTTCGAGGAAACTGTTGCTATTCTTTTATCTGATGATGACCACTGAATTCTCTTATATGTGGCATTCTTTGGAGCAATTGAAGCTTTTAACGTCCTGCTGGTTCCTTTAAACATGTTCACAGCCTTTGCAGACAATTTAACAGTCTTCGTAGGAACCCCAACATAAACATTAAACCTATACATTACCTTTGGGTTTGCAGCACTCTTCACTGCTACAACCGCTTTTCCTGATTTTACCGCTTTGACAACACCCTTGTTATCTACTGTAACTATCTTCTTATTTGATGATACATATGTTACTTTTTTGCTGATCTTACCTGTAACTACAACTCTAGGTTTCACCCGAAACTTTGTACCCTTTTTTAGTACAAGTTTATTTGTGACAAGATTTGTCACAGTTACAGACTTTACCGCAGCTTTTGATGTTCTAGCACTAACGTCTGATGGACACAGAGTGATCAACATACAAACTACAAGTATCATAGCCACAAGCTGTTTTAACCTTCTCATAAAATACTCCTCTCCAAAAATAAAATAATAATATTTACGACGTCGCATCTTTATAAAGTATTTTGATAATAACATCTTATACATTTGCCATATATCGTTTTATTGCTTTTTATATAGTTTACATGATATATTATAGAGGAGTTGTAAAGTAAGACTTTTATAAACTTTTGATAACATATAAATTTTTACCCTGACACAATTTACTGGAAAGGATTTATACACATATGAAATACTCAAAGGAAATATTCTACCAGGAATTTATAAGACGCGAAGATTCAACCAATAGAGCGCCCTATAACCCTGAACTTGAATTTTACTCAATAATACAAAATGGAGATATAGAACAGGTTAAAGAATTGTGTAAAGCCTCACCACTTAAGGATAAAAAAGGACTCGGCTTACTATCTGAAAAGCCGGTCAACAACATAAGATATCATTTTGTCATAACAACAGCCCTTGTTGCAAGATACTGTATTGAAGGTGGTCTCGATGTGGCAACTGCTTACAATCTCAGTGATTTTTATATAAAAAAGTCAGATACAATGAAGTCCGTGGAGGATATATCTGAATTACATGCGTTCATGTGCATCGACTATGCAAAAAAAATGCGAAACCTTAAGAAAAATTCCATATGCTCCAAACCGGTCGCAGAGTGCATAGACTACATATACGATCATCTGCATACTAGGATCACTGTTGAACTTCTGGCAAAACGTGTCAATCTCACCCCGTCATACCTGTCAAGGCTGTTCAAAAAAGAGACCGGAGATAATATCGGACATTATATAAAAATGCTAAAACTTGATACTGCAAGGAACATGCTCATATACTCTGATTATAGCCCTGCCCAGATAGCACAGACTCTCGCATTTCCAAGTCAGAGTTATTTTACCGAACAGTTCAGATTACATACTGGTCTAACACCTGCGAACTATAGAAATATAAATTTAAGGCAAACCCCATTTCATAAAAACAATACTTAGTTCCTGAAATATACCACCTTGTTTTTCTAAGCGTAAACAAAAGGGATTACCTTGTGATAAAGCACTTGATAATCCCTTTCAATATTCTATATCAGATTTAATCTAAAACTAATATATTTTGGCCTGTTTAAAATTACTTTCCAGCATTTACAACCTGACCGAAATCAGCCTTGAGTGAAGCACCGCCGATAAGACCACCGTCGATGTCTGGCTTTGCAAGAAGCTCAGCAGCGTTGCCAGCGTTCATAGAACCGCCGTACTGAATTCTTACCGCCTCAGCTGTATCTGTATCGTAGATCTCAGCGATGAGATCACGGATTCCCTTACATACTTCCTGTGCCTGATCTGATGTAGCTGTCTTACCTGTTCCGATAGCCCAGATTGGCTCGTAAGCGATAACCATTGACTTAACCTGATCTGCTGTTACGCCAGCGAGATCTGACTTGATCTGAAGACGGATCCAGTCCATAGTAACACCGAGCTCTCTCTGCTCAAGTGACTCACCACAGCAAAGAATAGGTGTGATACCAGCCTCAAATGCCTTCTTAACCTTCTTGTTGAGAAGAACATCATCCTCCTTAAAGTAATCACGACGCTCTGAATGTCCGATGATTACGTACTTAACACCAGCATCAACAAGCATTGCTGCTGAGATCTCGCCTGTGTAAGCTCCGCTCTCCTCGAAGTACATGTTCTCTGCACCTACGGCTACGTTTGTTCCCTTTGTTGCCTCAACAACTGGTACGATATCGATAGCTGGTACACAGTATACTACATCTACGTCATCATTCTTTACTAAGTCCTTTAACAGGTTAACAAGCTCAACAGCCTCGCTAGGAGTCTTGTTCATCTTCCAGTTACCTGCAATAATCTTCTTTCTTGCCATTGTAATCTACCTCTTATATTTGTATTTTTTGATGAGTACCGGCCTGAACCGGCACCCACCAGTATAATCTTTATATCTCAGCGATATACAAATTACTTGTCGTTAGCTGCTGCTACGCCCGGAAGCTCCTTACCCTCAAGGAACTCAAGTGAAGCTCCACCACCTGTTGAGATGTGGCTCATCTTTGAACCGTAACCAAGCTGGTTAACTGCTGCTGCTGAATCTCCACCACCGATGATTGTTGTAGCATCTGTATCAGCAAGTGCTGCTGCAACTGCCTTTGTACCGGCTGCAAGTACAGGGTTCTCGAATACACCCATAGGTCCATTCCAAACAACTGTCTTAGCTGTCTTAACTGCGTCTGAGTAAAGCTCGATAGTCTTAGGTCCGATATCGCAGCCTTCCTTGTCTGCAGGCATCTTGTCAGCGTCAAATACCTCTGTCTTGATGCTTGGATCGTCGATAGGGTTAGGGAAATCCTCGATCATAACTGTATCAACTGGAAGAAGAAGCTTCTTGCCAAGGCTCTCTGCCTTTGCCATCATCTCCTTGCAGTAATCGATCTTAGAATCGTCTACAAGTGACTTACCGATCTCATATCCCTTAGCCTTAAGGAATGTGTAAGCCATACCACCACCGATGATAAGTGTATCGCACTTCTCAAGAAGGTTTGAAATAACGTTCAGCTTGTCAGCAACCTTAGCACCACCGAGGATAGCTACAAATGGTCTAACTGGGTTCTCTACTGCATTGCCAAGGAAGTCAATCTCCTTCTGCATTAAGTAACCAACTACTGCTGTGTCAACAAGTCCAGCAACACCAACGTTTGAGCAGTGAGCTCTGTGAGCTGTTCCGAATGCATCATTTACAAATACATCACAGATGCTTGCAAGATCCTTAGAGAAAGCCTCTCCGTTCTTTGTCTCCTCAGCTCTGAAACGAGTATTCTCAAGAAGGATTACATCTCCGTCCTTCATAGCGTCAACTGCAGCCTTAACTGTATCATCAACAACCTCAAGGCTTGGTACGAACTTAACTTCCTGTCCGAGGAGCTCTGTAAGTCTCTTAGCAACAGGTGCAAGAGTCTTAGTCTGCTTGTCCTCCTCTGTCTTAACCTTTCCAAGGTGTGAACAAAGGATAACCTTTCCACCGTCAGCGATAAGCTTCTTGATAGTAGGAAGAGCTGCAACGAGTCTGTTCTCGTCTGTGATCTCTCCGTTCTTTAATGGTACATTGAAGTCGCATCTGCAAAGCACGCGCTTGCCCTTAACATTGATATCATCTACTGATTTCTTGTTTAATGACATTTCTAATTCCTCCTAAATAATGTTATAGAACAGAAAACTATAAGTTGTCATCTGCCCAGCTACCTACCCGCTCTTATGCGGGAACATAGAAACGCATAATTGCTTCCTACGAAGAAAAAAGGGCCCGGTCCTTGGAGACCGGACCCTCTATTAGGTCTAATAAATACTTTTAAATGAGCTTACATTATAAAAGCTAATTATAGCTTGAAATAACTTATGCTAACTCTGCGAAGTACTTGATTGTTCTAACCATCTGGCTTGTGTATGAGTTCTCATTGTCATACCATGAAACAACCTGAACCTCATATAAATCATCAGCGATCTTTGATACCATTGTCTGAGTTGAATCAAATAATGAACCATATCTCATACCGATAACATCTGATGAAACGATTGGATCTGTGTTGTAACCGAATGACTCTGAAGCAGCAGCCTTCATTGCAGCGTTGATTCCATCAACTGTTACATCAGCACCCTTAACAACTGCTGTAAGGATTGTTGTTGAACCTGTTGGAACTGGAACTCTCTGAGCTGATCCGATAAGCTTGCCATTTAACTCTGGGATAACAAGACCGATAGCCTTAGCAGCACCTGTTGAGTTAGGAACGATATTAGCAGCACCTGCTCTAGCTCTTCTTAAATCGCCCTTTCTGTGTGGTCCGTCAAGTATCATCTGATCGCCTGTGTAAGCGTGGATTGTTGACATGATACCAGACTGGATTGGAGCATAGTCATTAAGAGCCTTAGCCATTGGTGCAAGACAGTTAGTTGTACATGAAGCTGCTGAGATGATCTGATCATCAGCTGTTAATGTATCCTGGTTAACTGAGAATACGATAGTCTTAAGATCATTACCAGCTGGAGCTGAGATAACAACCTTCTTAGCACCTGCGTTGATATGAGCCATTGACTTCTCCTTTGAGCAGTAGAAACCAGTACACTCAAGAACTACATCAACACCGATCTTACCCCAAGGAAGGTTGTTTGCATCTGCCTCCTTGTAGATTGTAAGAGTCTTACCATCAACTGTGATTGTGTTAGCCTCATCATCAGCTGAAACTGTGTGAAGGTTCTCACCGATCTTGCCACAGTATCCACCCTGTGCTGTATCGTACTTGAGAAGATCTGCAAGCATTGAAGGCTTTGTTAAATCGTTGATTGCAACAACTTCATAACCCTCTGCACCGAACATCTGTCTGAATGCAAGACGACCAATACGTCCAAAACCGTTAATTGCTACTTTTACTGCCATTTTTTATTCCTCCTAGGTTTTTGAAATATAATAAAAGTATTTATCAATCTGCTACGCGGGAACGTAGCAAATAAATCGTGTTAAATACACAAGCTAATCATACATTCTTTAGGTATAAATTTCAAGCCTTAATCTCATTTTTTTAGTTATCATCTATCCAAAATAGACAAACTTGTTTTAACAAATTATACTAATGGGCTGAGACTACAGAAAAAATGTTACTACTACAATTTGATAATAATAAGATTACTCAACAACTTTGCTTTATATATTTTTTTCAGTGTTTTATGTTATAATATGAAGTGCAATGATTATAAACGGAGGTATACAGAAAATGATCATCTGTGATTCGCATATACATTCGGAGTTCTCAAGCGACTCTTCCGCCCCACTGGACAGCATAATCCAGCAGGCAATACAACTTGGAATTCCAAAGATCTGTCTGACAGACCACCACGATATAGACTTTCCTATCAATCCGGAGGACGGTTTTGACTTCCAGCTTGATTTCGATTCATATTTTGCTGCGCTGGATGAAATCCGGGACAGATACAGAGATAAGATAGACGTGAGAAGCGGCGTGGAGCTCGGTCTCATGAATACCGTTGCTGATAAGGCAAGGGATATTGCAGGCAAATACAAAAACGAACTGGACTTCATCATAGGATCATCGCATCTTGTAAGAGGTCTCGACCCATACTATCCAGCTTACTATGAGGGACGTACAGAGATAGAAGGCATCCGCGATTACTTTGAGTCCATCCTTGAGAATGTGACTCTGATAGATGACTTTGACGTATATGGTCATCTTGACTACGTAGTAAGATACTGCCCATCAGGCGAGAAGATCTTTAGGATGGCAGATTATAATGATGTGCTTGAACAGATTTTCAAAATAATCATCCCAAAAGGGAAAGGTATAGAGATCAATACCGGAAGCCTGTACAAGAATATGAGTTACGCACATCCTCACATGGATATCCTGAAACTCTACAAGGATATGGGCGGTGAGATCATCACAGTGGGGTCTGATGCACATAAGCCCGAATATCTGTGCTATGATTTTGAGACATATGCAAGGGATGCCCTCACATCACTCGGCTACAGATACTACTGTACATTCAAGAACAGAAAGCCGGAATTCAATCCGCTGTAAAATAAAAATTTCCAAATTCGAATTTTGAATTATAAAAAAGTTTGAATCATAAAAAAGATGGAACACATACACCCTTCTATGGCTTATATGTTTCATCTTTTTATGCTGTATTTTTAATTCTGACAATCACCTGACTACTCTAATTGTTTCATATCTCACTGTGTATTGTTGCCTGTATAGTATGGACTATGTGGTATATCATGAATGTCTGTTTTTCTCATTTTTTTAAGATACTCGCCGCCAGCGCCATCCAGATCACCATATATCGCATTGGGGCAATAACTAAGGATCGTGTCAAGGATTCTCTTCCTTCCCTTTCCTGTCTTATAGCCATTTAAATAGATATGTACATCATTTTCAGGATTTCCGGTATGCATACAATAGTATTCCAATTTTCCATATCTCATGCTCCTATATACATATGTTATGAGATACACATCCCATCTGTATGCAAGGTTATATCTTACTTTCTTTGATGCGATAACCTCATGTGAAACCATAATATATTTATCCTCATAGATAATATCGCCGTACAATTTGTCTGCCATTTCATACACACCGCCACCATGGTTTCTATTCTCCCGGTTAAGTAACTTCTCCGGAGTGCGTATCATCCTAATGCCATCCCATATGCATATAACCGAAATTACAGTCAGAAAAATCAATGGCCCTGTGAAACTATTCAATTCAAACTCTCCATTATGTATCATGGAGCATATAGTGATTATCATAAAAACAAAAATCACTGAAAAGATACCAAACAATATCCATCCACGCACTTTGACGTCTTTGCGCAAAACTTCTCTGCCTGTATCACCCATACGAAATCTCCTTATGTCAGACCATCACTCTTTGTAAAACCCTGTCAACAGATGCTTCCTCCGCCAAGCACATGATCATCTTCATAGAACACTACAGCCTGTCCCTTTGTCACAGCTCTTACCGGCTCGTCAAATACTGCTTCTACCAGATCTTCATCTATCTTTCTTATGGTACACATACTTCCCTTATGATTGTATCTGATCTTCGCCTTGACATGCATTGGCTCCGTGAGATCCTCTATGGACATAAAGTTCAGTCCGTTGCATATCAGCCTTTCTGAAAATACATCTCCGTTCTCTCCTATAACAACCTGATTTGTCTCAGGTATGATGTCCACCACAAATACCGGATGCCCCATCGCAAGTCCAAGTCCTTTTCTCTGTCCTATGGTGTAGTGTATGATTCCCTTATGTCTTCCGATCGCATTGCCATGTATGTCTACAAAATCTCCCGGAACCGCCTTAAGTCCTGCTTCATTCTCAAGATAACCGGCGTAATCTCCATCTGGCACAAAGCATATATCCTGGCTATCCGGCTTGTGAGCCACCATAAGTCCGTGATCCTCTGCAATTTTTCTGATCTCAGGCTTGCTGTACTCTCCAACCGGCATGAGTGTCCTGGCGAGCTGCTCCTGGGTGAGATTGTAGAGAGCATATGTCTGATCCTTCTCTATTCCCCTGGCCTCCTGGAGAGTATATCTTCCATTTGGAAGCTGTATGATCCTTGCATAGTGTCCCGTAGCAATATAATCGCCCCCGATGGCCATGCATCTCGTAAGCAGAGACTCCCATTTTACATATCTGTTGCATGCAATACATGGATTCGGAGTTCTTCCGCATTTGTATTCGTCCACAAAATAGTCTATTACGTACTTCTTGAATTCTTCCTTGAAATTCATAACGTAATACGGAATATCGAGCTGCGATGCCACACGCCTGGCATCATCCACAGCAGAAAGTCCGCAGCATCCGGCATGGGCACTCACCACGTCCCTGTCCTCATCCTGCCATATCTGCATGGTAACTCCTATTACATTGTAGCCCTGCTCCTTGAGCAAAAGTGCGGCAACCGACGAGTCGACTCCGCCTGACATTCCAACACACACTGTCTTCTTATCTGTATCGACCAAATTTTTTCCCTCTTTATACATAGTTATATCTTGTGTAATTTACATGTTTCTCCTGGCAAAATCCTGATACGCAGGTGACATTTTTCTGAGATTTTCCACGATTCTCTTGAGATTATCTACCACCGCATCCGCCTCATCCATGGTGTTCTCATATCCCAGAGTCAGTCTGACCGCACCATGGGATATCTCCTTCGGAAGCCCTATAGCTGTCAGCACATGGGAGGGATCAACAGAACCCGATGTACATGCGGAACCGGCAGAAGCACATATGCCCGCCATATCGAGCATGATGAGGATCGTCTCGCCCTCAACGAACTGGAAGCTGACATTTACATTGTTCGGAAGTCTGTCTTTGTCATGTCCGTTCAGTCTGGAATAAGGAATCTCCGATAAAATTCTGTGTATCATATGATCTCTGATATCTGTCTCCTGCTTCATCCGATCTTCCATTGAGAGCATCGCAAGTTCCGCAGCTTTGCCCACTCCTACAATCCCCGGTACATTCTCTGTTCCGGCACGTCTTCCTCTCTCCTGCTGGCCTCCGTGGATAAAGCTTCCAAGCTTTATTCCGCTCCGTATATACAGGAACCCGATTCCCTTCGGGCCATTAAGCTTATGTCCGCTGCTGCTGAGCATATCTATGTTCATGGCATTTACATCCAGTGGTATCTGTCCATACGCCTGAACCGCATCCGTGTGGAATAGAATGCCATGTTCATGCGCAATAGCTCCTATCCTGCTTATCGGCTCTATGGTTCCTATCTCATTGTTTGCAGCCATAACCGAGATGAGGATCGTATCCGGTCTTATCGCCGACTCCAGCCTGTCAGGATCAACCATACCCTTCTCATCCACATCCAGATATGTCACGTCAAAGCCCCTCTTCTCCAGATACTGACATGTGTGAAGAATGGCATGGTGCTCTATCCTGGTCGTAATTATATGTTTTCCCTTATCCTGAAAGGCTTCCGCTACAGCCTTTAAAGCCCAGTTATCCGATTCCGAACCACCGCCCGTGAAATAGATCTCCTCAGGCTTTGCGCCAAGCGAATCAGCAATTATATCCCTCGCCACATTTATCACATCCTTATTTCTCGATGCAAATGTATATACGCCTGAAGGGTTTCCAAACTTTTCTGTAAAATAAGGCAACATGGCGTCGAGCACTTCAGGTCTCACCGCCGTCGTCGCTGCATGATCCATATATATTAACTTTCCCATTTTCGCTCTCTTTCCATTACCTTTTCTGTCACTTGTCAATGACAAATGCAACACTGCATTCATCACACGAAACTATATTACTATATAGTATTCTACCACTATACAAATGCCACGTGCTATGTATATATTATTATGCTCTCATCATATCTCATTATCTTCGTCTCTTAATCTCTTTGGACGCTTTCCATAGGCTTTACTATTTTCTTATAGACCCTGAGAAGAAAGATCGTCGATATGATCACACTGAAAACCTCTGCGATAGGGAACGCTGCCCACACACCATTCACGCTGTTCATTGCTTTCGACAGGAAATATGCCACAGGAAGTATGACAAAAAGCTGTCTCGCCATAGACACTATCATACTGTACACGCCCTTTCCTACAGCCTGAAACATTCCCGAACATGTGACAGAAAATCCTGCAAATATAAACGCTGTACTCATGATCCTGACCGCTGGTATCCCCATCAACAGCATCTCATCTGTGGCATCAAATATTTTAAGTATCTGTCCCGGAAATACCTGCATGATAGCAAGACAGAATACCATAATGGAACAACCGACCATCACACCAAGCTTCATGGTGCGTTTCATTCTGTCAGGTTTCTGCGCTCCGTAGTTGTATGAAATTATCGGTATCATTCCGTTGTTCAATCCGAATACAGGCATAAATGCCATACTCTGCACCTTGAAATACGCTCCGAACACTGCAACGGCCAATTTCGAGAATGAGTACAGTATCAGATTCAGGAAATAATTCATCACAGAACCTATTGCAACCATGATAACCGACGGCACACCTACGCTGAGAATCTTACCAATTATCTCGCCATGTGGCCTGAATCTTCTGAGTGTTATATGGAGATCCGGATTCTTCTTGATATTGAATATCATAGCAAGAGTTCCGGCTATACACTGTCCACATACAGTTGCAATGGCAGCACCCTTTACTCCCATTTGTGGACATCCGAGAAGACCAAATATCATTATAGGATCAAGTATAAGATTGATGACAGCACCGAGTATCTGGGTTATCATACTGTACATTGTACGTCCCGTGGACTGCAGCAATCTCTCAAATGTCATCTGGAAAGCTATACCGAAAGCACAACAGCAGCACACCTCGAGATACTCTGTTCCATATTGGATTACCCGTGCATCCCCCGTCTGACTTTCCATGAATGTCCTTGCAAAGAATAAACCTATTATCAGGAATATCACATATCCTATCGCCTCAAGGAATATTCCCTGTCTGGCAACTTCATTTGCCCTGTCAAATTTCTTCTCTCCAAGTGCCTTGGATATAAACGCATTAAAGCCAACTCCCAGTCCCGAGAAAACTCCTATCATCAGATTCTGTATCGGAAATGCCGTGGACACAGCCGTAAGTCCGTCCATGCTGAATCTTGACACAAACACACTGTCCACAACATTGTACATAGCCTGGAACAGCATGGAAATAATCATAGGAAGTGACATTGACATCAGAAGCTTTCCCTCAGACATCACTCCCATCTTATTTTCTCTGCTCTCACCTGCGAACGCTTTTCCATTAGCAGATATTGTTTTATTATCAGATATTATTTTCTCACCAGATTTTTTCCTGTTATCAGGTGATTTTTCATTATTTTCGACGCTGTCTTTCTCTTTCATATGTACCTCTCCTCTGAATGCTCCTGCTGTGCATAATGTACTGTACCTGCCATTTGTGCTTATCCTCACACACACTTATCTTCACTTGCACTTATCCGCACATGCATACTCTCTTTATCTACTATACTCAAACTAATTAATACTACATTATTTTTGTATTATTTACAATACACTTGTATTTTGATTTTCGATCTCTATTTTCTGATTTCTAATTTTCGATTTATCGATTTCTCATCGACTCAATTCACTGACTCGTATATTGGACCCATATATTCACATTTACAATCATCAATTCATTTATAGCTCACTAATAATGCTATTCACTCATCATCGAGCAGAGTATCCCTAGTAATGAAAACGGACACTCAGCAAAGAACAGCACGTTATTTTTCGCCAGTATATCCTCAACACGACCCTCACGTAGCCGCACACAAATCGTTCCGTACCTGAATTCATCCTGCAACAGCCCTATGCAATTCAAACGATTCTACAATTCAGACCACCATACAGCTCAAAAAATCCCCCTCTTGAACATCAAATCCAAGAGGGGGACTTATAATTGATAATCTAAAATTATCTATATGACAAACAAGCTGTTAATTACTTATTAGCAAGCTCTGCCTTGATAGCCTCTGTAAGAGCTGGAACGATCTTGTTGAGATCTCCAACTACACCATAGTCAGCTACATCAAAGATAGGAGCATCCTCATCCTTGTTGATAGCAACGATGATGTCTGACTCTTCCATACCAGCTACGTGCTGGATAGCACCTGAAATACCGATTGCGAAGTATACCTGTGGACGAACTGTCTTACCAGTCTGACCAACCTGAAGCTCCTTTGGCTTCCAGCCTGAATCTACAACTGCACGTGAGCATGATACCTGTCCACCAAGTACCTCTGCAAGATCATCAAGGAGCTTGAAGTTCTCTGCTGAACCAACTCCACGACCACCTGAAACAAGGATTTTAGCATCCATGATATCCTTGATATCTGAGATAGCCTTTGAGATCTCAAGAATCTCAACATACTTGTTGTTAGGTACGAATCCTGGATTGTACTCGATAACCTCTGCCTTCTTACCAGCTACCTTGTCAAGCTTCTGCATAACACCTGGACGAACTGTAGCCATCTGTGGACGGTTGTCAGGACATGCGATTGTAGCGATTGTGTTACCACCGAATGCAGGACGTGTCATAAGAAGCTGATTGTGCTTCTGCTCCTGATTTGGAAGTGCAACAAGAGGGAAATCACCGATCTCAAGTAATGTACAGTCTGCTGTAAGACCTGTAGCAACTCTTGCTGAAACTGTTGGACCAAGATCTCTACCGATTGCTGTAGCACCAACTAAAACGATCTCTGGCTTGTACTCATTGATAACTGATGCAAGTGCGTGTGCATATGGCTCAGTTCTGTACTCCTTGAGCTCTGGATCGTCAACAACGATAACTCTATCTGCGCCGTACTCTGCAAGCTCATCTACAAGACCCTTAACGTCTGAACCGATAAGGACTGCAGTTACCTGCTCATCAAGCTTCTCTGCCAGTCTCTTTCCTTCGCCGATAAGCTCGAAAGAAATACCACTTAACTTATTATCTACCTGCTGTGCAAAGACAAATACGCCTTTGTAGTTCTTCATTTCTTCTGCGTTCATTGCGCCCATTTTATTCACCACTTTTCCTTTACTATATTAGATTACATGCTTATCCTTTAACTTGCCAACAATATAGCTAACTGCCTCATCTGGAGAATCAGGAACAACCTTCTCGCCTGCACCCTTTCTTACCTTATCTGAAGCCTTAGCGATCTTTGTAGGTGAGCCCTTAAGACCGATGTTAGAATCATCAACATCAACGAGGTCTGCTCTGCCAAGTGTTGTGATCTCTGCATTAACTGCATCGAAGATTCCACCTGGAGTCATGTATCTTGGCTCATTTAACTCAGAAAGTGCTGTTACAAGGCAAGGCATCTTAGCCTTTAACATATGATATCCGTCATCATACTGACGCTTAACGATAACTGCGTCTCCGTCAACCTTGATCTCCTGTGCATATGAAATTACAGGAATTCCAAGATGCTCAGCGATCTGTGGTCCAACCTGAGCTGTATCTCCATCGATAGCCTGACGACCTGTTATGATCAGATCATAATCAAGCTTTCTGAGAGCTCCAGCGATTGTTGTTGATGTAGCCCATGTATCAGCTCCACCAAGAACACGGTCTGTTACAAGAACACCCTTGTCAGCTCCCATAGCGATTGCTTCCTGAAGAACGTCAGCAGCCTTTGGAAGACCCATTGTAAGAACTGTTACCTCTGCACCATACTGATCCTTTAATCTAAGTGCAGCCTCAAGTCCTGCCTTATCATCAGGGTTCATGATTGTAAGCATTGCTGCTCTGTTTAATGTACCGTCTGGGTTGAACTGTACTCCACCCTTTGTATCAGGTACCTGCTTTATACAAACTATAACCTTCACGTTAAGTACCTCCTATATTACTTTAATAAGTTTGCAGAAATAACCATACGCTGAACCTCTGAAGTTCCCTCGTAGATCTCTGTAATCTTAGCATCACGCATCATACGCTCAACATCGTACTCCTTGATGTAACCGTAACCACCGTGTAACTGAACACACTTTGTAGTAACTTCCATAGCAACCTCGGCTGCGTAAAGCTTAGCCATAGCTGCCTCTACTGAGTAAGAAACCTTAGCACCGCTCTGGTACTCATCCTTCTTTCTTGCTGCCTTGTATACGAGAAGCTTAGCTGCCTCGATCTTTGTTGCAAGGTCTGCAAGAACAAACTGTGTATTCTGGAACTGAGCGATTGATCTGCCGAACTGCTTTCTCTCTTTAACATAGTTTACTGTTGTCTCGAGAGCGCCCTCTGCAATACCAAGAGCCTGAGCAGCGATACCGATACGTCCACCGTCAAGTGTGTGCATAGCGATATTGAATCCCTTACCCTTCTGTCCAAGAAGAGCGTCCTTTGGAATACGGCAGTCTGTGAAGATAAGCTCGTATGTTGAAGAACCACAGATACCCATCTTGTTCTCCTTTGTACCGAATGTAAATCCAGGTGTACCCTTCTCTACGATGAATGCTGAGATCTCCTTCATCTTTCTGCCACGCTTCTCAACGATACCAGTAACTGCGATAACGATATATACGTCAGCCTCTTTACCGTTTGTGATGAAGCACTTTGATCCGTTAAGTACCCACTCGTCTCCGTCAAGTACAGCCTTTGTCTGCTGTCCCTGAGCATCTGTACCAGCACCTGGCTCAGTAAGACCGAAAGCACCAAGCTTTCTGCCTGAAGCAAGATCAGGAACATACTTCTCCTTCTGAGCTGGTGTACCAAATGTTACGATAGGATCAACACAGAGTGATGTGTGTGCTGATACGATAACACCTGTAGTACCACAAACCTTTGAAAGTTCCTCAACGCACATAGCATATGTGAGAATATCACAGCCCTGTCCGCCTAACTCCTTAGAAACAGGGATTCCTAAGAAACCATACTTTGCCATCTTCTCTACAGTCTCTCTAGGAAATCTGTGCTGTTCGTCAATTTCCTGAGCAAGAGGCTTTACTTCATTCTGCGCGAACTCTCTGAATAAATTCTGCGCCATTTCATACTTCTTGTCTAAAGCGAAATCCATTCTAATTATTCCTCCATGAATATATTATATTACTTAGCACTATTACTGAGCATCAACTGGTGTCTTTGTACGATCAGCATTGTATACATAGAATCCTCTGCCGCTCTTAACACCAAGGTTGCCGCCACGTACCATCTTACGAAGTAATGGACATGCACGATACTTGCTGTCACCTGTCTCATTGTACAGAACGTCCATGATTGCAAGACAGATATCAAGGCCTACGAAATCACCTAACTCAAGTGGTCCCATTGGATGGTTAGCACCAAGCTTCATAGCAGCGTCAATACCAGCTATGTCTGATACACCTTCCATCTTGATGAATGCAGCTTCGTTGATCATTGGGATGAGGATTCTGTTTACTACGAATCCAGCAGCCTCGTTAACCTGTACTGGAGTCTTACCGATCTCCTCTGAGATCTTAACGATCTTCTCTACAATCTCAGCTGGTGTATTAACACCTGCGATAACCTCGATAAGCTTCATTCTGTCAGCTGGATTGAAGAAATGCATACCGATCATAGGACGTGTAAGACCATTTCCAATCTCTGTGATAGAAAGTGATGATGTGTTTGAAGCGAATACACACTCTGGCTTGCAGATCTTGTCAAGCTCAGCAAATGTTGTCTTCTTTACTTCCATGTTCTCGAAAGCAGCCTCAACTATAAGGTCGCAGTCTGCACATAAGTCTTCCTTAAGACCTGGAGTGATGCTGGCAAGAATACCATCAACCTTCTCCTGTGTCATCTTTCCTTTTTCTACGAGTCTTGCATAACCCTTAGCGATCTTGTCCTTACCGCCTTCAGCCCACTCCTGCTTGATATCACAGAGTGCAACCTCGTATCCGTCAACCTGAGCAAATGCCTTAGCAATGCCCTGACCCATGGTTCCTGCACCAATTACGCCAACCTTCATTTTTATGTCCTCCTAAATCTTTTTTTCCGGTAAACATGAGAAATTCATATACGTTTCGTTTAACATGCTACCATAATACTTATATCACACATTTAGGATGGTTTACCTTTATCAGATTCCCCACCCTAAATGTTAATATCAGAACTGTTAATTATTACTTATTCTGGAAAGGAACAACCTTAAGTTTCTTCTCCTTGTCTTTCTCAAGGAAATTGCCCATTCCTGCCTTCTGATCCTCTGTCTCGAAACAGTCACCAAAAAGCTTCTCTTCAATAACAATTGCCTGATCCATATCTACCTGTAAGCCATCGTTGATAGCCTTCTTGCAGTTTCTTACTGCAATAGGAGCGTTTGCTGCGATTCCGGCTGCCATCTTCTTAGCTGCTGGAAGGAGCTCCTCAAGTGGATAAACAGCGTTCACAAGACCGATTCTGTAAGCCTCATCTGCCTTGATGTTTCTTGCTGTGTAGATAAGCTGCTTAGCCATGCCTGCACCTACAAGACGTGCAAGTCTCTGTGTTCCGCCAAAACCAGGTGTGATTCCAAGACCAGCCTCTGGCTGACCGAATATTGCATTCTCTGAGCAGATTCTGATATCACAGCTCATTGAAATCTCGCATCCGCCGCCAAGAGCGAATCCATTCACTGCTGCGATGACTGGGATAGGGAATGTCTCAATGGCTCTGAACACATCGTTACCCTTCTTACCGAAGGCCTCTCCCTCTGCCTTTGTGAGTGTTGACATCTCACCTATATCAGCTCCGGCAACAAATGACTTCTCACCGGCACCTGTAAGAATAAGACATCTTGTTGTATCAAGATCAACTGCCTTGAATGTTGCATCAAGCTCTTCAAGAACTGCACTGTTGAGTGCGTTCAAAGCCTTTGGACGGTTGATTGTGATAATTCCTACATATCCATCCTGTTCGTATGTAACAAACTCCATGATGTATCTCCTTTATTATCTAAAATTAGTCCTCGATCTTAACGACTGTTGAGCAGCCCATTCCACCACCGATACAGAGAGTAGCAAGACCTGTCTTAGCACCCTTTGCCTGCATCTCATGAAGAAGTGTAACAAGAATACGGCATCCTGAAGCTCCAACTGGATGTCCAAGAGCGATAGCACCACCGTTAGGGTTAACCTGCTTGTCAACATCAAATCCAAGTTCCTTAGCAACTGCTACTGACTGTGCAGCAAATGCCTCGTTTGCCTCGATAACATCGAAGTCCTCAATCTTGAGACCAGTCTTAGCCATAACCTTCTTGGTTGAAGCTACAGGTCCGATACCCATGATTGAAGGATCAACTCCGCCAAGTGCTCCAGCTACCCATGTAGCCATAGGCTTAACGCCAAGCTCCTTAGCCTTCTCCTCGCTCATAACAACGATAGCTGCAGCACCATCATTGATACCTGAAGCGTTACCAGCTGTAACAAATCCGTTAGGATTGATTGTTCTGAGTCTTGAAAGTGTCTCAACTGTTGTACCAGGTCTTGGTCCCTCATCCTTCTTGAACTCAACCATCTCTTTCTTCTTCTTTACCATAACTGGAACGATCTCAGCATCAAATGCACCTGACTCCTGAGCTGCAACAGCCTTCTGCTGGCTCTTTGCTGCAAACTCATCAATCTCCTCACGTGTAAGACCCCACTGCTCACAGATATTGTCAGCTGTCTTGATCATGTGATAATCATTGAATGCATCCCAGAGAGCATCGTTTACCATTGTATCTACGAGTACACCATTGTTCATTCTGTAACCGAAACGACCCTTCATCATAGCGTAAGGAGCCATAGACATATTCTCCATACCACCTGCAACTACGATATCAGCATCTCCTGCCTCGATCATCTGTGCAGCCATGTTGACACAGTTAAGACCTGAACCACAGACAACGTTAACTGTAACAGCAGTTGTCTCGATTGGAAGTCCAGCCTTTATTGAAGCCTGACGTGCTACGTTCTGTCCCTGACCAGCCTGGATAACACATCCCATGTATACGTGGTCTACCTGATCTGCAGGAACTCCTGCTCTATTGAGAGCCTCCTTGATAACGATTGAACCAAGCTCTGTAGCTGGTGTTGTGCTGAGTGATCCACCCATTGTTCCGATAGCTGTACGACATGCGCCTGCTAAAACAATCTTCTTTGCCATTTTCAAATCCTCCATTTAAAAAAATATTAGTGTGACATAAGACTACATATAAAAAAACCTTAAAGGTTCACACAATCTGCCATAATTCTAGCACAAAAGCATGTGCCACGCAACCAAAAATGAACGACTCCGCGAAGGAGCTATTTCCTTTTATTCCTGTTTTTGCCATTTTTAGCATTCTTCTGCCCGGATGATTTTGTGTTTTTCTGTGGAACAACTTTATTATTTTTGCTGTTTTTACCATTATTGATTGAATTGTTCTTACTTTTATCATTTTTGCCATACGAACGTTGTCCCTGGTGTTCACCTTTCCTGTCCATCTTTCTCGGCGCTATCAGACATTTTTTATCAAAACCGATAAGATCCTGTCTGCCGGCCTTTATGAGCGCCTCTTTGACCAGATCATAATTCTCCGGTTTTCTATACATCATAAGAGCCTTCTGCATTGCCTTTTCATGTGGATTATGAGGTACATATACCGGTTTCATGGTTCTAGGATCGACTCCGGTATAGTACATACATGTGGATATCGTGGACGGCGTAGGATAGAAATCTTGCACCTGTTCAGGCATATAGCCTATATCCCTTACATATTCGGCAAGCTCCACCGCCTCCTTCAGCGTGGATCCGGGATGTGATGACATCAGGTACGGAACAACATACTGCTGCTTTCCAGTCTTTGCATTTACCCTTTTGTATCTATCAATGAATTTCTCATATACACTGTTCTGTGGCTTGCCCATCATCCTGAGAACATTATCCGATACATGCTCCGGCGCAACTCTGAGCTGTCCGCTTATGTGCTTCTCGCAAAGCTCTTTCAGGAATTCATCGTTGCTGTCCGCCATCACATAATCGAATCGTATTCCCGATCTGATAAATACTTTTTTCACACCTGGAACCGCTTCCAGCTTCCGCAGAAGCTCAACATAATCCTTGTGGTCAACCTTCAGATTCCTGCACGGTTCCGGGAACAGACACTGCTTGTTGGTGCATACACCATATTTATCCTGCTTTGCACATGATTTATGCCTGAAATTCGCAGTCGGCCCTCCGACATCATGTATATAGCCTTTGAAATCAGGATCATGCGTCATGCGCTCCGCTTCCTTTATCAGTGACTCGTGGCTTCTTGTCTGTATGATCCTGCCCTGGTGAAATGTCAGTGCGCAGAAGCTGCATCCTCCGAAGCAGCCCCGGTTGCTCGTCAGGCTGAATTTTATCTCTGATATAGCCGGGATACCGCCCGCCTCCCCATATATCGGATGGTAGTTATTCATATATGGCAGATCATACACATCGTCCATCTCCATCTGGGTGAGCGGATAAGCCGGAGGATTCTGAACAACATATCCTCTGTTTCCGTATCCCTCAACCAGCGTTTTAGCCGAGTATGGATCTGTATTTATATACTGTGTATAAAAGCTTCTTGCATATTCCAGTCTATCCTTTGAAAGACTGTCATAATCCGGCAGTATAATGGAATCCTCGGGCACACCGGATATATCCTTTGTCCTGTAGCATGTACCCCTGACAAATGTGATATCTTTCACATCTATTCCGCTGTCGAGCGCCTCCGCTATCTCTATCATGCTGTGCTCGCCCATGCCATACGAAAGTATATCGGCGGATGAATCCACCAGAATGGAATGTTTCAATTTATCAGACCAATAATCATAGTGTGCCATACGTCTGAGGCTGGCCTCTATACCTCCGATT
Organism: Coprococcus sp. AF16-5; assembly: GCF_003479365.1. Classification (NCBI taxonomy): domain Bacteria; kingdom Bacillati; phylum Bacillota; class Clostridia; order Lachnospirales; family Lachnospiraceae; genus Coprococcus; species Coprococcus sp. AF16-5. Next base: position 467,984 of record NZ_QUGZ01000001.1, read on the forward strand.
ATGATCGGAACATCCTTGTACGTTCTCCTTATCAGATTACAGTATACCGTGGTGGCATAATCAGGCCGAAGTCCCATCTGTCCACCTGGAGAGTACGCATCCTTCTGTCTTCTCTTCTTGGACACAGAATAATGGTTCACCATGGAATCCATATTGCCTCCGCACACCAAAAAGCCCAGTCTTGGTCTGCCAAAAACATCAATGCTCTTGTCATTCTTCCAATCAGGCTGGGCAATCATACACACCTTATATCCATATCTCTCAAGCAATCTGCTTATGATTGCAGGGCCAAATGAGGGATGGTCAACATAGGCATCACCTATGACAAACACAAAGTCCGCCTGTGTCCACCCTCTCTTCTTCATGTCCTCCATGCAGATCGGCAAATAATCTCTTTCCATACATTTAATCTTCTTTCTTATCGCTGAGGTTGACAGACATTCCAGCGCCGAGAGCCACTGCCTCAAGTGCTTTTTCCGATACATATGCCTCTATCCCTGTGCGCTCTTTGATTATTCTGTCCATTCCGTATATAAGACTTCCTCCTCCGGTAAGCACAATGCCCGATACCGCAATGTCAGCCACCAGCTCCGGCGGTGCAGTCTCAAGAACATTGTGTATTGCTCCAAGAATATGCTCTGTAGTCTCCTCAAATGCATCCACTGTTTCATTCGCAGTTATTGTTACAGCCTTTGGAAGTCCCTTGATAAGATCACGGCCCTTGATCACATACTCAATATCTTCATCACGCTTTACGACTGAGCCAACAGCAATCTTCGCATTCTCCGCTGTCTGATAACCTATAAGCAGGTTGTATTTTCTTCTGGCATACTTGATGAGTGCATTATTATAGTCATCTCCGGCGTATTTTATGGAGCTGCTCTCCACTGCACCACCAAGGGATACGACCGCAATATCCGTGGTTCCACCGCCTATGTCGACCACCATATTACCCTTTGCCTCATAGATATCTACATTTGCTCCTACAGCAGCAGCCAAAGGTTCCTCCATGACATACACAGTCTTGGCACCGGTCTTGTACACTGCTTCCTCAACAGCTCTTCTCTGCACCTCGGTAACACCGCTTGGAACACACACGCATATCCTTGGTCTTCCAACTCCCGAACGTTTCTCCATTGCGCTTCTGATAAATGCCTTGAGCATTATCTCCGCTATTGTATAATCAGATATAACTCCCTTATTGAGAGGTCTGACGACCTCTATATTCTCCGGAGTCTTTCCTATCATTTTCTTGGCTTTTGTTCCTATTGCTATTACTTTTTTTGTAGATACTTCATATGCGACAACAGACGGCTGGTTTACAACAATTCCCTTACCTCTTACGCTGATCAATACATTTGACGTTCCTAAATCTACTCCAATATCAGTTGAAAGCATATAAATTCTCCTTTATCACAACAAAATAATACCAGTGCTATAACACAGATATTATAAGCACTGGTATTGTTTTTTTCAACAAAATTCTACAACGGTATATCCGTCACAAAACTTATTTTATCTCTTTTTTAAGAATCTTCTTGTCGATAGGATCTCTGGTCTCAGCAGCCTTCATGGCATCATCCATAGCACCGAGAAGTCTGTCGATATTTCCTGACTCCATCGCCATCAAAGCATTCTTTATAGCTGTATCTGCTCCGCTCTCAAGCTTGAAGCCCTTCTCATCAGCGTAGCACTCTGCCACATTGATCATTCCACTCTCATTGATCTGGTCAAAGTATACTCTGTTGTTGAACGATCTTGCCTGAGTCATATTTGCTGCAAGCATATTGCTGAGAGCTGTCTTCTCTCCTGTGAGGATGATCTTAACATCATTCTTCTCAGGTGAACACATATCAACCATCTCTTTGAATCTCTCAGGTGTTATAAGTCCTGCACTCTCAATGATAAGACATCCGCCCTTGAGCTTGCCAACTGCTCCTGCAAGCTTACCGCTGTTTATAACCTTTGCCTTAACCTTTGCCTTTGCCTCAGACTTGCAGATTCCCATATCATAATAGAACTTTGCAAAATCCTCACCGACCATGGTAAGTCCAAATCCGTGCTGTCCAAGAATAACAACATTCTTAGATCTCTTAGGATCTACCTTGAGAGTCTGGAGAACGTTAACGATCTGTGCACCAGCAGGCTCGACTCCGAGATACTTGTAGAGGTACTTTGCCTCCTTAGGCAGTGATTTACGTCTCGCAGCAACAGCCTCACTTACTGAAGCAGCCATAGTTGCTTCTTCATCCTGTGTGATAACCTGTGCAGCTTCCTCAACCTTGCCTTCCTTCAGAAGCTCTTCCTGCTTCTTGTACTCTTCCTCACGCTTTATAGCCTTTTCAAGTACCTTTGCAGCAGCAGTAGCCTTGCTTCTTATATCCTCGAGCTGTTTCTTGACATCAGCCTCGGCCTTGTCTATTGCTGAGAGATCTTTCTTCTTCTTCTCCTCAGCCTCGGCCTTGGCCTGATCAGCAGCCTCTTTTCTTGCAACAACGCGCTCAGCCTGTTTTGTCTTGAGCTCAGCGATCTTGTTCTTTAACTCTTCTTCTTTCTTCTTTGCATCATCGAGAAGCTTCTTAGCATCAGCTTCAGCCTTTGTCTTCATATCTGAGGCTTCCTTCTCAGCCTTCATAGCTGCAGTCTGAACCTTCTCGAGCTCACTTGCCTCTGCCGTAGCATACTTCTCTTCCTCAGCAGCAAGGAACACCTCATGCTTGGTCTCTCTATCTTTTCCTTCTGCCGTAAGCTTATCTGTCTTTTCCTTGGCAGCAGCTTCCGCATTCTGGATCTCAACCTCTTCTGCGATCTTAGCCTCTTCGACTACCTGCTCTGCTTCCTCGGCAGCAGCCTCTGCCTTTGCCAGAAGATCCTCAGCCTCAACAAGAGACTTCTTAGCTGAATCGAGAGCTTCCTGAGCCTCTGCCTTCGCAGCCTTGAATGAGTCATTCTCCTTCTTTGCAGCGGCAACATCCTCACTGATCTTCTTGTTGTCGTTCTCAGCAGTTGTAATCTGATCAGCAACCTTCTTTATGAACTCTTCGCTGTCTGAAATCTTCTTCTGAACCTCTTCCTTGGCTTTCTTTGCTGCCTCAAGAGCCTTTGCAGCCTCCTCCTCAACCTTCTCTGCCTTCTTCAGTTCTTCCTTCTGTATTGCAAGCTTTGTGTTTGCATCATTTCTGCTGTTCTTTGCATTCTTAACAGCCTTCTCTGACTCCTCAAGCTTCTTCTGGAGCTCATCAAGAGTCTTCTGTGACTGACTCTCCATCTCAGTGGTATTCTTAAGATTAGCATCAGCCTCTTCCTCAGCCTTCTTAGACTCGCTGAATATTGCACCAGCCTTTGTCTTGTCTGCCTCGGCAGTCTTCATGATCTTGGCTGCTCTTGCTTCCTCATCTGTGCGCTTCTTCTTGGCCGTCTCTATAGACTTCTTCTTATCCGCATCTATGTCTGCCAATTTCTTCTTATCAGCATCAACAGCCTTGTTGTACTCAGCAACACCCTTATCCACATTAGTCTTCTTGGTGTCTGCAAGTGCCTTTATAGCCTTGTCGGCAGCAGCCTGAGCCTCATTGATCATATTGTTCTTATATGTATCAGGATTACTCTCCTTGAGGATTCTGTCTGACTCTTTCTTAGCAGATTCATTTGTATCTGATATCTCTTTCTTGAGCTTTGCAATATTGGCATCAAGCTCTTTCTCCTCTCGCTCAAGCAGTTCAGCATCATTCTTCTTCTTTGCCTCAGCCTCCTGTGCCATCTTTGCATCATAGTTCTGCTTCTTGGCAGCAAATTCTTCAAGCTGCTTTTCGAGATCCTTCTCTGTCTTCTCGCATTCCTCGATGGTCTTCTTCGAGGTCTCAGCATGTTTCTTTGCCTCTTCAGCATTCTTTCTGGCATCGTCGATCGCCTGCTGCTTCTTTGCCTCAGCCTCAGCCTTAGCCTTTTCAGCAGCAGCCTTCTTTCTTGCCTCTTCTGCCTCTTTGCGCTTCTTCTCCTCTTCAGCCTTACGCTTAGCCTCTTCCTCGGCCTTCTTCTTAGCTTCTTCCTCAGCCTTCTTCTTGGCTTCCTCCTCAGCTTTCTTCCTAGCCTCCTCTTCAGCCTTCTTCTTGGCTATCTCCTCAGGACTCTCCTCGTCTATATTGGACAGGTTCTTTATTCCTGCTCCAAGGAAATCGTCATCATCGTCATCATCATCATCAAAATCATACAATGACTCTCCAGCCGCAGCCTGCTTGTTTCTATCTGGGAGAATGCTGAACAGATCTCCGTTCGCATCACTGCCTCCCTTAGGTGACTTAACTTTATTCACCTTTGCATTCTTATCAGTTACCCACTCAAGTGTCTCTTCATCCTCAGCATTTTCATCATCATCAGTGAGAACAATATTGCTTCCACCTGTTGACTTAACTGTACCTTCAGTTCCGGCGCCGAACTTAAATCCGCCACCAAGACCGCCTTCTGTTTTAGGTGTTTTTCCAAGACCGCCGCCAAGGCCGCCTGATCCAAGGCCTCCCTCTGTCTTAGGTGTACTTCCGAGTCCTCCGCCAAGGCCGCCTCCGAGTCCTCCAAGACCGCCTTCACCTAATCCGCCGCCAAGGCCTCCTCCGAGACCACCGCCCGACATATCATCAGCGATGCCTCCAAGGTTAAGACTGAGCTTAGGTGCAGCTCCCTCTGGTTTTTTATCTTCTTTTTTATCTTCAGGCTTCAGTCCCTCTCCCTCTTTTGGAACATCGTCCTGCTTTTCATCCTCAGTTGAAGTTTCCGGTTCATCCTCATGAACAATTCCAAGAGCCTCTTCTCTCTTACGGCGTTTCTTAGCCTCGATTCGTTCTAACTCCTCCTTGGACAAAGTTTTGTGTTGGCTTTTAGCAGTCTCAGCATCTTTCTTCTTGCTGCCGCTCTTGAGAAGTTCTTCCTCTTCTTCCCTCTTTTTCTTGGCAGCTTCTGCAGCTCTTTCCTTTTCAAGCTGTGCCTTGATCGCCGCAATCATTGCTTCTGTCTGATCTACAGCCAATTCCCTCGCCTCCTTCCGTTTGTTCAAATAAAAAGCAATACACTATATGTATGATCATGCTACTTTATTTCTTCTTTGATCAGCCCTTCAGTCTGAACGGCTTTTTCTTCGGTTGCTCTGGTTCAGCGTCAACCGTTTCCTGTTGTGGGGATTCCTGCTCATCTGTCTTCTCCTCGTCGGGAGCTGCCACATCATCCTCTTTATCTTCATCATCAAAATTCAATATAGAATTGAATTCCGTGTTGAATTTAATTCCAAGTCTTGCAAGGAGTCTGTCTGTTTCACCGATAAGATCCTCCTCTTTCTTAAGACTTTCCGATATCTTGGCTTCATCAGCCTCTATCTCTGCATTTATATCTTTCTCTGCCGACAGATCATACAGTGCTGCATTCTCTGTGTTGTAGTCAGGGAACAGACTGCTCTTAAACACCGGGAAGCCATTATTCTTTGGCTTTTCCGGTTCTGTCTCCATCGCAATTTTCTCTTCTGACTTATCCTCTGCTTCCATTGTGAATTCCTCTTCGACCTCTGATTCAGCTTCAGCCTCAGTTTCTTCAATCTCCAGTTCAGCCTCAGCTTCAAATTCTTTCACCTCTGGTTCGACTTCCACTGGAACTTCTTCCATCTCAGATTCCTCAGATTCCGCATCGATTGTAAATTCTTCTAACTCTGGCTCAGCTTCAGTCTCAAATTCATCTTCAATCTCCGCTTCGGCATCGATCGCGAATTCTTCCTCAACCTCCGGCTCTGCCTCGACTGTTAATTCTTCCTCAGTCTCTGGCTCTGCCTCGATCGTGAATTCTGCGCCAACCTCAAGTTCTTCTTCGAATTCAGGCTCAGAATCTGCATCTACCTCGAATTCTTCTTCGATCTCCGGTTCGATCTCAACTGAGACTTCATCAACTTCTGGTCCATTCTGCTCTACACCCGGCTCAACAGCAGTTTCTTCCACATCATTCTGAGACTCCGCATCTTCCATCAGATCCTCGAGATTTTCATCGTCAACCTCGAACTCCTCAAGAGATTCAAAGGCTTTATCAAAATCAAACGTTTCTGATTCAACCGGTTCATCAGGCAAAGTCTCCGGCTCTGCATCCGCCTCAAATCCATCCTCAAAGTCTCCCTCGAACTCAGGATCAAAGGTCTCCACAACAGTATCGTCTTCAGAATCGCGATCTGACGCACTGTCAGATACGTCATCAGAATCGTCACCATCAACTTCAACCATGACTACTTCCTCCGGCTCTTCTTCGATAACATAATTATCTTCCTCCACCGGTTCGGAATCCTCATACTCATTGTCGTTATCTTTGTTATACACCGCTGCATCCTCAGGAGTCAGCTCCCCGCTTATCTCGATCATATCCTGCGACTTTCCCTCAGGAGCTTTCTCACTGTCACTGCTCATCGCCTTGAGCTCAGGCTTTGCCGTATTCCCGGCATCATCAGCGGTATCGGAAATAACTTCCTCGAGCAGTTGTTCCTTGTCAAGATTCTCGTTCTTCAGAGATTCCATCTCCTGCTCGACAAGCTCTTCCTCTTTCCTTGACATCAATCCAAATAAACCTCTGGATTTCTTCTTCGGCTCAGAATTCTCTTCTTCCTGACGAGCTTCCTTTTTCTGCTCTTTTTTATCCTTCGATCTAATCCACATCTGCTTGAATTTCATGGAACTCGTCACAGGTGCGTCATCCTCGACCATGATCATGATCTTAGCATCCTTTGGATGCATTCTCAGATCGTCTTCTTCCAATATCTTATTTTCATTTGCTCTTGTATCTGCCTGCTCAGGATCATCATCCGACATCTCCGTGTCAGGATAACAATAGATCATGGATTCAAGATCCACATCGCCGCCCATGAGCTTGTCCAGCATATACAAATGTGAAGAGTTCTTGTAATGCGCTCTGAATTCAACACAGGCGCTGTCAAACTTCTCCCTGTTTCTTATGTACGCATGAAGCAGAAGCATCTCAAAATCCCACTCTTCATCCGTCTCAACATCATTCGCCGACACCAGTATGCTGTAAAGTTCATTCACTGGCTTCCTGTGTGCCTTGGCTATCATATATTCAAGTCTGTATGTACCTGCATCCTTATTGGCCTGATTAAATGTATATATCTCAAAATAATGCTCTGCAAGCTGTGTAAATCCCATGGATAAATACAGTTTTATCAAAGAATATATTATCTTGTTACCAGCCGGAGCCATGGCATGTGCCTTGACAAGCGCCGCTCTGGCCTCAGGATATCTTTTGTTCTCGTAATACACCTCGCCGCATATTCTAATAAACTGTGGACTAAGTGACTTCGACAGATCCTGATGTTCAAGTATATCGAGAGCGAGACTGTAATCGCCATTGTCTGCAAGTTCCTTTATTTTGTTTACACTTGACATACTGATTCCAGTACTCATAACCCAGCCTCCCACTTTTTTATCATCGTATTATTTTATCATAAACGGCTATTCTTTACAACCTTTTGATTGGTCAGCAAAAGGACTATCCCGGCCACTAACCCGGCCGCAAATCCCGCCACATGGGCAACATTATCAATACCTTCTGACATCTTTCCGTTAACCAGTGTCAGAATAAATAATATAAGCATATTAATAAGTGACAGATCCTTCACCCGGCCCTTATTATAAAATGCTATGACAACCAGCACTCCCAGAAGACCAAATATCGCTCCGGATGCACCAGCCGAGTAAGCATATGTATTATTATAAAAACAATCTATGTATGATGCAAATGACGCAGTAAGACCCGTGGCAATATAAACTATGATATAATTGAATCTGCCTATTATATTCTCAACCCTCGCACCGAGTGCGATCAAAATTACCATATTTCCAACCAGATGTGCTATTCCAAAATGTGTAAACATTGATGTCAGGAATCTGTAATATTGTCCTTTTTCTGATATCGCAAGCACTTCCACAGCCAGTTCCGTAGGTTGATAGACAAAGATACATGCAACGTACACCAGAATATTTATCAACAGTAATATCGGTGTTACAACACCGAACATTCTTATCAGATTGTGCTGGGATCTGCGGTTATCCACCACCGTTTTTTTATCGATCACATCATAGAGTGAGTCAAAGTCAGTGGGCTGATTCTCAAATATATACAGCTTTCCGTAATCCTCCGCGAACAGCCAGACATTGTCCAGTTCTTCAACTATCTTTTTTGTCATATCATCAAACATTCCGTTTGGAGTGATGAGTATATTGAGAAGATTGACTTTTCTATGCGAATCCGAAGAAACATCAAGCAATATTTTATTATTGAACTTTTTCAGAGTCTCAGAATCAAGATTATGATTACTGCCTATAACAACAATATATACGGCATCGCTGTCTGCTCTGCCGTATACATTGTTACTTTCCGGATTGAGTTGTCTGTAACCCTTCTCCTTAAGATTTTTTATTATCTGTACCATGTACTGTTGCATATTGTCTTATAATCCTTATAATCCAAGGAAGAGATTCTCAACTTTCTCAATAACAGAATCCTTCATGGATCCTCTGCTCTTCTCGTAATTAAGACCGGACTCCATGATCTCAAGAAGCTGCATTCTCATTCCTGTATCAATGTCCTTGATGTACTTCATGAGTACATCCTTGATCTCTATTACATACTCTTTTGTCTTCATCTCTTCAAGCATAGGCTCGTAGTTGAATGTGATAGAGTTCTTCATCTCATCCTGCTTTCTTCCACAGATCACACATTCCTCTGCGCCGCCTTCGTTTACGTGTCCACAGTTACATGTCCACACAAGTCCGTCTGACTTGTAGTTTGCAACTGCATCAATTCCCTTTTTGAGCTTGAGTGCCTTAAACTTAACGTCAGACATCTCAATTCCGATAGAATCCGCATCTATCTCGTATACTCCGCTGGCCTTGACATACTTCTTGATGTATACCTTGACGGAGGATATCATCTTTATATACTTGTCCGGAAGCTTACACTCCACATAATCCGACTTGAGGAGCTTGAGGTTGGTCTTATCAAATGTAAAATCAACATCCGGCAGTGTTATATTGTCACCATAGATATTGGTGAACTGAAGCTCTGCCTTAAGTGCCTTTATATCGTCGTTATTGTAGTTGTTGAACCACACGGAAATCTTTGTTCCCTTGCCCTCTGATGCAAGCACCACCTTTGATGCTCTTGGCACGAGCAGGTCGTAATAGTTTCTTACATATATCTCGTTTCTGATGAAACTGCTCTTGTCAAATTCCGACTTGTACTGCTCCTTTATGTTTACCAAAGTTCCACTGGCAACAACAGCAGTTACGTTGTTGGTGTATTCCTCAACACCTGTTCTGAATCCAACTACAGCATTGTACTTCGTCTCACGGACCATATCTGTGAAATTATTGATTGTTTCATTGAGGATCTCATCGATCTTCTCCTGATAGATATCTCTTCTATCCGTGGCAATATCCGCAATAGATGTTCCGAAATCCTTCAAAAAGTTGGAATTAAGTATCGTCTGTGTGAACTTGTATGTTCCATAGCCAACGATATCATATCCCTCAAAGCTTGTTCCCGATGTAATTAATACTTCCTTCATTAGCGCACCTCCCAAATATAAAAAAATTGTATCACAATAATCTTCATTTAACAAATGTTTTTTGTGAATTTTTAATCAAAAAAAGGTGCTTTTTTGTGAATATTATAAAAATAATTATAATTTATTTCTTCAGGTCACTATTTTTATATGTGACAAATGTGAAATTCACCTCTGACACATCCTCACCCGGTCTCTCATCCGTCACATCCCAGTTGTCCAGTTTGTCGAGATTCGAAATGAAGGCATCGGCCTCAAATTCCCTGTCTATTTTGGTGATTACTGCCTCATCACAATATGGTATGAGCTCATCGTAGATAGTCTGTCCGCCTATGACAAAAATGTCATCCGTGTCATATTTTGCCAGTTCTGTAAACAGTTCGTTCATTGAGTGGACAACCACCGCATCCTCAACTGCATATTCAGGATTCCTGCTGAGAATTATATTTGCCCTTCCCTTGAGCGGTCTTCCGCCCGGAAACTCCTCCAGAGTCTTCCTTCCGAGAACAACGACATGCCCCATCGTGGTCTGTCTGAAATTTCTCTGATCCTCCGATATCCTTATCAGTAATCTGCCTTTATTTCCAATGGCCCAATTCTTATCTACCGCTGCAATAAACTTCATATGTCCTCCATCTGTATAATTCCCGTCCCATGCTTCATAGTCTTATATCGCAATAGGAATATTCTTAATCTGTGGTCCTGTCTCATAGTCTTCTATCCTGAAATCATCCAGAGTAAAGTCATAGAAATCTTTGACATCCGGATTCATATAGAACTTTGGAGCAGGATGTGTAGGTCTTGTTATCAGCTCCTTGACTATCGGTATATGTCTGTCATATATGTGTGCATCCGCGATCACATGTACCAGTTCTCCCGGCTTAAAGCCCGTGACCTGGGCAAGCATATGTACCAGTACCGCATACTGGACAACATTCCAGTTGTTGGCCGCAAGCACATCCTGGGATCTCTGATTCAGTATAGCGTTGAGCCTGTCCCCTGTTACATTGAATGTCATGCTGTACGCGCACGGATACAGATTCATCTCACTCAAGTCCTGATGAACATATATGTTAGTGAGCATTCTTCTGCTGTATGGGTTATTCTTAAGGTCATATATCAGTCTGTCCACCTGATCCATCATGCCCTCTTTATATTTATGCTTTACACCAAGCTGATATCCATATGCTTTTCCTATGGAACCGTTCTCATCTGCCCAACTGTCCCATATATGGCTTTTGAGATCATGAACATTATTTGACTTTTTCTGCCAGATCCAGAGCAGCTCATCAATAGCCGACTTCACATACGTCTTTCTAAGTGTTATCGCAGGGAATTCCTTTGACAGATCATACCTGTTGACAACACCAAAACGCTTTATGGTGTAGGCATATGTTCCATCTTCCCACTTTGGTCTGACCTTCTCCCCCTCCGTACTATATCCATTATCGATTATATCTTTACACATGTTTATAAAGAGATCATCTGCAAGACTCATTTTGGTAACCTCCGATTGTTTTTTCAGATAATTATATCATACTCTCCATCCCACATGTGATTAATTATTACATCAAACAACACTTTTATTACATTTTGATTTACAACGGACTATTTTTGTGTACAATGCAGAAAAACATTCAAAGAAGGTGAAACATGAAACCACATTCATCCAATCCACTACCTGCCCTTCTCAGATACTTCAGACAGAAGGCAGGACTCACACAGCAGGATGTCGCAGCAGCGCTATCTATTTCCAGATCCGGATATGCCAACTACGAGGAAGGGAGAAACATCCCTAATATAGAACAGGCCATAAAGCTGTCAGAGCTTCTCAACCACGATTTTCTATATGCATACACCCTGTCATCAAGATACATGCAAGGGCATCCAAAGCCACTACAGATCGTCATGGAGGACAATTCATACATGACCGCCATAGAATCTAACCAGAGCACAGCAGACATGCTGGGCAATTACAGATCTCTCAGCGACAGCGACCGTCAACTTATAGACACATTTGTGGCAAATCTAGCATCTAAAAATTCCAGACTGTAGATCCAGTATTATACCCACCAATTACAGTAAATATTATTTTTAAGGAGAAAACAGGAAAATATGAAAAAAAGAAAAGAACGCAACATTGATCCGTCGGTGTATGAAGACGATTCATCCGATCAGGATTTTAACTGTGCAGTGATAGGCGGCGCACTGAAGTCTCTAAGGCGCAGCCACGGAAAAAGGCAGCAGGAAATAGCCGCCATCTTGAAGGTGTCCGTCTCCGCCTACTCGCACTATGAATGTGGAGAGCGAATCCCGGATCTCATAAATCTTATCAGGATATCCAATTTATACAGTATTAATATGAGTCATCTGGTGCTGCTCACCTGCATCGATATAGCAAAGAAAAATAAGATGGACATCAGCGAAGTGTTCCTCGCCTACAGCCACGGCAGGACTCTTCCACCGGAAGCGACAGGAATAATGTCCGACTGTGATCAGCTTGACGACAACGGCAGGGAAAATCTCAGGCTGTTTTTAAAGTCTGCACTGAGCTGCTAGCAGACTCACAATTTCGAAATAATACGGTTCAGATCGTTTATAACTCTCTTCTTATCAGCACTCCACAGAGGCGCAACAAGAATATTCTTAGGCCCATCCCCGGTGAACCTGTGAACAACCATATCAGGAGGAAGCTCTTTAAGGCAATCACACAAAATATCTGCGTATTCATCAAATGTCAGTGCACGGAACACTCCTTCCTCATACATTTCTTCAAGAACAGTTCCCCTGAGGACATGAAGCAATTGGAGCTTTATACCATTTGCGCCGCTTCGCACTATGTACCTTACCGTATCAATCATATCCTCCTTCGTCTCACCGGGCAGGCCTATTATCATATGAACTATAATGTGAACTCCCAGTTCTCTGAGTCTGTTCATCGTCTCATCATACACACTTATGTCATAACACCTGTTGATGAGCTGTGCTGTCCTGTCATTTGCTGTCTGGAGGCCAAGTTCTATCCACACAGGTTTAACAGCTATTATATCTTTTATCATATCTATGACCTCCGGGCCAAAGCAGTCCGGTCTGGAGGCTATCGATACAGCCGCAATGTCATCCCTTCTTGCAGCCGCCAGAAACTTTTTGCGCAAAGCATCGACATCACCGTATGTATTTGTATATGACTGGAAATACGCTATATATCTGTCGCATTTGCATTTGCCTGATATCCTCTTTTTTGCCAGTTCTATCTGTTCATCTATGCTCATGACTGCATCCTCAGAGAAATCTCCCGAGCCGCTGGCACTGCAAAAAATACATCCACCTGTCCCGGCTTTACCATCACGGTTGGGACAGGTGGTTCCTGCATTCAATGATATCTTATATAATTTCTCTCCAAATGTATCTCTTATATACGCATTTGTTGTATATATATCCATACTGTTACCTTCTATATACGATCCTGTCTATATCTGATGTGTCGCCTTTACAAGAGCAGGAACTATCTGTTTCTTTCTTGATACAACACCGGAAAGATATGCATAGTTATCCTCAAGCTGCACATCAAATGCTTTGCTGCACAGTTCCTGTGCATTCTCTCCCACGCATATGATACCTGAGCCCTCCTGAAGAATATTGGTCATTGCAAACAGGACCACATCACAGCCAGGCTCCATATATCCACCGAGGAATTCACGCATACCGTTTCTTATTCTGTCTATCTCTTTCTCATTGACGGAATTGATCTGTCCAACAGCAACAACCATATCTCCAATGTCGAATTTCTTGAAATCCTGATGAAGTATCTCATCCATGGTCTTGTCCTTGAGGTTGCTTCCCGCGTCGAACATCTCCATGGCAAATTCATATATGTCTATCTCTGCAAGCCTTGCAAGCTCCTTTGCAGCAGCCTCGTCTATGAATGTACACGTCGGAGACTTAAATGCCAGTGTATCGGAAAGTATCGCTGCGCAGAGCAGTCCGGCTATCGGCTTATCTATCTTGACATTCTGCTCTTTGTACATCTGATAGATGATCGTAGCAGTACATCCAAGTGGCTGATTTCTGAAATACACAGGATTCATGGTCTCTATATTCGCGATCCTGTGGTGGTCGATTATCTCGAGTATCTCGGCATTCTCCACGCCGTCAACAGACTGGGTTCTCTCATTGTGATCAACAAGTATGAGCTGTTTCTTTCTCGCATTGATGTAGTTACGCCTTGATACAAGTCCCTTGTAGTTGCCATAGCCGTCCGTAACCGGAAAGTATCTCACTCTGGTCTTTGCCATGGTCGTCTTAAGTGTATCTATATCGTCATCCTCATAGAATGTCATGATGCGGTCTCTTATCATGAAGAATCCGATAGGCATGCTCTGTCCGATAAGTCTGGCAACAGCATAGGTGTCAGTCGGTGTTACGACAACCGCACATCCCTTGTTCTTAGCAAATTCCAGGACAACATCAGATATACTGTTCACAAGACATACTATAAGCATGCTCGCACCGCAGTTTATGGCCGCAAGCTGAGCCTCAACCCTGTCACTCACTATGACTATGTCATTTTCCTTGACATGTCTCTCAAGGATGTCAACCTGGGCAGCTCCCACGATCACTCTTCCATCCTTAACATATTCGTCGGCGTCACCGTACACAAGCTCGCCATTTATAGTATCTATTATGTGTGAGAACTTTGTACCAGCTATGAACAGGGAATTATCATCCTTCTCAAGCATATATGCCTCGGCTATATCTCCGACCGTTATTATTCCCTTTATCTTGCCATTATTGACAACCGGAAGTGTCGTGGCGTCGTTATCCTGCATTATCTCAAATGCTCTCTTCATGGTGATATCTCCCGACACACCATCAACTATTCTGTATGCTATATCCTTCACCTGTACATTTACATTGCTCACAAGTGCCGGCGCCTGCACACCAAAATAATCAAGGACAAACTGTGTCTCTTTATTTATATTTCCAGCTCTCTTTGGAATGTATTTGTTCTCATGCTGATTTTTCAGATGGGCGTACGCAATCGCTGAACATATAGAATCCGTATCCGGATTCTTATGTCCTATGACAAACACCTCATCTGTAGGAACATTATGCATATTTCACCTCTTATTTCTATCAATTATAATGTATTCATTTCTATGCCACGCAGGGAAGATGCCTTGTGACATCCCACATGCTAACAAGCATAAATTGAATGAGGCAAAATGACAACCCCTTTTAACGTTGTTTATCATTTTGCCCCATTTTTTATCTGTTTAATCAGAACTTATATCTCGCTTATATCCACGAGTGAAAGCTTTGTGGTATCAGCGGTCTCAAGGCTTGTGAGCAGCGCATCGGCTGTATCAAGGCTTGTAAGACATGTAACACCTGTCTCAACTGCGTGACGTCTGATAATAAATCCATCCTTGCTTCTATCAACACCCTGTGATGGAGTGTCGATTATCAGATCGATCTCATGGCTCAGTATCAGGTCAAGCAGATTTGGTGATGGCTCCTCAACCTTGTTGATGAGCTTTGCAGGAACACCATTCTCATTGAGAACTCTGCATGTGCTTCTTGTTGAATATATCTCATATCCAAGAGCAGCAAATCTCTTACCGATATTTATAGCATCCATCTTATCTGAGTCCTTGACTGTGAGGATCATCTTCTTGGTTTTTGGAAGATTGATTCCGGCTCCAAGGAATGCCTTGTACAGAGCCTCATTGTAGTTCTTGGATATACCAAGGCACTCTCCTGTTGACTTCATCTCAGGTCCAAGGCTTATCTCAGCGCCTCTGATCTTCTCAAATGAGAATACAGGCTTCTTGATCGCGAAATACTCTGACTCCGGCTGAAGACCAGGTGTGTAACCCATATCCTTGATCTTCTCACCTGTGATAACACGTGTTGCAAGATCTACGATAGGTATTCCTGTTACCTTGCTTATATATGGAACTGTACGGCTTGAACGAGGATTTACCTCTATTACATATACCTCATCATTGTATGCAATAAACTGTATATTTATAAGTCCGATTACGTGCAGGCTGTTTGCAAGCTTCTTGGTGTAATCAGCGATGACTCTCTTTGTCTTTGGTGAGAGTGTCTGTGCAGGATATACCGAGATACTGTCTCCTGAATGTATTCCGGCTCTCTCAACATGCTCCATGATACCAGGGATAAGTATGTCATCTCCATCACATACAGCATCGACTTCGACCTCTTTACCCATGATGTACTTATCTACAAGTATTGGGTGCTCCTGGGTATGTCTGTTGATGATATCCATGAACTCTATGATATCCTTATCAGAGATCGCGATCTGCATTCCCTGTCCACCGAGAACGTATGAAGGTCTTACAAGTACCGGATAACCCAGCTCATTTGCAGCCTCAAGCGCCTGCTCTCTTGTAAATACCGTCTTACCAGCAGGTCTTGGTATACAACACTTCTCAAGGATCTCATCGAAGAGCTCTCTGTCCTCTGCTGCATCTACATTCTCTGCACTTGTTCCAAGGATTGGTACCCCCATCTCCATGAGTGCCTCTGTGAGCTTGATAGCGGTCTGTCCACCGAACTGTACAACAGCTCCATCCGGATGCTCCAGATTTACTATAGCCTCAACATCCTCCGCTGTAAGAGGTTCAAAGTAAAGCTTGTTTGCTATATCAAAGTCTGTACTGACTGTCTCAGGGTTGTTGTTGACGATGATTGTCTCGTAACCCTTTCTCTCAAATGCCCATGTGCTGTGAACTGAACAGTAATCGAACTCTATACCCTGTCCGATTCTGATCGGGCCTGAACCAAGTACCATTACTTTCTTCTTTGAATTGTCCTCAGCGACCTCGTTCTCCAGAGAATCAAAGCATGAATAGTAATATGGAGTCATGGCATCAAACTCTGCTGCACATGTATCAACCATCTTGAAGTGTGCTGTTACACCGTAGTCGTAACGCATCTGTCTGATCTCTTTCTCTGTCTTGCCTGTGAGTCTCGCGATAACCTTGTCAGGGAACTCAACTCTCTTGATCTCCTTCATTAGCTCCTTGGAGATATCTCCCTTGGACTCGATTATCTTTCTCTCAGCCTTAACAAGGTTGTGGATCTTGTCTATGAACCATCTGTCGATCTTGGTAATGTCATAGATCTGATCGTATGATATTCCACGTCTGATAGCCTCAGCTATGACATAGATACGTCTGTCATCAACATGTCCGAGAAGCTTTATAACCTCTTCGTCTGTCATATCCTTGTATCTGCTTGACCAGAGACTGTCTACATGCTGCTCCAGTGAACGGAGAGCCTTCATAAGTGCACCCTCAAAGTTTGTACAGATACTCATAACCTCACCGGTTGCCTTCATCTGTGTTGTCAGATCATGGTCAGCGGCGATGAATTTATCAAATGGAAGTCTAGGAATCTTGACAACCACGTAATCAAGTGCCGGCTCAAAGCTGGCATATGTCTTCTTTGTAATAGCGTTCTTGATCTCATCCAGGTTGTATCCAAGGGCTATCTTGGCAGATACCTTTGCAATAGGATATCCGGTTGCCTTTGATGCAAGTGCTGATGATCTTGAAACTCTTGGGTTTACCTCGATAACACAATACTCAAATGAATTAGGATTCAGAGCAAACTGAACGTTACATCCACCCTTGATGTTGAGCTCTGAGATAATGTTCAGTGCTGAGCTTCTGAGCATCTGGTACTCCTTGTCACCAAGTGTCTGTGATGGAGCCACGACTATAGAGTCTCCAGTGTGTACTCCGACAGGATCAAGGTTCTCCATGTTACATACGGTTATACATGTACCATTTGCATCACGCATAACCTCGTACTCGATCTCCTTCCATCCTGCGATACATCTCTCGACAAGAACCTGTCCTACACGTGAAAGTCTCAGACCGTTCATGAGGATCTCCTTGAACTCTTCCTCATTCTCAGCGATACCACCACCTGAACCTCCAAGTGTATATGCAGGACGGAGAACTACAGGGTATCCAATCTTCTTGACAAAGTTAAGACCGCCCTGAACTGTTGTAACGACCTCTGAAGGTGCTACAGGCTCATGGATCTTCTCCATAGTCTTCTTGAACTCAAGTCTGTCCTCGGCCTTCTTGATGGTCGTTGATGATGTTCCTATGAGAAGCACGTCATGCTCTCTGAGGAAACCTGACTCATCAAGCTCCATGGCGATGTTGAGGGCTGCCTGACCGCCGAGTGTCGGCAGAAGGCTGTCCGGCTTCTCCTTCTCAATGATAGCCTTTACAACATCAACCGTAAGAGGCTCAATATATACCTTATCTGCTATATCCTTGTCCGTCATGATGGTTGCAGGGTTTGAGTTGATGAGGACAACGCACAGTCCCTCTTCCTTAAGAGAACGGCATGCCTGTGTTCCGGCGTAATCAAACTCAGCAGCCTGACCGATGACTATAGGACCTGATCCGATAACTACAACCTTTTTTATATTAGGATTCTTTGGCATTACTTTGACACCTCCATCATATTCATAAATGTATCAAACAGTGAATCTGTATCCAGCGGACCTGCACATGCTTCCGGATGGAACTGAACTGTCTGTGCATTCTTTCCAAGATAGTGAACTCCCTCTACTGTTCCGTCATTTACATTGACGAAGCTGACCTCTGCGATCTTTCTGTCGAGGCTGTCTTCCTTGACCATATATCCGTGATTCTGTGTTGAAATATATACCTTGCCGGTCTTCATATCTCTTACAGGATGGTTTGCACCTCTGTGTCCGTACTTCATCTTCTCTGTATCACCGCCGTTGGCAAGCGCCATGAGCTGATGTCCAAGACATATAGCAAAAATTGGAATATCTGTATCGAAAAGCTTCTTTACCTGAGCTATTGTGACCTTACACTCCTTTGGATCTCCAGGACCATTTGTAAGCATGATTCCGTCCGGAGCGTCTGCGATGATCTCCTCAGCAGGTGTCTCTGCAGGATATACAGTAACCTGACAACCTCTTGCAAGGAGGGACTTGACGATGTTCTTTTTAACACCGAGATCGATGACTGCAACCTTGAATCCGTCACCAGGATAGAATATTTTCTCCTTACATGTAACATCGAGAACAACATGTCCCATCTTCCATGCCTTAATACGCTTCATGCACTCATCAAAATCATAATTCTCATCAGTTGTGATCATGCCTCTCATGGTACCATCTTTCCTGAGGATCTTGGTAAGTGTTCTGGTATCTATTCCTTCTATACCAGTTATATTATTCTCAACAAGAAATTCGTTTATGGTCATCTCGCTTCTGAAATTACTAGGAGTCTTGCAGAGCTCTCTAACAATGAATCCTGACTGCCAAGGTCTGCCAGCCTCCATATCCTCTCTGCATACACCGTAGTTGCCTATAAGCGGATATGTCATACATACTGACTGCCCTGCATATGATGGATCTGTAAGAATTTCCAGATAGCCGGTCATCGAAGTATTGAATACTATCTCACTGATTATCTCGTCAGTAGAGCCAATACTTTTACCTTCAAACACGTGTCCGTCTTCAAGTATCAAAAAAGCTTTCATAATCGTATTCCTTTCGTTTTTTCTATTTTTGCTCAAAAAAAAAGAGTGAAAACGGGGGGAACGCTTGAGATAACCCACATTTATTGGCCTCTTTTTTCTTAATTTAATAAATACTACCACATTTGACAAGGCGGTACAATATTTTTTTCGATATATTTTTTATTTTTGTGTTCACGGCAAAAATCTTGTTTTTTATTCAATATTTTTATTAATTTTTTCATCTCTGAGCTCAGCAGCCCGTCTGCTAAATTCACATCCACAGAAATTCTGTCTGTATAATCCATATTCCTTTGACAGCTCTATCGAGTGCTTATATCCATTTTTCTTCTTGAAATCACTGAACAGATAATCTATGTCGTATTTCCTGCTCATCTCTGCACCTATCTCGTTCAGCCAGTCCGCATTCTTGTGGGGGCTTATCGACAATGTGGTCGTAAATACGTCATATTCATTTTTCTTCGCATGGATCGCGCTCTTCTCAAGTCTCAGCTTATAGCAGTCATAGCACCTGAGTCCTCTCTCAGGAAGATCCTCCCTGCCCTTAGCCATATCCAGAAACACCTGCGGCTCATACTCCGCCAGTTCGACATCCACTCCTTCCACATATACTTCATGTACAAATCTGTCAAGCTCACGGAATCTTTTTATGTACTCATCGTAATCCGTTATATTTGGATTGTAAAAATAAGCTGTTATGTCAAAATGCTCCGCAAGGACCGACAGACAATGGCTGGAACATGGCGCACAACAGCAGTGCAGCAATAGTTTTTTTCTGCCGCATTGTGTATTTTCACTATCAAATTCAGCTATCTGTCTCTCCATCATTTGATAATAATTTGCATTTTGCATCATTGTTTTCTCCTTTTTTTGTTGATATTTCACACCACATTTTACAACATTCGATTATCTTTTGCACATTTGTGCATGTTTACTAGTTGACTTTGTTATATCTTTACAATATACTGTAGATAGTTACTAAAGCACGTTATGATCATTTATCAATGGAGGTGTAGATTATGACAGTTCAGCAGGCAATTAAAAAGTACAAGTTAGAGCCGCTCAGCGTCAGCGTTGCCAAGGTCAAAGCCAAGGAGCTCAACGTTGATGAAGTTCTTTACATGAATGTGCAGAAGAACAAATATGCGTATATCGTACGCGATTCACGTGGTATAATGTTGTACTCTGATGAGCGCAATCTTTATACTAAGCTTTATAAGGGTTTAAAGATTACTCCCCTTGAATCATAATATTTTCACACGGAATTTATTAAATATGCACACACATGGAATATGGGAAAAAGCTGTTACTCCACTCCCCTATGGAATCAAGAGCTTTTTCCCATATTTTATATTAATCTGTACTCAGGCCTTTCTTCATTATACATATGACACCGTATCTCATCATCCACATATATTATGATCAGCGACAGGAACATCCACAGGATAGAATAAGGCACACATATCTGCCCCGCAAGATTTAACGGCATATCAGAGTAATCCCACACGTTAAGTCCTAGTCTTATATTCACAACATACCCGGTCAGGAACTCCAGCTCAGATATTATCACAGAGGAAACCAGCATCTGCGCAAGTATCCCCATCTTCGGAAACATCTGGTTCAGTCCGCCGCACAAAAGCGTAGCAAGACCTCCACAAATTATCATGGAATAATGGGAATAATGCCTGGCTGATATCTCCAGGAAATAATATATCATCCCACCCGTCATAAATATAGTAAAGCACTTACACACAAAGACCCTCACAGCGACACCTCCTGTATATATACAGTTTAGTATCAACCGTGAGGGTCAATATTATTTATTCTTTATACTTTCCTCTGAAAAAGTTATTTACATGATCAATAGTTCTGTCTGAGAGCTCAAGCTTCACAAATTCAGCCTTGCCGTTCTTGTTGAGGACAAACACATACACGCCATCCTGATTCTGCTTATTGCCTGATGTGAAATCCCTGGTCTTTATTGAGCTGTCCTGCTGAAGCTCATTATCAAGGTAAATGCATCCCTCTTTAGCAATAAACTTTACATCGGCGTTGCTGAAGCTCATAATCTTTTTTCTGCTCTTCTTAGCAATGATCCTTGCGATGTCTATATCCTCATTCACCATTATATATTCATACTCCGTCTCTCTTCTGGAAACAAAAATACCAAATACAACAGCGCCTGCAATCGCAACAAGGAATCCAATACTGCCAAAACCCTGAACGAACATCGCTGCGCCAAGTCCGGCGATCATCAGCACGATTCCGGCAGCCATACCGCAGGTAACACTCGCAGGTGTCTTCGCCTTAACTATATGTTCTGCATAACCATCATTTAACATACCTTTTTTCTCCTTAAGTTCTTTAAAATTCTAAGCCCTTATATTCTAGCATACATGGGCTGTTTTGTCATCTTATTCCCGCTGGACATCCACCGCATCCGCCACAGCCTGCCGTTCTGACAGCTCCGGCATCATCTCCGGCGTAATTAAATGCCGACTCTATGAGGCACACCGCCTGGGAGCTTATTCCAAGTCCCCCTCCGGTAAACCCAAGCTTCTCCTCCGTTGTCGCCTTGATATTGACCTGATCCTTGTCTATACACAGGCAATTACAGATATTCTCCCTCATCTGATCAATGTACGGCGCCATCTTAGGGCTCTGGGCAATTACGGTCGCATCTATGTTCTCGATGATGTAGAGCTTCTCCTCGAGAAGTCTCTTCACTTCTGACAGGAGCTTCATGCTGTCCGCTCCCTTATACCTCTCATCAGTATCAGGGAAATGCTTTCCAATATCCCCCAACGCCGCAGCACCGAGAAGCGCATCCATTATCGCATGAAGAAGTACATCCGCATCGCTGTGTCCAAGGAGTCCTTTCTCATATGGAATCTCAACTCCTCCGATTATAAGTTTTCGTCCCTCAACTAGTCTGTGGACATCGTATCCCATTCCAACTCTCATGTGATATCCTCCTTATATGAATAAAAAAAAGACGGAATGTCTTCCGTCTCATCAAATAGTAGCGAGAGGGGGATTCGAACCCTCGACACTGCGGGTATGAACCGCATGCTCTAGCCAACTGAGCTATCTCGCCATGTCTTGTAAATGGGACCTATAGGGCTCGAACCTATGACCCTCTGCTTGTAAGGCAGATGCTCTCCCAGCTGAGCTAAGATCCCATATTACTTCGTGTCATCGCTGACACCTTTGTTAGTATACTCAAGTGACCATGTTTTGTCAACAACTTTTTTCACTTTTTTTATTTTATTTTTTATCGGCCTCCACCAAACAGGTAAATAATGAGATTCACTATGAACAGAATGATGACAACAGGTATCACGATATACCACACTATCTTAAATCCCAGCCAGATAACTCCAAGCACTATACCTATAACAAGTGCAGCCACAAGAATGAGTATTATCGCTGTCAGCACCTTGCCTATCGGTGAACTGAAATCAAGCTTGCCATAAGCAAAGCTTGTATTGCCCTCGTCGTCCACATTTACATGCCAGCCCTTCTGACTGCTTCCGCTGGCTTTGCGGGTGTTGTAGCTGTCATCATACGAAGAGGATTCTGTATCATAATATCTTCCGCTTGCGCCCTGTCCCTCTGTGTCAATGATCGTCTTGGCGATCAGTCTTGCAGATCCCAGAGATGAACATATCTCCTCCTCTGACTTGCCTGCTTCTTTCTGCTTCTTAAAATAATCCTCATAATAATTTATCGTGTCATAATATGTCTGCGTTGAGACATTTCCATCAAGAGCTTTCTTCAGCTCATCCATAAACTCTCTTTTTCGCATATCGCACCTCCGCGCCATTATGTCAATTCTATTTTTATCACTTCATATTAAGATATACGACGACAACTTTGTAGCCGCCCATATCTTCCACCACATAATTTATAGACCTTATATTGCCATAATTGTACAGAAATGACAAGTCAAATGTTTCGTCATCTGTATATATAGCAGCTTCCAGCACATTACTGCCGCCCATCTGTATCCTTATGCCTTTTTTATACTCATCGAACGAGTCATAGGTATAAAACCTCTTTTTATAGAAATTATACGCTGTGTCGGCACACTCTCTGTAGAATTGCTTTTCCCATGAGTGAGTCAGTTCCAGTGTGCTGTCATCGACATTCACATAGGTGTGCTTCAGATAGCTGCCCATATCCGGCAGCGAGTCATCCCATGTCAGATCCACATTATACCATTCTCCGCCGAGCTCTATCTGATTCCATGCATGAAGTCCTTCCTCCGTGCTTCCGACTACTATGTCACATTTGACGCCCAGACAGGACATGATTATGAAGAACGCCTCAGCGTAGCCGTCGCACACGCTCTGGTGAAGCACCAGCGCTCCATATGCCGTATATGCATCATCATTATTGTCGGGATATCCATAGACACAGTTTTCCACTATATAATCGTGCACGGCGATCTCCTTGTCAAGGTCGCTCATGCCATCTGAAATGTTGTCATTTATAAAGCTGTCGATCACCTCATATATCTGCTTCGCCCTTATGTTGTCCTCCGGGATATCCGTTCCTTCTATATATTTTCTGACAGCATAATAATTATCCGACAGTTCATAGTTGAGCTGTATTGCCAGATATCTTCCCGTCTCAATTATTATCCTGTACGTATCCACTGAGCCGTATGCCGAATCTATATATTTGTTGATGTTGTGCACATCATTTTTCGCCACATTACTTACATAATACATGCCCGACGCGTCTCCGTCCTCCATATCCTGGACAACGGCCGCCCGGAACTCCACCAGGCCATCAAGCATCTGGCTGCTCTTGATCACATTGAAGAACAGCCACCGCACTCCCACCATCATCAGCGAGAGAACAACTACAATACTTATAACTCCAAGAATCTTCTTTTTTGTACCCAAACTTCCTGTCAATCCTCCATCCCTGCTTTGCTGCGGTTATCCGCCTGTATATTTTATCATCTGTACTTTTGCGCCGCAAGCACCAACCACGCATTTCCTGTGGTTATAAATAAACCTTATTTGTGTTGATATGCGCACTTTTATGTTGTAAAATGTACGTTGTTTGAAAACTACCTTATAATTTACTCAGTTTTCAACCTAAAACAAAAAAATAACAGAAAAGAGGATTTAATATGGCTCAGCTCTGGGGCGGACGCTTCACAAAAGAAACAGACAAATTAGTATATAACTTTAACGCATCTATTTCATTTGATCAGAAATTCTACAGACAGGATATCCGCGGAAGTATCGCACATGTAACCATGCTCGCTTCATCCGGTATTCTCACTGACGAAGAAAGAGATCAGATCATAGCGGGACTTAAGGGCATACTGAACGATGTGGAGAACGGTTCTCTGCAGATCACTTCAGAATACGAAGATATACACAGCTTTGTCGAGGCAAATCTCATCGACAGGATCGGCGATGTGGGCAAAAAGCTCCACACCGGACGAAGCAGGAACGACCAGGTCGCATTGGACATGAAGCTCTATGTAAGAGACGAGATCATCGAGCTCAAGGAGCTTATTTACAAGCTTCTGACTACTCTTCACGGACTTATGAATGAGCACATCGACACATACATGCCTGGATTTACTCACCTCCAGAAGGCACAGCCAATAACTCTGGCACATCACTTTGGAGCATACATGGAGATGTTCAAGCGTGACTACGACAGAATGAACGATATATATGACAGAATGAACTACTGTCCTCTCGGATCAGGTGCCCTCGCAGGAACCACATATCCGCTCGACAGAGAGCTCACCGCTTCTCTGCTGGACTTCTACGGTCCGACTCTCAACAGCATGGATTCAGTTGCCGACAGGGATTACTGCATAGAGCTTTTATCCGCCATGTCTACCATCATGATGCATCTCTCACGTTTCTCCGAGGAGATCATCATCTGGAACTCAAATGAATATCAGTTTGTTGAGATCGATGATTCATACAGCACAGGAAGCTCTATCATGCCACAGAAGAAGAACCCGGATATAGCCGAGCTCGTAAGAGGTAAGACAGGCAGGGTTTACGGTGCTCTCACCTCCCTTCTCACAACCATGAAGGGAATCCCTCTCGCATACAACAAGGACATGCAGGAGGATAAGGAGCTCACATTTGACGCGATAGACACTGTAAAGGGATGTCTCGCACTGTTCACAGGCATGATAGCCACCATGACAGTCAACAAGCCTAGAATGGAAGCATCAGCCAAGAACGGATTCACCAACGCAACAGATGCCGCAGATTACCTTGTAAATCACGGTGTACCTTTCCGTGATGCACACGGCATCGTCGGCCAGCTCGTTCTGAAGTGCATAGAGGAGAACATCTCCCTCGACCAGCTTAGTCTCGACGAGTACAAGGCCATCTGTCCTGTATTTGAAGATGACATATATACAGCCATCAGCATGGAAGAATGTGTTCAGAAGCGTAACACAATCGGTGCTCCGGGACACGCTGCAATGCAGAAGGTGATCGATGCAAACGACAAGTTCTTAGCATGGGCTGAGCAGGATTTAAACAAGCACACCAAGGAGTGATTTTTATGAACAATACAACAAAAGCCAAATACGATATGGCAGAAAAGATGCTCAAGGTCGATATCTCTCTTGAGGAGGTTGCTCTCATGACTGAGCTTCCAATGGAAACACTGAAAAAGATACAGCACGACATAGAAAAAGATGGCCTTGTGACCAGACACGATGTAAAGGATGTTGATCTCGGTACAAGTTATCTCATCTGATCGTCTTCTATCACTATATGCATGTATTGCACAATAAATATCCCCGCTGTTATTGTAAAAACAGCGGGGATATTTATATTGTGTATCACTATTACTTGTCCTCAAGATACCTTCTAAGACTTTTTATCGCATTCTTCTCGAGGCGGCTGACCTGTGCCTGGGATATGCATATCTCCTCCGCCACCTCCGTCTGGGTCTTTCCCTCAAAAAATCTCAGCCTCACTATATTCTTCTCCCTGTCGCACAGCCTGTCCATAGCCTCTCTGAGATCAAGGTTTTCAACCCACATCTCCTCCTTATTCTTTCTGTCTCTTATCTGATCCATGATGTACAAGGTGTCTCCACCCTCCTGATACACCGGCTCATACAGGGACAGCGGTGCCGATATGGCATCAAGCGACATGACTATATCTTCCTTCGGTATACTTATCTCCTCCGCTATCTCCTCTATCGTCGGCTCCTTATCCTTTGTCTTCTGGAGATTTTCCTTGGCATATATCGCCTTGTAGGCTATATCACGCAATGACCTTGATACTCTTATAGCATTGTTATCTCTGAGATACCTTCTGCACTCACCTATGATCATAGGCACAGCGTACGTACTGAATTTGACATTGAGACTTCTGTCAAAATTATCCAACGCCTTGATAAGCCCTATACAGCCAACCTGGAACAGATCATCCGGATTCTCATTTGAACTGCCAAATCTCTGGATCACGCTGAGCACAAGGCGGAGATTCCCCTCTATAAACTCCTCCCGGGCAGAGCTGTCTCCCTGCTCCATCCTGTCAAACAGCATGTTCTTCTCATCCTCTGTAAGATATGGTAATTTCGATGTATTTACACCACATATAACTACTCTGTTCAGCGCCATATCATGTCCCTCCACGTGTTATCTGTCTAACACTAGGATTGTCAGATACATGCTAATTTATTCATATTTGCACCACTTTTACTGATATATATGCACGCAAAAAGACCATGAAAACCAATTTGTGTCCTAAGTCACTCATCATCTTCATGGTCTCTTATCTTCGTATATCTAGTTCTTTCTGAACTCCTCAAGTTCAAGTCCCTCATTATGCTGGAGGACCTGATCGATGACCCACTCATTTGCAAACAGGAGAAGCGGATTACCCTTCATGTCCTTAACCTTCTTGACATCGCTCACACGCTTGAGCTTTGTCACGTCTATGGTAGGATCCTTCACCCATCTGATATAGTTATATGGTATCGGCTCAAGTCTTATCTCACAGCCGTACTCATTCTCAAGTCTGTACTTAAGTACATCAAACTGAAGCACACCTACAACTCCGACTATGATCTCCGAAAGTCCCGCAGTGTACTCCTGGAATATCTGTATAGCACCCTCCTGGGCAATCTGGGTAACGCCCTTGACAAACTGCTTACGCTTCATGCTGTTGAGCTGAACAACCCTGCAGAAGTGCTCCGGTGCAAATGTAGGGATACCCTCATACTCAAACTTCTTTCCGCCTGTTGTGAGCGTATCTCCGATGGAGAACAGATCAGGATCAAATACTCCTATAACGTCACCGGCATAAGCCTCATCGACGATCTTTCTGTCCTGAGCCATAAGCTGCTGAGGCTGGGAAAGCTTGATCTTTCTCTTGCTGGCAGCATGATATACCTCCATGCCTGCCTCAAACTTACCAGAGCAGATTCTCATAAATGCGATTCTGTCTCTGTGAGCCTTGTTCATATTTGCCTGGATCTTGAACACAAAAGCTGAGAACGGCTCTGTTACAGGATCTATGATTCCCTCTGATGAATTACGTCCGATAGGAGGTGTCGTCATCTTAAGGAAATAGTTCAGGAACTGCTCGATACCAAATGTATTCAGCGCAGAACCGAAAAATACAGGGGAGAGCTCTCCGGCTCTGACCTTCTCTATATCCATCTCCTCTGTGGCACCATCTATAAGCTCTATCTCCTCATTGAACTGGTCAAAGAGGTATGGGCCGACAAGCTCCTTGAGAGCCTCATCGTCTATATGATAATCTGTTTCCTCCGCCTTCTTGGCTCCACCTGTCGATATAGCCTGGAACGTAGACACTATCTTGGTCTTTCTGTCATATACACCCTTGAACTCTTTTCCTGAACCTATAGGCCAGTTGACAGGGCATGTCTTGATACCGAGAACAGTCTCTATATCATCGAGAAGCTCAAATGTATCCCTTGCATCTCTGTCCATCTTATTTATAAATGTGAATATAGGTATATGTCTCATGACACATACCTTGAAGAGCTTTATGGTCTGAGCCTCAACACCCTTGGATGCATCGATCACCATGACCGCAGAATCCGCAGCCATAAGTGTACGGTAGGTATCCTCCGAGAAATCCTGATGTCCAGGTGTGTCAAGTATGTTTATGCAATATCCGTCATAATTGAACTGCAGAACAGACGAGGTTACCGAGATACCTCTCTCCTTCTCTATATCCATCCAGTCCGACACTGCATATTTGGAATTTGCCTTTCCCTTTACAGATCCCGCTGTGTTTATTGCGCCGCCAAAGAGCAGAAACTTCTCTGTGAGTGTAGTCTTACCTGCATCAGGATGTGAAATTATGGCAAATGTCCTTCTTCTGTTGATCTCTTCTCTTAACTTGTCATCCATTATCTTTTCCTCATATACAATTTATTGATTCTTATTCTTCAAAATGTCCCTGTTCTTCTGAGCCCAGAGCATAAGCGACTGTATATTCACAGACATCTTCTCCAGCTCCTCAAGGACAGCATCAAAAGCTGCAACCTCAGTCTCGTCGACTATTCCATCAGCGGTGATCTCTATAAGCTGCTCAGATATATCTTCCATCTTCTTGGAGGATCCGAGGAACTGAAGTATGAGCCTGTCAAGGCTGTCCGCATTTATCGGCTTCACCGTCTCTTTTCCTATAGGGCAGTCGCCTGAACAATAGCTGTTACAGAGCTCGGGTATGTCATACGCCTTTGACATGGAAAGTACCTCCTCAGGGTACGGAACTACTGTGCCAAGCTCTATTCTTGAAAGCCTTGTCCTGTCTATATTGAGCACCTCTGCACTCTTCTCCCTGCTTGTAAGGTTATCGTTCACCTTAGACGCATTATATCTTGCGACATAATATTTATTGTTAAGCGCCTTTGTAGCTTTTTTACTCATTTTTTTCTCCTTATGTAGTTCTTCCTAATACACCTAATTAAACATAATAACACACAATATCAGCCGAATCAATCATCTTAATATCCGGTGAAAAAGTTCCATCAGAAGCTGCGCAAAATGCAGCTATAAAGTCTATATTCATATCTCCCTCTGCATGCGCAGGATCCGCTATTTCATCCATATGCATACGGCCGTCACACTCAGCCCTGCATACGGCATAATTGCCCAGCCAGATATTCTTCTTCTCCATATGTGCATTGTCCATGACCATTTGCTGTTCCTCATCCTTCATAAGTATGCCTGTTCCGGTCATCTTGCTGTACGCCTCGCGCCTTGTCCACACACATGTGCTGTATATTTCCGGGTGTGCACACGACATCACACATTTTTTGTCCTCATCCGAATACAGGCGGTTAACTATGCTGTCCGATATCCTTCTGACTCTCTCAACGTCTATACCACAAGGCTCACCGCCTATCGCAGCCGCCACACAACCCTCGGTATGGCTTATCGAAAACTGAATGTCCTTTATAAACGGCTTTCCCGCCTTATTCTTCTCATACGTGACCAGCCGTTCATCAATTCCGGCACATTCCCTGAGAGCATGTGCAAGCAGGATTCCCGCTGCAAGACTGGCATTCCTGTCATCCCGCCTCCTGAGACGTTCCACCTTACACCTTCTGTATTCCGATACTGCATCCAGACATCTGCCATATATCCCATCGTCAGCAAATGCCCCCGTATCCATTATATATGCTCTGTATCCGTTAAAAGATTTATTCAAATCCAATTCCATCTCTTTCTACCAAATACGCCATGGTCATAACAACAATACAGCCCCTTAATACTCGCATATTAAAGGGCTGTATAAACTAACCTATATTGTGACAAAATCAGGGAAGCTCTTCATATCCTTGTTCACCTCATCAATATGAAGTCCCTTGTAATCATATACTGCATTGTAAGCCATCTGCATCTCCATCGCACACTGCATCATGGATACCGGAACACCGACAAATATATCATCGATCGAGATCTCTATCTCACCCGGATTGAGCGTTATTGAATCCTCCTTCTCATTGTAAGGTGGAGCCATCAGTATCGCTTTGACTGCCTTGCTGAAATACGGCATCACATTTGGAACCGATATATATTTCTTTGCAAGAAGCTTCTCCTTATATCCGTCAGCAAGAACACACAGAGGCTGTTCCTCTGATATATCATCCACAAACGCCCTGGCAGCCTCCTCCATGATGGATGTTCTCCTGTCGTTGATCGGAGATCCGTACATAACGTTGAGATCCTGCTCCGTGAGCTTCTTATCAGCAAATGCCACTGTGAACATCTTCTCAGGACCATATGCTCCGACACCGGAAAACAGCTCTCTGTATATCTTCTCCATCTCATCCTTGACAGGAACAACTCTTCCACTGTCTATATTGGACTCGTTGTCCAGCATGAGCTTGATGATCCCTGTCTCCATCTCTTTTATCCTTCTGGATGTGACATAATCAGTCGGAAGGAATTCATGTCTCTTGGCTTTCTTGAGTATATTGCCAACAGCCTTATCACCGTTATTCGCAAGATCCTCGATGGAATTCTTCAGATCCTCTCCAAACTGTGAATATATCTCGTCAAGTCTCTCTGCCCTCTGCTGAAGCCATCTAAGTGTATCTCCAAACAGATCCTGTGCATCGAGTTCATCTATAAGCTTTGTTCTCTCCGCAGCAAGTGCTTCCTTGATGCATGCATCGAAATAACCATTCTCAGTCTCCCTCTTCGCTGAAGGGAAAGTGAAGAATCTCTTCGCAACAATGGTCTTGATGGAATCAATGATTCTGGTATATTCACCCGACGGTGTATAATCCTTCATCATCTTCTCAAGCTTTCTGACTTCAGCCATCATACCCTTTGTAGAATCTGTTACACCGGCACTCGGTGCACCTATGACATCTATTGCGCCATATGGGCCAAACTCATTCATATATTTGGATATCACATCATCAAGTGAACTCCAAAGCTTGTTCTTCATCGACTTTATGATAACCGGAAGTTCCTTCTCAAAGTTCTCCATCTTCTTGGCAAAGCCCTCTCGAAGACCGTCCGTATTCTTCTTTATCATCTTATATGTAGGCTTGGTGATCTGACCGTACTGTATGAGACCGTTCACGGCAAGTTTGATATTCTCACCCTGCTCCTCCTGCAGGAATACAGTGAGCTCTGTGAGTACATTCTTGATATCCTCCTCGGCATTGCCCTCCTTGAACGGAGATCTGAACAATCCCTTATATGCCTGGGAAAACAGATCATTCTCACACATATTCTCTATCTCTTTGATAGGAATATGGTAGTCAGCCTCGCTTACTACCTTGTAATAGCAGTTTGACTTCTTGATATTCTCGTCACTGTGCTCCATCTTCCAGTTCGTGATGGAATATCCCTCATTCTCAAAAAATACATCCCTGAGAAGCTTCCTGTCGTTCTCCACGTCATTGTTGCCAATGAACTTGTTGCTGGCTAGCCTGTAGAGGAAGCTTGCTGTATCCCTTGTAATGTATCCCTCAGGTATGTAGCCCTGTTCGTCCTTTCTACCTGATACAAGCATGCAGGCATCAAAGAGATTCTCCCTGATGACCATCTTGTTTGACTTACTGATAAATGTATAGTTGTCATCCTTCTCGGAGAGCTTCATATAATAATCAACTTCCTTGAGGGTCGCACATCCATTTGCATTGAGTCTCGCCACAAGCTCTGTATCTTCATATACAGCCTTATGACCGAACAATACATCCGGTGTGAGCAGGCAACCGCCAATCCTCAGATTGTTCCACTTCTTCGCCTTGCCATACGCACGTATGTTATATGCGACATCTGAGAGGATTCCACTTCCGGTTCCTCCGGCGATTCCGGATACGATCAGAACATCGACTGTTCCCTCCGTCGTCTTGTCGTATACATCCTGAAGCTTATCAAAAAGGAGCATTCTGACATCCGTATATGCATTCGAGAACATCAGACGTCCAATCTGTCTGTTCCCCTTTGCTCCGTCTCTTCCTATCGTGATAGCCGGGAATTCAGGATCCATCCAGTTTGCAAGATTCTCATGGATCGGATTCTTCTGGATTCCATTCTCCAGAACATTCTCAATGTCCGGTCTGTATATACTGATAACCTCAAGGGCATTGAAACCTACACCCTCCTTGCTATCATCTATGGTAGCCTCCATCTCTGCTATATCTGAATCTATCATAAGGAAATTAATGTTATCCTCGGGTGTGATGTTATCCATCAGCATACCCTTAAGCGCGCAAACGGTCCTGCCTCCAAGTCCCCCAAGACCTATTACGAGCAGATTCTTGTTGAATCTGTTCTCATGACTTATACGTCCAAAAACACGTATGTCTTTTAATTTGCTAAACTCCTCTTTTTGAGTATCAATAAGTATCATAGATTATGCCTCTCCTTAATATGCACGTACACTTCTTCCCCCATAGTGAATTTTCTGTACCTGAAAACCCACATTTTCAATTTATCACTATTCTTATTGATTTTCAACAAAAAGCGTTAATTTATTTGGCATTTTTTCTAAATTTTGACATATTTAAGCATTAAACACTTTCTACTTATCTGTCAATTTTACCCTGTCTCCCACGATCTCAAAACAACCGAAGCTTTTGAGAAAGCTTGAAAACTTACTGTATCCATATTTCTTTATGCTGAATCCGGGTATAATATTCTTAAGTTCTGTATTCAGCAGTCCCATATTGTACATAGTGTCAGAATTCTCCGTGAGAAGTCTCACTATGCGCAGCTTGACAGCACTCTTAGGATCGATATGGTTCTTGATGGACACAAATTTCTGCCTGCCGCTGTCTATATCCAGATCGTCAAACTCCTCACTGAGGAATGTTGACAGCTTGGAATATCCATAATTTCTCACGTCAAAGTCAGGATATTTGTTCACAAGGCGGCTTCCGATCTCACCCATATGAGTCTTCTTATCCTTGTCATCGTTCTCATCTATTATATTGTAGACCGTCTTCTTTATGTCCCTTATGCTTGTGATATATGACTCGTCCACAGCCGCAGCCTCAAGCATGGCATTCTTCGATGCCGGCTTGTTGAGATCCTCTGTCACCAGTGAATCAAGGATCTTGAAGCTTGTACACGCACTCACGAACGCTTTCGGAGTCTTGCGTTCTCCCATTCCGATGACCTGCTTGCCAGCCTCCCTGAGTCTTGATGCAAGCCTAGTGAAATCGCTGTCGCTTGTCACCAGACAGAATCCATCTATATTGCTCGTATAGAGAAGATCCATCGCATCTATTATCATGGCCGAATCCGTTGAATTCTTTCCCGCCGTGTATGAAAACTGCTGTACAGGCTGTATAGAATATGACAGCAGACAATCCTTGTCCCAGCCATTGTTATTCTTTGACCAATCCCCATATATCTTCCGCACCGTTATTGAGCCGAGCCTTGACAGCTCATCAAATATACTCTCAATATATTTTGCCGATACATTCTCTGAATCGATAAGTATCGCATACTTGTTAGAAATCTCACTTGATATTTCTTCCATATAAAAGTCCCTTTCATTTATCAGTTCTCTTTGCCGGTCTCAACCCCAAACTTGCCCGGTCCATCCTGAAAATACTCACGGGTAAGCTTCACAACTGTACCTGACAGCATGAATACTGCGATCAGGTTAGGTATGATCATAAGTCCGTTGAAGGTATCCGCTATATCCCAGAGAAGTCCGAGATCCATGGTCGCACCGATGATCGCGACAAATGCATACACAACCATGAACGGCTTGATAAGCTTACTTCCAAACAGGAATCCGACACATCTTGAACCGTAAAGTCCCCATCCGAGTATGGTTGAGAACGCGAAACAGCACAAAGCCACCGCTGTGAATATCGATATCCAGTTGCCGTAGGTTGCAACAAAGCCGTTGATCGTGAGATCGGCTCCTGCAGCCTGTCCGTAGGCTACCTCAGTTCCACTGCACAGTATTACAAGTGCCGTAAGCGTACATATAACTATAGTATCGATAAATACCTCGAATATTCCCCAGAGTCCCTGCTGCACCGGATGCTTTACATCAGAACATGCATGGGCTATGGATCCTGTACCAAGACCTGCCTCATTGGAGAAAATACCTCTCGATACACCCTTTCTCATGCTGAGGAACAGACTTCCAACTATTCCACCGGTCACGGACTTCGGATTGAATGCACCTTCAAATATAGAAGCGAACACTCCCGGCACACTCTTGATATTGAATATTACAAGAATTATAGCCATGATGATATACATAGCAGCCATGAATGGCACCAGCTTCTCTGTCACGCTTCCTATTCTCTTGATTCCTCCTATAAGTATGAGACCAACAAGAATAGCTATTATGATTCCTATCACAAGATTGATTGTAAATGTATTGCTCTTGTCAGCCAGATTATAATTAAAAAGTGCTGAATCTATAGCTGTTGTGATGGTATTGACCTGTGTTGCATTTCCTGTTCCGAACACTGTGAGTATACCGAGGACTGAATATGCTATAGCCAGGAAGTAAGCATTCTTGCCTAGGCCATTCTTAATGTAATACATTGGTCCGCCGACCCAGTCACCATTCACATCCTTCTCACGGTAGAACACTGCAAGTACGACCTCTGCAAACTTTGTTCCCATTCCGAGAAGTGCTGAGATCCACATCCAGAATACCGCACCAGGACCGCCTATGGCGATGGCTCCAGCAACACCGGCTATATTTCCCGTTCCAACCGTTCCCGCCAACGCCGTACACATGGCCTGAAAAGGACTGATGGCACCATCTGAAGTCTCCTTCTTGTTGAATATCCTTCCAAACGTATGCTTGAACGCGTATCCAAACTTTGTAAACTGAACCCCCCTGTTTCTTATGAGGAGCCACAGTCCCACGCCCACGATACATATCATGGATGGCACTCCCCATATAAAATTGTTCACCGATGAATTCACATCGGCAATGATCTTAAGTAATTTCTCCATATCTGTACTTCTCTTTTCCTATTACTTTTTTGCATATCATATATGATTTTACAATATAAACTGCACATTGTGCAAGAAAAAACGCGTATATATCCCGTATAGTCCCACCAACAATCACAATACCTATCCGCTTTTCAGACAAATTTTGCACACAAAATAACGGAGACGATTATTTATACCGCCTCCGCAATCATATATTATTTTAAGGTACTTTTATATCATACTGCCACTATCTTTACTCTCTGTTCTTCAGCACCTCAGCCGGCACGATCTTGTTCAGTCTGCCAACCAAAACTCTGTTGATTATGAAATACAGGACAAGTATTCCGCCGTAAAGCACAGCCCAGAGCCATGGGGCAAATGTCAGCTTGACGCCGCAGTTTACATTTGACACCAGAGAAGGATACACTGCACTCATTATAAGCTTTGCAAGTGGCAGGCATATGGCTGCTCCGATTGCGATTATGAAGAAATTACCATCCAGATATAGCTTTCTGATCTCCTTCGTCCTGAAACCAAACACCTTTATCAATGAAATCGAGAATGCTGATCTGTCAATCATAACCTTCATCATCAAATACATTACCACTACGAATATAAGTGTCGAGATAATAACTATCATAATAACCATACTTCTCATCTGATCTGCAAATATTCCAGCAGCCGACTCTATATCGGCCTTTGTTGTGGTTGCGTAAAGTCTTGCAGGATCAACCTCCAGATCCTTGTCTGAAAATACTACATTGTACTCATCACTTCCAGCTCCGAACAGCTCCCTTGCATCATCTATAGTCATGAAAACATAAAATGCCGGAGTATACTGTGTCACACTGTCCACTGTAAAACCATAATCTATATCATTCTCCTCGTCGTGGAGCACGATTTCGTCACCCACACCATAACCATATTTCTCAGCAAATGATGATGATATGGTAACTCTGTTCTTGCCATCCTTAAGGTCAACATCAAAATACTTAGTATTCTTTGAAAGTCCAAGAACTGTCACATCCCAGTTGTAACCATATACCCCTTTCTTCAAAGTCTTAGCATACGCTGCCTCACCGCCCTCAGGGGGATTCTCTGTAGGATACTTGTATGTATACATATATTCATAGTGGGTATCCTCCACATTCTGCTTCTTGACCTTTGAACAGAAAGTTGCAGTGTTAAGGCTTAACATCAGGCATATGAGGGCTATGAACATTCCGATCACAACGGTCAACCCTGTTCTCATCTCTCTGAGCATCTGTCTGACTCTGAATCTTCCGACAAATCCCATGTCTCCGAGATCGACATTGCTGCCCTTCGGCTGCTTGACCTCATTCTTTATAAGTGAAAGAGCTGTCTGTGAGAGCTTCTTTCTGATAACGAAGTAGTTCACAACTATCGCTACCAGTGGCGGCATCACGATACCATACACTATAAGAATCAGCGGGATCTTCACATCCATAGCAGGGATGGAATAATACGCATATGCATCTGCCATCTGAACAGGGATTCCAACATTGCTTATTCCGATCAGGAAACCGATTATGCCTGCAACTGTTGTGACTATGACCGGAAGTGTCAGATAATGCATCATGAGATCTCTTCTCTTGACCCCCAGGGCATAAAGTGCACCTATGACGCTGCTCTCCTTCTCTATTCCATGTACAACGAATACCGATATGACATATGTGAACAGAAGCATGAGCAGCACACCGAAGAAATATCCCGCCTGTACATTGATCTGCTGGTCATCAGCGGCTCCGCCTGTTCTCGGATTATCATCACTTGTCACAAATGATGTAATATTTGCAAGATCTGTGTCGTAATCCTTGAGGAATGAATCCGTCTCCTTCTTGAGTTCTGCTACTCCATCCGCAAGCTCATCCGAGCCATCCTTTGCCTCTGCAGCTCCGTCGGTATACTCCTTAATACCGTCCTTGAATGCCTTGATGCTGTCAATGTCACTCAGGGCACTTTCAATGCTCATCGCCAAAACTCCGCCCTGACTGTCGGCAATCTTAGTCATCTCGTCATTGTAATTATCCTCTGTGAGCTCTGTATCCAAACCATACGCTGAGAGAGATGATGACGCCTGTTCAAGGTATGCGTCAAACAGCTCCTGTGCCGCATTGTTGAGCTTCCTGTTGTTATCAGTGAGTTCTCCAAGTCCATCTGCAAGTTCATTTGCACCTGACTTAAGTTCCTTTATGCCATCCTTGAAGTCATTTACGGCTGCACCTGTTCTATCCCAATACTCCTGGAAATACTCATCATCTATTCTGTCTGTGTCAACCTTAATGTCCTCAAGAGCGTCCTTCACATCATCACATGTGGTCTTGCCCTCGAGTCTGAACGCATAAAGATATGTCTCTGTCTTAACACTCTCGCCTGTTGCATGAAGTTTATCATATGCACCCTCTGTAACGAATACTGTTCCAAACACCTTGCTGTCGACAACTGTATCTGACATCTCCTTGAAAAGAGCATTATAATCAGGTGATGTCCCTATTCCTGTCACCTTGAATTCATTTCCTGCTATCTGTATTATATCTCCGACAGAAATATCATTTACCTGACTGAATCTCTTCTCAACAACTATCTCATCATCAGCCTCCGCAAGGTTTCCCTCATCACATTCCACAAGATCTATGTTCTCCCTGTTGGCAAATACCCTGATAGTCTTGCCATCCATGACCTCGTAGTCCTCGTAGAACATCCCCTCAACCTCAGTACCCACATCCTCAAGCCGGGATATCTCTTCATCGCTCAGTGGAACGAATACAGAAAACTGACCATCCTCTATCTTATTTGCCTCGTCATGTGTCTCGCCATTGTCAATGATCGTATATCCGGCTCCTATCAGCGAGACAATGACATACATACCCATGATGATAAGAAATGCAAGTGCTATGTATCTGAACAGATTCTCCTTCAGATCCCTCAGAACCCTTTTTCTCAAAACCTTCTGCATATTACAAATCCTCCAATTCTGACGCTGGAACTCTCACTTCGTTCTCATACTCCTTGCTTATAAGGCCATCCTTTATGAAGATAACCTTGTGAACCATATTCTTGATGGAATTGTTATGTGTTACTATCAGCATGGTCGTTCCATACTTCGCATTTATCTCCTCGAGAAGAACAAGAATATCTCTGGATGTCTTGGAGTCAAGAGCTCCTGTCGGTTCATCACAGAGGAGGAGTTTTGGATTTTTAACCAGAGCTCTCGCTATAGCACATCTCTGCTGCTGTCCACCTGAGAGCTGTGAAGGAAACTTGTTCTGATGCTCCGTAAGTCCCAGTGTCTCGATCAGGTCATCCATAGGAAGCGGATCATCAGTCAGATACTCACATACCTGTATGTTCTCTCTCACTGTGAGGTTTGGAACCAGATTGTAGAACTGAAATATGAATCCCAGATTATCACGTCTGTAGTCCGAAAGCTGGTCGCTGGTCATGCCAAATATCTCTGTGCCGTCAACCTTTATTGAACCCGAATCCATATTGTCAAGACCACCTATACAGTTCAGAAGTGTTGACTTACCTGAACCTGATGTTCCCTGTATAACACACATCTGTCCTTTTTCAACACCTGTGTTTATACCTTTAAGCACCTGCACATAGCTTCCACCCTCTCCATAGCTCTTCTTTACTCCTGACACTTCCAAATACATAATTTTTCCTCCTTTATGATATCCTCGTTGTTCTAATTTTCATTTACTTTATTTTTTATAGCAATTCATTACACTTTAGTAGCTATTCAAATGTTCATCTGCGTACATAACGCTGTTATGGTTTAAGCCTTTTTTTAGGTCTTCCCTGTAATTCGGAAGACCTGTAATAAGACATAATGGGAATTTGATTCCCCTGTACCACATTTTTCATTTTACTGTTTTCAATTTTCTATTCCGGTCAAATCTTATTCTGGATCCTGCCACGGCTTAACCAGGCCATACCAGCCTGAGATCAGATATTTCATACCTGTCTCAACGAACTTCAAGGCATCCTTCTCATTGTCAATATGTGTCACCATGAATATAAACATATCAATCTGTGAATGAGACATCCAATGTACCACATTCCTGTCAACCATCGGTGTTCCATAAGCCCTGCACATCGCCTCACATATAAATGCATTGTGTGCATCCATCTGATCCACTATATTGTCTGGCATGCTCTCCATGCTGGATCCCTGTGACTTCGTAAGAACAAGAAGCACTTCTTCTCTATGCATATAAATCTCATGCACTATGTTCCTGGCCGACTCAAAATCACTGTCCTCATTGTGGTCTGATGCCATGCCATTGTTCATCTCGTCCACCTCAACGGAAAAATGCTCGGTTAACACAGCATTGAGTCTGTCCATCATGTGTCCCACAACATTGCAGAACAGATCGTCCTTATCCTTAAAAAAGAAATATAAAGCTCCGGTTGTCACTCCTGCCTTCTGACATATATTTCTAAGTGACGCACCCATAAATCCCTTATCCATGAACTCTTCCTTGGCACACTTTAGAAGTTCTTTCCTCGTCTCGCTGTCATGTTGTATTTTCTTTGCCATAATCCTCACCCATTTAATTATAATATAAAATAACATAACAGTGTTACGCTTGATAACACCGTTATGTTAAAACATATCGATCATTTTGTCAACTATTTTATTTCTTATACATATCGCTATAAATTCTGTCTATAGTCTCATCACGGCTCAACTTATCGTACAGATAATAGTCAGAATCTGATTTAAATGATCCATACACATCCTCAGATTCCAATATCGGTGCCATAATCGACAATTTGTCGCTGTTTTCTTTTCTCATAGCATCTGCCTGTACCTCAAATCCAGTCAGCATATCATGCTCATCAAGAACAGCAAGTGCCGAACTGCTGATCGGAACACCCTTTTCTGTTCCCTGTCTTAAAGTCATTTCCTCACCGTTCAACAGATAATTCAACAGCTTTGCGGCCGCTTCTGGGTGTTCAGTATTATTACTTATCGCATACATTGTTGCAGGTTTAACAAACCAGCCTAAAGATTTTGCCCCCGGCTCACATATGTATTCTCCTATTTTTACATCATATCCATTTTCCTTCAAAGGATCACAATATCCTCCTGCATCACTTACCCACGCAAGAGTGCCGCCAACCTCACCGCTGGCAAAAGCATTCCTGTTAAATGAATCTACAGACATTAAGACTTTTTTATCAAGTAGTTCCTTATAAAAATCCAACATGTCACCTATCTGTTCCTTATTCAGATTCAATGTGCCATCAGATTTGACCGGATCATTTCCGGTTGTCTGTATATAATGTGAAAGCAGCATAAAAAATAATGATTTTTTTGTCATGCCCAGAGGATATACCCCATCTTTGCTCATGATTCTGGCTGCATCAAACAAGTCATCCCATGTTCTGGGAATACTAAGTCCATATGAGTTCCAAAGAGTCTCATTATAATAAAAAGTCTCCGTATTGAACGCGATAGGAACAGCATTTAATCTTCCATTTTTTGTTCCAAAGGCAAGCTCTTCTTCAGTATAGTTTTCAAAATCAATATAATCCGAAAGCGTATTAAGATCATAAAAGCCAGATCCGTCAGAAGAATATGTATCAAGCCAGCCATAATTTATGAGCATAACATCCGGAGTCTCCTGTGATTTCATATATATATGCTGTCTTTTCTCGTATCCATTCCACACACCATATTTGCATTTGACGTTTATTTCTGGATTTTCTTTTTCAAATATATCAACAGCATCCAGTGTGTACTGGTTTCTACTATCATCGCCCCACCAGGAATATTCTATAGTTATCGTATCCCCGACAGCCATATCTGTTTTTTGCTCTCCGCAACCACTAATTACAAAAAGCAAAAAAAGCATCATCAAAACCGATAATCCTCTTTTGTGATTTTTAATTATATGTTTCATCTGTTTCACCTCTGATCAATCCTGATTTTCAACGAACCAGCTATACTGACTTTTTCCGTTTCTCTTTGATTTATACAAAGCGGTATCAGCCTTCTTCATCATGCTTTCATAATCAGATGAGTTCTCTCCATCTACTATGTAAACACCTGCTGATAACGAAAGATTACATTCAGTATATTGTTTCGAAATCGTTCTGGTAAAATCTTCAGCCAACAGTCTCAGCTCAAATTCCATTTTCTTTCTAACACTTTCCAAAGTCCATCCAGTAAACTTCCTGTACACTGCAAACTCATCACCACCTACCCGTCCGATCACGGAATCTGCTCCAAGCATTTTTGTGAAGAGTTCAGCAGTTTTAGACAGAACCACATCCCCTTCTCCATGACCCAAAGTATCATTTACCTTTTTAAAATTGTCCATATCTATCATTATAAACACATGTGTGACTGTTTCTGACTTTTCCTCAAGACAGGATCCAACAACTTCTCCAAACGAAGCTTTATTCATAAGTCCTGTAAGCTGGTCATATTCAGCCTTTTGCTTTAATTCCTCAATAGCTCCGGAAACAGGTGTATATATTCTTTTCAATACAATGCTTCCTGTCACAACAACCAATAAAGCCAGCACAAGAGTTGCTACAAATGAATACAATTTCAATCTCCCTACTTCTTTGAATATCTCAGATTCACCTATGTAAGACACTACTCTCCAGCCATTTGAACATTGTGCTACGGATATAACATATCCATCCGAATTTGTCTGATATTCGAAGTCGTCATTTTCCTTTGGAAGGTTCACTTCAATTTTTTCTCCAACGCATTTTGCATTATTTGAATACGCAACTTCCTCGGAATCATTTACAAGACACACCCTCATATCCTTGAGTTCATGACTTAAATTCACCACTGAACTTAGTTCCCTGCTATAGAAAGAAGTTACGATCACAGCATTTTCATTAAGTTTCTTGACGTAGAAAAGCCTGTCTGGACTGTTTAAATAATCAAAAAACCAACCGGACATTGTCTTCTCGTCATTTATATGTCCAGTAAAATATGTATATATTCCTCCATCCGGAAAAGCCTGAAGTGTTGTGTTGGAAATCCATCCCACGCTCTTGTCATTGGAATATACGACACCAAAATCTGTAAAGTTGTCAAACACACCAAGGTCACTTATCCTATTCTGAATCGCCGCTTCCTGCTGTATTCTGGTAAATTCATCCAGACTATCATCTGTGGCATCATACTCACACAGCTGATCATCGGAGAAAAAAAGAGCCACTGTATCTTCTATACCGACAAGATAATTGTCGACGTTGTATCCAAGCTGTTGGTTGTTAGACGATATAAGATTCACTATCTTGCTTCTCATATTATCAACTGCCTGTTTTGTTATGATAAAAGATATCATACCTGCTGTGGCAACAACAGCAGCTAGGAAGATGATAGCGAATCTCCTCCTGGCTTTGCTTATCTCATATTCAGTTCTGTTCCTGCTGTTTGCTGACATATCTTTCTTCCCCCGTGTTATATACATAGCTATTATATAACAACTATTATTTGTAAATTGTCAATCTTTTTTCTTTCCGTAATCTTTACACGCTAGTATCCATATTGCACTCATTCCACAAAATCCTACTATACTCACCAACACTCCTGGCCAAAATAATGGATATTTAAACTTTATGTTTGTCACTCCTGTTCCAACACACAGCATATTATTTTCATCCATTATCTCCGAATCAGATACGAAAATATCCTGATATGCAAGAGTAGTATTTATCACGGCTCCATCAGCAATATCTGCCGGAGCATCATTTACTGTTATCACCATTCCACCGTCCGTTATCTCACTACTTATAGGAATCAGCGTTCTCTCAGGAAGATCCTCCGGGCTCACGCCAAGAATATCCTCAACTATCTTCTCTGCACCGCTGTCCCCTGTCACACTATAATAGTACAAAAGATTCAGTCCCACATATTTGATATTCTGACTGTTCTCGTCCGTGGCTGCAAATGCAAGCTGTTCCATCTCATAAGCGAATGTACCTGTCACGTTCATGGCTCCGGTTATATATCCGGTATTCCACTCTGACATATCATCAGGAAATCCTGTAGTAGATATCTGCTCACCGTCATAGCTAAAAATCGGATAGCTGGACTTTAATGATACAGACATATCCGTAACTCCAAGAAATACATGCTGCCTCGTTGCGCTGTCCGCTGGGACATGTGTCATGTCTATGACAACATTTACACCAGAATCCGCAAGAGATCTCACCATCTCCTCAGCCTTCTGTCTGGTGTCATATGAGAATCCGGTCAAAATTACAGTATGGTAGCTTTTCAGTTCGTCCGTAGAATAATCCTCTATATTTGAGGACATTCCTGCCTTAAAAGAAGGAAATGCAAGGGTTATCCCATCCGCATAGTCACCTATGACAATGCCATCATACTGCGTGACAACACCGAACTTCTCCGGACCATCAAGCTTAAACAGGCACACCTTATCCGACTCATATGTCAACGTGTAGCCACTCTTCTTTGCGCTTGCAGTGACATCATCGAGAGTCTTTCCCTTTGCACCTATATACTTTCTGTCAATTGCAACTGTATCGTCTCCAAGCTCGACCGATCTGTCAAACAGATAATCATACTGTTCATTCTCAAGTGCCTGGTTGAGCAGCATTATGTTGTCAGCGGTCGCAGCCCCCTGCCATGCCCATCCAAATGTATATGACGCCCCCCCATCTGTACACACTCCGTACGATGGATAGGAACCGAGACTTGAAAGATCCATGAGCGATGCCCTCTGACTTGTGTTATCCCTCAAAAGGCCCGCCACAGCCACACCGTCATCATTTGCCGGAACGCTGTACCTCTCAAATGTGAATGACGGTATCGCATCCACCACAAGTATGATCACCGAGGCAATCACAAATGGCTTTCTGAGCCGCTCCCACTCTATGAGCGACAGGAAGAAAAATCCATATGCTATAACTGTAAATCGCGTCATCCAGAGTGCCTGACTCATCGGCATCTTTCGAAGTATCGGCAGAACATCCGGTGTCGTGAGCACAAGGATTACAAGAGCCAGGATAAATCCTGATTTTTTCTTGTTATCTGCAAGCAAAATTCCCGCTATGGAGAGCAGGACAACGGATATTCCAAAATAAAATGCGCCGATATCTCCATTTATACGGTTTAACGGATTGAGCGATGAAGAAAGATCAGACATCCACATCGTCATTACATCTGATGCTGCCTCGGAATCCATGGATGATATTCCGCCCGAAAGTGATGGCACAAGCCACACTCCCATGATGAGTATGCCACATATCATCGTGAGCAGGATGATCACCTGACGTCTTATACCCATTTTCCTGTGATGATCGAACAACAAAAACAAGAAAGTTCCTATTCCGATCATAGCTATCATCATGATATGGGTAACGGTTATGAGCATTGTAAATATGAGAATCCCGGCAAGTGCCCATCTCTTCTCTTCCCTGAGATACACCCAGATAAAATATATGAGATATGGGAGAAGGAAGGACACGACCATTCTCGGCATATTGCCCTCATCAATGTACATTCTCGCATTTTCAGGCATGAAGAACCACAGCACAGCAAGTGCTGTTCCAAATACAGGCCTTCCGATTCTTCTGCCGATGAGCAGAAATGCCAGTCCGCCGAAGAATATATACACGCCGAACAAGAGGTAATATGCATTTATCACATTTCCCCCTGTGAAACACATGAGAAGTGCTGTTATATAATATGAAAGAGGCGGCCAGTACCTGTATAACTGGATTCCGTTATACCATGTCTCGTCATACAGAGGATATATCTGTCCACGTTTCAGTGCCTTATAGAGATACTCCGACTTGTACATATGCCCCCATACATCATTTCCCGATGGTTCAGTCACTACGTTCTTAAAGTGTATGACTCCA
This sequence comes from Coprococcus sp. AF16-5, assembly GCF_003479365.1. NCBI lineage: Bacteria > Bacillati > Bacillota > Clostridia > Lachnospirales > Lachnospiraceae > Coprococcus > Coprococcus sp. AF16-5. The sequence continues at coordinate 512,971 of NZ_QUGZ01000001.1, forward strand.
ACCGCTGCCAGTGCGGCAAGGACAACCACACCAAGAGCGAAATAAATATTAAGTTTTCTCCTGCTGAGTTTATCCTTTTCTGTCATTTGGTCTCGTCATTTTCCTTTATATCTTTGAGTATCCTGTCAGTTATGGAGTTTATCGTCTGCATCTCCTCCGTGTAACTATCGTCGATAAGACTTACCACATACGACATCGATGGGGACTCGCTGATCTCCATCATGAGAAATATCCAACCGTTTCTGTTCAATATCTTCGTTAGTTCTTCCTTGAAATACTCACATATATTCTCAAGTGTCGGATTGATCATATCAAACGGCGGAACATCGTTTAACGTCTTGTCCTGGTATGCACTTAAAAACTCCTCAACCCTGTGTTCAAGATGGTGAAACTTGACAGTCTCATCACGTCCCTTGACAACATTTATCACAATCTCCCATGTGTGGGGATGTGTTTCTCCCATGACTCCATTTTTGTATATGCCATGTCTGGCATTCAGATAGAATTTGAATTTATACTGTCTGAACCTCATATAATTCACCTCTCAAAACATTTGAACTCAACATCATTTGAATTTGTTCTCATCTGCAGCCGCCTTACCAGTTCGCAAGGTCCAGCAATCTGTCCTTCTCATGGTAAAATGTATTTCTTGGATTTTCCGTGGATACAACTTCTCTGAGTACAGTCTCCAGCTCCGCTCCTTTAGAAAACGCCTCCCATTTGGACAGCATTTCCTCTCTCGTCTTTTCAGCTGCTGCAAGATCCGTCTTGTACATGATCACCACGAAATATCCCTTTGAAAGTTCCGCTGTAACATGATTTTTTCCCATGGAACCCTTTATAAAGTCCATGATCCTGAAAATGGCATCCCGTGAGAAATACCTGTCTCCCATCCTGACGCGAATGAACATAAAAGTGATCGGAAAAAGTTCAGTATCCGAAGATTTCGACAACAGCGTGTCAACTATCTCCAAATCATAGTAACCTTCCCTCTTTATCTCCGTCTTATCGAAATCCCTGTTTCTGAGTTCTTCCTCGTACTGGTCTGTCAGTCTTTCATACTCATCAAACTTTTCATTCCGCTCTGTAAGATCGGACTGCAGCGCAATAACTTTTCTTCCCTCATGTCCAATCCTCCCTGCAAATTCAATTAATATACATCCAAACACCAGTATCGTAGCTATAACGGCTGTCACAATGTAGAATTCCATATTTGAGGTTCCATACTCCTCAAGAACATAATCTTTGTCTGTAAATACACCACACACATACTCTGTTCCAGACACAGACGCCTCACTGACTATTCCGCCCAAATCTTCCATATAGAGTTCAAATTCCGCCTTAGATGATATATTCTCCAGATTCTTTGTTGTATCATCATCCTTCATATACAGCACTCTGCCATCTTTGAGAATGAATCCCCACGTAGTTCCGGATACCGGCACAGAATGTCTTATGAAATGTATCATCGCATCCTCCGATTTCCCAGCCAGCCCATCTGCAATAATCTGCGCTGTGCTGTCCTGTTCATTCTTAAACGAATGTACAACATTGTCCCTGTTGTCCATGATATGGTATCCATAATATATGATCTCAAGCAAAGTGGTGACCAAAACAACTACAAATGCTGCCACCAGTCTTCCCCTGTACGTTTTTTTATTTTCTTTTCTCTTCTCTGTATTTTTATCTGTAGATCTGTCCATCATCTGGTCTCCTCATGTGCACCTGCCAGCTCATCCTCAGGATAGTTGACAAATCTGCGTACCTTATCTAGTCCGTGTGTAAACCGCAGAAAATCGCTCCTTACTACGCCCACTGCCGTATCCCTTTCATCTGAAAAAGTCTGCATCTTCCAGCTGCCCTTTGACTTCATGGAATTTATTATTCCGGCAAACCTGAACCAGAATACAACAAAATTGTAAAGTGGCAGCAGAAATATCAGATAAATTTTTCGCACATAGTATCTTCTAAGCTTTTTAAAGGGCTTTAAAAACAGGCTTATACATATATAAAGAAGTGCTGTGGTAAAAACATACAGCATGTACATAATGATGACCGACTGTATGATAAGACTAAATGGGTAATTCACAAATCCCAGACATATTAGTGCGAAGTACCATATCATTCGCGGAAATGCAAATGTATGATCAAACATGACAAGTCTAACTATGAAATCCGAGAAAAATCCCCTGACCACATTCATTCTGTTCTTCATGAACATATGGACAACCTCTATCTCCCCACGCTGCCATCTCTGCCTCTGGATATACAATCTGTTCACGTCTTCTATCGGATCAACGTAAAATATCGCCTCACTGCAGAGAACCACACTTTCACCAAGCACATCTCTTATCTGAAATGTTACGTGTGTGTCCTCGCACACTGTATCCGTATTGTACATATTGGTTCTCATGATGGTGGAACGTCTGAACGCTGAAAAAGCACCGGAAAGTGTAAATATGTTGTTGAATTCTGACTGAAAGTTTCTTCCGGCAAGAAAAGCCTGGGCATACTCAAAAAACTCAAGTTTTCTGAGCAGGCGAAGTCCGAATCCCTTTGTCTCGTCTATCATCTCAGGATTTGTCATGATTGTACCCGTCATACAGTCAATATCAGCGTTTCTCTCAAACTTTACGACCATATTTCTTATGGCATCCCTCTGCAGAACACCGTCACTGTCTATATGGATCACATATTTGCCAAAGCTGTTGAAAAGCCCAAGGTTCAGTGCCTTAGACTTGCCCTGCTTTGAATTTACCCAGTTCATGGTAAGTTCCGGAAACTCCTCCTGACACTCGCAGAACACTTCAAAGCTTCTGTCTGTACTCATGTTGTTGACGACAAGTATATATATCTTATCATTTGGGTAACTTGAATCATTAATTGACTTGATACACCGTCTAAGACTGTGCTCTTGATTGTACACCGGTATTATCATGGTTATCTCAGGTGAAAAGTTTACTGCCTTCTCCTTATGTGACACTATCTTTTTCTTTATCAGTATCACAAAGTTGCCTATGGTCGGAATGATCTCCATAACTATAGGTATGATGACCCAGGCTGCCCAGAATATAATAGAACTATGAAATATCTGCATTATGTGCGTCAAACTTAAAACCTCCAACCTTCTGTCTTATTATCTGCGACTTTGTAAATACAAAGAAATATAGTGCAACCGTGCATGCATAGAACACAAGACGCCCTATTATCGTATGGGCAATGAAGTATGAACTTTCTCCAAACATATATATTATGAGGCAGATCACAAATATCCTGAGTACATTTGACACAAATATCGCAAATCCTCCCACTACGCTGAGCACGCTTTTCTCATATGTGTGATACAAAGGAAAAAACCACAGGAGCGCCAAAAATGCCAGTATCTCTATGATGCCTGAGCACTCATAGTCTATATACATTGAAAGGTTTGTATCCCCTGTGGATATAAATATTACATTTTTGTTGAAATAAGACTCGTATATTCCAGTCATATCCCCAAACATCCCTGCCACTGCGGATACTGCTTTTTGCAGTGGGGCAAGAATGACCGGCTCAACCAGTATAAGCATGTATATAAAGAGACCCACACTGCCTGCAATGAAATACCAGAATTCGAGTTTGCCACGTTTTAGAACCGTAAGCACATATATCCATATAATAAACGTTACGATCAACAGTATGTTCATCCTGTGTTCTGTCTCCTTTTCACATAGTAATTTTATTATACGAGGGTTTACCTCTTCTTTCTTCTGCACACAAACACTCCGCCTGTTGCAAGTGCCATCGCCATAGCTGCCCCTGCCCACGGACCTGTCGGAGTTCCGGTTATAGTTACGCCCTGCGCGCCGATATTAGGGTTGGACACTGTGATAGTCGCCCCCTGATCAATGTTTATACCCAGATAATCAGCCAGTTTCTTCATTGATATTGAAAACTCTATCTCATCACCCTTTCCCGTCTCAGTGTGTGCTGCATCATAAACCGTAAATGCCACATCGCCATCTATATCTGTATAGTAACCTGCGAACACACCAAAATTCCTGTATATTCCCTCACCTAGATTATACATCTGTCCCGACCAGTTGATCGAACCATCTGAATTCACAGGTAATACATTGAGCACACACTGTTTACCATCTACTGTAATGTTCCAGAACTGGAACTGCATCTGTGATGTGTACAGGTCATTCATGGAAAAATGCACATACAGCCTGTCGCCATCTATCGCAATCTGTCCCTTGTGAACCGAATAGCCATTGTTGCTGTTATATGTTATATCAGCAGATGGATACTGACTCCATTCACCGTAATATCCATCTATGGCAAGCCCTGTTGTGACAGGTCCACTTGAATTGCTCTTTGCCGCATCTGTCTGGGTTGCAACTGCATCATCCGCAAATGCCTGTATTCTGCCGCCCATAATAGAAAAAACTATAAAAATAACAGCGAAAGAAACAGCCATAACGCCTCTGTTCAAATGTTTCTTATACGATTCTCTTTTCTTCATACTCATCACGCCTCATCTCTGTAGTATATTTTCATTGCTCAATTTATATATGTATATATTTCATCTATATCAGCTAAGTCCTGTCATACTCTCAAGTTTCAATATATCATCAAATATCTTCTGATAATTTCTGTTGCTTGTATCCATGTTCATGGTCGGCAGCAGCATCCTGTCAGATACCTGATACACACATAGCGGATTCTCAGATATATCAAGCTGGTATAACTCCATACCACTTTTCATAAGCTGTTTTCGCAATTTCTCGTAGAAGTAGTCGCCTATTGTCTCAAGGGTATTACCACATCCCTCAAACTCAGGAAGTTCATTAAGATACCGTCCCCTATACTGATCTATAAATGACGAGATGATTGCTTCCAACTTAAAAAAGGGAATATCCTCTTTACTATCCTTCATACCTATATAAGTGACAACTGTAAATGAGTGTCCATGTATCTTCGTTATGTCGCCATTAAAACTATGTTTTGCATTAAAGTAGGTTCTGTATATATAGTAGTTAAACAACCATACCCCTCCCGACCATAAACTTCTATTTCAACTTAATAAGACTCATTCTTATCATCTCTAAATTATAAGTACATCATTGTGATATATCAATGATGAAAAATTGCCAAAATAATGTCTGTTTTATGAACATTTTGTAACTTTATGTATAGTCAGAACGTTTCAACCGATTGCGCTGTTCACATTTTATTATCTGTTTGAGTGTTATTGATTGAATAGTCACAGAATCAGTCAAACAGTCATGATGTGAAGAGTCAAAAAAAGATCCCATCCATATGAATGAGATCTTTTTATCTATATCTGCATTATTGCCCCGACATTGCCATTTATGACTCAAGCAGTTTCTGAACACTTACAAGCTTTACGCAGAGAACAAATATCTCTGTTGCCTGCTGCATCTCCTCCGGTGTAGGGAATGAAGGTGCGATTCTGATGTTGCTGTCCTTTGGATCGTTGTGGTATGGGAATGTTGCTCCTGCGCCTGTGAGGATAACTCCTGCCTCCTTGCACTTTGCAACTATAGCCTTTGCACAGCCTTCCATAGCGTCAAATGATATGAAATATCCGCCGAGAGGCTTGATCCATGAACCAATTCCAAGTCCATCAAGCTCCTCCTCAAGAACTTTGAGAGTTGTTTCAAACTTTGGTCTCATGAAATCAGCATGCTTCTTCATATGCTCCTTGAGTCCGTCAAGGTTCTTGAAGTATCTTGCATGTCTGAGCTGATTTACCTTATCGTTTCCTATGGTCTGTATTGTGTAATGCTTCTTGGCATCCTCAAGATTTGCATGTGATGTAGCCATAGCTGAAACTCCTGAACCAGGGAAGCTTACCTTTGATGTTGAAGCAAACTCAAATACCATATCCGGATTGCCGGCCTTTTCACACTCTCCGATGATATCAAGTATCTCTACCTGATTGTCCTCATACAGATGATGGATGACATATGCATTGTCCCAGAAGATTCTGAAGTCCTTAGCTGCTGGTCTTAGATTTGCAAATCTTCTTACTGTCTCATCGCTGTAACAGATTCCCTGTGGGTTTGAGTACTTTGGCACGCACCATATGCCCTTTACTGTTGGATCTGAATTTACAAGTTCTTCAACCATATCCATGTCTGGACCTGTCTCTGACATAGGTATGTTGATCATCTCTATTCCAAAATGCTCTGTGATGGCAAAATGTCTGTCATATCCTGGAACAGGACAGAGGAACTTCACCTTATCTAGCTTGCACCAAGGTGTCTCTCCCATTATTCCATGTGTATATGCTCTTGATACAGTGTCAAACATAAGAGTGAGACTTGCGTTACCACCGATGAAGATATGATCCTCAGTGGTTCCCATCATCTCAGCCATAAGTCTCTTGACCTCTGGAATTCCATCAAGGCACCCATAGTTTCTGCAGTCTATGCCACACTCTGACTTCATATCAGAATCACTGTTGATAACATCCATAAGACCAACAGATACTCCAAGCTGGGTTGGTGATGGCTTACCTCTTGACATATCAAGGTTCAGGCCAAGAGCCTTCTTCTCTTCATATGCCGCAAGCAGCTGCTCTCTAAGTTCCATTAACTCTTCTCTTGATAATTCACTGTACGCTTTCATAAAAGTCTCCCTTGCTACCTAACAATGTTATAGTTATATGTCCAGGTTGCACGTCAAAATATTCTACATCAAATAGACTATCCTAACGTTCAACCCTTGTATCATATAATTTATTTCTCCGGTTGTCTAGACCTTAATCGCATAAGTTTGCAGTATTTTGCAAATTTTGGTTGAAAAATCTAAGTTTAATCACTGTATTCGACTATATTTTCGTCAAAATTATATATTTAACTTTTTATTTTCAAGTTAGCCGACATTGAAAGATGCTGCAGTGTTCTTTTGGGGTCGGCTTAAATATATGGCTCTATTGGTTATTTAGATGGTATCATGGATGCTATCTCAGCGGCAAGCTGCGACTTCGGCATGGTCTGAAGTGTTATCTTGCCAGGACCAGTTACCACTGTATTGAAGAATCCCTCTCCTCCAAAGAACATATTCATGGCACCACCCTTTACTGTCTCTGCGTTTAAGGAACATGTTGCATCCATCATTGCAAGATAACCTGTGTCAATGACCATCTGCTGTCCCGGTGCAAGCATGTAATCCACAACAGAACCATCGATTTCAAGGAACACTATTCCCTGACCTGTAATCCTCTGCATAATAAATCCCTCACCTCCGAAGAACCCACCGGCTATCTTCTTTTGAAAAGCTATCTCCAGATTGATTCCCGGTGTCGATGCAAGGTATGCTGACTTCTGACAAATGATCTCCTTGCCAGGTCCTATCTCAACCGCCATAATATTTCCCACAAAGCTTGAACCGAATGCTATCAGTCCAGGTCCCCCCTGAGCCGTATATGTATTTCGGAACATCGATTCACCGGATATGGCTCTGGTGAACATCTTGCCTACTCCGCCACCTGATGTCTGCATCTGCATATTCGGAGACATCCATACCATTGCACCTTTTTCGCAGTTTATAGATTCCCCTGCCTCCAGAATGATTTCTACCACAGGCATCATGCCGCCTTTGATCTCGTATCTCATATAATCTGACCTCCCTGTATTCTCCATATTTAATATGAGTTTCATTTTTTTAATTGGTACAAATGTATTATATAGTAAATACTATTCATATAACAATGTTTATTTATAAATCATGAATAAAAGCCTGTTTTTATTAGGCATATCACTTTTTCCCACTTTTGGAACGAGTTTTTTCATATATTAATTGCTTTTTTTGAAACACAATGGTATATTTATTCAGATAAAATATGAAAGGAAGATGTAAAAATGAAACTCAAAAAATTATTAGCAATTTCAATGTCAGCAGTTCTGGCTATGACAGCTCTTACTGCATGTGGAAGCAAGGATGATTCTTCGGAGGCAGGTTCAGGGAGTGCTTCATCAAAGAAGACTGCAAAGGTCATCGAGATTGACCTTACAGACGAGCAGTATGCTTTCGGTGTTGACAAGGAACAGCCTGAGCTCTTAACACAGGTTAACGATTTCATCAAGTCAATGAACGAAGACGGAACATTTGAAGAGATCTGCAATCACTACTTCGGCGATGGCGAGCCTGTTGCAGTTGAGTCAGCAACACTCGATGCAAACAAGGATCAGCTTATAGTTGCAACCAATGCTGCATTCGAGCCATTTGAGTATACAAAGGGAGAGAACTACTATGGTGTCGATATGGAGATAGCTAAGGCTCTCGCAGACAAGCTTGGCAAGGAGCTCGTTATCCAGAACATGGATTTCGATGCTGTATGTCTCTCAGTTGGTCAGCACAAGTGTGATATCGCTATGGCAGGTCTTACTATAAAGCCAGATCGTGAGGAGTATGTAAGCTTCTCAGATTCATACTACAAGGCTTCTCAGAAGCTTATCGTTACATCAGACAATACAGAGTTTGATGATTGCAAGACAGCTGATGATGTCAACAAGATCCTTCAGGCTAAAGGCTCAGACATGAAGATTGGTTTCCAGACAGGTACTACCGGACAGTTCTACTGCGAGGGTGACGCAGACTGGGGATTCACAAAGCTTGCTATGACTTCAACAGGCTACAAGAACGGTTCTCTTGCAGTTCAGGATCTTTTAAATGGTAACCTCAACTATGTTATCATCGATGCTGCTCCTGCAGCCAGCATCACTGCTGCTCTTAACGCAATGCAGTAAATTTTAATTCGAATTTAGTAATTTTAGTATTAACGCCAATTATGTTTGAAAGGATATTTCATGGGAGACATTTCTACAAAAATACAAAAGTTCATAGAAATATTCATCGACAACAACGGGTATGTTAAGGTAGTCGAGGGTCTGAAGAATACTGTGATAATAGCCATTGCCGGTCTTATCATCGGTATAATAATCGGTACCCTCATTGCTACCGTCAGGGTAATTCCAAAGTACAAGCGTCTGCCTAGGGTTCTGGATGCGATCTGCAGTGTATATGTAGGTTTCTTCCGTGGAACACCTATGGTTGTACAGCTTCTTCTCTTCTACTATGTTCTTCTTCCTATAGTGGGAGGACACATGACAGGAGTTCAGGTGGCTATGCTTGTATTCGGACTCAACAGCGGTGCCTACATCTCAGAGATCATGCGTGGTGGTATACTCTCCGTTGATCCAGGTCAGATGGAAGGTGGACGTGCCATGGGACTCAGTTTTTCGACTACCATGCTCAAAATCGTTATACCTCAGGCAGTCAAGAATATTCTGCCAACCCTTGGAAATGAATTTATTTCTTTAATAAAGGAGACTTCAGTTGTAAGTTTTGTCGGAGCAACTGATCTCTACGTTGCATTCAACTACATCGGAAGTAACAGCTACGAATTCATGGTCCCTTATCTGGTCATGGCACTTATCTACATCGTGATGGTGCTTCTCATCAGCCTGGGAATCAAATTAATGGAAAGGAGCCTGAGAAAGAGTGATAGACGTCATTAATCTTGAAAAAAGCTTCGGTGATAACAAAGTCTTAAACGGCATCAATATCACCATAGACAAAGGCGATATAATGGTTGTTATCGGTCCCTCAGGTTCTGGTAAAAGTACATTTCTTCGCTGTTTGAACTGTATGGAAGACCCTACCGGCGGCCAGATTATATTCAATGGTGTTGATATAGCAGACCCTAAGGTTGATATCAACATACACCGCCGTCATATGGGTATGGTTTTCCAGCATTTCAATCTGTATAACAACAAGACTGTTATACAGAATATCATGCTTGCTCCTGTCTATGTCAGATGTCAGGATTTGAAAAAGGCAAAGCGGCATAATCTTCTGCTTCCTGTCACCAATCTCTTCCGCAAGGAAAAGCAGACAAAGCAGGAAATAACAACAACAAAATCAGAGATCATTGCCGAGGCACATGCAAAGGCGGAGGAACTCCTGAAGAGGATCGGTCTGGAGGACAAGGCGGATGTATATCCATCTACTCTCTCAGGCGGCCAGAAACAGCGTGTTGCCATCGTCCGTGCGCTTGCCATGAATCCTGATGTCATTCTGTTTGATGAGCCAACCTCAGCTCTCGACCCTGAGATGGTCGGCGAGGTTCTTGATCTCATGAAGGCTCTTGCAGATGAAGGCATGACAATGATCATTGTTACCCATGAGATGGGATTTGCCAGGGAGGTTGCCAATAAGGTCGTATTTATTGACGACGGACAGATTCTAGAATCCGGTACACCGGAGGAATTCTTCGGCAACCCTAAGAATCCTAGACTTAAGGATTTCCTTTCAAAAGTGTTATAAGACATTTTATCCGGCATGTGTGTTTTTTCATATGTGCCGGATTTTTTATAAAAAATTCCATGCCATTCATAATTTTTACTATATATTCATACGTACTTTCCAATTCAATTCTTGATCCATTTCATATTTCAGTTCATTTTTTCAATTTATTTCCTTATTAGCTATGTACTTTTGGGCTCTTATACTTTATAATGACAATAATTTGGGCATTTTTATAAAAGAAAATAAACGATGTCCGGCAATGTTTAAAATCACATTAAAATACTTCTTTATTTTGTGTGATTTCATGTAGTTTTCAGTGCTCTCGCTCTGAACAAGAATCATTTTACAATAAGGAGAAAGATATGCCAAAAAGAGAAGACATTAACAAAGTTCTGATAATAGGATCTGGTCCAATCATCATCGGTCAGGCATGTGAGTTCGACTACTCAGGTACTCAGGCGTGCAAGGCCCTTAAGAAGCTTGGTTACGAGATCGTATTGGTCAATTCCAACCCTGCTACCATCATGACAGATCCTGAGACAGCTGATGTCACATACATTGAGCCGCTCAATGTCAAGAGACTTGAGCAGATAATTGCAAAAGAGAGACCTGACGCTCTTCTTCCAAATCTTGGAGGACAGTCAGGACTTAACCTTTGTGCTGAACTTGCAAAAGAAGGCATCTTAGACAAATACAATGTCAAGGTCATCGGTGTTCAGGTAGATGCCATTGAGCGCGGTGAGGACAGAATCGAATTCAAGAAATCCATGAACGCAATCGGAATAGAAATGGCAAGAAGCGAGGTTGCCTACTCTGTAGATGAGGCTCTCGCCATCGCAGATCAGCTCGGATACCCTGTTGTTCTTCGTCCTGCATACACCATGGGCGGTGCCGGCGGCGGACTCGTATACAACAAGGAGGAGCTCAAAACTGTCTGTGCAAGAGGTCTCCAGGCCAGCCTTGTAGGTCAGGTCCTCGTTGAGGAGTCAATCCTCGGATGGGAGGAGCTTGAGCTTGAAGTTGTACGTGACTGCGAAGGCAATATGATCACTGTATGTTTCATCGAGAACATCGATCCTCTCGGCGTACACACAGGTGATTCATTCTGCTCCGCTCCTATGCTCACAATCTCTGAGGACGTTCAGAAGAGACTTCAGGAGCAGGCATACAAGATCGTTGACTCTGTTGAGGTCATCGGTGGAACAAATGTACAGTTCGCACATGACCCTGTATCTGACAGAATCATCGTAATCGAGATCAACCCTAGAACATCCCGTTCTTCTGCTCTGGCATCAAAGGCTACAGGATTCCCTATTGCCCTTGTGTCAGCCATGCTGGCAACAGGACTTACCCTCAAGGATATCGAGTGCGGTAAGTATGGCACACTGGACAAATACGTTCCGGACGGTGACTATGTGGTTATCAAGTTCGCACGTTGGGCATTCGAGAAGTTCAAGGGTGTTGAGGACAAGCTCGGAACCCAGATGCGTGCCGTAGGTGAGGTCATGAGTATCGGTAAGACCTACAAGGAGGCATTCCAGAAGGCTATCCGAAGCCTTGAGACAGGAAGATACGGTCTCGGCTACGCCAAGGACTACAATACAAAGAGCAAGGATGAACTATTGCGCATGCTTGCACATCCATCAAGCGACAGACATTTCATCATGTACGAGGCGCTCAGAAAGGGTGCTACAGTAGATGAGATTTTCGATATAACAAAGGTTAAGCACTACTTTGTTGAGCAGATGAAGGAACTCGTTGAGGAAGAGGAAGCACTCGCAGCACACAAGGGCTCTCTCCCATCTGACGAGGCACTCACCACTGCAAAGAAAGACGGTTTCTCAGACAGATACCTCAGCCAGATCCTTGAGATTCCTGAGGAGGACATCAGAAATAAGAGAATCGAGCTCGGAGTTACTGAGGCATGGGAAGGCGTACACGTAAGTGGAACAAAGGACAGTGCTTACTACTACTCCACATACAATGCACCTGACAGCAATCCGATAAATGAGAACAAGCCAAAGGTTATGATCCTCGGCGGAGGTCCTAACAGAATCGGTCAGGGTATCGAGTTTGACTACTGTTGCGTACATGCATCACTGGCACTTAAGAAGCTCGGATTTGAGACTATCATAGTAAACTGTAATCCAGAGACTGTTTCAACTGACTATGATACATCAGATAAGCTCTACTTTGAGCCACTTACACTTGAGGATGTTCTCAGCATTTACAACAAGGAAAAGCCAGTGGGCGTCATCGCACAGTTCGGCGGTCAGACACCTCTTAACCTTGCTTCTGACCTTGAGAAGAACGGCGTAAAGATCCTCGGTACATCTCCTGCTGTCATCGATCTTGCAGAGGACAGAGATCTCTTCCGTGAGATGATGGATAAGCTTGAGATCCCTATGCCAGAATCTGGTATGGCTACTACTGTTGACGAGGCAGTTGAGATTGCTCACAAGATTGGCTATCCAGTCATGGTCCGTCCATCATACGTTCTCGGTGGACGTGGTATGGAGGTCGTATACGATGACGAGAGCCTTGACGGATATATGAGAGCTGCCGTTGGTGTCACACCTGACAGACCTATACTTATAGACAGATTCCTGAATCACGCCCTTGAGTGTGAGGCAGATGCCATAAGCGACGGAACTCACGCATTTGTTCCTGCCGTTATGGAGCACATCGAGCTTGCCGGAGTTCACTCAGGTGATTCAGCCTGCATCATTCCTTCAGTACACATCACTGCTGAGAATGTTGCTACTATCAAAGAATATACAAAGAAGATCGCTGAGGAGATGCATGTCGTAGGTCTTATGAACATGCAGTACGCTATTGAGAAAGGCAAGGTATATGTTCTTGAGGCAAATCCTAGAGCATCCCGTACAGTGCCTCTCGTATCAAAGGTATGTAACGTGCGCATGGTTCCTATCGCTACTGATATCATCACATCAGAGCTCACCGGAAGACCATCTCCTGTTCCAGCTCTCAAGGAGCAGCACATACCATATTACGGAGTTAAGGAGGCTGTATTCCCATTCAACATGTTCCCAGAGGTTGACCCAATCTTAGGACCTGAGATGAGATCTACAGGTGAGGTTCTCGGACTTTCAACCTACTATGGAGAGGCTTTCTATAAGGCTCAGGAGGCTACACAGACTCTCCTTCCTACAAGCGGAACTGTCCTGATCTCTGTAAACAGAAAGGACAAGGATGAGGTTATCGAGATCGCTCAGCTCTTCGAGAAAGCTGGTTTCAAGATCCTTGCTACAAGCGGAACATATGCCATAATTACGGCTGCCGGAGTTAAAGCTGAGAAAGTCAAAAAACTCCAGGAGGGCAGACCAAACATCAATGATCTTATAACAAATGGCTCTATAGACCTGATAATCAATTCTCCGAGCGGTAAGGAAAGTGCCCACGACGATAGTTACCTCAGAAAGGCTGCCATCAAGGCAAAGATTCCTTATGTGACTACAATTGCAGGCGCAAGAGCAACCGCAAAGGGTATCCTGTACGTTCAGGCGCATGGCGACAGCGATGTGAAGTCACTGCAGGAGCTTCACAGTGAGATAAAGGACGCTGAGTAATATCGGGCGCGGGCGGCTTTGCCGCTCAGGTGGCCCGGATTGCCAGTTAAAGGACTAGAGGCTTGCTCTAGTTTACAATTTGTTGGCCAGCAAGACCTCTAAGCATTCAAAAGTGCATAAAATTTTATCTAAAATGACAAAAACCAGGAAAAGGATACAATTTCTAATGTCTTTGTATCCTTTTCCCGGTTTTATTTTAATTTGCGAAAATATTATGCGCTTTTTATTGATTACACTTCTCTCCAAGCTACCCTTCTCGCCAAACTACCTACACTGAGAGTCGAACATTTGTTTGATGTGATATATGCGGTGCTACCCTATTCGGTAGGCGGTTAGCCTTCATCACAGGAGTTTATAGCCATAATCAGCTTTATGCATCACTTGCTTTGCTCTTGATTATGCCGTTGGCTCTAAGAGCAATGATAAGACACAAAAATAACCGCCCAGTCCTAACAAACTTTAGCGGTTACTTTTGTATCCAATAATATCAGGGCTAACCGTCTATCGGTTGCACCTTTTGATATTATATTAGCATTCTCCACCCCCTTCATGTCAAACGTATATTAACTCATATTTTCCATATCTCACTGAAACTTGCTCATCATTTCCTCAAACAACTCAGGCCTGAGTAAGACAAGTCCGCCGTGTCCGAGTTCCGGTAATACTTCAAACTCCGTCTGAGGTAGCCTGCGCCTGATATACGCTATATCATTTTTCCGCTCTTTTTCTTCATTCTTTGCGTACCAATAATGGATGTGCGTATCAATCTTCGGAACAGGATCCGGCACCTTATAGTTATTGCACGATTCAAATGTTCGCCACAGTGTTTTGCTGCTGCAATGTCTCAGAACATCCGCAACATACTGCAGATCTTCCTTGGAATAGTCGTCTGTAGCAAATGCCTTTTCCAGCAAAGCCACACCGCCTGCTCTGCCTATCATCATCATTAGATAATCCTTGAGCGCAATAAAGCGTGTCACGATCCATGGCAACTGATACGGTGTGATTCCGCCGTCTATTACACAATGCTGTATTCTAACCTTCTGTCCCAGCGCAACCATAAGCGCAACGGAACCGCCCATAGAACAGCCATATACAGCATATATCTCCGTGAATCCCTTCGCCTTGATCCAGTTATTTAAGTCTGATGCAATCTGCTCCACGCTTGTAAAGTCATTGTCATTGTCAAAATCATAACCCGGAAGTGCCGGAACCAGCAGATGATAATTCTTTTCTAACAGAGGAATTACATTCTCAAAGTAATCCCACTTCACAACAGATGGATGTATCAATATTATCGTTTCTTTATTCTCTTTTCCGAACTCATGGATAGTCATTGTATTTTTCCTTCCTCATACCATATTCTTTCTTTAGATCATGATGAAAATATTCCACATTCCGTATAAGTGTTATAGAATTCGTCTACACCTTTCTCGTAGTGGAATTTCCAGTCAAGCTCATGCTTTGATGTCTGGCTTGCTATGCTCTCCTGCACCTTTTTGTCCTGAACATTGTCAGTGAAGAGCGTACACTTCTTGTTCTCATGCGCCTTCACCATGAAAGGCGAATCGAACACCGCAGTGACCATCTCATCCACAACTTCAGGTGTGATCCTATCCGGCTCTGCCTTGTGCAGTGAAAATACAAATGCTGCGATATACAGGTTCATCTCCAGTGAGCTTCCACCTATATCGGGAGTTCTGAGAAGCATCTCCTTGTACTCTCTCTTCACGGATCTTTTATATCTCTTCATGTCCATATCAGGATATATCTGCGCAAGCCTTGCAAGTGCCTGCTTAAAACACAGCAGTTCCACAGCCTTTGCATACATTCCATATTTCAACATTCTAATCGCCTGCCTTTTTATTCCTGTATCCATTCCTTAAGTGCGGCTGAGAGTCTTCTGTCTATATCCTTTCTCGTCGCCTCGCACTCATTTGGATAATCCTTTGCAGCCTTGAATATAAACTTCATGACAAATTTCAGTCCAACCGGAAGCGCCATACGAAGCATCGATTCCGGCAGCACAAAATGGGTTCCGTGCTCATACACAAGCGGCACATACTCACATGTATGCGGGCGCTCCTTCAGACGCTGATCCATTCTGCGGATGTATTTGCCCGCCTCCCAGAATGAGTCGTCATCTGCGCCAATTAAAAACAGCTTTCCCTTTATGTTCTCGACCTTGATCATTTCCTCTTCCGTATGTTCCCTTGCCTTCTCCGAGTCGATGAACAGGCAGGTACTGCGCTCAATGTCGCCGGAGTCCTTTGTCTCCTCCTCGATTTTCTGCCAGTACACAGGATGCTCATACACAAATGGCATATAAGCAAGAGGCTCGCCTCTCCACGAAAGAGTCGATGCACCCGGTATCGGCCATTCCTTACATCCGTCTTTGTTGCCCTGTTCAAATCCCTGCCATACAAAGTCACTTGCCGTAAGTCCAAATGTCAATGTGATATCAGAAAAATACGAGGCAGCAACAAGGGAATCCATTCCAGCCGTACTCATTCCCATGATTCCTATTTTCCGGTTTCCATGACTTTTCAGCCATGCAATAGCTGTCTCTATTCTCTCAAGCGGATTATTTACATGGCTGTAATTCTTTCTTCCAGGAGATACACAAAGTGCGTTCACACCATTTTTGTGCAGCCACTTTGCTCCGCACTTCGCCATAAAATCATTCGGATCGTCTCCAAACAGTCCTATGAATGCACAGTCAGCCCCATTTGGATTCTCGTAATATGTTCCATAGAATCCGTCCTTCTCGATCTCAAAAAACTGTTTTTTCACAACTTTTTTCTCCATTTTCCTGTATGCTCCAGACCGCCCTCGCTGCCTGATAACACAATGACAACTTTATCTCTTCTGTCACCAACCGGATATAAGAAACAATCCGCCTTGTGCATTGTTTCTTTTATAGTCTCAGAACCTTTCATTTGTTACATCCCCCTGATCCAATTCTCTTAACAACCACAATGTTAGTCGCTGCTAACTTTATTGTCAAGTGTTATTGCTTTGTAAATCAAAAAAACTCCCGCAAATAAAAAAGCACCCGCAAACACATCTTCTAAGACCTAATGATGTGTTTGCGGATGCCATTTGCACCGTATTACTCTTCTATCGTCTCCTCCCGGTAATCCGGGTCTTCATACCAAATATTGAAGTAAAGCTTATCTCCTTCACGAAAGTTGAAAGTTTCCCTATCATCTATTGCAAAGCTCACTTTCTCGGGCCAGATGATCTCAAATGTCCCATCATTTGACTGCCGTGTCAGCGATAACGGAGAGGTATAAAGAATGAGATTATAGCTATCATCAGCTTGTGCATTACATGCTTTGCTCTTGGCTATACAATAGGTTCTAAGAGCAATGATAAGACACAAAAATAACCGCACAGTCCTGAGAAAACTTTTGGCGGTTATTTCTAATCACTAATATCAATATCAGGCTAACCGTCTATCGGTAGCACCTTTTGATATTATATTAGTATCAAGCCTCACTCATGTCAAACATATATCGATGGGAAGACACCTTATAGCAAACAATAATATTCAATACTTAATTGATATATCCAATTTCATTCATTTGTTTTGAAATTTTTTACCGCCATTGCAATCATTGCCACACTATATATCAATACAATTATCAACATAAATCGTGAAATCATAAAACCAACAGTGAATTGTATCGGAATACAAATCAGCGGTATTAGTATAATCGAAAATATGATTGAAAATATTGGATGTTTCCTCTTGATATTGAAATATAGAGCAAGTATTGCCATAACAATGCCACTCAAGAACATAATTCCCAATACTATAAGTAAAAATGTTATTGTATTTCCCATTACAAACTCCCCCATTCAAATCTCCTTTTGGTGTTTCAGATTACTTGACAGGCCCACCCCAAGACGTAAATCTATCTGCATATGTGTCAAGATCAGCCGTGCTCACAGTCAGTTTACCATCTATATTTTTATAGTCAATATAGGTTGGATTACACCCTCCCGATGTCTCGCCCACGCTGTCCATAGTGAATGTATTTCCACAGTTCTGGCATACCAGCTTTCCATCCTGCTCCTTAAAATATGCCCTTGGCGACGGATTACATACCTGACAAGTGTTAAGTGACAGGCGTGTTGTCCCGTCAGATGCTTTAACAGCGATAAGCTGGATGTTTGTTCCATTTGAATCATAGTTAACATATATCGGATCAGAAGTCAATGTGTCTGCGTCAATTGCAATCTCGCCATTTTCAACTGCGGGAGTTACATATACATCCGCCTTGTTCTCCTCTGTAGTATAATCGATTTTTCCACTCTCAGATGAGGTTGAATTTCCTGATGCACTTGTATTTCCTGACGTATTTGAACTTCCACAGGCTGTCAGCATTGATGCCACAAGTAATGTCATTATAACTGTAAGTATTTTTCTGCTTGTATCTGTTTTCCTTGTCATTGTTTTATTTCTCATTATCTCATTCTCCTTCTCTGTCAATGATATTAATCTTGCCATTTATCATTCCCATCCAGCATGTATACTGAACAGTCCCCGATTCTCCCGGTGTAAATTCGATCACATTCTCTCCCGGTGTAAATTCATGGGTTATACCATACGCGCTCAATACCATCTTGTAATTGCATCCGTTGATGACCTCCTCCGGCACATTTATTGTCCATTTGACCGGAATTCCGCTATAAACTGTAATCTCTGGGTAACTTCCAAAGTCCAGTTCACTGCTTACATATTGCACATCGCCTGATTCTGATATCTCTGCCATGTTTAACTCTTCCGTGTTTTCTGATAAAGTGGCTGTTCTGTTCATATTAATTCCAGACAGGCTTACCCCCTGTGAAAGCATCGCAAGTCCCAGAACCACAACAAGAATACATCCTGCACGCATGACAATCTTTGTATATTTCTTGCCAAGCGCAGACACGATACTTCCAAATCCAAGCATCAGGGGAACTGTACCCAAGCTGAACATCAGCATTGCAAATGCTCCTGTGATAGGATTTCCTGAACCAAGCGCGATGATCTGCATAGACTGCATGGGACCACATGGCATCAATCCGTTCAGCAAACCTACAAAAAATGGACGCTTTTCTCTTATCTTTCTCGTGCTTATTTTATTTGCAAGTTTGTTCGGAAGTCTTATCTGCAACTTTCTCAGTACAGGAATAACTCCCAGCATGTTTATTCCCATTATCACCATAAACAGACCTGCTATTATCTTCAATATCCCCTGTAGGATCAGTGGAATTCCTGTCTCAGACCAACCTGTTAAGATCATGCCGATTCCGCCAAGCAGAAAACCGATTACTGTATAAGAGACCACCCGCCCTGTGTTATACAGCAATGATGGCATAACCTCACTGTTTCCATTCCCACTGTCATCTTTCCCCGAAGGTATACATTGCGACAGATTTATACCGCCGCACATCGCTATGCAGTGAACCGATGTTAGTAATCCCACTACAAACAACATACCATAGCTCATCGTTGAATCAGCAAGCATCGATGGAACAAGCAGGTTCAGAACACCAAATCTCTGTAACAGATAATACAGACAGATAATAATTGCAAATGTGCCTATTGAACTGCCAATTTTCTTATAATGTATTTTTCTTTTTTGTATTACTGTATAATCAAGGTTCTGAATGATATCTATAATACTTTCTAGTGTCAATATATCACCGTCAAACTCGATTTCCGCCTGCCCGTTGCTGTATGAAACTTGAACTTTAGATATTCCTGCCATATTTCGTAAAGCCTGCTCTACCCTGTTCTGGCAGTTGACACATGTCATTCCCTCAATCAATAGGATTTTTTTCTCCATTGTCATACTTATAATTCCTTTTTATATACCCCTACAGGGTATTTTTAACATTGACAATATAAACACCTGCATTATATTTGTCAATATTTTTCACAAATTATTCAAACATTAGAAAACACAGTTTCCAATTTTCTGCCCCATATAAAAAAGCAGCCAGACAAAATTTTGTCTGACTGCTGGTAGGTGTTCATCCAATTATTATAAATATTTACTTCTATTGAGCCCTACAGTTCCTTGTGACGTGCAAAGTAATCCTTTGTCTCTGCCACAACCACACTGCTGAGTGCAAGCAATGCTATGATATTCGGAATCGCCATAAGTCCGTTAAATATATCAGCGATAGTCCATACAGCCTTAACTGTCATGTATGGTCCGATAAATACGCAAAGTATGTATAACCAACGATAGATCTGAACTGAAACCTTGCTGCCATTTGTGAGGTACTCAAGACACCTCTCACCATAGTAATCCCAACCAAGGATAGTTGTAAATGCGAAGAATACAAGGCAGATCATCAGGATGAATGCTGCAACCTGACCTGGCATAAAGAAAAGTCCCTTTTGGAATGCATCAGTTGTGACTGCGATTCCCTCAAGGCTGCCATCCTGCCAGCTTCCCATCATAACGATTGAAAGACCTGTCATTGTACATACGATGATAGTATCAATAAATGTACCTGTCATTGTTACAAGTCCCTGACGAACAGGCTCCTTTGTCTGAGCTGCTGCTGCTGCGATAGGTGCAGAACCAAGACCAGCCTCATTCGAGAAGATACCACGTGCAACACCTTTCTGCATGGCTATTGCAAGACTTGCTGTAACACCACCTGCAAATGACATAGGCTTAAATGCGCACTTGACTATTGTTTCAAATGCAGCTGGAACTTTATTTATATTAACTATGATAAGAACCAGACACACCACGATGTAGAGAACTGCCATGAATGGTACTATAATCTGAGAAACCTTTGATATTCTCTGGATTCCACCGATTACAACAAGTCCTACAAGGATTGCAAGAATAAATGCTGAGATGACGATGGCTATTGAGTAGTCATTTCCAAAGATTGATACTGTATTTGCCTTGTCAGGATCAAAGAAAGCCTGAACTGCAGAAGCAATACCATTTACCTGTGTAAATGTACCGATACCCATAAGACCTACGCATGCTCCGAAGAATGCAAATATCTTTGCAAGCCACCTCCACTTGTGACCCATACCGCTCTCAATGTAATAGAAAGGTCCTCCGAGAACGTGTCCATCCTCGTCAATCTTTCTGTACTTTACAGCAAGCAGTCCCTCTGAATACTTTGTTGCCATTCCAAAAAGCGCTGCGATCCACATCCAGAAAAGTGCTCCGGGACCACCGGCAAGGATACCTATAGCTGTTGCTACTCCTACGATATTACCTGTACCGATAGTTGCTGAAAGTGCTGTACATAACGCGCCAAAGCTCGTCACCTCTCCTGTACCGTCTTCCTCATTCTTAATCATGAATCTCAGTGCCTTTGGCAGATGAACTATCTGAAGGAACTTAAGTCTGATCGTCAGATAGATTCCGCAGACGATGATGAGTATTATGAGTGGCAAGCCCCAGACAATATCATCAACTTTGCCTAAAAAGTTTGTGAATGCGTCCATGTTACTCCTCCTATTTTTTATTTATAATTCACAAGTGTAAATTATAGCATAAAAATTCTTAAATAAAAACGAAAAAACACGCATTTTCAAGATTTTTCTTGGTTTTTTGCATGTTTTTTCGAATATTTATTTATTATATTACGAAATCTCGTCCATCTATATTCTTTACCGTCTCTTTGCCATATGTGGTTTGTCATTACTTCTTATAAGCATCCACACAAGCGAACTGACAAGAAGGAGTATTGGATAAAACAAATTTGGGATTATCTGGAATGCTGATATCTCATGTCCCAGCTCCGACACCGCTGATATTGCAACCAGCATCTGGGCACCGTAAGGAATGATTCCCTGGAATATGCATGAAAATGTATCAAGCAGCGACGCTGATCTCTTCGGGGATATACCATAATCCTCTGCCATCTCCTTTGCTATCGGATTTGCCATGACTATCGCGACCGTATTGTTGGCTGTGGCTATGTCCATGGCTCCAACCAGAAGTCCGATTCCGAGCTGACCTCCCTTGTCACCCTTGAACACCTTCTTTATAGCCGAAAGCAGCGCCTCAAATCCGCCATACTCTCTGATGAGTGAACACATGGCAGCCACAAGTACAGCTACCATACTCGTCTCGAACATTCCCGCTGCACCGCTTCCCATATTCGTCAGGAGATCCACTGCTGCCGTCTGCCCTGTGGCAAGCATGATGATGGAGCCTGACACGATTCCAACTATCAGGACTACAAACACATTAAATCCCACTATTCCTCCTATGAGTACCAGAACATAAGGTATGATCTGTATCATATTATAATCATGTTGTACTACTCCGCCTATCTCAGTATTGAATGACTTAACCAAGATTACTATGAGCGTCACAATCGCTGCAGGAAATGCTATCCAGAAGTTTGCCCTGAACTTATCTTTCATGGCACACCCCTGACCATTACATGCTGCTATGGTCGTATCCGATATGAACGACAGGTTATCTCCGAACATCGCACCGCCCATGATGGACGCCACACAGAGCGGCAGATTAAATCCTGACGCATCGGCAACTGCAACTCCTATAGGCGTCAGAAGTGTTATTGTTCCAACAGACGTTCCCATAGCTGTTGAGACAAAGCACGCTACAACGAACAAAACTGCCACGGAAAATCTCGCCGGAATGATACTCAGCATAAAGTATGCCACACTCTCGGCACTGCTCCGCCCCACGACTCCCACAAATATTCCCGCCGTCAGGAATATGAGCAGCATGGTTATAATATTTTTGTCTGTAAGTCCATTTGCCATGATCTGAAGCTTCTCATCAAAGCTTACCTTTCTGTTCTGCAGACATGCCACAAATATCGCCACCATAAAGGCAACCACTATTGGAATATTGTAAAATCCCATCGGGATCTTCAGCACGTACTCAAACAGTATTCCAAGTCCCAGATACAGGACAAGAAAGACGTATATCGGTATCAGTGCCGCACCATTTGACTTCTTCATAATTCTCCCTCTTCTTTCAATATTTTACCTAAATCGTATATCTTTTAATTGAACCTTTATTCTGCCATGGTATACAAGATACACCGCGTGGACTCCCTCTGGGAAATCCACTTTGTTCTCGCACCATCTCCACTCTGTCTCTGAGATATCTTCAGATACAGGTATATCTATTCTTCCGATACTCTCACTATCTTCTGTCACACATATGTCAAAGTATCCTTCTACATTCTCTGCCAGATCGTTTGCATCCTTGAGCTGCTCCTGATTCTCGCATCTCTCGTCTACCCTGACAGGTCCCTCATACACCACCTTGTTGGCATCCGTCTCATATCTGACATTCACGCCAAATGTACTGCTGCCCCCAAGCGCAAAATACTTATACCCTATGAGTGTTCCATCCTCTATCTCCGCAATAAATCTATCCTCACCCTTGTTCGTCACATTTGGGAATTCTATCGTGTATATACTGTTGGAGCCGTGCGGCATATGTCCATTTGTCAGGTTGCATGCTATCACCGCTGGATACGTGCCATTTGCCACAAGCGGTCCATTGTTCAGTCCGCAGCTCGTAACCTCCACCTGGTCTATGTGTCCATCCGCAGCTATATAGATCTTCTCGGCACAGGCCTGTCTGCTGTAGTCCGACTTATGTGTGAGCCTGTGATAGAACACGTACCACTGACCATCTATGCACTCTATACTTCCGTGCGTGGTTCCGGTCATATTCAGCTTGTTCTCGAAACTTCTTCCCTTATATCCCACATCGCCATTTGACACTATAGTGCCACCAAATGTAAATCCGTGATCCGGATAATCGCTCACCGCATAGCACAGCTCATGGTTCTGCCATGACGAATAAACAAAGTAGTATTTATCTCCCACCTTTCTCATGGATGAACCCTCGAAAAATGGATGCTCCTCAAATGATGTTCCCTTCACGGCATAAGGTATGATGTGCCTCGGTTCTTCCTTAACCGTCAGCATGTCGTCCTCAAGCACCACCATGATCGGTCCCATGATGCTGTCCTTATAGCCAAGTATCTCCTCCTTTGTTCTTCCAAACATAGATACCTCATCATCCAGCCTGCCATTTGTCAGAAAATCAGGCTCTTCCTCGTATCCGTACTGGGTTCCGTAGAATATCCTGATGGTTCCGTCATCATTCATGGCTGCCGGATCAAAGCAAATATACTTCTTCATCACAGTGCCGTCCTTGTAATGCACATGGCCAAGATATTCGTATTTACCCGCCGGCGTATCGCACACAGCCACACTGATTGGACCTGTGTATCCGCCGTAACCGTAGTCACCGCCCATACAGTAATACAGATAATATCTGCCATCATTCCCCCTCACAACATCTGGCGCGTACATATACTTCAGCTCCGGGTATGCCGGATCCTGACTCGCCCTGTATGTAATGCCCTCGCATCGCCAGCTTGTCAGATCTTTTACCGGCGCGGAGTACACCACATAATCCTGCATACAGAACGTGTAACCGCCCTCCTTATCGTGAGATCCATAATGATAAACCCTGTCGCCCCATACATGCGGCTCGCCGTCCGGTATGTACTCATTCAGCGGCAAAAAGGGATTGTAAACCTGTCTGCTCATATATCTTCTCCTTCTTATATCATTTTTTTCTGTTCCCCTAAAACAATAAATCCCCAACATGATCCGCGTCATCTACAGACATGTTGGGTTCTCATATTTACAAGTATATTTAATAAAACTTTTTTAGTCAACAAGCACTTATAAAAAAGGCTGCATCTGCTCGCAGAGTTTCTTCTCAAGCTCTATGAGTCTCTTCGTCTTATCCTTCGCCCTGTCATCCGCCACCTTATATTCGTTTAGATATTTATTCAGCGACTTCACACCCATATTGCAGCCATCCGTCATAAGCTCCGCTATGGTATTGTCAGACTCATCCACTATGAGTTTCACATTTGTCTTGATCCAGGACATGCACTTTGCTATTGGATTTGGATCCTTGCCATCGTCATGGTACTCATCCAGTAGTTTCTGTATCTCCTGTTTTATTGCGTCGTGCTCCTCCTTACATTCTATAAGTATCTTCTTCATCTTCGCCGCATGCACATACCCAAGCACCTCATCAATAGACGAAACACCCATCTTGATCCCGGCATCACATTCCCTGAGCAGCTTTATTGTGTCTGGTGATATCATCTCATATACCTCCTTAGCCTGTATATGAGTATGTTACCCGGTGTTTAAAAATTATATACTCTGCTAAACAATCCTTTTTGGAGAGTTTCCTCATATGTATAGACAAAGGTTGACACCCCACCCCATAATCTTTATACTGTTATTACAAATGTAGTATTAAAGGAGTATAATCTATGAAACACATTCCCCAGATTTCCGAAGCCGAATATGAAGTTATGAAGGTTATATGGAAATATGCCCCTATAAGCACAAATGACATTACTGACAAACTGTTGCAGACCACTTCATGGAATCCTAGGACTATCCAGACTCTCATCAAAAGACTTTCTGATAAGTCCGCCATCTCCTATGAGAAAAAGGGCCGCATGTTCGTCTACTCCCCTGTCATCAGTCAGGAGGAATATCGAAAACATGAAAGCTCATCTTTTCTAAAGAAGTTTTTCAATGGACACATATGCGACATGGTTTCTGCGTTTGTGGATAGTGATGAGCTTAGTGCTGATGATATAAAGGAACTTCAAGACATATTAAATGTAAAAGGCACCGGGAGGAAATAAGGCTTGACTGAATTTTTCACACATTTTTTTATCAGCAATATATCCATAAGTTTCTCTCTGCTGCTACTGATATTTGTTCGATTTATGTTCAGAAAACAGCTAACATGTAACGGCAGATACAACACCATATATATTGTGCTGTTTCTTCTCGTAATTCCATTTATCCCTGTAAATAATTCATTTATATTCCAGGTCATAGGTTTCATACGATCATTATTTCACAGAAGTACTTCTGCCGCAAATACAGTTACTCCTGTGCCTATCAATACCAGCCCTTCATCAAATGGGAACTGGATGAACGACTTTGCTATATCTGTAAACAGTACATCTACAATATATCCAAAGCTCCTTTTTATTATCTGGCTTGCCGGAGTTTACATATTTTCCATCCGTTTAATAGTGTCAGGCATATCACTATACAAGCTGAAAAAATCTGCTGTTCCAGTCACCGACGATACTGTCATATTGAATATATATTCGGAATGCCTTGAGCTCTGCAATGTGCGCAGATACAAACCGAAATTATATTCCTCCTCTGCTTTATCTGGAGCGGTCATTGTAGGTGTATTCCGCCCTGTTATATATATTCCACGGCAAATCAACGACTGCATATCCGATTACACAATAACCGACCTGAGACATATTTTGTTACATGAACTACAACATTTTAAACGCAGAGACAATGCCGTGAATATGTTTATCTGTATATTCTGCATACTGTATTGGTTCAATCCTGTTGTTATATACACATTACATACAGCAAGACATGACAGAGAAAAAGCATGTGACAATGATGTATTGCAGTGCCTCGGTCAAAACTATGCCGCAAAGTATGGGCAGACCATCCTCCGTGCGGCTACAAGCAGATCCAGTAATTCATCATCGGTATCATTCAAGAGCAAAAGCAGGAAAAAATTACTTAAAACAAGGCTTCAGCTTATTGTTAATTTCAACCCTGTCACCAGCAGAGAAAAACGGAAATGTATATATGCATTTTCCATTATCATATTGCTGATGACTGTATGTGCGCCATTATCTATATATGCTCTGGATGATACACAATACAAGGATTTTGCCCCGGTGAATCTGGAATCCTTGGATCTATCCAGCTACTTTTCTGACTACAACGGCTGTTTTGCTCTGTACGACAAGGGAAATGATAAATGGTATATCTATAACCAGGACAAAGCCCTATGCCGCACTTCACCGGATTCTACATATAAAATATATGACGCAGTGATGGCTCTTGAACATGGCATCATAACTTCCGAAAACTCATTTATGCGCTGGGATGGGAGCTCTTACCCTTTTGATGCCTGGAACACAGACCAGACACTTCGATCTGCCATGACCGGATCTGTAAACTGGTATTTTGACAATCTGGATGTAGCTATGGACCACACAGATGCGAAAAATTTTCTTGGTCTTATTGAATATGGAAATCAGAATATCAATTCAGCTCAGAACTGTTACTGGCTGGAATCCTCTCTGACTATATCCCCAGTAGAGCAGGTAGAACTGCTATGTCACCTGAAAAATAATGATTGGAAGCTGTCTAAGACAAATGTGGATACAGTCATAGAGTCCATGTTTATTGCAAACTCAGATGGAAAAAGTCTGTATGGCAAGACAGGTACCGGCAGAGTTGATGATATAAATATAAACGGCTGGTTCGTCGGATTCATTACATCTAATGATAATGATTACTTTTTCGCCACGAATATATCACTTTCTGAAAATGACAATCAGTTTTTATCAGCGGACGGACTTTCCGCATCGAAGATCTCACTGTCAATACTGCGTGATCTTGGAATATATGCCTATGGATATCAGTCAGAATAAACCGGTATGTCACATTCCACCTTCTCTATATGATTTGACATATATTTGAAAGTACCATCATCTTCCGATTTTACTGTAAGTGTATTTCTAAATGCAATGTCCGATCCTTCGTCAGCCCACACCGCATCAACAATAAGCGAAACCGTTCCATCATCATTGTAGGAATAGTCCACAACCTCTCCAAATGGTGGATACTGTTTCCCAAGGATGACATGATATCTGTATGAATCTTTTTCTAAATTGTAATCACAATTATCCCTCAACTCCGTCACAGTGACAGGGAACATTGACAACATAACAGACTCATATTTGTCTGCATCTATCCATCCACCATCAGGTTTCAGATTTTCACCAGTGTACAGTCTGTATATATCATCAAACATACACGGCACAAGTATATCTGATGCATTTGACTCATCCCAATCGATAACAAGCATATTGTAATTCACATAACTAAGCCCATACACATATTTTCTTGTCAGTTCCCTGCATTCATCCGTCAACGGACTGACTCTGAAATACTCCTTCAGCCCACCATGAGCTATTATATTTGAATATGTATATATAAAGTAGCCTTTTTGTGTGAGTTTCATATCTTTTAAATCCCGTATGCCAGTCGCTATAAACTTCCAGTCATGATTCTCGAATTTTGCTGTGTTGAAAATCATCTGTATCCGGCTGTCATCATACACAAATGTCATCTCCGTCACACTTGCATCCCTGTTTACCCTATATACGCAAATGTAATCACGCCCTCCACCATCTGTATAATTTCTATAAAAAGACTGAAATACCTGATAATTATACATATTGGTATCATCAGAAAAACATATCAGTCCACTGCTTCCCAAAATATCAACTGCGTCATATATTAAATCACTATTATTCGAAATATCCTCATCCTCATACAACTTTCTTATGGCATCTGACTGCAATATTCCTATTATATTTACTTTAACATTCTCCATTTCGTCATCGGATAACAGACTATCATCAATAACATTTCCATTCTGATTTATTGTGATGGTCTTTTCTGTATCTCCGTAGTACTCCTGCCACTCTTTATCAGAAAGTCTGTCTCTGTACCAATATATTCCCTCTTTGCACCTCGTCAGTACTTCATTTGACACATACTCAAATCCATCATTTTCTTTCTCCTTTATTGTAACCTTATGAGTAAATAATCTGCCACTCTCATCTTTCTCCGAAACAGCATTTACTATGAGGGTTATTGTTCCGTCAGCATTATACTCAGCATCCACTACCTCTGGAAATGGAACCAATGGTGTTACACTGTGATCAAACATCCCCCTCGTTCTGTACTGATACATTTGTCTGTACACATCATACACATTGACATGCTGAAGTACATCTGTAGACACAGGCAAATACTCCTGAAACACCTTCTCGTATAACTTCCCTTCTATCATATATGTAACCCCCTCGTCCGAATATGGACTGGACATACCATATTTCATTTTGTAAAGTGCTTCATAGATATCATAATAATTTATTTTGTTCATATCTGATTCATCCCAGTTTGTGGTAAATAAATTATTCGAATCATATCCAATCGTCTTGATATACTTTCTGTTAAGTACCCTTAACTTCTCATCCAGAGGCTCAACTCGTAATGCCGTATACGCAGAATCTCCGTCATATCCTCCCATCCTGTACCTCTCAAAAAATAGATATCCGTCTGTGTATTTCCATGTATAGGCCTTATAGTTTTCTTCATTTTTCTCAACAAAACAGTTATTCTCCCGCACATAGAATCGCCTGGTTATCATCACATTGTTACCGCCTGATTTAAAATCAAACCTTACAAAGGACTTATCATACATGACCTGCAGTATTGTACATCCCGCATCTCTGTTTTCAGCCACCTCTGATAAAAACATCTCCGCATTCTCTGCATTTGCCATATTGATCTGATTATCCACATCCACAGCTATGTACCCCTTACTTCCCATCGATTCTATTACTGTCCTAGTCTGATTCAGTTTTTCTTCCTCGGTCTTGCATTTCATATCCTGACAGGATGAATATATATCATCCAAATCTGCAATAAACTGATTTTCATCAGATATACTAAAATCAATAACTGTCCGCTCTGCGTCTGCCACTGCATTTTTATTGGAACAACTGCATAACAATATGGCTATGCCAACCAAAAGTAGCATACAATATAACTTCTTGTATATATTACACACGTAGTATTTCAAGATAAAAAAATATAAGTTCATCATATCAAAACTCCTTTATAATAAATATTACATTTGTAGTATTTATTATAAAGGAGTTTATTGATGTGTCAATACTAATTACTTATAACTTCGCCCTAAAATAAGTAACTCCCGGCAGCACCGAAACATTCGTTCCGATCCAGACGTTATCTCCCACTGTGATAGGCAAGGCAATCTCTAAATGTAACTTTTGCTCCATCATCATATATACTACAGCTTATACTGCATGAAATTACCATTATGAACAAATCCGAAATCCGTATACAACTTAACCCCCATGTCAGATGCCGTGATCTGTATAGTTCCACATCCATAATCCCTTGCATCATTTACAACACGGGATAACAGTTCCTTTGCAATGCCCTTTCTTCCATTACTTGCATCCTCCATTCCAGAATCCCTTTTCCCTCCAGGATAGTTAAACACGTTGTTCTTGTTATATTTATTCACTCTTCACCAGTTCATCTATCAGCTCTATAGCCTCCCTGATCATGCCGTCACAGTGCACTTTCTTGATTCCACCCTTTTGGGCATTTGCCTTTAACAGATCAGCACAATCGGTCATGCCATTGTGGTTATCTGCTATCCTGCGCCTGAACTGATTTATCACGTATGGATTCTCAACGCCCAGAGCGCCAAGTACCATAAGTCCTCCTGTGATCGCACCGCAGGTTGAACCACACTTCATGCCACCACCGAAATTAGCACTGAGCTTTGCCGCCATATCTCCTGTTATTCCGAGCTCGTCCGCGTAAGCCCGCAGAATGGTCTGCGCACAGTTATTGACCATCGGTGTCTCGTTTCTTATCTCCATAGCTTTTTCTACATGTTTGTTCATTATGACTTCCTCCAATCCATATACAAATAATCATTTGTTAACCATCAAAATTCCTTTTTATGTATCCCTTTGAGGAATTTCCCCATTACAACTCTATATAAAAAATGGCGGGGAGTCTCCCCGCCTAATTAGGTTGGACCTGGGTCTTACGACCAGCCCAGACAATGTGACATGTCACATTTATATCGTATGTTGATGATAACATAATTATGTTATTCATTCAATAAAAAGTGCAATTATTTTCAATAATAGTTATATCCTCACTCACTGATAATCTTCCTGCTGCACAGATACGTTATAAGGAAATATCCGCCATATATGATTACCACAATGGCAGCCGTGATTCCGATAGCACCTGCTATATCATACGCTCCCATAGTGTCAAGAATCTTCGTGCTGACCATCATTCCAAATACCGAATGGACTATGGCAAGAGCAAGTGGGAATATGAAGAATAGTCCCATCTGCGAGAAAAGAGCCTTGTTGATCATGCGCTGATCCACGCCAAGCTTTCTGAGCATCTTGTATCTCTCTATGTTGTCTGTGCTCTCCGAGAGCTCTTTGAGTGCAAGGATGGCTGCACCGGATATGAGGAATATGAGTCCGATATACATACCTATAAATGATGCTATCGCTCCTACTCCCACGCTGGCTGCTTTCACGCTGTCCTTAGTATTTACTGTGATAAGTCCGCCGAGTTCATCCTTCTTTGATACATTCCTTATGATCGTATCACTATCCTGTATGACATCCCTGTCCTGATCGGCATACTTTCCGATGAAATATTCCTTTGCAAACTGTGCACCTTCAACGGCTGAATCCGGCACGATAAACACGCCTGTATTGACCGGCTGTGTGGCAAGCTCTATATCTCCGTCTATACAGTATGAGATAACCGGCTTAAGCTTGTTGCCATATACCTCTATCTCTTTGCCCTCCTGAAGTCTCTCGTCACGAATCTTCACGAATATTCTATAATTTGCCAGGATGGCATATTCGTCATCGTCAAGCTGGAGCTCAGCATTGTCATAAAGCTTTGCAATCTTGTTGTAGTCGGACTGTGATATGATCTCCTCCGTTCCATCAAATCCAGACCAAGCGTTTACATCTATTCCAAGAGAATCAATCAGTGCCTCATCTCCCAGATAGTTTCTGATAGTAAGTGTAGGACATGTATACGTGTGTACGTCAACATAATCTGAAAAGTATGTTCCGAGATCTATATTATTTTCACTATATACGTCCTCTATGCTCTTTCCATCAGTAACTTCAAGTTTCTTCAAAAGATCATTTGTCTCGCTGTCATTACCCATCTCGTCTTCATCATAATAGATTGAATCACCGCTCTGGGTCTTTGATATACACACATCCGCTCTTGCATATTTCGCAATGCCCTCATTTAATGAATTCTTTACTGCAAGTGCTGATGAAAGCACACATATTGTCACAAAAAGCATAAGGCAGATTAATGATATTGAAAGTACATTTGTGTTGACACGGCTGCTCATCTGTCTCACGACAAATGAATTGAGTCCCTTGTAATACACATTCTTCATGGATGACACGATCCTGAAGAGCATTCCGGATACCGACCAGAAGAAGAGCACTGTTGCAATACATCCAGTCACGATCCACTTGTAGAGATCGTTCATGTACATGTCATTTATATCGGTAATTACCGCATGATAAGCATATCCAAGTGATACAGCTGATATCAGGAACACGATAACTGATACCCATGGATTCTTGATCTTGACGTTCTCAGACTTTCTTCCATTCTGGAAGAGGTCAATGAGCTTACATTTGCTGATGATAAATGTGTTGAAGATTATAACCACCACATATATGATTGCAAAATACAGACAGGTCTTGGCAAATGCGCTGCCGGAGAATACAAAGCTGTATGATGACATATCTGCATCGAACATGTTTGCAACAAGTACACTTGTTATCTGTGAGATTCCTATTCCGGCAAGAAGTCCTACCACAAGTGATACAAGTCCGATGATCAGTGTCTCGATGAAAAGCATTGTGGACACCTTGCGTTTTCCCATTCCAAGAATGAGATACAAACCAAATTCCTTATTACGTCTCTTCATCAGGAAACGGCTTGCATATATGATGAGGAATCCAAGCACAAATGCGATGAACACGCTGACTCCCGCGATCATCTTGCTCATGAGCTGTACGACCTGTCTTGTATCAGCTGATATCTGGAGCATGGCAGTCTGGGTCTCTATGGCATTGAACACATAGAAGATTGCAACACCGAGTACCAGAGTGAAGAAATATATGGCATAGTCCTTTATACTCTTCTTCATATTTGATGCAGAAAGCTTAAAGAGCGTCATTCAGATCACCCCCAAGCAGTGTCACGACATCTATGATCTTATTGAAGAATTCTTTTCTGGTATCTCCGCCTCTTCTGAGCTCATGGAACACCTTGCCATCCTTGATGAAAAGGATCCTGCCTGCATAGCTGGCTGTAAATGAATCGTGTGTTACCATGAGTATCGTTGTCATGAGATCCTCATTCAGATGCTTAAATCTCTCAAGCAACAGCTTTGCCGACTTGGAATCGAGTGCTCCTGTAGGCTCATCTGCAAGCACAAGCTTTGGGTCAGTGATGATGGCTCTCGCAGATGCGACTCTCTGCTTCTGACCGCCCGACATCTGATACGGATACTTCTTCAGAACACTCTCGATCTCAAGCTCCTTTGCAACAGCCCTGACCTTCGCATCTATCTGTTTTGCAGGCACATTCTGTATTGAAAGTGCCAACGCAACATTCTCATACGCCGTGAGTGTGTCAAGAAGGTTGAAATCCTGAAATATAAATCCCAGCTCCTCTCTCCTGAACTCGTTGAGCTTGTTGCCCTTGAGTGTTGTGATATCCTTGCCGCCCACATAGATGTGGCCGCTGCTAACCTTATCTATAGTTGAAACGCAGTTAAGCAGTGTCGTCTTACCGCTTCCCGATGCACCCATGATAGCAACGAACTCTCCTGCCTCCACATCAAATGATATTCCATCTATGGCCTTTGTCATATTGGATTTGTTTCCATAATATTTCTCAATGTTGTCAATCTTTAATATTGTTTCCATTGAATTTCCCACTGGATTTTCCATAGAATTTTTCGTTGAATTTTTTGTTGGATTTTCCATTGAAATGCCTCCTCAAATGTTTGTTTAATACTGTTCTCACCATTGAACATATTTGCAGTTTACACATTTTGAAAGCAATTGTCCTTTTTCCATTATTACCTAACATTACAATTCTGTAACCTTGGGAACGCTCACCCGATCTGGTATCCCACTATCGCAAAACGCAATTTTTACATCATCCAATCTTGTATATATCATTATGTCCAAATACTATGCTCACATCTGTGTATTCTTCCACCTTTGACGTTATATTCAGCTTATGCCCCAGCTGCCTGCACAGATTGTCTATTATATAAAGACCCATACCTGTGGATTTCGCATATTTCCGACCATTTTCCCCTGTAAATGATTTCCTGCACACAAGTGGAATATCAGACTGTGGTATACCTATTCCATTGTCCTTTATGTGCAGAGCCTTGCCGTCACCCACTTCTTCAGCCCAGATCTCTATAGTCTTTTCCTGTCCCCGGTCAATATACTTGATGCTGTTGCTCACGATCTGATTTACCATAAACTCAAGCCACTTTGAATCCGTCACAACACATTCATCCACATCATGGACATTCAGCGATATGTCACCATCAAGCAGCATATCCTTGTTCTTCAACGCCACTCTTCCGATGACACTCTTAAGATTTGTCTCAGCAAATCTGTAATCCGCCGCAGCATGCTCCGCCCTCACATAGTAGAGTACCTGATCCGCATACGCATCGAGCCTTGCAACCTGTTCCTCGTATTTTCTCGGGATCACATCCCTGTTGTTGTGACACATGAGCACCAGACTGGCTATCGGAAGCTTGATCTCGTGAACCCAAATCTCTATAAAGTCCTTGAAATTCTCCACGCTGTCCCTGTACTTTCTCACATTCTCAGTCATGGACTTGTTGATGTCGTACATAGCTGAATACACCAGCTTTCCCTCGTAGAAGTCAGGCTCGTCCAAAGTGTCAAGTATGAGATACTTCTGATCCAGTTCATCCAGATGTCCGACCAGACTGTTGTAGAACTTATATTTTCTCAGATAATCGAAAGCGATAACCGAGACGACAAATATCACAGCCACAACGACGAACATGATTCTCATCTGTAACTGTGAGTGAAATGCCATCATGAGCAGATATGTGAATATCACAAATCCCACATATCCCGCAATTATTCCAAGTTTATCCTTTATATACAAGCCAAATTTCATTTTACAAAATTACTCCAATCTTTTGTCACTGTAAATGACATATAATCCCACTTACCTGTCATACAAGTCGATATCCCTGCTTCTTCCTGGTCTCTATGGCATCATCATATCCAAGATCCGCCAGTTTTCCTCTGAGCCTGCTGATGTTCACCGTGAGTGCATTGTCATTTACAAACTCATCATTATCCCACAGGTCTGTCATGATCTCATCCCTCGACACTATCTTTTCCCTGTTGGCAAGCAGCAGCTGGAATATGATCATCTCATTCTTGGTGAGAACCATCTCCTGATCACCTTTGCTGATAGTCCCCTTGCTGAAGTTGACCTCCGCATCTCTGTATGATGCCGTATTCTGGCTGCCCTCCATGCGCTTGAGCACCGCCGCTATCCTAAGCAGAAGTATCGTTGGATTGTATGGCTTTGTTATATAATCATCCGCGCCATAACTCATGGACAGCACCTCATCCATCTCGGAAGTCCTGCTTGTAACCATGATGATAGGCACATCAGATTCCTTTCGTATCTCCTTCACTAGGTTTCTGCCGTTTATCCCCGGAATATTGATATCCATGAGCACCAGATTCGGTGCCGCTTTCAATATATCGTCCTTTGTATTGTCAAAGCTCTCAAGACTCTCAGCCTCATAGCCCTCGTTCTCAAGTATCTGCACAAGCTCCTCACAGATGCTCTCATCATCTTCCACCACAAATATCTTTTTCAAGTCCGTTCCTCCATTATGTGTATTATAATTTGTCGTCAAACACGCACATATTGACAACCACACGTACCAACACACTTGTCTATAACCTGTTTCAATCGTTTTCTATTTACATTCACATTATGACAACTCAATGAACCTCAATTGTCGCTATGTTCACCACCGTTTGTCATTTATTTGTTTCTCAGTGGCATATCCACCAACATCCTCGCCCTGTTGTAGACATTCAGCTTTGAACCACTGGAATCCACATCACAGCTCACTATCATGCCCTGCGGCAGTTTCTTCTGAAGTGAAGGGTACAAACCTCTTCCACATGTGTGATTAGGCATACAGCCAAATGGCTGAACCGCCAAAACCTTTGGACACTCATGGAGTATGTGTCCCGTTATCTCCGCGCCGATGAGCCAGCCATCTCCAGTTTTATATCCCCAGCTCACATACCCATCAGCCTCACGCTTCATCGTGAAGAAATCCTCCATGGTATAGAACCCATATTTTCTAAGCGCCTCTATCATTGCTCTCTGCAGGCTGCCGAAGAACTTCAGCCCCGCCTTGTAAAGCAGAGATTCAAATGTCATATTGTCCGTAAGGTGTGAATCCATATAGTACATGGCATACCAAGAAAGCCCATTTGTATGGCTCTCACATCCATTTGACTCAAGGAACTTTATCATATCCCAGTTTCCCAAGTGGCAATATTTTATGTACAGTTCCCCAACTATCCCAACACGCTGTTTTCTCTTATCATTCAGCCTTATCCTTGAAAAATCCCTGGCTATCCTGTCGAAATTTCTCTTCATCTTTCCAAGTGTCAGATTCTTTCCCTCTTTCAGATCTCTGGACAGGATATTTATCCACTTCTGCCAAACCTTTTGTGACTGCCCCTTTTTCACCTCATTTGGCCTTGTCTGATTGAGGAGCAGCATGAGTATATCTCCGTAGAAAAGTCCGAACAGGGCTCTCCACACCATGAATGGCTGCACGCGCATCTGGCAGTCCTTTTCCAACCCCTTAACATTCAGGGATAGTATCTTTACCCTATCAAATCCTGCCTTTCTCACCGACTCCTTTAACACATGTAGGTAATTAGCTCCCCTGCAGGCATCCCCCGCCGTCGGCATGAGAAGTCTTGTCCGGTTGATGTCATACTTGCCTGACTGCAGTGCATCTATCATCTGCCCGGCATTTAACACTATCGGATAGCACATATCATTGTTCACGTACTTAAGTCCCACATCCGTGATATGATCCTCATTTGACAGTATGACCGGATGATAATCCTTTGAATAAAAGGCGTATTTTATCAGAGGAAAATGCGCATCCAGCATGGCAGGGATCAGCAGTATATATTTTTCATTCCATGTATCTTCGTCTATCTTGTACATTCTCTACTCCCTATACTTTGCAGTTATATAACGTATTTGCAGCACTTCAATCAAATATGACATTTTTTGAAAATGGACAACCCCTGGTCCATTTTCAAAAAAGCTTAAATATCTAATCTAATTTCAATCAACTTACATTATAACTTCTTTTGCATGCACCTAGCCACTGTTTACTAATTAATTATGTTAAACTTATTTGTTGATATAACAAAGACACAGGTACTATATAAAATGTCACACCCGTTACAACGGTTTTAACATCTTATATAGCACCTGTGTCTCAATACAAATATTTTTATACACTGCTACAGCATCGACTGGGAATTGAACTATCGATGATTTTCCCAGTTCTTGTTCTTGAATTTATTCCAGAATACTCTTTGCAAGCTTCTGCTCCTCATCAGTAGGCGGGTCGATTCCCTCAAGCTTATATGGTATTCCAAGTCTCTCCCACTCAGTGATTCCGAGCTTGTGATATGGAAGTACCTCAACTTTATCGACAGTCTTGAGAGTATCTATGAACTCCTTTGTCTTCTTCAGATCATCCTCATCAGTTGTGATGGTTGGTACCAGTACGTGTCTGATCCACATATGCTTACCCTGATCTGACAGATACTGTGCAAGATCAAGTATATTTCTGTTGGAGAATCCTGTGAGATCTCTATGCTTGTCATCATTGATCTGCTTGATATCGAGCAGGAACAGATCTGTGAGGCTCATCAGCTCATTGAACTTGGAGAAGAATGGCTCCTCCCTTGTAAATGGATTGCCGGCTGTATCTATTGTTGTATGAATACCCTCAGCCTTTGCAAGCTTGAAAAACTCGATGAGGAAATCCATCTGAAGCAGCGCCTCACCACCGCTCACTGTTATACCACCGCCGTTTTTCCAATATGGCTTATAGCGGAGTGCCTGCTTTAACAGATCCTCAGGGGTCCTCGCCTCGATCTTGACGCCCTTATCCTTCAGCAGCTTTGTATTCTCTTCTATCTTCTTCTCAAGTTCTTCTCTCTCAGCATCGCTTGTTTCATCTGAGTAAAGCTTACTATAGTCTGTCACAAGATTCCATGTCTCTGGGTTGTGACAATATTTACATCTCATCTTGCAGCCCTGTAAAAAAACTACAAATCTTATGCCTGGACCATCTACTGCTCCAAAGCTCTCTGTCGAATGGACATATCCTAAAACCTGTTTCTTTTCAGACATATTTCACCTCTAAGTTCTTCCTATTCAAATACAACTCTCAATTAATGAAAGTAATTACAAACAAAACTACATGTCTATTATCTCTTATAAAAATGATATAAATACATATTCTTAAAAAAAGTCCCGGAGAGGTTATCCCCGGGACCATGGTTCTTGTTATATCTGACAAAGCATCTATAACTTCACTGAAAATCCAGCGTCAGCTAAGAATTAAAGTGAGTCATGGAATGTTCTGTTGATAACATCGAGCTGCTGCTCACGTGTAAGTGATATGAACTTAACAGCATATCCTGATACACGGATTGTGAAGTTAGCGTACTCTGGCTTATCTGGATTCTCCATAGCATCAAGGAGCTTATCCTTACCAAATACGTTTACGTTCAGATGATGAGCGCCCTGATCGAAGTATCCATCCATTGCGCTTACAAGCTTTGTAGCTCTCTCTTCCTCATCATGTCCAAGTGCTGATGGGTTCATTGTCTGTGTATTTGAGATACCATCCAGTGACCACTCATAAGGAATCTTTGCAACAGAGTTAAGTGATGCAAGAAGTCCTGATGTCTCAGCGCCGTAGCTTGGGTTAGCACCTGGTGCAAATGGTGTCCAAGCACGTCTTCCATCTGGAAGGTTACCTGTGTACTTACCATAAACTACGTTAGATGTGATTGTAAGGATAGATGTTGTAGGCTCTGAATTACGATATGTGTGTCTCTTCTTGATGTCTGTAAGGAACTCATGAAGAAGCCATACACCGATGTTATCAGCTCTGTCGTCATCGTTACCATACTTAGGGAACTCGCCTTCGATCTCGAAATCCTCAGCAAGTCCTGTCTCTGCGTTACGGATAACCTTA
This sequence comes from Coprococcus sp. AF16-5, assembly GCF_003479365.1. Taxonomy (NCBI): domain Bacteria; kingdom Bacillati; phylum Bacillota; class Clostridia; order Lachnospirales; family Lachnospiraceae; genus Coprococcus; species Coprococcus sp. AF16-5. The sequence goes on from NZ_QUGZ01000001.1 coordinate 552,050, forward strand.
ACCTTAGCGTACTTGATTGCTGACAGTGAGTCGATTACGTGTGAGAATCCAGCGATACCTGTTGCAAATGTACGACGTACATCTGTATCGATAAGTGCCATCTCAGCTGACTCATAGTAGTACTTGTCATGCATGTACTGGATGAGGTTAAGAATATTTACATAAAGTCCTGCTAACCAGTCAAGCATCTTCTTGTACTTAGCAAGTACTTCATCATAGTCAAGGTACTCTGATGTGATAGGTGAGTACTCTGGACCTACCTGCATTGGCTTACCAGTCTTCTTGTCAAGGAACTTCTCATCCTTACCACCATTGATAGCGTAAAGAAGACACTTAGCAAGGTTTGCACGAGCTCCGAAGAACTGCATCTCCTTACCAGTCTGTGTAGCTGATACACAGCAGCAGATTGAGTAATCATCGCCCCAGATTGGCTTCATTACATCATCGTTCTCATACTGGATTGAGCTTGTTCTTACAGAGATCTTAGCAGCATACTTCTTGAATGTATCCTGAAGAGCTGATGAGTAAAGAACTGTAAGGTTTGGCTCTGGAGCTGGTCCCATGTTCTCAAGTGTATGAAGGAATCTGTAATCGTTCTTTGTAACCATTGAACGTCCGTCAACACCGATACCACCAACCTCAAGAGTAGCCCATACAGGATCTCCTGAGAACAGCTCGTTGTATGACTTAATTCTTGCGAACTTAACCATACGAAGCTTCATTGTGAAATGATCGATAAGCTCCTGAGCCTCAGCCTCTGTAAGCTTACCAGCCTTAATATCTCTCTCAATATAGATATCAAGGAATGTAGATACACGTCCAACTGACATAGCTGCACCGTTCTGAGTCTTGATAGCTGCAAGGTATCCGAAGTATAACCACTGAACAGCCTCTTTAGCGTTTGAAGCTGGCTTTGAAATGTCATATCCGTATGACTGAGCCATAACCTTCATCTCTTTGAGACGCTTGATCTGCTCTGCAAGCTCTTCTCTCTGACGGATGACATCATCAAACATGTTGCCATCGCCACAGTTAGCCTTATCCTCTTCCTTCCAAGCGATAAGCTGATCAATACCGTAAAGAGCAACTCTTCTGTAGTCACCTACGATACGTCCACGACCATATGTGTCAGGAAGTCCTGTTACGATATGTGTATGACGAGCTGCCATCATCTCTGGTGTGTAAGCATCAAATACTGCCTGGTTGTGTGTCTTGTGATACTCAGTGAAGATCTTGTGGAAGTTCTCGTTTGGAGTATATCCATACATCTGAAGAGCCTCCTCAGCCATCTTGATACCACCATAAGGCATAAATGCTCTCTTAAGTGGCTCATCTGTCTGAAGACCTACAACCTGCTCAAGATCCTTTGTCTCTGGATCAATGTAGCCTGGGCCATAAGATGTGATGCTTGATACAACATCAGCATCCTCCTTTAAAACTCCACCGTTATCTCTCTCAGCCTTCTGAAGTGCCTGAAGCTTATCCCAAAGCTTGTTAGTAGCATCTGTTGGGCCTGCAAGGAAACTCTCGTCTCCATCGTACTGTGTGTAGTTGTTCTGGATGAAGTCTCTTACATTACACTCTTCCTTCCAGAGTCTACCTGTGAATGATTCCCATTCCTGGTTCTGTAACATGATAAAATTTCTCCTTTCAGTGTTTTAATATGTGAAAATGTGACACACTATTTACTTATTATACAGAATAATCTTCTATAATTCAATAATGCTTATCACATTCCTTGCTTTTCATTTGTAAGTATATTATACTTTACTCATAAATTCGGTTGTTATAACCACGTAATAAAGATTTAAACAACTTTTTTTGAAAAAATTTGAGAAAATATATGAATAATATATATTGTGTATGGACACGGGATAATTTATTACACATATACAATATACTGTGTTTTGAAAAAATATACATCCTATAGCCGAAAGCCTGATCGCACCCCTGCATCATGACACCTTGTCACTATAATATACTACGCTGCAGACTGCTGCTCTGCATAGAAATAAATAATAAGATGGAGGTTATGTATGAAACTTAAAATTCCTCAATATCAATTGTCTGAAGTACTCAACATGATGGCATTTAAAGGAATCTCGGAAGCCGATATCAAAACCATGATGGATCTCAGGATCCTGCGCGAACACTATTACAGATACAACTCCACGATATTCAAAGCTGGCGAAATAACCGAGGAGCTTGGAATAGTCATCAAAGGCCGGGTAATAGTTGAGAATGTAGATTACTGGGGATCCAAAAGTATCCTGAGTTCCGCTCTTCCGGGAAAGGTGTTCGGTGAAACATACGCCCTGTCTGGACACAAACTCATGATCGACGCAAGAGCAACAGAGCCTACCATAGTATTCCTGCTCAACGCACAGGATATCATGTCCGGCAAATACAACAGTTATCCGTGGCATCTGCAAATGCTCAAGAACCTTCTCCTGCTGTCATCAAGAAGGAGTCTCACACTCTCACTTCACATCTTCTATATAAAGCCAAAGAAGATACGTGAGCGTGTCAGCTATTATCTCTCAGGACTTGCCAGCTCTCTTGGAACAACTGAGTTCGATATCCCATTTAACAGGGAACAGTTTGCCGACTACCTGAATGTCGACAGAACTGCACTGTCAAAGGAGCTGTCCAACATGCAGAGTGAAGGACTTATAGAGTTCAAAAAGAATCATTTCAAGCTGTTGGAGCTTGACCACGAGGAATTGACGTAATACTACTATTCTGAATCCAGTACAAGTCTATCTTATGGTTGCCGGGTGCGGAATTGTAAAATGCCAGCACCCGGTAACTGAAATTATATCTAAGAGAATCATGAATTCAATATCTTCATAAACTCCTCACCTGTGATCGTCTCCTTCTGATACAGATAATTGGAAAGCTCATCAAGCTTCGCTCTGTTCTCGAGGATAATGGTTGCCGCCTTCTCATGCTGCTTTCTTATAAGCTCCACGACCTTCTTGTCTATGAGTGTCTGCGTCTCTGCTGAGCACGAAAGTGATGAATCACCGCCAAGGTATTTGTTAGTCTCTACCTCCATAGCTACCATATCAAACTCTTTGCTCATTCCGTATTTGGTTATCATAGCTCTTGCAAGCTTTGTTGCCTGTTCTATATCGTTGGAGGCTCCCGTTGTAATAGATCCAAATACTATCTCCTCTGCAGCTCTTCCGCCTGTGAGTGTCGCTATCTTATTCTCAATCTCTTCCTTGGTCATAAGATAGTGATTACCCTCATCCACCTGCATGGTGTAACCAAGAGCTCCTGATGTTCTCGGAACTATGGTTATCTTCTGGACAGGCGCTGAATCAGTCTGCTTGGCAGCTACAAGCGCATGTCCGATCTCATGGTATGACACGACAAGCTTCTCCTTGTCTGTAAGTATCGCATTCTTTCTCTGGTAACCTGCAATTACGACCTCTATGCTCTCTTCCATATCGGCCTGTGTCACGAAGCCTCTGCCGGCTCTGACAGCCCTGAGCGCCGCCTCATTTACAATATTTGCGAGCTCGGCACCTGATGCACCTGATGCCATTCTGGCTATCTTATTGAAGTCTACATTGTCTCCTATCTTGACCTTCTTGGCGTGAACCTTGAGTATATCCTCACGTCCCTTGAGATCAGGAAGTTCTACAGGTACTCGTCTGTCAAATCTTCCCGGTCTGAGCAGTGCAGGATCAAGCGAATCCGGTCTGTTGGTTGCTGCAAGAATGATGACACCATTGTTGCCTTCGAATCCATCCATCTCGGTGAGGAGCTGGTTAAGTGTCTGCTCACGCTCATCATTGCCGCCTATCTGCCCGTCTCTCCTCTTACCTATGGCATCTATCTCATCGATGAACACTATACATGGAGCCTTTTCCTTTGCCTGCTGGAACAAATCCCTTACCTTTGAAGCACCCATACCTACGAACATCTCAACGAACTCTGAACCGGACATTGAGAAGAAAGGTACATTCGCCTCTCCGGCTACAGCCTTGGCAAGCATGGTCTTACCTGTCCCCGGAGGACCCACAAGAAGAATACCCTTTGGCATGGAAGCGCCGATCTCCTTGTACTTTCCAGGATTGTGAAGATACTCAACTATCTCAGTCAAATTCTCCTTCGCCTCATCCTCTCCGGCGACATCTGTAAACTTTATTCCCTCTGTGGAATTAACATATATCTTCGCATTACTCTTGCCCATTCCAAACATCATGGAATTCTTGCCGCCTCCGGCGTGCTTCATCATCTGATTGGCAAGCATTCTTCCAAGTAATGTGAATATAAGTATAGGCACGATCCAACTGAGTATAAAACTGAGTATCGGTGATGTCTGCTTGATCTCCTGACCTGAGAACTTGGCTCCCGACTTGTAAAGTCGCTCGGTTAAGTTCTCATCACTCACCATAGCAGTCTTATACACCTTCTTGTCATCTTTGCCTGTAAAATAGATGACATTTGACTGTGCCTCAATGTCTACCTCATCGATCTTCTTGTCATCTGTCATGGATATGAACGTACCATAGTCCACCTCCTCTATACTTCTCTCAGCAAACCATGGGACAAATATGAAATTGAGAACCATTATTATGATAAGCACTATCAGATAATAAAATATCAGCGGCTTCTTTGGCTGTTTTACTTCTTTCATATAAAAATCCTCCTTGTGATATTTTTTAGGATATATATGTCTGACACAATACAGAAACGCCATTATCATATATATTATTCTAACCTTATATCACAAGGAGGATTTATTCAATTAATTATTTCTAAAATTTGTATAACGCTTTTGAAAACACAGGCAAAATTATAAATATTGCTTACAGTACAGCCATGTGGGCAGCTTCGGGCTGATCAGTCAGCACCTCCATTAACCATTCTCATGGATTTCAGCATCACATTCTGATGCCTAAAGAACAATTATTATATATCTGATATCTATTCAACACTCTTATAAGTTAACCAATACCCATTATCTATTAACCGGTGACTATTAACAGTTCAAGCCCGCCTTCCTTAAAGAAGAATACCATTTGGGTTCTTGTACAGGGATCGAACCTGTATTCATGCTGTTGCAGAGCATTGTCTTACCATTTGACCAACAAGATAATTTTGGCGCGATTAGAGGGAGTCGAACCCTCGCGGCAAATATTTTTTGCCCTATGACTGTTTAGCCATTCCCTTAAACCACTTGGGTATAAACGCTTAAGTACACACTTATCGCCGTGTGCTGCGGACTGAATAGAAGCTATTCGTACTGTAAGCAATACTTATGAAGAATTTGCCTGTCCGTTCTGAAATATCAGAACTCTACATATGTAGTCGCGTTCGATATTCTTATAGCGCTCTCAAGATTAGCTTTAAGCTCATCCTGTCTGCCCTGTAAGTCTCCAACAACCTTTTCAGCGTCAATTGGATCCACCATGCTGTATACAAGATTATCGCAGTAGGCAGATATGCTTTTCAGACTGTCGTCACTGAGAACCTTCTTATCACTTGAAGCAAGCGCTGTACTCATGGCCTCCTTCTGTCTGTCGGCATTCTCCTGTGACTTATTGATAGCCATCTTGGCCTTGGTGAAATCGTTATTTATCTTTCTGATAAGAGCGTCATCAAAGTTAGTATTTGAGAAACTTCTTCCAAGTAAAGTCTTTCTGAGATTGATTGCCGCTGCCCTCGTCATGGTCACCCCTGCCACCTCTATATCCGTAGTGGCATTTGCAAGCAGGATCGCTGCATCAAGCCTGTTGTATCTGCTTATGAGATCCCTTATACTCTGAAGATCCGCCCTCGCCTCGTCATCAAACTCCTGCACGCTCTTCTTACCACCGATAACGATATCATCTGATGTCTTTTTCACTGTCACAAAACTGGCTCTGTCTATGGCATCATTGATCTTCTTTATCAGAAGGTCTCTCTCATCCAGAGCTCTTGTCACTATCATTTTCTCCATAATATTCGTATCCTCCTTATTTTAATAATTACATTTATATGTTATCCCCTTTTATTTCAGGTGATTTTTAACATCTGGCTCTTCAAATATGATCTGTTCATCACGATATTTGCTATCTCTAACGAACTAATTCCATACCACAGGCACCATATCATAATATATAAGTCTGTGCTTCGTATCCACGTACATATCCTCGTGATAATGTCCGAAGTACCACATGGAATATTCAAGTTTTCCTTCAAGTTCCTCAAAGAAATCCGTCAGTATATTCTGAGCGTACAATTCATGCAGGCGTCCATGCATCCTCTTTATATCTTCAAGCTTCAGCTGTATAGTGTTTGATGCGCAATGGGTTATGACATAGTCGACCTTGTAATCACAGCTCTCAAGATTTACCCTTGCTTCCTCTATCTCTGTATCTGTCGGAAGCTCCTGTTTCCACCATGATGTGTTCAATATTCTGAACGGTCTGCCACTCCCCATTGCCAAATTATATTTATGCTCGAACAAAGGATCATCCTTATCAAGCACGCCACCGCTTATATCGTGGCTCTGTGCTCCTCCGAACGTAAAATATCTTTTTCCCTCTATATCGAATACCTGTCCGCGCTCAAGAAGTATCACCTTATCACGGACTATATGCCGCACTTTGCCACCATGCCACTTCTCCACCGGGTATTCATCTATCATATTGTAATTCTCATGATTTCCCTGAACCCATAGAAGTGTAAATGACTGCTTTGCGAAGAATTCACAGTCCTGTTCAAAGGACTCTCCTTTTGCCCAGAGCAAACCAAGATCCCCGCATACGATCACTGTATCATTTTCAGTTAGATCCGGGCAGCAGGAAAATCCTCCTGACATAAATCTCCCAAACCTCCCGTGACAGTCGCCTGTAATATAAATCATTTCAAAATCACTCCTTTATTTAATTGCCTTGTAATCCGGCTCATCCGGCAGACTTATGTTCGCCTTTGCATACTCAAGTCTTCTCTCGTACCAGTTTGTTTTTTACAATGAACTTAATACGCTATTAAACACTCTGTAATTGGAATCGTCGCTTGGTCTGCAGTATACAGCAAACTCGATATTCTTAAATGCGTACATATAATCCCTCACCACATTTGCCGCAGCAGTTGCCACGACCTGCGGTTCGTTACAGAATGCTCCGCAACCAAACGCCCCGAGTATTACTGTGTCTGCATGATTTATAACCGCGCTGTCAAGTATTCTTCTGAGTCTTTTCTCATGGATGACCTGAAGTTCTCTATTGCTGGGTGTCACCGCTCTCGTTCCATCTCCGGAATTATATCTATTGCTGGGGTTTTCCCTGAGATTTGGCGCCGCACATGTGATCACATCAACTATATACCAGTCATCACGCTCCATTAGTTCCGGACGATCTGTATCAGTCTTGAACACAACGATATCTGGAGTGTATATGATGTCATCGTTATGTATTGGATCATGCGCCGCTCTGTGCGGTGTGTAGAACATTCCCCACATATCAGGGGTGTTCAGACAGAAATACAGATTGGAACATCTGCAGAGACATTCCTCCTGCGCCCCCGCACCATTTACAACTCCGCCGCCTGGATTTGTCGCTGATGCAAAGTTATGCACTGCTACATGATTCCCTTTATAGGCCTTTGCCGCCTCATAGCTTCTCTTCTTTGAGACAACCACATTTGCCTTTTTGTAAATATTCAGTTCAGGCGTTGGTATAACCTCCGCCTCTGCTATAAAGCGCTGATTTGCCACCGATATCTTTGTGACAGCTGAAAGCTCAGCATCCGTCTTGCACATGCGCTCTGTATCCTGAAATATACTTCTGTTCATCTCTCTGCGATCCATATTTTTTACACCCCTTTGATATTATGCTATTACATTACTCTATTATCCTGTTAGTTTTTTAACCTGCTATTCCAATACTCTCTGTTTTTACTGCTCTCCAATATATATAAGATGGTCAACATACTCTCTTTCCTCGCCCTTGAATATCGGTATATCATTGTCTATCATCCATCCTCTGAAATTTTCGTTGCTACTGTCTCCTGTACATGACGGGACTTCATCTGCCTGTCCCCTGATGCAGCAGCTTCCCCTCTTGCATGTCACCGGGAAGTCATTCCAGTTTATATTCTTCTCAAGCATCAGCATATCCTGTATATCACCGGTGGACTTGCCATGCATCTGCTTCTGTGAGAAATTGGCATGCCCAACCATCTGTATCGAATTGCGGGATGCGTCGAGCTGCCTCCAATATATGAGATTCGTCACCTCTTCCTTCGGTATATTGAAGCATCTTGAATCAAACATCGCCCCAGTCTCACAGGCCTTATCAAGGACTTTGATATATTTGGGATCCTCCGTACCCTCTTCTTTAACCGCCTGCCTGCATAGCTCTCATAAAAACAGAATCAAACGGTCTCTTAAAATTCCTTGTATATGTATGAAATGCCTTGCCGTCTATTCGTATCGCAACCGGACAACGTCTCATAAGCTTTGTCTTCGGTATCTGCTCATAAAAATTCTTCATTCTGGTACCTATATCATCTCGAAGTCTTGCCACACTGCCACTTCCTTTCTTCCAAATCTTTCATATATTTCAAGTCGTTCATATCTTTCAAATCTTCCGCATATTCATTTATTGATATGCCCTAGTTTATATCACATCCGGCTGATTGGCTATAAACCCGTAGTTTAAAAATCTAACTGTTCCTCTTTACGCTTATAGCCGTGTATCAAATTTTCCATTCTTTTCTGAATATCTCTATCCCAACCTTCATACACATCTTTCCGGCATAGTTTCCCGCCTTCTGAATGATTTCGGGTTCTTCTTTCAGGCAGTCTTCATAAATTCTCTTTGGAAGATTCTTATAAATAATCTGTAAATCCTTCCTCTCGATTTTTTCGAGCATTATTCCTTCATCCACAAGCTTATTTACTATTTTCCGCACCCTGGCCTCGGTGACGATCATTCGGACATATCTTTCTGCCTCATCCATGTCTGCTTTTTTCTGTGAATCATCCCTTTTCCTCTTATTCTGCCTGCGGTTATCCACCTTTATCTCATAAAATTCTGGATTTACATACTTCAAAACATGTGGCTCACGTCCCTCCAAAAGAGCTGTCTGATCCTTTATGACAATTCCCTCCTGCTTTTTTCCATAGGCGGGATCATTTGCAAACTGTTTACAGTGTTCCCAGCTTATAAATTTCCCATAATAGAGTTCATGTACATATGGAATGCCACATTCATCTGCAATAGATTTCACAGAGTCCTGAGACAGCCACTGATCAGCATCTCCATCGAATATGCTGAACAGATAAAATTTGTCATAGTTATCTTTTTCATATATCACCGTATGTTTCACAAGCCACTCTCCGAAAAATATGTAATGTGGATACCTTGCAAATGGTTCCTTGTCCATTTTCTGAACATATTCCCAGAATCCTCTTAAGTTCTGGTCCTTACTCAGCTCATTATTACGGCTGAACGCTCTGAGGACATCCTCTTTTTCGTCATACCGTATACTTGCATTGGCCCCATCCACTTTTTCCGTGATACTGATGATATCTCCAACCTGAAATGCCCCTGTGTTTACCGGGAGTGTGATGTCATCGAGCATTGTTTCTCTTTCCCTTACCACCTGGATATCTATATATTTCTTCACAATCGACCTCCAAATTTTTGACATTTAACAGATCTGCTTGCAACGCATTATAGCTAGTGTTTCTGCCGTTTTCAACGCATTTCAAGCAACTTCTGCATTTTCAGTCAAACGCTGATTTTCAGCCATTTGTGGGCATTTTCAGGGATAAAAAATTTGTTACCCCTGCACAAAACTTAAGCTGGAACATAAGGTGAATTTCTACCCCATAGACAAATAAAATGTAGAACATAAGATAACCGATTTTACCCCATGCACAAAAACGGGCAAGAAAACGACATGCCCGAAGCTTCCCAGGCACATAATGAATTGTTTCCCCAAGGTTTAATAGTCTCACAAAATATAGTATTTTTAAAGTTTATGATAGAATATAATTTATAATCACTGTCATATGGTCCTCAAATATACCGATTTAGTAATAAATAACTTTCAGCACATTTGACTTATGATCTCAAGAATATTTATAATAATTCATATGCATTCTGATATATATGGTCTAAGCAGGCTGCATATGTTGACTATCACATTTTACTGAACAGGAGATTTTTAATGAGTGTAAATAAAGATTCAAAATACCATTCTTTATCAAAAGAAGTTTATGAACAGATCTTAGGCGACCGTGAACACGGCAAGATAAACCCATATGCATGCAATGACTCTGACATTATAAGGCGTCAACCAGACCATGATGCCCCACATCTGTGGAGACCTGCATTTGTCATGGATGTGGAAAAGATACTTCACAACAACTATTACAATCGCTATTCTGATAAGACACAAGTTATCTCATGCTACAAGAACGATGACATATCAAGACGTGCACTCCACGTCCAGCTTGTATCCAGAATTGCAAGGACTATCGGAATGACTCTTGGACTCAATCTTGATCTAATAGAGGCGATCTCCCTTGGACATGACATAGGACATACTCCATTTGGTCATGCCGGAGAGCGTTATCTGAATGAGATCTACAACGAGCATACCGGAAGGCTCTTCAACCACAACATCCACAGCGCCAAAGTCCTTGACAAACTTATATTCCGAAATATCAGCCTCCAGGTGCTTGATGGTGTTATATGTCACAACGGTGAAATGGAACAGCAATGCTATACACCTAAGACATTTAACACTGACGATCCATGGGGGGAATTTGACAGGTCGGTGGAGGACTGCTACACAGATCCTTCTGCAAATAAAAAACAGATCCCAGGTACACTTGAAGGCTGTATCATGAGGATCAGCGATATCATAGCCTACCTCGGAAAAGACAGGCAGGATGCAATAAAGATCGGTCTCATTCCAAATGATGATTCTTTCTCTGCAGGCAGCCTTGGATCCTCCAACGCCCAGATAATTCACAATATGACTGTCAATATCATAGAAAATAGCTACGGAAAACCTTATATAAGCATGGATCCGGATGTATATGAGACCTTCTCCAAAGCCAAGACTGAGAATTACCAGAACATATATAACAATGACAGCCTCAACACAATGTATAATGACAACATAAAGCCAATGTTCTATTGTATATACGAAGAATTACTGAGGCAGGCTAAGAGCAAAGACACTGATTCCATACTGTATAAACACCATGTCAACTACATAAAAGATGCAAACCGGTATAGCAATTATTTTGGTAAAAAAGAATTCATCAACAATTATCTCAGTCAGGATCCAAACGAAATCGTAGTAGACTTCATCGCCAGCATGACCGACGACTATTTCATAGATCTATATGAATACCTTTTCCCAGATGGACCATACAAGGTCGACTATGTCGGATACTTTGACAACATCTGATCATAATTGTCAAAACAAATACCTCCCAGGCAGATTGTTATATTTCCATCATCCGCCTGGGAGGTATTATCATACATTTTTGTAATTAAAAATAACTATTCACTATCGACTACTTGCCGGTCTGATCTGACATTTTCTCTATAAGTTTCTTACATTCAGCCTCAAATTCATCTTCCACTTCTCGCCATGGTCTTTCGGCCTCAGCAGGGACTGAACTAAGGTTGTCCGTATTCCTGTACTCCTCGCCTTTCATCAGATTCTTAAGTTCGAAATTCATCATCTCATCATCTATCTGTTTCCACATAGCATTTTCTTCTTCGCTCAGATCAGCAAGTCCAAATCGCTCAAGTATAACGTTCATGATCGAACTCTCTATCTCAAGATAATTGGACAAATGCGCTTTTACCGGTCTGATTATGTCTGATATATACGCCTCGCTGGCATCGTGCAACAGACAGGCAAGCTGTAACCGCTCTGACCATCCCCTTGCCTTCGCCTCATTCATACAGTTGATGGAGTGCTGTGCCACAGAAAAGAAATAGGACACATGCCCTCCACCGCGGCACGTGAGGCTTAACGCATGCGCTATATCCTGTATTGATATGTCAGCAACTGCCATATTCATCGGATCTATTTTGTTTCCTGTATACGTGTTCATCGTTGCCATATCACAGTCTCCTTATCCTTATTTATCAGCATTTTAAGATAGTATATCCTTGTCGTATCATATTCCACTTTTAATTCATTCAATGTCTAGCAATTCAGAAATAATATCATTGAATTGTCTGCTCTGATCTATGTTGCACACGTGACCACAATGCTCTATTATTATCAGCTCCGCATCTGTCAAATCAGCTTCCTCCACGATTCCATTTATAAAACACAGATCACCACGCCCGGAAATATATACATTCTCCTCGTGTAATCTGCTCACGAACTCGTCACAAAGTGAAAAATGCTCAATAAAAATATTCATATACGCCTTAAATTCCTGACTGTTTAATGCCTTGGCACATTTGCAGAACACCTTCCTGCTTGTCTTGCTGACTTTCCATGGCATAAATAACTTTGCCATTATTCTGTAGACAACAGGAAATGGAAGTTTGTCACCTATCTTAGCAAAGACATTGACAGCACGCCTGAGTGGTTTTCCAACCGTGACAAGCGCACCCACAAGTATTGCTTTATCTATGTAACTTCCGCATCTCATCTCCATATATTTGATAAATATAGTTCCAAGTGATACGCCCATAAAAACAGCTCGCTGTATCCCCCGCTCATCAAGCACCTGTGTTATCTCACCCACGACAACATCCAGCGTACTTCCCATCTTGGACAATTTCAGTTCACTGTCTCCATGACTTGGCAGAGTTATCGCCAGAACATTAAACTTCTTCTGAAGCAAGGGAATCTGATTCTTCCATACCCTGTTGTTCCCTCCAAATCCGTGAAGCAGAACTATATATCTATCGGTATCACATGAGCTTTCAAAAACTTCATAATGTAACATATCCTTGCATCCCCTTGATCATTTATATTTTGTATTACAGCTTTACCATCAATCTGGTATGACCTCTATATACACCTGATCATACTTATCCCTAAGCTCCTGTTTTATCTCGTCTCTCACCTTATGAATGATACTTATATGTATCACATCCGTCTGATTTCCTATATATACCTCAACCCAAAGCTTCCGCCCGGTCTGGATGACATCCAGAAAAGTGACCTCATATGGGTAATCCTTCATATGCTGATCCACTATGCCTCGTATCTGATTAAGCGTCTCTTCCTCCGGAGCAAAAAGAATAAGATTCTTGATACTCTGGAATATCTCGCACACCGGCTCTTTTATGAGAAGAAGTGCCATAACCACCGCTACTGCCGGATCAATATAAGGGGTCATAAAACGAAGGCTTGTATGCAAAAGAGCAGTCTGTACCGCAAATGCTATAGCAACTCCCATACTGCTTATTACGTCAAGTTTCCACATATACAGCTCCGCTTTGATAGTTGTAGACTCATATTTCTTACTGTAATGGCCAAGTATCGCATACATAACCGCACAGCATACACATACAAGAAATTCAAATACCGCTATGCTCCCCGCATCTACCTCATGTCCCCCATGAAACAACAGCTTTATATTCTCAACCATGAGATTACATGTGAGTGCAAGTAATACACTGTACTTCACAAGGAGAAAAAGTGATTCCACCTGGGCATAACCATATGGATGTTTCTCTGTCACCGGTTTATACAGAAGCGGAACAAGCACCATAAATGGTCCTATCATGACCAGATCTGCGGAGTCGAACAGGCAGTCCGTCCAAAGTGAATGTGAATGGGTATACCATGCCATCACGCCCTCCGCAAGTATGAAGAAGACACTTCCCATAAAAGACAGACGAAGTATTCTCTTCTCTATTGCAAGCTTGTCCTTTCTCGACCTACGTTCCTTCTTCTTAGCTTCTCTTTTACTAATTTCTACATCTCTTTCATTCATTATATATTCTTCCTATGTTTAATTTTCATAGACAATTACTCGTTTATTTCCCAATATCCGCTCCGACTTGAGCCAACTCTTTTTATAACACCATCACTCTGCAATTTTGATATATAACGTTTAATTGATCTAAGTGAAGTTCCGGTTTGTTCCTGCATTTCTTTCTGCGTTATTTTTTTATTTTCACGAATCAACTCAACAATCTTTGCCTCAATATCCTCTTCGTGTACATCCGTTCCGGTTTTGGTGTCATTGGTGCCAGATTTGGTGCCAACTTTAGTGCCATTGGTGCCAACTTTAGTGCCATTGGTGCCAACTTTAGTGCAAGTTTTGGTGCCATTATCATCAACACGTTCACTTTCATTGCGTTCTTTAAGTGGAACTGTCAGTTTAAACACATCTCCCTCTTCAAAATCAGGTTCACCGCCCGAATATATTTTTGTATACTTATACAAATTACGAACTCCTGAACCTAATGAATCTGCATAGCCAATATTAACAAAGAAATTTGCCAACACCGGATTTTTGGGATACGGTGTGAAATTTTGAGGTTCTATCCGTCCTACTCGTTGCGCCCTGTTCCAATTCTCTGTATATATCTTGTCCGGTTCAACCACAAGTTTCGCCGGAAATGCCGTACTAAACTCACGATGTACAAGAATATTGCTTACAATTTCACGTGCAATCGCATTTCTAACACTTACACTAACATTATCAATCAGGAAAAACTTATCATTTGTATGCTTGGCAATAAAGTTCATCAATAGATCATAGCTTTCTATCAAATTCTCCTCAACAATCAGTCTGTCATCATATCTGTCCATATTTTCTGCGCGGTAGATTGCATCCGTCTTATAGCCCGGCACACAAGACCTTATAACCTCCGGCTTGCCAAACAGTAAAATTGCCGCAAGATTAAATCCCTTTTTCCCAGTCATTATATCTTCCTCGTAAAGTCCTGCACTTTTCATCAGTTCCATATCATCCATATCTTTCCACGGATGGTTCTCGTTCCTGTTCAAAGCAAGTGTTTTTACCCTCGGTATCATCTCCATTTTCAAATGTTCTTTTGTACAGTATGGGAAGATGATGCGTTCTGTGTATGTTTTTGATTTCCGGTTCGATATGTTTGACACCAAATCAGACGATGTCGTAATATCCTGATCTGCATCATTGTTTCTATCGTAAATCCTACCACCACACAACTCAATCTGTGAACTGACCGGTACATACACCCATAGTATTTTCTTATCACCATAATCAAATTCTTCAAGATTTAAATACAATGACGGACTCATCTTCTGTGGATTATTCAGCACATTCACAAAATTATTCTTCATATCCACAATGCATTTTGGATTAACACCTATTACCCTGCCCTTGTGGTCTTCTGTCTCTTTAACTCCTAAAATAATATGTCCGCCATAGCGATTTGAAAAAGAACAAACCGTTTCAAAAACACTGTTATTCAATCCATTTACGCACTCTTTATACTCAACGGTGAAGCCCTCTCCAGCCTGCAACATTTCCTCTAATTTTTCGGTTGTCATACTCACTCCTTCAATACATAAACAACTATCCAACAACATCTTTTTTATATATACTTACCAGATATTTCAATTTAAATTCAAATCAAACTCATTGAGGCACAGATTATTCACTTCTGGACAATTCGCTTCGCAAACTTCGAACCGAAACCTTTAATCAATCCGCTGCCGAGGTATTTCTCTATTCCATATACCGTTGCCGGCAGCGTTTCCTCCCATTTCTCTACCTGCAACTGTCTGCCGTATTTGCTGTCCACTTTCCATGTGCCTTCAAGCGACAGCACAGAGCCGACATGTGCGTCACTCTGATATGTAATTCGTTCCACAACACAGCGCAGGTGTTCCATGTGCATGTTTTCTTTCTCAAATCTCGCAATAAATTTTATCACATTTAACAGTTCTGTGCCACAGTCATGTTCCGATAATGAATTTATCATGTTGAAAAATAAGAAGAAGCAATCCACGAAAGATTGCTTTCCTTTATAATCTCATTCTTCATCTATAATATTCCGCACCGGTCTCGACCTCGTACAGTGACATCCGTCCGCCCTTTCTGCCTCTGCAAGATCAGGAAGTTACCATAGTAATCCATGACCCATGAGTGAACGACGATATGATACAATCCGTCAGGAATCCTGTTTCCACGCTTGTGGTGATTTCTTACCCAGACTCGATTCCTATTAAACAAATCCCAATATTCAACGCTGCTCATAATTCGCGTCACCTCCCTCATCGCAAGTGCCTCCACGCTCATACCACCGATTATTATTCTCAAGTAGCTACTCAAATGTCACCGGTTCGTAATTGATGAATTCTTTGAACGTTTCTTATAACGGACTATTCCTACCGGTTTATCACCCTCAAGTGCAAATTCTCTCCTCCAATCGAATTCCTCTACTTTTTTCTTATTAACATCCTCTTCATCATCCGTCTCTGATTCAGGAGCATAATAATACATATTTTTTCTTGACCAAGTCACCCGCATAGTAACGTCATCTTCCTGTTCAGCTTTCTCTGCCGGTACAAATAAGCGGAAAGTGTCTCTTTTTTGATCAGACCAGATTGTTCGAACGATCAAGCCTGTCGCATATAACTCCGCCATAAGTATAATAACACAAATAAATACACCCATATTTACCGTAAAGACTTTGTTCCATACCGACAATCTTGAAAATGCCACACAAAATGTTTTAAACGGATAATCCGTTACATAAAGCATGTTAAAGCTATCCGGATACCTTTTGTACATCATATCGAACAGCAACAACTCTGTAACCTTGATATTACACGGAATTATCACAATAAAAGCAAACAAAAATGACCACAGGCTTTCATGCCCGGATGTAAAGCCAACCATTCCAATCATAACAAAAAACAGCAATACTCCAATTCCGCCATCAATCAGATCCCGTTGAGCAGCTCCCGTATAAAGGAAATACCCACTGTTTACACCCAATATTAATAACTTAATTATATCAAACGCCATAATCATCACCCCATCAATCCGACATAAAATATGATCAAGCTCCAAAATCCTATATGCCCTATAATCTGGAGAAACACTATCAATGCACACACAAGCAAAGCGCCGACTGCATGGATTCCCCTTTGAGCCAGAAGTTCATGCCTTGTATCACTGTCACGAAACAGTCGGCCAAGATAACTCAGTCCATAGGAAATGTGATTTGCATGCATCATTGCATCTAACACTTGGATACAATCCTCATGTAAAAATGACGGAAAGAAATGTACCGCGCACCTTATAAGAATGCCAAACAACATTCCGCTGACAATCCAATAGAGAATTGTATTTTCCGTGTGAAGCAACACTCCTGACAAAATCGAAGCAATCAAGAAGTCACAATATGCGCCGGCAAGCCTGATGTGCATCCTTCGGATTGCATAATATTTCCCGATAACCACAGAGTCATCTATCAGATACCAATCGCCATGCAGCAATGAACCATTTAAAAATCCCTTATAAATGACACGGGCTCCGAACAACCTGCCGACAGCACCATGACACAAATCCCTCGGAAACCCTTCTAAGAGGAATACAACCACAGTACTTAACATCATAAGTAAAAATCCACCAAGTTCCCATTCCATGTCATTTGCAGCAGCCGAAATCAACGCCCGAGGCAACAAGGTTGCTCCAAAGGAAAATAATATTACACCCAACAGGGATAACACGACTGTCCATAACATCGGATGAGCCGACTTGCTGTATGTTCTCCACTGCTCTTTATAAACCTTTTTTGCTTCTGTAAGAGCCTCCTCACATACGAGCTCCGTTACATATTCTCCGGTCTCGTCCACCTCTGTCTTTACGTGACCTGTCACACCCTTTTCTTCATCTATGCTCTCCTGAATCGTAGCGGCAAACTCCAATATTTCGTGTTCTCTTATGTCCTCTTTCTCGATATATGATTCTTTCCACAAGCTGTTGCAGATATCAGAAGAACATCTGTCCACAATCGGATCATTGTTTCCGGTCATACTAAACAGGAGACGTGCCTCATACTGATTCAGTTCCCTCTCTTTACCCAGAAATTCATTGTGCAGCACTACCTTTCTACCACCTTCCGATATCTCGGGAGTGACCCAGCTTGCAATACAGCCATATTCTCCGTCTACATCTAATAATCTCATATATCATCACCCCCTAATCTTCCTGGTCTGGATTCAGATAATCATACACGTGATTTCTATAAGATCGCGTTTCCGTTTCACCTGTTAATTCTGCAAGAAATTCAAAACTTCTCTTGTCGTCATCATTTTCATAACCAAGAAGAGGATCTCCATTCAGATAACGTATATATGCAGCGCAATTATCAAACTTCCAAAAAGCGCGTTGCGTGTCTGTAAGTGTTATATAGATATCACAAAGTTCCTGCTGATAAATGTGATACACCTGATGAATCACCGCCTGACAAGCTGTTTCAGAATCAGACAGACATTCTGTACTGATATACACCGTGGATTGATCCGCATTATATTCATACTTCCCATACTCATCCTCGTAAGAATCATCGCTGAATACAAATTGCATCTTACTGCCAAGTCCCTGATCATTTGCATAGGCGTAAGCTACAGCCTGTAAAGTTGCCTCCTTCTCCGCATCGGAAATCGTCGGCCAAATGCTGTCATCAATGTTCTTGATGGTTTCGATATTATTATCCAGAGAATACTCATCTCCATATACATATGTTGGCTCATAGGCATCATCGGCTACAGCATCATAGCCGACTTTTTCATAATATGTGCTCTTGATCTCCGCGTCATCCATACACTTCACAGAGATTGGCATAAAAATGCAAGCTGTAACAGCCGCCAGGCAGGCTCCCAGCCAAGCGATCTGCAATCCCGGAACATTACCTCTTCCATCTACCGATTCATTTTTCTTCCGGCTAAATACAGCCAAACCCATACCAACAATCGCTACACACACCTCTATCGTCAGTATCAATCGGAATCTGTCTGATGACAGATGATAATCCATAAATGTCCAAGCGACATAAGCTCCAAGTCCGGCAAGTACATTCACACAGATATATTGCCACCTCCTGTCACGCCATGTAATCAGAATCCCGACTGCACAACTAATCAGCAGGCAGACCGAAAGACAAACCACCGACTCATCAAAGGCTGCTATCCGAATGAACTTTGGCAGGAAATGTAGCAGATCATATCCAAGCACCGCCGCAAGTAAGATATGCTCGACGATGTAACCTAATGCTGTACTTGTAAACGGCGATTTGCCCTCCGACACGGTATTTAAATCGTTTGCATCATTTGTTGTTTCATTACTCATTGACATAGTGTTCATCTCCCTTGTAAATTTTAATAAATCTTTGTATCAGAAACTCCTTGCAAATATAGCCACGTCATGACTGATCAACTGCAAGCAGATTTCACGCGCATTCTCTTTTTCGCATCCCACCTCATACGATAAAGAGAATCTGTTTTTTGCTTTCACTGCTGCCTCAACCTCACAGGATTTTGCGAGCGAAGATATAAACATGCAGCCCTGCTTCTTACTAATATCTTCTGCCATGTCCATCAAGCAATCTCGAAATTCCTCATCGAATTCCGTAAGGAGCTCATGGTATACGAAGAACTTCTCTTGCTGTAAATCATCCTTCTTATCCAACACAGTTCTGAAAACAAATCTAAGGTCATACCATCTTGTATATGTCCGATTTAATTCAAATCCACCGATTGCCTTATCTTCGTTCCGAGCAATATTATCGGATGCAATACGAATATGTACCGTTTCCCCGCTGACATCCTTCAATGTATCAAACTGTCGAAGAAACCTCGCATATGGTTCCATTTTCAGAATCTCTGCCTGTGTCTTGCTTTCGTTTCCAAACATACGACCACCTCCTGTGATTTGAAGCTATAAAATATATCCTTGCTATCCGGTAAAATGTCGCATGAATTCAATCAGAATTTTCATCGGTATAGCATACATCTACAACATCCCCTATATTTTGCATGTACGAAACCCATGAATAAGTCGCGTATTCCTTTGCCGCCTCTTCAATGGGTTGCGATTCATATGCTTCATAGCTGGAATTGCCGCCTATCACATACGAATCATTATTCTTAATCCATGCCCCCACATCTTTAAAACACCATAAGGACTTCTGCGACTCTGTCAGCGTTTGTGAATAAAGTTCCATCATGTCGTGTTCATATGCATGGTAGACTTCCTCAGCAATCACCATAAAAACCTCATCATTATCGTAATCGAGAAGTCCATCTTTTATCGTTATTTTTCTATTATTCGAGTCATACTGAGCCCTAACCTCGTAATACAGAGAGCTGGGAAGATTATCCGAAAACTCAAGGGACACGGCATTTTGCACGCCAAGATACTTAGATTCACAATCAAAGATTGCTTTCACTGTTTCTTTTTTCTGCTCAGTAGCAAGACTTTGCCACTCATCATTATCGTAAATCCGTTTGATTGTATCAAAGTTTTTTTCAATACCGTGATCTTCATAGTAATTTGTCGCCGCATAATCAAAATCAGCATTGCTTCCCATTGATCGATTCATTTGATTGCAATAGATTTCATACAATTTCATCCAATCTGTGTGACCCACTGCAAGCGGAATCAGGATTGCACAAACTCCACAGGCAATACAAGCATTCCGTCTAATAAGATCCCTGACGCGAATTCTTCGCGCCATCGCCAATCTTTGCCTGCTCACAGTCCTTGCTCCGGTATGTCTAAGGCAAATCCTTACGATTCCAACACCGGAGCAAATAGCAGCCGCAACCATTATCGCAATCAGAGTAGCGACAGAATAACAGCCAAGTTGAAAAATTACATATAGCCCACAGCCTGCCGCTATATTACAGATCACATTGCTACAAGTCCTTCGAGCGGAAAATGTAACTGCTATTCCAATCGAACAGACTAATACCATGCAACCAAACAGCCAGACAGGTGAATCATCATACAGCGATGACGGCACACTGGTGAATAGTGAAAGCCAGAAAAAATACCAAATTCCAATAAATCCGCCAACCCAAATATGCAATATTACATATAAAAATTTGCTGAGCGTTGACTTATCTTTCAGTCTTACTTTCTTTATGTACAGCACATTCATTCCTCCAATCCTCACTCATATCACTCGTAATTTTCCTTTCACTAACTGAATTCTGTATTGTCTTCCATGTTCCGAAGTGAAAACCATAGAATTGTTTGATGACGCCACACATCTTCATCACGATGAAGATGCCCCATATACCAGTGTTTATACTGCGTTTTTTCACGAATATACTCTAAGAAACCGTTAAGTGGCATTTCATGTACATGCTCTGGATGAAAAATTGACATTGTTTCTTCCGGAGCTGCATGTGTAAGTATATAGTCCACTTTCCAATTAGCAGCCTCTAAATTCCTGGTTGCTTCGCTCATGTCTTCCTCATTTGGCATCTCCTGTGGCCACCAGCTTCTTCCCTCAATCCTCATGGCCTTGTCAATGCTATACGCACCACCAAAAACAAAGATTCGCTTTCCTTCTATTTCGTATACTTGTCCTCGCATTAAATGGATGACTTTAGGAGTCCCATTTTCATCCGTTTTTATAATATGTACCTTACCGCCATTCCAAATTGTAACATCATAAGCATTTATCAAATCAAAATTCTCATGATTTCCATCACAAAAACAAATGGTATACGGCACATCTTCTGCAAGGTATTTTAGGAATTGCCTTTCTCTGTATGAATCGTCAAACAGATAGCCAAAATCACCACAGATAAACAAATAATCTCCTTTTTGCAAATGCTTGTTTGCTGATTCTTCTGGATAAAGAAATCTGCCTTCTTCTCCATGTGTATCTCCTGTAACCGCTAAAATAGGTTTATGCACAGCAACTCACCTCCTAGTATAATAATGGTGTAGTCAATCAAGACGGCACTTGTCTACGCTAACGCAATAAGCCGCATAAACAATATGATATGCATTAAGTACCAACTGAACTTCTTCCTTTGTCAGTTCTCTGTTATACTGGATTTCGTATGCGCCAGACTCAAGATTGTATGAAACCACTCCCGGTCTATCCAGCCACTTTGCAAACAGCATATCTCCAATGCACATGGCATTTCTGATTTCCTCTTTATGGGCAACTATCCTTCCCTTCACTATGGAAAAATAGCCCACATATTTAGCACAATCGCTTTCATAAGTGTCATTGTCTATAGAATCATCTTCCCAATATGCATCTTGTAGGAGTTTCTTTTTTAACTTGTCCTTATCGTTAATTATACTCGACAGCTTTCCTGTTAAATGCAATTCGTTCAACTTCCAATACACACCATTTCTGATAAAGCTGAGGCTTCTATCCTTAGTTAATCTCTTTGACACATCTGACAGCACGAAGAAGTAGTCTAATACATCCTTATCAGATGGCAAATATGCTGCTAACAGTTTAACTATAAAATGATATGTTCTCGCTTCCCTGTAATCTTCCAAGTCATATCTACCAGTCAGGAACCTGTCAAAATAATCAAGTGAAAAAACAACATTTTCATTATATTCTCCTGTTTTTAACTTGTCCTCCTCATCATCGAGAAAAGGACTTCCAAAATCGCATATATCATCGTTTACCTTTTCCATCACATAGGCAATCGCATCATTTTGGGAAATTTCCATCCTCGAACCATCAAGCATTAAAATATTATGTATATCAACAAACCTTCCGATTTTGTCGCATGTGCGGACAAATCTTTTGCCTAAGCCTACAATATCACAGCTTCAGCGATAATTTTTTTGGGAAAAGCACACTTGTGAACTCTATGACTTCTCATCACCACTGTCATCGTCCTTCAGCTCATGCTTGTTATTTCTACTATTAGCTTTCTTTCCTTTGCTATTGCTTTTCTTGTGAATCTGCGCCCGCTTCTTTTCCTCGCGTTCTTCCTCTTCTAGTTCAGCAATTTTGCGATCAATCTCCGCTATCATCTTGTCTATGTCCTCAGGCGGAATGACAGGCTCATTGCGCTCATCCTCAGCCCGTTTTTCAGCCATCTGCTCACGTTTCTGTTTATTAACAATCTCCTGAAAATCTATTGGCGTCAAAGTTTGTCTCTTCCTCTCACTCACATTGACATGCTGTGTCGGAGACAACGGATATGCAGATATATCCGGCAGATATCCTACAAACGGTCGAGCCCGTTCAAGAAGAAGCAGAACTTCTCCCTTGTCCTTATTCAGATACCTCAGGTGATCCATCGACATCAATGGGTGTCTTGCACCGGTCAGTTCATCGGAATACAAGCCGCACATGGCTGATATTCTTTGCAAGAGCTTAATATCGGTCGAGTATAAATATACAATGTTTGCGCAATTGCCAAAGATGATGGACGCACCTTTATCCCCATATAAGAGATTGAGCTGTTCCATATTCTGACAGACAATCAGCCAACGAATGTTACGGCTTCTGCCAGCAGTAATCTTACCCTGCATGTTGTTTATCTCAGCCAGATTGCCGAATTCATCAAGAATGAAGTTGATTCTCCTTGGCAATCTGCCGTCGTATTCTTCCTCGGCAATATCAATCAATCTCTCGTAGATCTGGTCAATATTTGCTGAAATGAGCTTGTTGTATACGCTTCCCTCATCCTTTGTGATAATAAATATCGCGCACTTCTTCTCCACAAGGTCTCTCACATCAAATGTACTGTTTGCGGTCGCATCCATAATGTCCTCGTTCAATATGAACGGCGTAAGGCAAGACGTATATACAGAATACAGACCACCCTGGGTGTCATTCGGAGCGTTAATTGCCGGAGCCGCCAGCTTGTATGAAGATGATTCCTTTGCTCCGGGGCGGCAATAAAACTCTTTGATGTACTTCGAACACCCATATTTCTTATCGCCCTGGATGTGTAAATCATATAAATGATTGATTGTGCACTCTTTTTCAGGGAGCAACTCTGCCTGAAGTAAGGATAAACCTGTTAAATATGATGAGGCAGTAAGATTCCAGTATGGATCTTTCTCACTTTTGCGATCTGAAAACATCGTTTCACCAAACGCCTGAAACATTTCCGCAGCTCTTGATGTATTCCCCTCCCTGTATAGTTTGGACGGATATTCAAGCGGATTATATCTGTCGCCGCGAAGAGGTCTTCTGTAGTCAAGAACAATAACCTTGTAACCCTCTTTCTCAAGGTCTCTGTACATGTATTTGTTGATCTCTCCTTTTGGATCATGAATAATCAAATTCTCGTTCTTCCGTATACAGGAAAATGTATACGGCATTAGCACCTTACGAGTCTTGCCGCTACCGGACGCACCCACGACAAAAGTTGAAGCCTCTGAGTCATCTACATATGCAGTTCTTCCTGTACTGATAACCGGAACGCCAGCGCCCTTAACCTTTTCCGATTCAAAATTTACCTCTGTATATCTGTCTTTAATCTCCTCTTCCGATTCGAAACGAACCTCTTCCGTAATATGTGTTGCATTTACCATTATCTGCCACCTCCGCTTATACAAAATCCAACACTGTTTCCCTCTGACACCGTAATATCCGGAAGTGCCTTATTAACTGCCTTCTCAAAGCACTCCATGTCAACATTTCCGATTCCGATCAGAAACAGTTCATACTGCATCCTCTTGGCTATCAGTTCCAATGAACCGTATCCGTCAAACTCTGTCTGCTCCATCCACCCTGACAATGCCGTCTTGAACTTCTCCTTATATGTGTTCGGAAGCGAGATACCCACGTCTGCAAGTCTTGTCCAGACATATTCAGTTGACATCTCCAGATTTGGATGGTCAAATTCAACCCTTACCATGTGAAGAATCCTGTTCAACGACATTTGGAGCTTCTCTTTTTCCGTAAACTCCGGGAGCACATGAAAAATGAAATGCATGTTATCCCTGTTCTGCTCTACAAACTCAAGCAGCGTATCAAAGTACGGATTGGTAAACAAATCCCTGCCCTCAAAACGTGAGAAAGACAACAAAAATGTGCCATAAAAATTATTCTGCGTTGAAGCCGCCACACGTGGCGACGAGAAAAACAGATTGTACTCGCGCGGTGAATCATCACATGGAAAATCCAGTTCAAGGAAAGTACTCAATCCCCGAATATCATAGATATGATTCTCATCTATAATCCGGCTGTATACTTTCCCGTACTCCGTTGTGCCTGCACCGGACGGACTCACCAGTAGCAAGTTTGGAACAAGCTGCTTGCAATATGAAGCATCCGATCTGGCAATCGTCTGAATCTGGTACAAGGCAGTCTTTGCCTTCGCATCAATATTTAACTTTTCAATATTTTTTTCAATGGATTCTTGTACTTTGTTCATAAAAAATGCGCCTCCTCTTATGCCATTTGAAATAACTTACATGGAATATATCCAAGGGCATGCGAGAAATGACGCATAAATTTTAGATGATTTAAACTTTTTTAGTAAACATACATTTTTAAAGAAGATTCAACAGCTTCACCATATTATCCAGCATTTGATATGCTCTTTTATTATCGCCATTTGTTCCTCTCCTCCTGTATCAAACCGTCAAATCTCTGCCACAAACCCAGCCCAGTAAACGGGCTTTTCAAACAAGCGTATACCCGCAGGAAGCTGTGACAGCCTTCTCATCTCATCAGCCGCAAGTCCTATACGTCTGATTCTCTGCTCCCCATACCACCCTGCGTCAGCAAGTTCTCCGTTCGTGACCGTCATGATGTATTTCTTTGCCTCCCACAAGGCAGACGTCACTTCCATCGTGCGGAGATTCTGATAGAATCTGGACATCAAAACAGCCGCAGCAAAATCATCGACCTCCCACAGACTCATCACGCACGCAGATATACCCTGCGCGCAAAGCGCAGTGTGCATACCTATAAGTCCATCTGTGTAACTGATGTCTCCTGTATTCGTGAGACATGCAGACATCACAACCATCTTCACTCCGCCCCAGTCATATGTGCAGATTTCCTCCGCGCTGACCACACCATTTCCATAATGGTCTGTTTCCACGCCTGACACAATCCAATCATTTGCTCCGGCAAGAAATATACAGCTGTGCCGCATCGGATAGTCATATTCAAACGGTCCGGCTGCAGGGTCAAAATGCTCATCCTGCCGAAAATCCCCATGTGTTGCTATATGAAGAATCGGAACATGCACTTCCTCAAGCAAATTTTTCCGTGCTGCAATCTTCTGCTTGATTCCTGCACCTAGAAAATCCGCTACCGTCTGCGCCTCCACCTTGCTGAGCGGAAGTACCGACAGCTTCTTCTCTTCATTTTCACCCGATAAAACTTTCTCTTTATCAAGCGTGAACTGCGGATTTCCAATCACCAAAGCTCCCTCATCACGATTCACATAGACATCGTGATGAATGCTCCGCATAGAATTCACATAGCATACGTTAAACTCCTGCAGCAGCCGACTTCCCCTGCTTGTCGTGAGCATATCAAATGGGAAAGATTGAAGTTCTATGTCACCGGAAATAATCAGTCTGTCAGGCCTTGGCTGTACATGACAGCTTTCTACAGAAGCACGAAGCAGAATGTCATACAGTTTTCTTGATACCGACACATCATACAGCCACCCCGAAGCACTCTGCTTCCTATCATAAGAGCGATTACCCCTTGTTCTCTTATCTATGATATTACATAACTGTCTGACCTCATAGGCGTCAATCACAGGCTGACGATAAATCCGACATCCCTGCTCTGTTTTAACAACCGTCAGCACCGCATACCGCATATTCTTCTCGGTCGGCTTTTCATAATCAGTCACAAACTGAAGGTAGTCAATGTATAGGCAGTCTGTCGGCAGCCTGCCTATCAGCTCATCTGCAGACAGCCACCCCATTACCTTCGGCTGCGCCTTGGCATACAGTTTGTTCTCAACGCTGCGTTTCCTGTCGTCAAGCTCCGTGAGCTGTTCCTTGTCTGTCTCATGTCCAAAGTATCTTGCCATGTCAAGTTCTATGATTCTGCGTTCCACCCTACAAAGTTCCTCATAACTCTTCCGGTCGCAATCCGAGAGGCACTCCCGCCTGGCTGAAAGTATATCCGGGCAGATACTCTTGAGGTTTCCGAATATCTCCAGCAATTCTACGTCAGAACACACGATACTCCCATCGTACACAAATGATACGACAATGTGAAAAAACAGATTGATTCTGGACATCCTTGCGAACATGGACTTTTGCTCCTGATACAGCACAAGCTCCGTCAAGCGCATCGGCGTAATCCTGACCAGCGTAAATAACAGACTTTTCAACTCCTGCATCGAGAACATTCTTCTGACAAATGAGATGTTATCGCAGATTACATCTATAACCATCTCCATATCCGGAAAGCAGCGCTGACTGAATTCATACATACGGTCAAACCACAATCGGCTCTGCCTTGCATCTTTCACCACTATAAAATATGCAGTCCTGACATCCAGATAGAAAAGCCACAATTCATTTGATTTTTCTTGCAGTAATAACTTCTCAATGTGCTCCAGCATGTTCAGAATAAGAGTTTTCTCTTTTCTACCCGCATTGCCTGCCCGCAGATTCATCTTTATGCTGTTAAGTACAAACGGAATATCCCTGAATGATACATTCTCCGGTCTGCATTTTCCAAGCAGATTCCTCACCTGCTCTTTTGATGTTTCATCAGCTGCGTCATTTGCAAGACTACTGTACGTGTTGCTGAGGTATGCCGCGCCGGTACTCTCCTCCAGATGATACTCTGATATAACAGAAAGCCCCTCGTCCAGACGTTGCTTGCATGATTCAGCGTCTCCCTGATTCGCAAAGGCGATTGCCATGTTATTCAGGAATAAAAGTAAATATTCAGCATGAGCTTCCATGCTGCTTTTACAAACAGAATATCCGTCCTCTGTATATCGAAGCGCCGATACATAATCCCCTCCGACAATCGCAGTTCTTGACCTCTCCAGCAAATACTTTATCTGCAGTTCTTCTCTCAGCTCTGAATCCTCTACATCTGATATATGTTCTCCAATCTGATTCAGCAGATGTTCCGCTTTCTCTCTGTCTCCATGCGTATTTTTCTCCGCCGCCGTCTGCGCCATGTAAAGGTCTGTCAAAAGGAACAGATACGCCATATCCGCATAACAGCATTCCCGATATTCCCCAAGCCTTTCATAATATCCGCTCATCTCATCATATAAAGCGCAGCATGTGGCACTCTCGCACAGATTCGCCAGACAGAGCACATAATCCGTGTCCGCAGCCTCGTCTATATGCGGAAGCAAATCAAGCAGCATCTGCCCCATCCGCATACCGTTTCTGTCATGAACAACATCCGTCAGTTCCGAGAATACACCGGCATAAAATTCAGGATACTCATATATATGCCCGCCCAAAATGTCCAAATCCAGCCTGTCATAATATTGTGCAAATATCTCGATTCTATTGGTCTGGTACAGAAGCAAAAGATTCTCCAACAATAGTACCTGAAATGTAAACTTGTTCTTCCACGAAAGTCCATTCACAGTCTCTGCGCTGTGTTCTGCAAGTTTTCTGCATGCTTCCATGCCGTGCCTGTCATTCCATGCAGATAACACATAATCATACATGTCAATAAAAGCATATATATTTATACTCTCCATCACAGCCGGAAGATCTTTCGCCCTGCCGGATATTCCCAAACACAATAAAAGGGCAGAGACATACTGCTCTACCTCATTCGGGCTTGTCTCTGCTCCCATATCTTCGTATATTGACATCTTTAAATCTTCTATAACCTGTATCAGTTCATCATTCATTTATTTTCCTTATCCGTCTTTCCGATCATGATGTCATATGTTCCATCATTCGGAACTGCAACAACAGCCGTGTATCTTCCGTCCAACAACTTCATCTCATCACAAAAGCACACATTCCTATCCGCATCTGTCACAATCAAAACCGGATTGCCGCCTTCCCAATCCTCCGCATCAAGACTGACTGTAAGTTTCTTATCATCAAGTGTCATGCGATTGTAGTCATTTTCTTCATCAACGAGACGCGACATATCCTCATCACCGGCTCCACTTCGAGCGGCAAGCGCTAACGGATGCTCAAAGCTGTAATCAAGCCCTGAGGCAAGCTGCTGTATACCGTCAAGAGCAAGCCTGCAGCCATTTGAGATACTCACGGACAAGCTGACAGCTGCGCTTTTAAGGAGCTCAGGGAAAGACACCGCAGCGAACTTCTCATCACTTAACTCGTCCTCACGCCAGTCTCCTATGGTCTGTATCGTATCATATATGTGCCTGCAGCTGTCGCACTTCATCACATGCGCCTGAACGCGGTGTATCAATCGCATATTGTCCGGCGTCATCTCATCTGCATATATCGCATCAACGATATCCTCAAAATTCAGGTGTTCTGTCATCATCCGAGCCTCCTTCCTGCTGTTCCTGCTTTTGTTCTTTCTTCGTTTCCTCATCACGGTCAGCGTCCAGCTTCTTGTGAATCCTATGCACTCCATCGGTAATCTGTCTTACCTGCAGGTCAAACGATTTCTCGCCTATGGCATGTCCATCACTGTCTATGATATCAAGTTTCTCCCGAAGCGGCAAGAATGTCTCCTTCGGAATAAAGCCGTCTATAACCGACATAAGATCGTCCACCATGCATTCATATAAATCATACAATCTAAAGCCATACAAATGTTCATATACCTTCGACGGTTTACCGCTCACCACATCTCCTATGTACGGGAAAATCAGTCTGGAATAAGTAAACGCAATCAGCTTCTCCGGCGACGTATTGATTGAATAGAGCTGTGTCAGCTTTTCTAGAAGCTTTTTGCTCACTTCCGATTCAACCATTATCGTTTCCGGGCTCTTCGTCGAATCAGACCCCTCAGCTAACTTAATCGGGGTATGCGTCTCTTCGTTTATTTCATGCAGCATATCCAAAGACAAAACTATGTTTTTGGGCTGCTTGGAGCCCGTCTGACTTCCCTGCTCTTCTTTCTTCTGCTTATTCATCCTATATTTTTTCTTAAGCCACGAAGCTGACTTTCCGTCAACAATCCGATTCAACCACGACTGTCTCTGTGCTTCATGCATGTCCTCCGAGTTCAGCAGATATCGCGGCAACTGGCGTATCACCGACCATGCAACCTCCTGAAACACATCTTCCCAGTCTTCAAATCCCACATTCCTGATTATCCTGTATTTCGTGTCATGCAACAGAACCTCGTAGAGTTCCGTATATATGCTGTCGTCACTATTTTCATCCATTATGGATTCTTTCAATTTGTCAAAAAATTCTTGCGATGCAAAACGCATGGGCGTCACCTTCTTTAAACAATCATTATCTATATATCTTCTAATACTTTGGGATTAGGAACATAATATCTATAATCAACAAATGTCGTACCATCTTCATAATCGTTATAAATTCTTGTTATCTCCAATGATTGATATTTCTTTTTCATATTCTCAGCTATCAGTTCAATTATTGCCCACTCCATTCCTCTCCAATTAAAGCTATTTGCAATTCCATAGTCATAAGGGTTCGCTTCCTGTTGATCAACAGTAATAACATTATAATTATAGGAACCAACATGACTTACAGTTCTATAAGAGAAATAGCTACTGATAACATTACCCTCTTGTTCTTCCAACGCCCATGTAATTTTTTCTATGGGAAATGAAGATAAATAATCAGCCATTGCCTTGACTTTCTCATGTTTTTTGTATCTTTGCCCATCAGAAATACTTAAGTTTCCAAAGTAGTCCCTTGGATAATCCACTTCAATACCACAGCATTTGTTATATTCCATATTAACACCATCCATAATTTTATATACTTTCTTAGGGTTGAACGTCACATCGCACACAAGCTCG
The DNA here is from genome assembly GCF_003479365.1 of Coprococcus sp. AF16-5. Taxonomy (NCBI): domain Bacteria; kingdom Bacillati; phylum Bacillota; class Clostridia; order Lachnospirales; family Lachnospiraceae; genus Coprococcus; species Coprococcus sp. AF16-5. Next base: position 582,893 of record NZ_QUGZ01000001.1, read on the forward strand.
ACAGATTTTATTTTATTACCAAACAACTCCTGATACCAAAATCCTTTTAAATGGAAATTATCAATATTGTTCTTAATAAACTCAAGATAAAAGCCTCCTGTGCTAGTCATACATCTATCTGTTTTTTTTCGAATCAATAATTTAAAATTTACCTTAGCCTCCTTAGCTTCAAAATGTCTTTTTATCTCTTCTAAAGCATTTCTTCCTTGAATGGTTAATCTGCATCCATTGTAAAAATACGAATTAACCGGTTTGCATGTTAATTGTATTTCCTTAGCAACATCAATAATCTTCTCAGTAAAAGATATTGTTGTATCAAAACTTAATTTTTCTGCATTTTCACTCATCTTCCCTTGAAGCCTATTTATAAGATTTTCTACTTCTTTATTCATTCTCTTTGCTAACTCCTCCTGTCTCTGCGCTTCAATCGTATTACCCGATTTCATCAGATATCACGTCAACTGACGAATTACAGCTCGTACTTCCTAAAACACGTTTTTCCAATCCTAAAAACCTACATTACTGATTATCCCATATTTCGTGTCATGCAACAGGGTCTTGTAGAGTTCCACATATATGCTGTTGTCACCATTGTCGTCAATGATGTTTTTTAGTTTAAGCGCATTAATCCATATCCATAAGGGCACAGTAATCACTATTCACCCAACTGTTAAAATTACCACGAAGTATGTAATTCTTCATAGAAATTATTCCTTGCTGTATACGTTACACTAACGCCTTCAAATTTAACTGTATTGTCATATTCATTGTGGTTAAAATGAATATTAATTTTAACACTTGTATGATAATTAGGAAGTTAATTATCACACTTTTCCTTTCTTTTAATATCGTGGTTATAATACATTCAGATACTGTAGACTTTTGATTTTTTCCTGTAGCTTGACTACTCAACTGGAGTGTATTGCCGCTACCTTTATCTGAATTGTTTATATGCTGGATGTACCGGAGCACATTGTTCCAATGAGTACTTATTTCAATCAAGTCTACGATGATAATCGATGGTGGATATCACGGTATCAGACTTTATGAAAGGGAGGTACAACCTCATGATTTACGTTGGTATTGATATTGCCAAACTTAACCATTTCGCCGCTGCCATATCTTCAGATGGCGAAATACTCATCGAGCCGTTCAAATTTACAAATGACGCTGATGGCTTCCAACTGCTGACTTCCAAACTCGAATCATTCGATAAGGACAGCATCATCATCGGTCTTGAATCGACGGCACACTACGGCGACAACCTTGTTCGATACCTTGTTGCCGAGCTTTACAAAGTGTGTGTTCTCAACCCTATTAAGACGTCTCAGATGTGAAAGAATAACATTCGCAAAACCAAGACAAATAAGGTCGACACATTTGTTATTGCTAAAACTCTTATGATCAAATCAATAATTTATAATTTATCTTAACTTCTTATAGCACTAGCGGAATAACTAATCGCTTGTGTTTATCACATATTAATAGTCAATCTTAATATACCCAGTACTGGCCGTGTCGTTATAACCATAACTAACATTCGAATATGTATTTCGACACTTTTCAAAAGCATCTTTTAATATATTAAGCATGACATCTGTATTCATACCATCTCCGTTCAATCCTAAATATCTAAAGCCAATCTCGGGCTCTCTTAGTGTTATTTTATTTATGAACAATTTAAATACATCCAAATGATTTCTGCATACCAACTTCTCTCTCATATAATATTCAAGTGAAAGGTCGTTACAATTCTCAATAGCATTATCCTTCCATATGTGGTCTCTCATTGCCAATGCATCATCTATCAAAAAGTAATCAAGGAACCTGCTTCCTGTCGATTTTGTACTTATATCCCATGTCACATCAAGATGATAATACTTGCCATTCAAGCGAACAATATTCCACATATGCTCGCTATTATACGATTCCTTTGTCCCATAACCGCTTACTACGCCACATTCAATGCCCACTCGATTAATAACATAGGAAAATGCAAGTGAAAATCCATCACAGACAGCCCTTTTATATAAAAAAGGACTTGCAGGATAATGGAATTTTTTATTTTCCGCATCAACTTCCTCATACTCAAAATTATCCACAAAGTACTTATAAACATTCATTAATCTGCCTACATTGTCAGCTTCTTTCATTGCACTGCTAATTATATCTTGTATTTCAAACTCCGTTCCGCTGTAAAAAGTTACTCTCTTTTCATATTCTGGGCAAGTATTTACATACAGTATCATATAGCTTATCTTTTTAATAACTTTTATTTTCCCTGGTACATATAATATCCCGTTTTTACTTTTGCTTATTGCCTTATCATACAAATTCAAGATCTTATCGGTTGAAAATATCGGTAGACTAATCTGCGTTAACTTATTATCCAGCGCATTTATTATTTTATTGTATACGTTATATTCTTGGCTAGAAAATTTGTATATACTCATATCAGCTCTGTGAGTTAAAACTATTCCCTTCTATTTTTTTTATTGTTCCTGTGACCTCTCCGGTGCTTCCACAATGGTCACATATAAACCTACCATTCCCCGAATAACAAGTATATTTCTTGCAACTCCCGCACCTCACAAATTCCTTGTTTCCGCAATAAGGACATCTATACTGAGGACCTAGCTTTGAATTTGAAATATCTATATCAAATGAGTTACTGCCATTTTGTTCAATACCAACATCAGTGGGGACTGTTTTAAGTCCATAAGTAAGCACCCAATCTCCATAATAATCAGTGTCATATCGTGCATAAAATTTACTGTGCACATTGCAACAATTCACTGGTAAAACAAAAGTTCTGCTGAGCATAACAAATTCCTTTCCTAAATATACTTTTTCTAATAACTACTGATATTTTTAATCACGCAAAAAATTTTACAATTTTCACTACTATATATATAATAATGCAAACAATAAGTATGGCAACTAAAGCAACAAAATTAGCAAATACCGCACCAACAATAGATATAATAACATTAAATGCTGTTTTTCTCGTGGCATCTAAATATTCTGTAGCAATAACCATACCACTGATTGCGCTCGCTCCAATAATAAATACTAGCAATATAATATCTCCAACAGAATGGGTTCCATACTCAAGTACCAGTACTAAAATCCAATAATCCGCAATGACAGATAGTACTAATTCAACTAAATAATATAATATCCATGGACTATTCTCTTTAACTAAGCTTTTTCGTTTTTTTCTTCGTTCAGATTTTTCTCCTTTACGAATCTTATCTATTAAATCTTTGGTCGTATCGCTTCTTTCCTTGTCAACAGTATCTTTCTCCCTTTTGTAAGACTCATCCTCCACGATTACGGGCTTTACATCCACCTTAGATGTTTTTTTTATTTCGTTTAAATTACATGAAGCACCGCAACATCTGCACGTCGCAGTCTTCTTGGCTTTATCAATTATTTCGTTTTCAGTCCCACATTCCTCACAAATCCAATTCATGAAAATCCTTCCTCGTTCATCGCCTCAATATTGATAGTATTAAAAGTATAAACTAAATACGCGTCATACACTTTATTTGATGTTTAAACTTGAAAAAATTCTCTATACACCAATACAAAACACCACAAATATATCAAACTGATAACAGTCATACTTATCCATGTCAAAATTATTTTCAAACTTTTATTCTTGATATCCACTACACCATATGCAGTAAATATCCCGAGAAAAGCACTTACCATGTTTGCAACTATGCTGTACGTCGTGCTTGGCATTGCCTCAAGTATAAATTTGCATAGAAGTAGCATCATTTTATAGTCAATCAGAATCAACACCCCATATAAGAGTAAAAAGTATACACATTTTAATAGTGCTTTAATGTAACTTTTCTTAACCGATTTGTTAGATTCCTTTGAAGTATTCTTATTAGCAGGGCTATAATACAAAGCCATGCAGCATCTACATTTTACGGATTCTCCAGGGTTACAATATACTATATTTTCATATCCGCATTCATTACATATCCATTTTACGGATTTCCGGTCTTGTTCTGACATAGTATACTCACCTTCTCTCTAACAAATAATTTCTTACCTGCCGTAGCAAAGATCTCTATATGTTAATTCTTGACTACCTCAAAACGTAGATATTACCATGAATCAAATATTATAAACTGTGATATTTGATTCATGGCATTTTAAATCATTTGACTTCTTATCTCCGTTCTACAAACCCCTGTTGGATTGCGAATTGCAAATCATATATTTGTTCCTCACCATTACTAAATCTTACCTTGATTTTTCTCGGATTCCTTAACTGAGTAATATTTGTCACGGTCGAACCATTCCCCCGTCTGCCAGCACCGGGTACTAACGTCTCGCCTAATGGCTCTGCCTTTAAGCTACCACCAGAAGATACTACTGTTTTAACCGGCACATCTTTCGATGCTGCTGCTTTTAATTCAGGTTTTAATATGTGTAACAGCGTACTATGAACCTCTTCCATACTAGGTCTATTGTCCGGTTCTAACTCTAACATTGACTCAATCAAATTCTTGAATCTAGGCTCAATGCTCGGATTAATTCTAGGTTTATTCCCTTTTCCTAATTCCTTCCACACCCTAGATTCTGTACACTTTGGGCCTTCGCCGCCCTCAGTACAATACTGGTGAAAAATTATTCCAAGCGAAAAAACATCCGCTTTGCACGAAAGCAACTTTCGAAACGGATTATCCTTGCCTTCATACTGATTATACAGTGCGACCTCCGGACTCCACCAATACTCCTTAGACATTATACTTTCAGGAGGATTATCTGCAAAAAATGAATCTGTAAAATCAATCAGTTTTGTAATTAAATTTCCGCCAGTCGAACGAGAAATAAGTATATTACCTGGATCTAAATCTCCATGCACAATACCCTTATTATGCATATCCTCTAGCACGGTTGATATAGTAAGCATAATCCTAGCTCTTGTTTCCTCTGACTCCGCATACATCCTATCATAAGGTATACTACCATTATCATCAATGCAATATGCAACCTCATAATAGGTCGCGCCATCTCTAAAATACTCTATTGGCTTAACAAGATTACCCTGACCATCACCCGGCAGAGAGGAAATTATTTTCTTGCGATATCTTAGCCATGCATCGCACTCTTCAATTTTTTCTGATATATAATCATCAGAAAATTTGCTTGATACCGGATACTTAGGATATAACATCTTTTTAATAAAAAACTTTTTTCCGTCTTTAGTGGCAATATTACACATGCCACCTCCGCCTTTTGCTTTCCATGCAACCTCATCCAACTCATAACCATTTAATATTTGCATAGTTTAAAGTACTCCTTTCAAACTTGCTTTTGTATATAACTGATATAAATCTTTGTAGCTATCCCATACACTGTTCACATTTGACTGTGCATCTTCAATCTTTTTAGAAATTGATGGTAAATTCTGGTTAGCCTCTTTATACAATCGAATATGTTCTAAATTGTATAATTCTGTTTCATACTTATTACTATAGATATCGCCATTATATGCTATAAAATTGTCTATAATCTCTTCTTTATTCTTCATCCAAAATTCGTCGATGATTTCTCGCGCGCTTTTGTCAGGAACTTGTTGTTTTTGACTCTTCTCCTGTATCCCTTTTCTGTATTCTATCAACTCCTTATCTGTTAAACTACTTACAAATGGTTGAATTGCATGTCCATCAATAACTTGTTCAAACCTATGTGTCAATGACCCATCTGCTAAATATTTGTTACGTTCATCCCTCCATATTGGCGATAAATACTTTGACTGTTCCCAAAGATCTGATATTATTGGGTCACCACTATTTAACAGTTCTGATAGCTCAATTAATATACTAACTATAAAATTGATGTTAAGCTCGGATTCAGCGTCATAATTATTCTGCAACTTCACATTCTTTTTAAAGCTAGGATGCTGTAACATTTCCGCACACATAGATAAATATTTCCCGGCAGAAATAATGTCACAGTTTGAATCTTTGTAACTTCTCATCCTTTGTGAGTACTTATTCTTCAAATAGTCAGCGACAAGAAAATCCATGCAAAGTTTTCTTGCTTTATCATCTCCATAAGTTTCTTCTGTATAATCTCGCCTACTTGCCGACTCGATTTTTTCCTTATATTTATTGTAATCTTTTACTGACGCTAACCAGGTATATTCATCTAGTGAACTATCTAAGTTCATTAATGAAGTGACTAAATTGTAAACCAAAGTCTCAAACTCACTTGCGTATAATCTAATTGTTTTATTCTTCTCATCGCTTTCTCGTTTATACTCATTAAGGTCATTAATATATGTATTTATCTTTTCTACCGTACTCTCAAATTCCTTCATTCTTGGTTGATATGTATTTTTCAAATCATCAATAGAACTCATACCCACAATGACACCAGCCATCGTAGTATCATCACCAATTTCCCTGCACATAACATCCAAAATATTTTCAGCCAGAATTTCTCCAATATTATTTTCAGAATTACCACTTTTACAATTAATTATTGTATACAATAACGCATACTCAAAATGCAAAGGTGATTTTCTGAAATCAAAACAACCATCAGAACAGCAAAAAATTAAGCACGGAGAAGTAACTTCATATAAGGCATAATTAAGTTTAAATTCATCGCCATATAAAATTACATTGGTCATTTGCGAATCACTATTCATTTTATTTTCAGAATCAACAGCATCATCCAAACTCAATAATTGAAGACCATTTTCCCGTGACAAAACATAAGCCCGAGAATCCCCAGCCCATATAACTAATACACTCGTTTTGTTTCCATTGCTAATGTAAACCGTAGAAGCTAACGTCGTAGGAAAATCCTTAAATGTTTTACTGTTTGATGGCGTTATATTCCATTCCATCATTTTTCGATTCAACGATTCTATCACATAATTCTTTAATCCATTTACAAATTTTTCTATAACTTCTTTTACACTATCACAGTTCAACAATGTTCTATTAAACTCTTCAAGATTGTAATTGTAGTAGTCATTTACACTATTGCATACAATTCTTGACCCCAAATAGGCGCTTGTATGTCTAACTTGAGTCCCCGTTTTTTTATCATTTAAACAATGCTTTGTTAGACCTGACGCTCCAACACCATCACATACAATTGAATATCTCTCATCTGCTATTGGTAAAGCGTCCTCACACTCATCTCCTTTATTAGACAATATGTAATGACCTCCACATTGTAGGTTCGTGGATTT
>NZ_QUGZ01000001.1:590136-1114919 GCF_003479365.1 Coprococcus sp. AF16-5
ATTATTTCCAGCCATAAACTGGACTTCTCGGGTATTTCCAGCAGTTTTCAATTTTACCATATTGGTCTCGTATAGTTTAATGGCATCTGAGTTAACTTTCTTTATTTTCATAAAAAACACGCACCTTTCACAACAAATTTTTTTGTTATGAAAAGTGCGTTTATATCGGTCAATTGGAACTTAATATGAAGTTTTGTTCTTTCGTATACCTAGGGGCAAATTTCGCTTTAACCTATGAATTCCTCTACGGAATTCTGACTCGATTCATAATAATCGGTCACCGAAAAGTTTTGCCTTCGGCAATGGTTATGGAGGTAGTTGGATTTATTAGACAATATGTAATGACCTCCACATTGTAGGTTCGTGGATTTACCTGTATACTAAAGATTGTCAAAGTCAATGGTAACAGGGATTACCGCATACAAAGGGAGGTCATCAAATGAATTATAACACAGTTTACGTAGGAATGGATGTACACAAAGAAAGTTTTACATTTTGTGCGTACACAATCGATGCAGAGAAAGGTTCCCACTTCCAGAGAACAGAAGCTGATTACAAAAATGTTCTGAAATATCTGGAGTTTCTTCGTACCGTCTACGGAAACGATGCTAACTTTATATGCGGTTATGAGGCGGGTTGCCTCGGTTATACTTTATATCATCAATTAATAGAGCATCATGTTAACTGTGTGATACTTGCGCCAACAACGATGCTTGAGCAGTGCAGCAGAAGAAGAATTAAGACTGATCGGCGTGATGCTGAAATCATTGCCAAATGTCTGGCACAGCATAATTACAGTCCTGTTCATATCCCTACAGCAACGGACGAGGAAACAAAAGAATTCCTCCGTATGAGGGATGATCATAAACTGGCACTGAAAAAGGTCAAGCAGCAGATTCTTGCATTTTGTCTTCGCCACAACTATCGCTATGATGGAAACAGTCATTGGACAGCAGCGCACATCAAATGGCTTAAGTCATTAAAGCCTGAGGCACTTTATAAGGAAATCCTCGACGAATATCTGCTGACCTATACTACCCTTAGCGATAAGCTTGAACGGTTGGATAAACGCATTGAGGAGCTTGCCTCCAAGGATGAATACAGAGAATCGGTTAAGAAACTCTGTTGTTTCATCGGTATCAAGACTCACACCGCATTATCTGTTCTGATTGAGGTTGGCGATTTTCAGCGTTTTGCTTCTGCACAGAAATTTGCTTCCTACCTGGGACTTGTACCGGGTGAGGATTCCAGCGGTGATGAACAGACAAGGCTTGGCATTACCAAAGCCGGAAATCGTCATGTGCGTATGCTCCTTACAGAAGCTTCCCAGTGCTATGCCCGTGGTCAGATAGGATTCAAATCAAAGGAACTGAAATCACGTCAAGCCGGTAATTCACCACAGGTTATTGCTTATGCAGATAAAGCCAATGAACGCTTAAGACGCCGATACTACAAAATGGTTCTTGGAAAAAGTAAGAAACACAATGTAGCTAAAACAGCGATTGCGCGTGAGCTTGCCTGTTTCATGTGGGGCATGATGACTGATCATATCACCTGATACAGGTATAACATCGTGCTGCCGATATCAAGACCAGGCCGCTGCCAGCGGTGCTTCGCAGCCTTGACATCATCATCCCGCTGTTATAGCAGGTAATCAAGCAGATGTAAGATGGCTTGCGCCACATACATCTGGCCAGTAACTAAAGTAACAACTGAAGACATCCTGAAAGGGCTTCGGCCATTTCAAGGTTCGAGCTATCTGCGATAAATCTATGTTGGCACAGAGAAATCTGTGATCCACGCAATTAGACGGTAGAGCTCACGGCGGACCATTGACCTGTCGGTAACCAATCCACGTATATCAGAGTGGCCAATGCCGGGAACTGATACTCCGAGGCTCTTTCCGGGTGCCTTCAGACAACTAAATAAAGTTTTGTGGTGATTTCTGTTAACTTGTACTTGACAAGAGGTCATTACATATCAGATTTTTGGAAGCTAAATGGTATCATCGCCAGTCTCCTTTCCTCGAACAAACAAACAATATCCTAATACACATGCATTCTTCATGTCTGCAATTGTAAAAAACAAGCCACGTAAAGAATGCATGTATAACAAAGACTAATTACTACTCAGCATACGAATACGCAAGCATCGCAGCCATATCATCCGATACTAAATCCTTTCCACCTTGACCAGCCTCTATTGGTTTTCTAAACACATATTCCAAATCAGTTTCCAAATCATTCCACGGATATGCGTCAGGTGCAAATAATACCAGTCTTCGCCCTTTCGGATCAAGATTAGACACTCCCAATGCTTCTTGGGTTTCTTCATCTTTTTTTTGCCACATACGATAAAATTCTTCTATGTCCTTGGGCATGTTATCCGGGTACATCGTAGGTCGACAAGACTCTTTTGCTGCCTCCTCTACTAATTTGTCATAATCCTCTAATGGATGAGCTCCATCGTCTGTAAACAACGCAATAATATGTCTCCGGCTATCTCCCGTTTGAACAAAATCAGAACGCATTGCCATTGTAAGAGCCTCTAAGGATGACTCTGGCAAATCTCCACCCCCTTTAGCTTCCAAGCTTTCAACATATTTATGAAAATCTTCTTTCTGTTCAGGGAGTTCAAAGAAATCTGATTCCCCGTAAGCTTGATTGCCATCATAATAAAAATCTCTAAACCATATAACTTTAATCCTGAGATTATTGATAACATGATGTGAGCTTTTTAATTTTTCTTCCAAAAGATCCCGAAATGATAATGCCGTCCTCTTTACCATATCTATAATTGGATCCATACTCCGTGTTACATCAATAACAAATACAATGTCCACGTTTGTCTGTTTATCCGGTATCATTCCTAAACTTTCCTGCAAATCTGACATTTTAATATCCTCCGTAATATAATTAATTTAAACTAAATAAACATATGTTCCCGATTTAATAGGCAATCCTTACTTTCCTATCTTATCAAGCTATCGAGCAACTAAGCATCTTTATAATATCATCTATGTCTAATTCCGCACCTCCATTACCTTTATTCATTTCTCTTCGCATCGTATTCTCAAAATTTTCATCAATTTCTTTCCACGGATAAACATCTGGGGCAAATAATACCAGACGCTTGGCTTTTTTTGACATCTGCGGCGTCATATTATTAGATTCAACACCTAGTGCATCTTGTCCCGTGCCCCATGTTCTGTACAAATCATCTAAACTTCTAAACATATTTGAAGGGTAATTATCTGGCACTCCTTCATTTTGTTTTTCATATCTATGTGCCGAAGCATCCGTAAACAAAACTATAACATGCCGTTGTCTATCCCCCCCGGTTATAAAATCAGATCTTAAAGCTAATGCCAATGCTTCAAGACCACTTTCTGGTTCATCACCGCCACCGCTAGCAGTAATATTTGACACAAAATCATGGAACTTATTATTCGCATCAGGCAACTCGAAAAAAACTGATTCTTCCATTGCCGCATTTCCATCCACATAGTAATCTCTAAAAACAATAACCTTCGCCCTAAGATTATCTATCCGTCTTTTATTCTCTCGCAAGCCCTCCTCCAACTTTTCATGTAATGATAACGTCAGTGTCTTTACCTTGTTTATCAATGGCTGCATACTTCCCGTCCCGTCTATAACAAAAACAATATCAACGTATGTGCTCAAATCGTTATTGTTATCAGCCATTACACCTAATGCATCCTGCATATTCATATTCATTTAACCTCCATTCATCAATATATTTTCTTCAATATTACAGCTGTTTTCGATTTCCAAGTTAACTCTCTATGAACCTCTCATCCCAATGCCTCCTAGTATTTACTGATAGACTCCGTAGTCATTTTATTTCACATTTACCCTTCTTGACAGCCGCATACTCATCTTGTCGGATTTCCCATTGATATAAGCTATATCAAGCAATCCCTCTGACACTTGCATATCTACCATGCTTTTTAACATCGGCTCTTTATACAGTCCTCTCGCAAGTGACGTTAACTTACCCTCAATTGCGTCATTATCCATTTTCATGTTCTCGCCATTATGTGTTCTTACTGCGAGTTCTAATATTTCGTTAGAATATGCGTTCAATTCCACTATCATGTCATAATTTTCAAAGTACGCTCTAACATAATCTGCGCTCAGTCGGAATATCGGTTCTACATATGTCTCAACAAGCATTTTGCATGTTTTTTCATCTGTACCTACGCAAGCGTTATTTAAACCATTATCTCGTACATATCCTCGTACACCTTCTGCCAATTTCTTGCCGTTAAATGGCGCATTGCCCATTTTATTTAGAAATAAATTATACAAGATTTCTTCTGCGCTCATAATCAACATCTCCTATCTAAAACCTTCATATCTATTAATCGCCATTGTTTTATACTGTACAAACAATCTTTCTTTGGCATGCTGTGTCTCATTCGTGTTGCCGCCGCGTGTCAGTATATCAATATCCCTTGAAAACTGATTCCATGCTCCGTCATATCCATTCAATCTGTTGAATTCACTTATAAGTCCTTCCTTGTTATCTCCAAAATAAGCAGCTTCAACATTTTCTTTACCTGTCAGAGACTCCAATCGCTCTGCCCACATTCTAGCTTCCGGATACGAGATCATTTCCTGTACCGCTTGTTCCCGTCCCGTATTTTCAAGTTCTCTCAATGTGTACATTTCGGTAAGTCCTTCATTGATTCCACAGTTCATATCAGTAACTCTACCATCTTCATGAAATCTGGTTTCTCTTACTCCACTGACAATAACCTCATCTCCATTGGTTTCTGTCTCATTTTTTCTGTCTGCACACAGATGAATCGTTTCATGTGTCGAAACATGTTCAATCTCCGCAGGCGATATGTCCTTGATATATATATTTCCTTCCGAATCACAGTGTCCTATAACATTAAGCGGGACATCTTGAAATCGTTCCACATACTCATCACTTGACACTACATTAAGTCGTTCGAGTGTTTCGTCTGATTCAAGCAACTCCTTCTGTGATTCTGACATCACTTCACCATGCTCAGACAGCATGTCCCTCTTTGTCTCAAGATGAACAGAGTCTGCAATTTCCGCCGATGATTTATATTCATCTCCATATTCCACAGGCTGGAAATCAGACATTTCATGTATCTCTTGTCCGCTTCCGACTTCCCTGCTATCAATATTATCTGATCCAAACTCATGCATCATCTCTCACCTCCCGTGTACCTGTATATCAATTTTCTGTATTCCCTCATTCCTCTGGAACCAGACTGCATCAATACATACCCCAATGCACAGAGGGTTTCCCATGTTTCTAATCTGTGTTTTGTTGCAAAATTATCAACCATTTCACGAATTCTGCGTCCATCATACATAGCGGTAAGCATTATCTCTATCGTAAGTACTGTATCAGCATCCATACGAACCTTATTCTTAACTCTTTCATAACAACAGAATTCTCTGCTTTTGCAAAATATACACGCAACATTTTTCACGCTTGTATTCGAATGTTGCACATTTACTCTTGAAGTAACTCCACCTCCCGGCAATGATACGAGCGCTTGTCCTGTTCTCATTGTCGGAAGCACACTCTCTTGATACTCACTGAGCCCCAACGCATATGAAACACTTTCCATATCTCTTCTGTCGCTGGTCTCATGAATAATCTTAACAGAAGTATTCCTTATAGCACTCTGGTTTATCCTTGACGGACTTTGATCGGCTATAATCATTCCCATTCCATAAGCTCTCACTTCCGAAAGCATATCGCTAAAATACGTACTTGTAATTGATTTCGAGCTCTTGACAGTGCCTTCAGGAATGTCTGCCATCACGTTGTGAGCCTCCTCCAAAACCAATACATTGCGAAGATGGCTTGTCTCATTTTGCCGATATATGTACTGCTTAATCTTGATAAGCAGTATGCTTAACACAAATGACTTTGCATCCGTGGACAAATCATCAAGTTCTACTACATTATGACCGGTACAAAGTCTCTCTCCGGTTAACAATGTTCTGCTATCGCTGCCGTTCTGAAATATCAATCCCGATATTCCCGAACGCAAATCCCTGCCTCTACTGTATATAGCGCCCTCTATATCCCTCTTAATCTCACTGCTTGAACGAATCTCCTTATCCGAATACTCATAGAGATTATTCATAAGATCTTCAAACGAAGGATATCTGCCTCGATATTTATATGCCTCATCATAGCTTTTCCATCCCAGCTTTTCATATGTGTATCCAAGCAAGCCCTTAAAATCCATTCGTATTCGGTCTTCCCAATCGAACGCACCCGAAAACGCGTACATCAGCTCATCTATATGATTTCCTATGACGACACCATCTTCCGGTTCAAACGGATTCAACCGAAGCGGTAATGCATCATATCCCGCAGAGTATACCTGCAAATCGTTGACTGAGCCTATCAACTCCCAATATTCCTTTTTTGCCGATTCCAAGACACAGAAGTTCTTATTTGCTCTCGCTACTTCTTCCAAAATGTGTTTTACCGTATTACTCTTGCCGCTCCCCGGCGTACCGGTTACCAATACATGTCTCTGAATTGCATCCAACTTTACGTACAACGGCTGTCTGCTCTCGTCCATGCTCCCAAGGACAAAACTATCCGCTGTGTCGGTGCCCGAACTATTATAGGCAAATGTTCTCATACTGTCAGATGTAATATCTGCATCTATGACCTCGATTCCTGAGTGACTATACAGAGGTAACTGGAAAAGCGATGCCAGTTCCTTGCTTGTCATGTACGATATCAGATCACCTTTAATAAGATTACTATCCAAGTCATAGCCTATATTTCTATATCTCGACGTAGGTATGTGCAGTCTGCCGTTTCTGAATCCATTTGTGTTGATATAAAAACATCCGGCTCTTTCAAGTTGTATCTCATCCGCTCTATTAAACGCCCCGACAAGGCAGTCACCCAAAGCATTTCTATCTGATTCTCTGTTTGCTGTAAACCATATAGCAGTTTCCCATATGTCATTTCCGTCCTCGGAAAATCTATCTCCCTGACGATTTAAGAAGTCCAAGAGACGACGATTCCCCGGAAAGTTGTCCGGCAACTGTCTCCTTCCGTTGTTTCCAAACGTGTTGTTCTGATTGTTATATCTGCTCGATAATAATGCAAGCTCCGAAAGTGCAATCGTATATGAAATACCATCTGCGGGAATTGCAAGAATCGCCACCATCATCTCCCCGCCTTCCATTGCATTCATGATGGTATCTACAACATCTTCACTGATTCTAAATGCTCCTGTTACTATCCCACTATAGTTAGATGCTCGACAAAACACTTTGCTTCTGATATTGTCTCTTATATGTAATTCCGGCAATACTGAGCGAAGGTTGTTCTCGAATCCATTATCCTCAGAGCCAAAGAACAATCTCGTGCTGCGCCCATCGGACACAAGGAAATATCCAACAGCTATATCACTACTATGAGAGGATGACAATGAACTCGCTACACTATTGCTTATAGTGGCTATATTGACATCTGAATCTTTAAGTTTTCTGTAGCCGGTAACCTCCTTGATTCTCAAAGAAACCTCATCATAGTTATTATAGTTGAGTAATGAACTATGCGCATATCTGGACAGACTATCTCCAGACAGGTATTCATATATCTCCGAAGCATGCTGTAAAAAATAATTATCTCTGTCTGTGTAATAGTTCGCCATAATGTCATCTCCTAGTGTAAATATCACTTTTTACTAAAAAATCCACCGAGAAATATCAAAAAACCTACAATCAATATTGCATATACCAAAATATCAAACAGCACTCCGGAACTAATCAAACAAATTATTCCGAAGATAACCACTAAATCCAATATCCAAAACAGCGATGCCGGAATCTGTGGTGGAGCCTTGATTTGTGATTCAGTCTCGTTTGAATACAATCTAATAACAACATATCTGTCACCTAACTTTCTCGCTATCGCTATAACATCATCGCCATAATTAATTCTGCCTTCGATGTCTCCATAGAATATTAAATCGCGCTTTCTTCCAGATACAAGTCCATCGTGAAAACCCTCAATTCTAAAAACAGTCTCGTGCGAAGTGTTGCCAAACTGATATGGTTCTCCACGAAGCAGAGCATTTACAATCTTCTTAAATCGGTTATGGTATCTCACGTGTGAGCTTATCTCTGTAACAGTACCGCGATACACATAGTTGAATCCTTCTCGCGTTTCAAACTCAGGTGTTCCACCATCATACTCTCTCGTCAATTCTGGAGTATATGAAACCGGTTCAATCACCTTCAAAGAATCTTCACGAATAGCCATGGTCTTCCTTCTTCGATACCTTATCAAGGTTGTTCCACATATCGGGCAAGTATCTATACTGTCATCATACAATGCAAAATCATTGCAACTTGGACATCTTTTCATCTGCTATCACCTGTTATCAATCACAATCATTTAATAAACTAACTATTTTGTTGAATTCTTCTTCATCATTTATACTCGACAACATCTCTCCCATTTCAGTATGTCCTACTTCAAATATGTACATTGATTCACCATCATTAAGGTCGTTGCCTAATACAAATAATCTTCCGTCGTATTCAAACTTTTTTACAAGCTCAACCGGGACTTTCTCATCATCAAAGTCCTCCAATTCAAGAATCACTGGTTCTTCACTCTCAATATCTATAACATCAACCTTCATGTGCATCCTCTCTTCGCTAGTCTAACCGTAAGGCAATCCACGAATGTTTTCTTAACTCACTGATTACCTCACGGCTGAACTTAATTATCCTACAATTACTTTCTTGTGAAGTATCCGCTACAACTTGATGAACTCTCCCACGGATAATAATACGCGTGATTTCTTGTACACCAGATTTTGCCACTTCTGTCTTTCTCTCCCGGATCAGACCAACCACATGCCCCACAATCATATGCGCAGCATACCCCTTCCGGTAGCGTTACATTTGTTTTGATTCCTTCCATCTCTAAACTCCTTCAATCATTTGATTTATTTAAACCGGCTGCTAAAGCAACCGCTTAAATCAAAGTAATCTTCTCTTCAGAAACATCTCCACACCTGTCTACTTTGTATAAGATTACCCTTACCTTGCTGCCTATCACGACCAACGGAAATAATATTACATTCATATCATTTGCCGTCATGATTAGCTGTGCATACTTGATGTCTGCACAGGACAACTCACACCTATCTTCCAAATGGCTATGAACAATCCCCGCAAATTGTATGCTCCGTTGCGTCCAATCCGATATGACACTATTTACAGTAACCGTATCCGGTTTGTATGTATTGCTATCGCAACTCCCGGTTCTGTCAAAATAATATGCACATACAACATCGTTTTGGGTTCCAATTATTCCACCTGTCTCCGGCGACACACTACCTATGGTGGACATAATTTCATTTAGTACATTCGCTTCTATATTCATAACCTGTTCTTCTAATATATATCTCACCCAAAATGCTTTTTATCGCACCACAGGCTTAAATCTTTTCTTTTTTGTAATTATTAAAGTTTCCATGGGATTCATAAATGAATAGAACATCAGGCTACACCTTTAGCCTCATGTCATTTTAGAATAAGAAGGGACTATCCCCCTGACTTTCATTTATAAATCCTCTGCTCCCCAGCAAATTGTTTCTATTTTTGTATACCTAACCGATTTTCTTCTCCTGTAACCAAATAATCTATCGATACATCAAAGTAATCAGCCAGTTTTATCAGTGTTTCATATCTAGGTTTTTTACCTTTTACCTCATAACCGGCTATCGTAGCTCTGTTTACATGTAAGTATTGTGCCAGCTTGTCCTGTGTTACTCCTCGTTCTTCACGCAGACTTTTCAATACTTCACCAAACGCCATAATAACCGTTTACTAATTTATGCATAGATCCTTTCAAATACACTATGATGATTGTGATTGACCTTTTGTCATATTATAATTTGGTATCTTGCATAGATAATTCGCATCATGCAAGGACATAAATCTTTCGCAGAATGTCAACATCTGCGAAAAGGAAAACATATATACTGACATAGATTTCAGTCACATCACAATAAAAATTATAGTGATTGCGTGTCAGATTGTCAACAAAATTCGGCACATTACAGCAAAAAAATAGTAAGTATTGCACAAAATCGCATTTATTTTTGTAGATAAAAGGATAATTGATACAATTATCCTTTTATCTATGGTCAAACTTATGGTAGGAGGATTGAAAATGCCACAACATGGTGAAAACATTCGGAAAAGAAAAGACGGCAGATGGTATTCCAAGTATGTAAATGAGTGACTTGTGATAACTGTCCCTGTATCTCGCCCTCGCTAATTTCTCCCTGCAAAATGTCCTGTGCTCTTAACGCTGTGTTGTTCATAACCTCGAACCTCCTTTAAGAATTTTGTATAAAATAAAAGGACTCTATATCTTAGTTAGAGATAGAACCCTTAGAAAACCCAATAAAAAAGGGGAAAACCCAATATTTGGAATTCCCCCCCTGATTATCAAAGATAGATTTTACAAACGAAATCTTTCCTACTTGTTAGCGATTGCAGCCTGAGCAGCAGCAAGTCTAGCGATAGGTACTCTGAATGGTGAACATGATACATAATCAAGACCAATCTTGTGGCAGAACTCAACTGATGAAGGATCTCCACCGTGCTCACCACAGATACCGATGTGAAGCTTTGGATTAACTGGCTTACCAAGCTTAACTGCCATATCCATGAGCTTACCAACACCTGTCTGATCAAGCTTAGCAAATGGATCGTTCTCGAAGATCTTAGCATCATAGTAAGCATTTAAGAACTTACCAGCATCATCTCTTGAGAATCCGAATGTCATCTGTGTAAGGTCGTTTGTACCGAAGCAGAAGAAGTCAGCTTCCTTAGCGATCTCATCAGCTGTAAGAGCTGCTCTTGGGATCTCGATCATTGTACCAACCTCATACTTAAGATCTACGCCAGCAGCAGCGATCTCAGCGTCAGCTGTCTCAACAACTACCTTCTTAACGTACTTAAGCTCCTTAACCTCACATACAAGTGGGATCATGATCTCTGGCTCAACTGTCCAATCTGGATGCTCCTTCTGAACCTCGATTGCTGCACGGATAACAGCCTTTGTCTGCATCTTAGCGATCTCTGGATATGTTACAGCAAGACGGCATCCTCTGTGACCCATCATAGGGTTGAACTCATGGAGTGAGTTGCAAAGTGCCTTAATCTCCTCAACGCTCTTGTTCTTAGCAGCAGCAAGCTTCTCAATGTCAGCCTCCTCTGTTGGAACGAACTCATGAAGAGGTGGATCCAGGAATCTGATAGTAACTGGGTTGCCCTCAAGTGCCTCATAAAGAGCCTTGAAGTCTCCCTGCTGATATGGAAGGATCTTATTAAGAGCTTCCTCTCTCTCTTCTACTGTATCAGAGCAGATCATCTCACGGAATGCTGCGATTCTCTCTGGATCAAAGAACATATGCTCTGTACGGCAAAGACCGATACCCTCTGCACCAAGCTCACGTGCCTTCTTAGCATCTGCTGGTGTATCTGCATTTGTTCTAACCTTAAGTGTTCTATACTTATCAGCCCATGCCATAACACGGCCGAATGTTCCTGCGATCTGAGCATCAACTGTCTTGATAACTCCATCGTAAATGTTACCTGTTGTACCATCGATTGAGATGTAATCTCCCTCATGGAATTCCTTGCCAGCGAGTGTGAACTTCTTGTTCTCCTCGTCCATAACGATATCGCCACAACCTGATACACAGCATGTACCCATACCACGGGCAACAACTGCAGCGTGTGATGTCATACCACCACGAACTGTAAGAATACCCTGTGCTGACTTCATACCTGTGATATCCTCTGGTGATGTCTCAAGACGTACAAGAACTACCTTCTCGCCTCTAGCTGCCCATGCCTCAGCATCGTCAGCTGTGAATACGATCTTACCACAAGCAGCACCTGGTGAAGCGCCAAGTCCCTTGCCCATTGGTGTAGCTGCCTTAAGAGCTGCTGCATCAAACTGTGGGTGAAGAAGTGTATCAAGGTTACGAGGATCGATCATTGCAACTGCCTCTTCCTCTGTCTTATGTCCCTCATCAACAAGGTCACAAGCGATCTGAAGAGCTGCCTGAGCTGTTCTCTTACCATTTCTACACTGAAGCATGTAAAGCTTCTTGTTCTCAACTGTGAACTCCATATCCTGCATATCATGGTAGTGATTCTCAAGAGTCTCACAAACCTTGATGAACTCTGCATAAGCATCTGGGAACTCCTGCTCCATCTGAGCGATTGGCATTGGTGTACGAACACCGGCAACAACGTCCTCGCCCTGTGCATTGATAAGAAACTCACCCATAAGCTTCTTCTCACCTGTTGCAGGGTCACGAGTAAATGCAACACCTGTACCAGACTCATTGTTCAGGTTACCGAATACCATAGGCATTACGTTAACTGCTGTACCCCATGAATAAGGGATATCGTTGTCTCTTCTGTATACGTTCGCACGTGGGTTATCCCATGAACGGAATACAGCCTCGATAGCTAACTTTAACTGCTCAACTGGGTCTGAAGGGAAATCTGTTCCTAACTGGTTCTTGTACTCTGCCTTGAACTGCTCAGCAAGTGTCTTGAGATCCTGTGCTGTAAGCTCTACATCAAACTTAACACCCTTCTCTTCCTTCATCTTGTCGATGAGCTGCTCGAAGTACTTCTTACCAACTTCCATAACAACGTCTGAGAACATCTGGATGAAACGTCTGTATGAATCGTATACGAAACGCTCGAATGCTGGATCTGGGTTGTGTGCTATCATAGCAGCAACAACGTCATCGTTAAGACCAAGGTTAAGGATTGTATCCATCATACCTGGCATAGATGCTCTTGCACCTGAACGAACTGATACAAGTAATGGATTTTCAAGATCTCCGAACTTCTTGCCGTTGATCTCCTCCATCTTCTTAACGCCATCCATAGCCTGAGCCATGATCTCGTCATTGATCTTACGGCCATCCTCATAGTACTGAGTACAAGCCTCTGTTGTAATTGTGAAACCCTGTGGAACTGGAAGACCAATTGCTGTCATCTCTGCAAGGTTTGCACCCTTACCACCGAGAAGATTACGCATGGTCATGTCGCCTTCGCTAAACATATAAACCCACTTGTTTGCCATTTGTTTGTTACCTCCTACGTAAACTTTATATTTCATGGTGTGAAGTCCCCGTGAAGTCTCCACACGCGCTAGACTGATTATAACATATATGTCAACATTAGCAAACTCTTTTTTCTATATTTTGTGTATAAACCAGTCCATTTTTACATATAGTTGAATTATATGTATATTCCATTATATTACGCTTAATTACAGCAACATTTGTGTGCCGACCTGAAACAGACCGGCAACTGATCTTCGCTGACCAGTATTCAAAAATTTCCAAATTGGCAAACTGCCCGCACAGCCCTATTCATCCCACCAAAAACATAGGCTGCGGAAAACTCCGCAGCCTATGTTTAACTTTATATCATGTCGCCTATCGGCTTCATGTGGATATTCGCATTATATCAGTCTTGCGCAATTACAACTGTCACAATGCTCATTAAATTACAAATTACTCACCATCAATAGCTGCCTTGAGAATATCAAGACCTGCAATAAGATCCTCATCTGAGATGATAAGTGGTGGCATGATCTTGATGACCGCGTTGTCACGGCCAGCTCTCTCTATTACAAGACCCTTCTTGAAAGCTCTTGCTGTGATGGCACCTGCTGTTGCATCGTCCTTAACCTCTACGCCCCAGAGGAGTCCGATACCACGTGTTGCAATTACATTTGGATCGCCGTCTATATTCTTCTCAAGATACTCTCTAACTATCTCGCCCTTACGTCTTGTCTCTGCCTCGATGTTGTTGTCAAGCATGAACTCAAGTCCTGCCTTTGCAGCTACCATTGAGAGCTGGATTCCACGGAATGTACCTGAATGCTCACCCGGCTTCCAGAGATCATACTCCGGCTTGAACATTGCAAGTCCCATAGGGAATGGGTATCCGCCGATTGACTTTGAAAGTGAGAACATATCAGGCTTGATTCCTGCTCTCTCAAATGAGAAGAATGTACCTGTTCTTGCACAGCCTACCTGTACGTCATCAACAACCATAAGGATATCGTTCTTATCACAGAACTCACGGAGTGCCTTGAGGTACTCTACTGAGAATACATTTACACCACCATCTGCCTGTACTGTCTCGATAAAGATTGCTGCAGGCTTCTCAACACCTGAGTGATCGTCATCAAGAAGTGTCTGCATGAACTTGATCGTATCAAGCTCTGGGAACATGTAAGGAGCTGGAATGTGGTATACGTTGTCAAGTCCAACGCCTGCTCCTGCACGGCTTGCAGCATCACTTGTAAGTGATATTGAGCCAAGTGTCATACCATGGAAACAACCCATATATGCCCAGATCATCTCTCTCTTCTTGACCTTACGTGCAAGCTTTAAGAGTGACTCAACTGCATTTGTTCCTGTAGGACCTGCGAACATGATCTTGTAATCAAGTCCTCTAGGCTCAAGGACCTTTTTCTCAAAAAACTCGATGAATTCAGCCTTTGGTGCTGTCATCATGTCAAGAGAATGCATGATTCCATCGCTCTGGATGTAATCGATAACCTTCTCCTTTATATAATCATTGTTATGACCATAGTTCAGCGCGCCTGCTCCTGCGAAGAAGTCTATATACTCCTTACCATTCTCGTCATACATCTTGGCTCCCTTGGCCTTTGTAAATATCTCTGGGAAACTTCTGCTGTACGATCTTACATTTGCCTCGTATTCTGAAAATAACTCTTTACTATGCATCTTAATGCCTCCTGTAATTCAGTGTCCCGTATTATCTCCGGTCACACCATCAATTAATATTCAAATTTCTTCTCAAAGTAAGCCTTCAGATCTTCAATCTTGACTCTCTCCTGCTCCATGGTATCTCTGTCACGAACTGTGACTGCTCCATCCTCAACAGAATCGAAATCATATGTTACACAGAACGGTGTTCCTATCTCATCCTGTCTTCTATATCTCTTACCTATGTTGCCTCTGTCATCGAACTCACAGTTGTAGTACTTTGAAAGCTCTGCATAAATCTTCTCTGCACCCTCGTTGAGCTTCTTGGAAAGTGGAAGCACACCGATCTTAACCGGTGCAAGCTGTGGGTGGAAATGAAGGACTGTACGGATGTCTGGCTTCTCCTCTGTTCCGATGTTCTCCTCGTCATATGCAGCACACAGGAATGCCAGTGTAACACGGTCAGCACCAAGTGATGGCTCGATTACATATGGAATGTACTTCTCCTTTGTCTCGTCATCGAAGTACTCCATGGACTCTCCTGATGTATTCTGGTGCTGTGTCAGATCGTAATCTGTTCTGTCAGCGATTCCCCAGAGCTCACCCCATCCAAATGGGAATAAATACTCGATATCTGTTGTTCCCTTGGAGTAGAAACAAAGCTCCTCAGGTGAATGGTCACGGGCTCTCATCTCATCATCCTTGATTCCGAGATCCTTGAGCCAGTTGATACAGAAGCTTCTCCAGTACTCAAACCACTCCATATCTGTACCCGGCTTGCAGAAGAACTCAAGCTCCATCTGCTCGAACTCTCTTGTTCTGAATGTGAAGTTACCAGGTGTTATCTCATTTCTGAATGACTTTCCTATCTGGCCAATTCCAAATGGAACCTTCTTTCTTGAAGTTCTCTGTACATTCTTGAAGTTGACAAATATACCCTGTGCAGTCTCCGGTCTCAGGTATACAGTGTTCTTGGCATCCTCAGTTACACCCTGGAATGTCTTGAACATAAGGTTGAACTGTCTGATGCCTGTGAAGTTGTGCTTACCACATGTTGGACAGCAGATATTGTTCTTCTCAACGTACTCTTCCATCTGCTCGTTGCTCCATCCGTCTACTGCGCCCTCTGGAACAACTCCGTTTTCAGCCATAAAGTCCTCTATAAGTTTATCTGCACGGAATCTCTCATGACACTCTTTGCAATCCATAAGAGGATCAGCAAATCCTCCAAGGTGGCCTGAAGCAACCCATGTCTGTGGGTTCATAAGGATAGCACAGTCAACTCCTACATTGTAAGGGTTCTCCTGGATGAATTTCTTCCACCATGCTCTCTTAACATTGTTCTTGAGTTCAACTCCGAGATTACCATAGTCCCATGTATTTGCGAGACCACCGTAAATCTCTGAACCTGGATAAACAAATCCTCTGCTCTTTGCCAATGCAACGATCTTGTCTAATGTCTTTTCCATTGTAATCCTCCAAATCATATTCGAATTTGCATTTTTTCACTCTATCCGCCTTATTTTATACTCATTCAAATATTTTTGCAAGGTTCACGGCATATTTTGTAATATTATTTATACAAAGCTACTATAATTTGTGCCGTCAGACATCACCTTATGACTTCTTCTTATTGCTTACTCGCTATGACTCTTGTATAATAGCACCAGATTGGTTCTTTCTAAAGTTCCAATTTCAAGTATTTTTATAGTTCCAATTTGCAGTATTGGAATATGAACAAATCAAGTAATACGCAAATATCCAATGATACAAGGTATTTTTAACGCTTATAATATGCAGGAAAGGAACACGGAAATGATATCAATAGACAAGGCCTCCGATAAGTCTCTATACGAACAATTATATGAACAAATGAAATCCGAGATACTTAATGAGCACTATGCTGCAGGTGAAAAGCTCCCTGCAACAAGGCAGCTAGCCGCCGAACATAAACTGAGCCGCAACACAGTAGTATCTGCTTACAACCAGCTTGAACTTGAAGGATATATACGCTCCGTGACAGGCTCAGGCTACTATGTTGAGAACATCTCTGCATTTTCTCCGGACAAAAAGCCAAGACAAAGCCACAATATACAGCATTCTTCCAGACAATCAGGAAAGACATTTGACTACACGTTCAGCTACGGCAATCTGGACTACAACTGCTATCACTCCAGGGCATGGCGCAAATGCCTTATGAACGCCTGGGACATGATATCCATGGCCGATACCGCCTCCTACCAGATGTCACAGGGAAGTTACACCCTCCGCAGTCTTATCACCGAATATCTGTACATGTCCAGAGGTGTAAACTGCACACCGGAGCAGATCATTCTCACGAGCGGCCACCAGAGATCAATAGATATAATCACGCATATATTCAGTCCGTCAGACTATTCATTTGCCATGGAGGACCCTGGCTACAACGGAACATGGGAGATCGTCAGCCAGAGTCCGTTCAGGATCATCCCCATACCTCTTGAGAATGACGGTGTATCAATAGACCATATACAGAGGCTCAGAGACACGCTGTTATATGTGACCCCATCCCACCAATTCCCTATGGGAAGCATATTGCCTATCAGCAAGAGGCTAGAGCTCATAGAGTGGGCGGCTCAATCGGGAAGTTATATCATCGAGGATGATTACGACAGCGAGCTCAGATACCAAAGCAGACCAATTCCATCCCTGCAATCCATCGATAACAGCGACCACACTATATATCTCGGGACATTTTCCAAATCCATGTCACCGGATCTTCGAATATCATATATGGTGCTTCCAGCAGATCTGATGAAGGCATATGAATCCAGATATTCACACACCAACTGCACAGTTCCAACGGTTCTGCAGCTTGCACTTATTGAATTTATACAGAGTGGTAATTATCAGCGCCACATAGGCGCCATGAAGAATCACTATAAAAAGAAGCATGATTATATATTGAATTATGTGAAACAGAATCTTGAAGATGATGTGATCATGTATGGTGCCGGAGCCGGTCTCCACTTTGTGGCAGAGGTTAAGAACTCAAAGCTTACCCAGACAGAGCTCATATCAGCTTTTGAACAGAAAGGCATACGAATCTTCTCCACAGAACCATTCTGGATAAGAAAGAATCTCTGTCCTGAGAACCAGCTTCTGTTTGGTTTCAGCGCCATACCATATGAAAAACTTCCCGGCGCGATGAAGGCGTTCTCTAAAATAATACACTCTCTGTGATTTGTATTTTAGACAGGTAATATACAAAAAGAAGAGAATCTCACGTCATGTAGGATTCTCTTCTTTTTTTCATGGCAGCGAGTCTATGATCTCCACCGATTTGAACTTCCTGTCCACATACATATCCATGAACTGCTTCGACACTAGCTGTATCTCCGCCAGTACAGGATCTGACACATTGAAGTTGTACATCTTGCCAAGCGGTGCACCATTTATGTATTGTATCGTGTATACTGCGTCATCCGATAGATGAAGCGGATGTTTTGCCCGGCCTTTGCATCCATCGCAGAGCAGTCCACCCGATGCTGCATCGAATACATTTGACACCTCAGCCTTGCCACATACCGGACAGTGGAAGCTCTGTATTCCCTGTCCGAACACATCCATGAGTTTTATCTCGTACACACACCGGATGAGCTTTGCTGGCATCTGCCCCTTCTCCAGAGCCTTAAGACTCACATACAGAAGATTGAGGTAATCTGCTGCCCTGTCTCCCTCATGGGTCATGAAGCCCATGACCTCGCAGAAATACGATGCATAACAGTATGCATCTATGTCCATGGTGAGCTGATGGAAATATTCATCCACATCTATATTCACAAGCCTGTATGAATCCCGCGCCGGGATCAATGTAAAACTTCCCATGACAAACATCTGTGTCTTGGACTGGAGCGGATTCGTTCCTCTCCTCACACCTGTTGCAAATACTGTGATCCTGCCCCGTTCTTTGGTGAGGACCACCATTCTCCTGTCATATTCGCTCTGGAGGCTGCTGGACAGTACAATTCCATGCAATGTTACTTCTTCTCTCAATTGTATATCCACCTCCATAACAAATTTAACATGACAAGATCGGCAAACTATGCACTGCCCGCAGCAACTGCACATTTACCGATCCTGTTTGCACACACTACTCGTCTCTAAACCCAAAGTTCCTTAGCAATGTATCTGTATCTCTCCAGTCCTTCTTGACCTTTACCCAAAGCTTCAGATTGACCTTGGTGTCAAGAAGTCTCTCTATTCCATATCTCGCATGAGTACCGATCTTCTTCAGCATGACGCCCTGCTTTCCTATGATGATTCCCTTGTGGGAGTCCCTCTCACATATGATTGTCGCATCGATATCGATCAGGCCGCCATCCGGTCTCTCTTTCATGGAATCAATCACAACTGCAATACCATGGGGAACCTCTTTATCAAGCTGACGGAGCGCCTGCTCCCTGATGAGTTCGGCAACTATCTGTCTCTCCGGCTGGTCAGTGATCGTGTCCTCATCATAATACTGTGGTCCATACGGAAGATACTTCATAATGGTATCTATGAGCTCATCTGTGTTCTTGCCCTTTAATGCCGACACAGGAACTATTTCCGCAAAGTCACAGGCATCTTTATAGGTATTTATCGCCTCAAATACCTTGCTCTCCTCCACGTTGTCTATCTTGTTCACAACCACAATTATAGGTGTCTTTACATGCTGGAGCTGTTCTATGATATACCGCTCTCCTGCACCGATAAATGTTGTGGCCTCAACTATCCAGAGAACCACATCGACCTCATCCAGCGTACTCTCAGCAACCTTGAGCATGTACTCTCCAAGCTTGTTCTTCGCCCTGTTTATTCCCGGTGTGTCCAGGAAGATAATCTGTCCCTTATCGCTGGTATACACGGTCTGTATCCTGTTTCTCGTGGTCTGCGCCTTGTTGCTTGTTATCGCTATCTTCTGTCCTATCAGTCTGTTCATAAGTGTCGACTTTCCAACGTTTGGTCTGCCTATGATGGACACGAAGCCTGATTTGTATTCTTTATTCATATATCTCCTTCATCCTGCATGCGCAGGCTAACCTACGCATACGCATCTAGCTTTACTATGTCATGACCCTAATTCGCCGCTCGCAAGTCATGCAAGCACGCCCACTCACTTGCGCTCATTATATCGACTGTCGGCTATACCTAGAAAATCGCAAGTACATCCTTGAAGTTGTCCTTATTCTCCTCTATCTTGCTCTCTCCGCCGATGGCGCAGATGATTCCTGAATCCGTAACAGCCTTCACAAGTGGTGCAAGGGCTCTGATGGCATCTCTGTCGGTGGAGAGGATCTTATCACGCTCTCTCTGGATCTGTTCATCTGTAACTCCCATAAAGTATCTCGCCATATGGCTTATACCCTCCGCAACAGGAGTCGTCGGTGCATCTATCTGAGCCATGGTTCCAATGATATACTTGGTCATATCTCTGTCTGAGCACTCAAAGTTCTCCACGAACTTATATGCATTCTTGAATATGTCATATGTCTCCATGAGGTTTGGATCTCTGTATGAGCTCATATAGCAGGTTCCATTCCTGAGGAATGAGCACATGGCACCATATGCGCCGCCCTTCACACGGACATTTTCCCACAGATAACCATATGAGAATATGATTTTGAGAACGCTCAGTGAGCTGTCGTACTTGTATCCCGCATCCTCAAAATTACCCGCTATGGCAACATACTGAACCTGGCTGGCTGTCTTGAAGCCCTCATTCTTGAGATCCTTCTCAAAAGGCTTCACATCCTTATGTGCAGGTCTTGTAGAGAGTGCCATGCCAAAGTCCGCAAATGATTCCTCAAGCAGATCTGTCACGTCCTCATTTCCTGTATATGAAACCGTAAGTGCCCCCTTTCTGAGTACCTCTGCAAGGGCATACTGAAGCTTCTCAATGAAGTCATCGTACTTCTCATCGAAGTGATCCACTATGTCACACAGGAATTCATAATAAGCGATTCCACAGGTCTCATCCGTGAATCTTGCTCCCTCATCTATATAGGACATGGCTCTGGTGTATGCGGTCACATGTCCCGATGCAGCCATGCCATTCTTCATGCTGGACTTCTCCTCCGTCAGGAGCTCCTTCAGTCTCTTCCTGTCATCGATCTTAGATGAGAACATAATCTCCTTCATCAGTTCAACGGCATATGGAAGCTTCTCATAGAGTGCCTTCATTGACACGTAAAAGAACTTCTTGATATCCGTGTCACTGGCATATCCAACCATATCAAATTCTATTCCACCTATATTACTGTCTATCTCATTTGAAAGCTGTCCATAGGTATGCTTCTCTGTGTCAATATATTTAAACAGGCATGACAGCACAGCAAGATATGGCACAAGGTCATTATCTATATCATTTATATTGAAATAGAACCTCAGATATCCTATACCGTTTGTAAATATATCGTGGCTTACAACCGGAAGTCCGCCGATCTCAGACTCAACATTCTTGAGCTTCTCAGCCTCTTTGTCAATGTCATCTATCGCCAGAAGCGGAACCTTGGCAAGATCCTCTGCGGATGAAGGAGTCGCCTGATACTCCTTGAGCGCCTTTGTATCCTCCACGATCTTCTCAAGCTCCTCACGGCTGAGCGTAGCCTTGTATGCCGCAAGCTCATCAGCGATCTTCTTCTCATTCTCCTGGTCAAGACCCTTCTTAGGGTTCATGGTGAGATACAGGCCAAATGTATTATCAATGAAACATTCCTTTATAAGCTGCTCAAAGTATCCATTCTGAAGATCCTCTCTCAGCTCCTTATACACATCATTCATCTCAAAAAACATGAGTGCCTTGGTATCGTCATACAGCCAGCTGTTAAATGCATCCAGTCCGTACATAAGTCCCTTAGGAAACCTTCCAAAATTGGCCTCCTTGTGCTTGAACTCAAACTTGTTGATTGCAGCCTCAACCGCATCCTTATCTATACCATGGCTGAGTTCTTCAAATGTATCATCTATTATCTTTATGAATCTGTCCTTATCGTTCTTATCCGCGCCTCTTGCTATGATAGAGAATGTGGTCTGCTGACAGCCATTGTCAAATGAGCTGTAGACCTCCTCGCCTATACCCGCATCAGTCAGAGCTTTCTTCAGGACAGCTCCCGGCGCATCCATGAGCACGTACTCAAGTATTTCAAGGGCTGTAACCTTCTTCTTTTCGGTGCTGAGCCCTGTTATCTTGCTGTATGTGAGTATGGAATTGTTCTCCTCTGGATCAGTATCAGCTATGGAGTACTCCTTAGTGATATCCTTCATCTCGTCAAATGGCTTCTGAAGAGGGATCGCTGAATCTATCTCCTTGTAATCGTAATGTGACAGATACTCCTCATCTATAAATTCCAGCTCCTTCGCCATATCACAGTCACCATACAGATAAATATAACTGTTCGATGGATGATAATATGTCCTGTGGAAATCTCTGAATCTCTCAAGGGTGAGTGTAGGTATGGATACCGGATCACCGCCTGAATCATTGCCATATGGAGTGTCCGGCATGAGTGATGACTCTATCTCTCTGTACATAATCGACTCAGGACTTGAGTACACGCCCTTCATCTCATTATACACAACTCCGTTGTACTTCAGGTCTCCGTCCATAGAGTCAAGCTCGTAGTGCCAGCCCTCCTGCTTCATGATCTCATCATGTATATAGATATCCGGATAGAACACTGCATCCAGATACACACTCATGATGTTCTCAAAGTCCTTCTGATTGAAGCTCGCTATAGGATATACCGTCTTGTCTGAATAAGTCATGGCGTTCAGAAAGGTGTTCAGAGAACCTTTTGCCAGCTCAACAAATGGATCCTTTACCGGATATTTCTTTGAACCACAAAGCACTGAGTGCTCAATTATATGAGGTATTCCTGAATCATCATATGGAGGTGTCCTGAAGCCTATATTGAATACCTTATTCACATCGTCATTCTCAATGATGAGGACCCTTGCCTTTGTCTTTATATGCTCCAGCACATATCCCTTGCCATGTACCTCCGGTAGATCCTTCTCCTCAACTATTCTGTAAGCCTTTAAATCTTTGATATTTCCCAATTCATATTCTCCTTCTATATAAATTTTCAACGCTCACTATTCCATCTGTCCGGCACCAAACGAAGCCGGAAGAAACTCTGACAATCTTCTCATGTCGTAATCATCCTCTGAATGTGCTGCGATAACATACATATCCGCAGAAAATTCCGAGAGCACCTGTCTGCATATCCCACATGGATATGTTATTCCATTTATCCCTGTACTATTCAGGCCACCGACAATAGCAATCGCTTTGAAATCTTTATAGCCACTACTCACTGCATTACACACCGCTGCACGTTCTGCGCATATAGTTGCACCATACGAGGAATTTTCTATATTACAGCCCGTGAACACTCTGTATTCATTCGCATTTCTATCGCGGCTGTCTGTCTCTCTGCCAACGACTTCATCTGCATCCGAAGAATTCTCCCGGCCAGCCAGGAGTGCTGCCCCAACCTTAAACTGTGAGTACCTGGCATATGCCATTTCTCTCGCCTCTACCGCTTTCACAATAAGACGCCTGATGTCTGTATCTTCAATAATATAATCACTCTCCATAATACAGGACCTCCTTTCTGATACCTTCTACGCACTTCCATAATAATAACACTAATCCACCTTTAGATTCAATCACCCACACAGTATTAAACGTTCAAATATTATCAGCTTGGTGCACATAACAAGAGGCCGCCCGAAATCCGGCGGCCTCTCGATCACTTCTCTTTATTCAATTTATTACATTTTTAATAGCTTCCTGACTGTATCTGTCTGAGTATTTCGTCCACCATATCCTGATATGTGTCCGATGTAAGAACCAGGATAATACAGAACACCAGGAACACAAGTGCTATTGCGCTCATTATAATACCTGCGATAGCCATTCCCTTGCCAGGCTTCTTATCCTTAAGACTTATGATACCTGTTATCAGTCCCGCAATGGCTGTGGCAATTCCCACATATGTGATACAACATCCAAATGTAAGAGAAAAGATACCAAGCACCATAGATGCTATGGATACGCCTTTGCTCTCCTGTGGCTGCATATTATTCTGTGGATATGCCGGACCTCCGCCCATATTCATGTCCTGGTTAGCATAATTCTGTCCGTATGGATCTCCCGGCTGTCCGTAGCCCTGACCATACTGACCATATCCCTGTCCGTACTGGCCACCTGGCTGGCCATAATTCTGTCCATACTGGCCGCCTGGCTGACCATAATTCTGATCATACTGTCCACCTGGCTGACCATAATTCTGTCCATACTGGCCGTCTGACTGACCATAGTTCTGGTCGTTCTGTCCATACTGGCCGTCTGACTGACCATAGTTCTGGTCGTTCTGTCCATACTGAGGCG
Organism: Coprococcus sp. AF16-5; assembly: GCF_003479365.1. Classification (NCBI taxonomy): domain Bacteria; kingdom Bacillati; phylum Bacillota; class Clostridia; order Lachnospirales; family Lachnospiraceae; genus Coprococcus; species Coprococcus sp. AF16-5. Next base: position 614,406 of record NZ_QUGZ01000001.1, read on the forward strand.
CACCGGCATATGGATTCTGCTGTCCCGCCTGTCTGTTGTCTTCTGTTGGCTGATAGCCGCCAAAGCTGTTGTTATCTTCTCCCATCTCTTCCTGCCTTTCATTTATAACTTTTTTGTAACCCATACTTTCCCTTAGTCGAAAAATATCTGTTCTGATTATCTCACACATGCCGGTTAGTGTCAATTAACCTACATAAAAAAAGAAACACATCACCCGATTACGAATGATGTGATCCTTTTTTATCTTAGTCTTTGTATTTTACTGCGAAATCGTGTCTGACTCTATTCCTTAGAAGCCCATTCCGCCGCCCATTCCTGCTCCGCCTGCTGGCATTGCTGGAGCGTCTTCCTTGATATCAGCTACAACTGACTCTGTTGTGAGCATTGTTGAAGCAACTGATGTAGCGTTCTGAAGTGCACTTCTTGTAACCTTAACAGGATCAATGATTCCTGCCTCGATCATGTTGACATATGTCTCATTGTATGCATCAAAGCCCACACCAACCTCAGACTCTTTGATCTTGTTGATGATGACTGATCCCTCAAGTCCTGCATTGGCTGCGATGTGGAACAGTGGAGCCTCCATAGCCTTGAGAACTACCTTAGCGCCTGTCTTCTCATCGCCCTCAAGATCCTTTACAAGCTCTGCAACCTTCTTTGCAGCGTGGATGTATGCTGAACCACCACCTGAGATGATTCCCTCTTCAACTGCAGCTCTTGTGGCATTAAGGGCATCCTCCATACGGAGCTTAGCTTCCTTCATCTCTGTCTCTGTAGCTGCGCCGACTCTGATAACTGCAACTCCACCGGCAAGCTTTGCGAGTCTCTCCTGAAGCTTCTCTTTATCAAACTCTGATGTTGTCTCCTCAAGCTGAGCCTTGATGACATTTACACGACCTGCGATGTCTTCCTTAGCGCCCATACCATCAACGATAACTGTGTTCTCCTTTGTGATCTTAGCACTCTTTGCACGTCCAAGGTCATCAAGAGTAGCATCCTTGAGCTCATATCCAAGCTCCTCTGAGATTACCTTACCGCCTGTAAGAATAGCGATATCCTGAAGCATCTCTTTTCTTCTGTCGCCATAACCAGGAGCCTTTACAGCTACTACCTGGAATGTACCACGCAGCTTGTTGACGATAAGTGTTGTGAGAGCCTCACCCTCGATATCCTCAGCGATGATCAGTAGCTTTGATCCGCTCTGAACGATCTGCTCAAGAAGTGGAAGGATCTCCTGGATATTTGAGATCTTCTTATCTGTAATAAGTATATATGGGTTATCAAGCTCTGCAACCATCTTCTCCATATCTGTTGCCATGTAAGCTGAAATATAACCTCTGTCGAACTGCATACCTTCTACAAGGTCGAGCTCTGTCTTCATTGACTTTGACTCTTCGATTGTGATGACTCCATCCTTTGACACTTTCTCCATAGCGTCGGCAACCATCTGTCCAACCTCATCGTCACCAGCTGAGATAGATGCAACTCTTGCGATCTGATCCTTTCCGCTGATAGTCTCACTCATATCAAGAATAGCCTCAACTGCCTTGTCGCAAGCCTTCTTCATTCCCTTTCTGAGAACGATAGGATTAGCACCTGCTGCCAGATTCTTCATTCCTTCATTGATCATAGCCTGTGCAAGAACTGTAGCTGTTGTAGTACCATCACCTGCAACATCGTTTGTCTTTGTTGCAACTTCCTTGACGATCTGAGCACCCATGTTCTCAAATGCATCCTCAAGCTCGATGTCCTTTGCTATTGTAACACCATCATTTGTGATGAGTGGTGAACCGTATGACTTTGCAAGTACAACGTTTCTTCCTTTAGGTCCAAGTGTAACTCTTACTGTATCTGCTAACTGATTAACTCCTGCCTCAAGTGCCTTTCTAGCCTCAGCACCGTACTTAATTTCCTTTGCCATTTCTATCTACCTCCATGTTATATTACATATATATCATCCGCATATGTCTCCCACAGCTCACGCTGTCTGGATATATGCTTTTACTTCTCAACGATTGCAAGGATGCTGTCCTGCTTGATAACTATGTACTCTTCGTCGTCAAGCTTAACCTCTGAACCAGCGAACTTCTGATATATAACTGTATCTCCAACCTTAACGTCCATAGGAACCAGCTTGCCATCAACAACTGCTCCAGGGCCAACCTCTATAACCTCTGCATACTGTGGCTTCTCCTTTGCCTGGCCTGGTAATACGATTCCTGACTTTGTTGTCTCCTCTGCTACTGACTGCTTTAATACTACTCTGTCTCCAAGTGGTCTTAACTTCATGATATATACCTCCTGATTTATTTTTTCTTTTATTTTCTCATCTTCGTTCTTAGCACTCAATTTATGTGAGTGCTAACACTGTTTTATATTCTATCCATTTCTATAAAAAAATCAACCCTTATTTTCTAAAAAATATATAAAAATATGTCTGTCATCTACAGTAATACATATCACTTAAAAAGAGTCGTTCTTGCATAGTCAAACAGATACTGCTGCGCATATCCCCCGAGATTTCCGAACTTTTTCACGGCAAATGCCTCTATCTCCAGTTTTTTTGTGTCCTTGCCATCAAAGTACATGCTCTCCATGATCCTCTTCATCCACACATCCACAGGGAAAGCCTCACGTCTTCCAAGTCCAAAGAGCAGGACACAGTTGGCAACTTTCTCTCCTACTCCCTTTATAGTCATGAGAAGTTCCCTTGCCTGTTCTATGTCAAGTGCGTCAAGCTTCTCCTTTGTGACATTTCCCGAGTACACCGCCTCCGTCGCATTCATTATGTATGGAGCACGGAATCCGACCTTGCACTCCCTGAGCTCATCCTCTGTGACCTCATGAAGTCTGTCTACATCAGGGAACACATAAAATGCCTCGCCATTATATCCTATGACCTCATCACCAAATCTATGCGATATATTTTTCACACACTGTTTTATCTGAGGGATATTCTTGTTCTGGGATATGATAAATGATATAAGCGTCTCAAAGAAGTCCTGATTGAGTATACGTATTCCATCCTTCTCATTCACAGCCGTCTGAAGTGCGCTGTCCGCCTTTATGACACTCTCCTTGATGAGCCCGTAATCGTTGTCCATATCCAGATAAGGACGCCATATTCCTTCATAGTCTTCCATGGATGAACCATATATCCTGAGCACGCCGCCTGACTGTTCCATCTTCACAGCCCTGCCAAATGCTATGACCTCATACACTTCATCATCAAGCTTGTCAAAATGAAAGCACTGACCACACTCAAGTATCTGAGAAAGTCTGAAATCCTTCACTCCGTCTACCGTAACTATATTGCCATCACAACTTACATTCATCTTCCGTACACCTGCCATTTCATATTTGTATAATTGTGCTTTTTGTCTTATAAATTTCTCCAGGCTATTGTATAATACCTGTATATTATTTTCAATGTCACATAAGCAGTGTGGCAAAAACTGACACTATCACAAACAGGAGGATCTATGGCTGAACAGATATACACTATACCAGTAAACGATGCATTTGACAGCGGCTGCGAATGCCCTATGTGCCAGATGCAGAAGGATCTTGAACGAAATGCAATTGAATATACGATGGGGCCAAGCTACATGGAGGACGACAACCGTGCCATGACTGACAAGCTTGGTTTTTGCAGTCATCATCTGAGAATGCTCTATCAGGAAAAGAATCGTCTGGGTCTGGCACTCATGATGAACACCCATATGAATAAGACTATACAAGATATGAGGGCGCTGGCTGCCAAAGGTCCCGCCGCCAAAGCCGGTCTGTTCGGCAAGAACACACCAAATGCACCTGTTGTCGATTATATAGAGAATATGGAGAAAAGCTGCTTCATTTGTGGACGTATGGATGACATGTTCGTACGCTATGTAGACACTATCTTCCATATGTGGAAAAGAGATTCCGAGTTCAGGGACAAATTTGCTACGAGCAAAGGCTTCTGTACATACCACTACGGAATACTGTACAAGACAGGCCAGAACAAACTGAGCAAGGAACAGTATGCGCAGTTCATCGAAATCCTCAACAAGGTATACTTTGACAATATGGAACGTGTCAATGGTGACCTGAGCTGGTTCATAGACAAGTTTGACTACAGATACAAGAACGAGCCATGGAAGAATTCCAAGGACGCCCTCCCGAGAGGGATCATCAAGATTGGCCACACATTTGTAGAATAATAAACACATGACAATAAATAAAAGCCGCCTTACATATCTGTAAAGCGGCTTATTTTAACTGACTCTCCATGCAATGAGACCATCCGGAAGCGCCGGCTTTATCATGCCAAGCCTTCTGCCTGTGTTCTCTATGCCATGAGCCTGTTTCATTCTCTCATGGAGATATGCTCTGTATTCTGTGAGAAGCCCGGTAAATATCGGTCTGAGCTCAGGGCACCTTCTGAAATCCCCCGGCTTGACAAGTCCCGGTTTCTTGTGGAATATATCCACACCGGCATTTTTCAACACCGATGCCACGAACTGTGAACAGAAGAAACTGTATTCCCTCTCATACGCAAGATGGAAAAATACGCTGAATACACCCATGAAGTTATATCCGTATCTGTCCGGATGCTTCTTGAATCTGGCGAGCTCCTGCTGTATCCTGTCATACTGCTTACTCGTGACCTTCAGCTCATACACAGCGCATCTGGTTCCCTTGTGCTTTCCAAATATTCCCTTTTCTATGTTCTCACTGATAAATCCACTGTTAAATGGATTGTATACACCTTTCCTTGCAAAACTGTACATTTCATCAAGACTTATGTCCAGTGCCAGAGATGTGTGACAATACGGCTCTCTGGTCATAAGCTTTATGAGATTTGAAGGAACTGTTTTTGTCTTTGACAAAAGTATGTATACCTTCTTACTCTCATCTTTCATATTTTTGTTTCCAATCACCTATTTTGATGTACGCATATCCCCCCACAGGATAAGCGCCAATCCCCACATCATAAATTATAAACGCATCCCCGGTAATTACTTGCCCGGCTTGTAAGAACTCTTGAGTGACACGATCCTGTTGTATACAGGATGCTCCGCTGTAGAATCCTTTGAGTCAACACAGAAGAAACCATTTCTCAGGAACTGGAATGCCTCTCCCGGCTGAGCCTCCTCAAATGCCTTCTCAAGCTTACATCCCTGTTTGATAACAAGTGAGTTTGGATTGAGATTCAATGTACCATCGTCGTTGAGCTTCCCCTTCTCCTCATCGATGATATTCTCATACAGACGAACCTCTGCATCTATTGCGCTCTCTGCCGATACCCAGTGAATGGTTCCCTTGACCTTACGTCCCTCAAAGCCTGAACCGCTTCTTGTCTCTGGGTCATATGTACAATGTACTGTTGTGACATTGCCGTCCTCGTCCTTCTCAAATCCCACGCACTTTACGAAATATGCATTCTTAAGACGAACCTCGTTGCCAGGGAACAGTCTGAAATACTTCTTAGGAGGCTCCTCCATGAAGTCCTCTCTCTCTATATACAGATACTTGCTGAATGCTACCTTTCTGCTTCCGAGCTCCTCGTTCTCCTGATTGTTCTCGACATCGAGGTACTCAACCTGATCCTCAGGATAGTTGTCGATGACAAGCTTTACAGGATCAACAACTGCCATGTATCTCTTGGCTGTGAGCTTCAGGTCGTCTCTCACGCAATACTCAAGCATAGCGTAATCAACAGACGACTGGCTCTTGGATATTCCAACCAGCTCCATGAACTTCTTAATAGCTGATGGTGTGAAGCCTCTTCTTCTGAGGGCTGCAATGCTTACAAGACGTGGGTCATCCCATCCGTCTACTATTCCGTCCTCGACAAGCTTCTTGATGTATCTCTTACCTGTTATGACATTTGTCAGGTAAAGCTTTGCGAACTCTATCTGCTTTGGTGTGCCCTCAGGTGAATCCTTGTAACCGAGCTCCATAACCACCCAGTCATACAGAGGTCTGTGATCCTCAAACTCAAGTGTACATATAGAATGTGTAACACCCTCGATGGCATCCTCGATAGGATGTGCAAAGTCATACATAGGGTAAATGCACCACTTGTCACCTGTGTTGTGGTGGTTCATTCTTGCTATTCTGTAGATAATAGGATCTCTCATGTTGATGTTAGGGCTTGCCATATCTATCTTTGCACGGAGTACCTTACTTCCGTCAGGGAACTCACCGTTCTTCATTCTCTCGAACAGATCAAGATTCTCCTCTATGCTTCTGTCTCTGTATGGGCTGTTCTTGCCCGGCTCAGTGAGAGTTCCTCTGTACTCTCTGATTTCATCTGCTGTGAGGTCACACACATATGCCTTGCCCTTCTTGATGAGCTTTATGGCAGCCTCGTACATCTGGTCAAAGTAATTTGATGCAAAGAACACTCTGTCTCCAAAGTCTGCTCCCAGCCACTTGACATCTGCAAGTATTGACTCTACGAACTCTGTTTTCTCCTTTGTAGGGTTGGTATCGTCAAATCTGAGATTAAACTGTCCGCCATACTGCTGTGCCAGTCCGTAATTCAAAAGTATTGACTTGGCATGTCCTATATGTAAATATCCATTTGGCTCTGGTGGGAATCTGGTAACGATCTTCGGCACCTTACCCTCTGCGATATCTTTCTCAATTATCTGTTCAATGAAATTCTTACCTGTCATCTCTTCAGCCATTTCCAAACTGCCTCCCGCTTTTTTTGATAATTCTAAATGTCTGCAACCGAATTTGCACACGATTACAGTTAGTTTACCATACTTTTACTGCTTGTACCACAATTATCTTTTGATTTGTCATTATTTTTCGCACAAATGTAAATATTTTACTTGATTTTTGATGTCCATTTTGTTATAGTTATTATTGCTTTTGAAAAGCAAGCTACTATAGCTCAGGTGGTAGAGCGCAACATTGGTAATGTTGAGGTCACGGGTCCGACTCCCGTTAGTAGCTTTTATTTTTTTGTCCGTATTTACGCCGCCCTGAGCGGCTTTATTTTTATCCACCGCAGACCGGATCACTTACTTTCCGCCCGCAGTCTCAGCTTCATATATTCCATCAGCCCACTTCTTATTCCACTCACTCATGACATCGTTACCTTTTTTAGCTTTGCTCTCCGCTCTCATGTCACCACTCCTTAATCCGATGATTAGCTAATTTTTTGCAAAAAAGGAAGCGGCACTATGCCGCTTCCTGTCTTTGATTAAACAACTTAAAATTTTATTATTCTAATTACACATCCCTGAGCTTAGCTCTGATCCTCTGAACCGCATTGTCTATGGATTTTGCCGGTTTGCAGAGTCTCTCCCCTATCACTTCATAAGAAGCGCCTGTTAGATATTCGTCAAGAACACGCTTCTCAAGCTTAGAAAGCTTACTGTCGATGAGCTTTATAAGATCTGACTCACGCAGCTTCGCCATCATGATATCCTCAGGATTAGTTATGACACCCGAATCTATCTCATCAAGCGGGCTGGAGTAATCTCCCCCGCCATCGCCATAGATCGATATATAGTAGTTCAACGGTCCGTTTTTCTTGTTGTTTGAATTGTTCACCGCGGTAATGAGCTGCCTTCTCACGCACATGAACGCAAAGGTCTTGAATGTCGCGCCCTTGTCAGGTCTGTAATTATTCACAGCCTTGACCAGTCCGATCATGCCCTCCTGTATAAGATCCTCCTCATCAGCACCTATGATATAAAGGCTTCTGCTCTGTCCCGTTATCATTGGGCCATAGCGCTTGATAAGTGTCTCCATAGCATCGTTATCCTTTTGTTCATTTATAAGCTCCAGCAGTTCATTATCTGATAATTCCGAATACATATACTCTACCTTTACTTGTTCATCCTCTGTCTTACGACCTCATAAGCCAGAACTCCGGCAGCAACTGACGCGTTGAGTGAGTCTATGTCTCCCTTCATAGGAACAGATACGACATAATCACACTTCTCCTTGACCAGTCTGCTGACACCGCTTCCCTCATTACCTATGACAAGTCCAAGGGAACCTGTGAGGTTACACTTGTACATGAGTTCTCCGTCCATATCCGCACAGGCGAACCACATGCCTCTATCTTTCAGCTCCTCTATGGTCTTGCTGATATTTGTAACCTTTGCAACAGGTGTATAATTGATAGCTCCCGCTGATGCCTTTACAACCGTTGCTGTGATTCCGACTGCACGCCTCTTAGGTATGATCACACCGTGGGCACCACAGAGATTCGCTGTTCTGATGATCGCACCAAGATTGTGTGGATCCTCTATCTCATCGAGTATGAAGAAAAATGGATCCTCTCCTCTGCTCTCAGCCAGTGCAAACATATCCTCTATCTCTGCGTACTTATATGCCGCTGCATGAGCTATCACGCCCTGATGCTTGCCAGCCTGTGACATCTGGTTTAACTTTTCCTTTGAGAGGTAGTTTATCACTGTATCCTGCTTCTTCGCCTCCCTGACTATGCTGTTCACGATTCCATCCCTGCATCCGTCAAGGACATACAGCTTATCTATGGTCTTGCCTGATCTGAAAGCCTCGAGGACTGCATTTCTTCCCTCTATGACAAATGCTTCCTCATCGCTCTCTGTCTTAATGTTATTCTCAAATTCTCTATTCTGCATCTTTTTCTCCATCTGTACTCTCTGTACTCTTTTCAAGTGTTGAGGTATCCTCTATTGTATCTTCCTGTGCTGCTTTGCCCGGATCCTTGTGCTGCTGTTCTGCCCTGTCCGTTTCAACTGGATCATGGTTCAGTATGATCCTCGTGATCTCAAACATCCTGTCATACTGCTTATCAAGATACAGAAAGCCTATAAGGCACTCAAAGCCCGTTGCCATTCGGTACTGTCCCACAGTCGCATTCTTGGCTGTTGAATGAGTCTTGGTGTTCCTGCCTCTCTTGTATATCCACTCTTCCTCCTCGGTGAGCAGTCCGTTGTCCAGAAGATACATTATATATCCCGCCTGAGCCTCCGCCTTCACAAGCTGGCTCACCTCTTTGTGGTATTTGTATGCCTGCTTGTTATCCTTTGTGACAGCAAGGGTCTTTATGAGAAGATCAAACACGCTGTCACCTATATATGCAAGTGAAAGCGGCGAATACTCCCTTGGATTAGTGTATGTCACCCCGAGTATCTCAGTAAAGTAACTGTCTATGCTCTTTTCCATTTTACGCCCTCTCTGGTATCCTCAAGGATAATTCCCATATCACTGAGCTGGTCACGGATCTCATCTGCCCTAGCAAAGTTCTTTGCCTTTCTTGCAGCCTGTCTCTCCTCGATAAGAGCCTCTATATCTGAATCAAGTATCTCTTTCTTCTTCTCTGTGATGATTCCAAGTATGTCGCAGAGCTTTGTCACTGTATTGAGCACAAGCTCCACAGTAGCCTTTGTTGACTCCTCTGTCACATTTACATTTGCATATTTTACGAGCTCAAATATAACTGAGATCGCATCTGCAGTGTTGAGGTCGTCATCCATGGCTGCCTCATATTTCTTCACAAATGCATCCATCTCGTCTGCAACTGCCTTATCTACTTCTCCTTCTGTTCCGCTTATAGACTTCAGTCTGTCAACTGCTGTAAGGATTCTCTCAAGGCCGTTCTTTGAAGCCTCAACAAGGTCTGCTGAGAAGTTGAGCGGACTTCTGTAATGGGCTGACAGCATGAAGAATCTAATGACCTGAAGAGGGTACTTCTCTGCTATCTCTCTGACTGTGAAGAAGTTGCCAAGTGACTTGGACATCTTCTCATTGTTGATCTTGAGGAAGCCGTTGTGCATCCAGTATCTTGCGAACTCTGTGCCATTTGCAGCCTCACTCTGTGCTATCTCGTTCTCATGGTGTGGGAATACAAGATCCTCTCCACCCGCATGTATATCTATTACATCTCCGATATATTTCTTGGACATAACCGAGCACTCAAGATGCCAGCCTGGTCTTCCATCGCCCCATGGTGATGGCCATGATGGCTCGCCCTCCTTCTTTGGCTTCCAGAGAACGAAATCAAGCGGATCCTCCTTCTCATCAACACCTGATACAAGAAGGTCTCTGTTACCTGAACGGAGATCATCGATATTCTTCTTGGACAGCTTGCCGTAGTCCTTGAACTTTCTGGTTCTGAAGTATACGGTTCCATTCACCTCGTAAGCGTATCCCTTCTCTATAAGAGTCTTTACCATCTCAATCATATCCGGTATCTCTTCTGTTGCCTTTGGATGTGTTGTCGCCTCACGCACATTGAGAGCCGCCATATCCTTCTTGACCTCTGCGATATATCTCTCTGATATAACGCTGGCATCCACACCCTCCTCATTTGCACGCTTTATGATCTTGTCATCGACATCAGTAAAATTCGATACATAATTGACATCATAGCCCTTGTACTCCAGATATCTTCTGAGCGTATCAAATACTATCATTGGTCTGGCATTTCCTATATGGATATAATCATATACAGTAGGACCACATACATATATTCCCACCTTACCCTCGTTGATAGGCACAAACTCTTCTTTTCTTCTTGTGAGCGTGTTTAAAATCTTCATAAATATAATGTCCTTTCTATATTGGTCGATAATATATCTGTAAGCAAACAAAAAACTTCGTCCCAATATACATATGATATGCATATAGAGACGAAGTATTATCTCCGCGGTTCCACTCTGATTGTATTAAATACTACAATTCCTGTTCTTCGCCTTTTGTGTCTAGTATATGTGCGGGTGCAGGCTTTGTCAATAATTTCATTTTATAATTGTACTGGACATAGCACCAATTATTTACTAGAATAAACTGAATAAAACAATCAGGAGGATACCTATATGTCAGATATAAACAATAACGAAACCGACGAAATGGATATCGAGATGATCGATATAACATACGAGGATGGAACATCCTGCACATGTGAGATCATTGCCAAATTCGAGGTAAATGACATCTCTTATGCCGCTCTGCTTCCTGCAGATGACGAGGATGCCGATATCATCGTATACAGATACAGCGAGCAGGGAGACGATGTCACCCTCGACGAGATCACCGACGAGGCTGAGTTCAACGATGTCGCTGACGCCCTCGACGAGATCCTGGACGATCTGGAATTCAATTCAGATGACGAGGAATAATATCCGTACATCTATGCGTTTTCTATAAGCTCGTTATTTATCGTGTATTCAAGGCTGAGCGTCTTTGTTTCATGTATATCATCGAAGTGGACACACAGCTTTCTGTCATCTACATATGTGATGACTCCACGTCCATACCGCTTGTGGATTATGGTGTTTCCTGTTTTTATCAGAGACCTGTCCACAAGCATTTCCTGGACAAATCTCGAGGTCACCGCTTTTCTTCCATACATTTTCTGGGGAACATACACATACAGTCCATACTTAGCCCTCGTGACTGCCACATAGAACAGCCTGCGTTCCTCCTCTATATTTCCATCTCCGACTGATTTCTTATGAGGCGTTATGTCCTCAACAGCATCCATTATGAATACATATGAATACTCAAGTCCCTTTGAGCAGTGCATAGTCGAAAGCGTGACTGCATCACCTGCCACACTGCCCTGCCTGCTCTGCTCTCTGAGCTGTTTTGTATATTCGTCTATATACTCCATCCAGCCGTCGAAGCTCAGAAAGTCTTTTGCACTGTCCTGTATCTCCTCCAGGATATCCATATAATCGTCCTCACTCACGCCCCTGTACTCAGCATATTCCCTCACATACGCATCCAGTCCAACCGCTTTCCTTATATAATTCACGGCCGCGTACGGCGCAAGTCTGCTTATCCTCTCCAGATCGTTCTCGAGAACATTTATGTTGTTGACTATTCTGTACTTATCCTTATAATGCTGCCTCAGCTCCTCAAAGTTCACCACCGGCGAATCAAATGCATCCCTGCTTATATACCTGTTCGGCTTATTGATGATCCTGAGGACCGTTCTCCTGTCCCTGCTGCCCCTTGCAAGCCTTATATAGTCAAATATGTTCTCAGCTAGGAAGTGCGTGAAGATATTTGGTATGTTATCCTTCATCAAAAATGGTATGCCATTTTCCATGAGCTTTGAAGCCAGCGCCCTCGGCTCGGTATTCGTCCTGAATATGATCGCCATTTCACGGTATGGAATACCAGCCCGGTTAAGCTCTGTTATCCTGTCTATGATCTTCTTATTCTGCTCCGTCATGCTGTCCGTCTTAACTATATGGACTCTGTCGCTCTGTCCCGCGGCAAATGCCGACCTGAGCTGCTTCTCATATCTGTCCCGGTTGTTCTGTATTATCCGCTTCGAGCACTCAACTATATCGTAGCTGCAGCGGTAATTGACATTCAGGTATTCTATGACCGTACCATGGAAATCCTCCGGGAACTTCTTCATTATAGCCGGAGCAGCCCCCCTGAAGCCATACACCGACTGATCATCGTCACCCACGGAAAATACGTTCTGTCTCTCTCCGGCTAGCAGCTTCACAATGTCATACTGGATCATATTTATATCCTGGAACTCATCTATGAGTATGTACCGAAACTTGTTCTGCCACATCTTAAGTATGTCTGGTCTCTCCGACAATAGCTCATATGTGAACACCAGCATATCGTCAAAATCTATCTTCCCGCATCTTCTCAGAAAATTCTCATACTCATCGTACACAATGCGGAAATCCTCAAGCTTCATCGTTGTGCTCTCATAGTTCTCAAGACTCACTCTCCCGCTCTTGACATTGCCTATCTCCCCGACAACATTCTTGGCAAAATCCTCCTGGCTGTCATACCTGAAGCCATGTCTGTCTATGCTGTCCCTGATTGCTCCATACTTTTCGGAATCCGTGACGATATTCGCCGCTGTGTAATTATATGCATTTCTGAGCATCCAGAAAAACACAGAGTGAAACGTTCCAAATGTTACTCCGCGGGTTCCCGGACACAGCTCCTGAAACCGCCCCTTCATCTCATTCGCCGCAGCCTTCGTGAAGGTTATGACCAGGATATTGTCCGGTCTCACACCATGTTCCTCTGTCATGTATTTTATCCTGTGGGTGATGACCGTAGTCTTACCTGAACCAGGCCCCGCTAGCAGCAGCATCGGCCCATCGCAGTGTCTCACCGCTCTCTTCTGGGATTCATTAAATTCCATCTGTATATCCTTTCACGCAAATATAAAAGGCGGTCAAAAGTTTACCCTTTAACCGCCTTCTCATATCTGCCAGTTATATCAGCATGATATATATCATTACTTACCGCAGCACTTCTTGTACTTAAGTCCGCTTCCACATGGACATGGATCGTTTCTTCCAACCTTTGGTGCCTTGATGATAGTCTTAGATGACTTCTGTATCTTGTAGAGCTCGTCTCTCTTTGCCTTGGAGAATATTCCCTCCCACTGAGGAAGAGTGTAGAGCCACTCTGCATTGCACTCAACCATGTTCATATAAAGCTTCTCATAATCTATAGGAAGCTTAACCTCTGAGTCCTCTGTCACATCATCAAGATTGTTTGATTCTGCAAGACTGTCATCTATTCCGTCGAGGAATCCGATCATATACTGAATAGTGAGTCCGTACTTCTCAGCAAGCTCTTTTACAGTTCCATGTACAGGGTCTGCAAGAGGATTAGCAAGAAGCTGCTCATATACGCCCTTCTCTGCCTGGAAATAACTAACCCAGAATTCCTTCCCCTCAGGTGTTCTGTCATCTAATCCGTATGCGTAATCACGCCATTCTTTTAATAAACTCATTTCATCTACCTCTTAAGTATTTTTTGAACTTTAAAGAGTATATCAAATTATGTAATTTTTTTCAACACATTTGTACTGTTCTACTTGTTCTGATCTCTCATATCTTCGCCCTTGCGTCTGAGCACCCTGGCGATGAGCCATATTCCCCAGCACACAACAGGAATGACCACATCAAGGAATATCATACCCATCAGATTATCACTTCCGGTTATTCCCATTATAAATGTCGCAACATACATTCCGATGAGCACAAGTACAAGCACTATAGCTCCAATTCTCTTCAATATATCCATATCAGTCTCTCTTCTTTATCTTATCAAAATACGCCTTGATATCTCTCTCATAACCATTGTCCGACGGCTCATAGAATACCCTGCCTGCAATCTTATCAGGAAGATACTGCTGGTCAACGTAATTATTCGGATAATCATGAGCGTATTTGTATCCTGAGTGTCCAAGCTTTGCTGCACCGCCGTAATGTGCATCTCTGAGATACACCGGAACCTGACCCGTGTCCTCATGCTTTACCGCATCCATAGCCGCAAATATCGCATTCACCACAGAATTGCTCTTCGGTGCACACGCAACGTAGGAAGCCGCATGGGCAAGTATTATCTGTGCCTCAGGCATTCCGACTCTCTCCACAGCCTGTGCACATGCCGACGCCACCACGATAGCATTCGGATCAGCATTGCCCACATCCTCACTGGCACATATCATGATCCTTCTGGCAATAAACTTTATATCCTCACCTCCGTAAAGCATCTTTGCAAGGTAGAATATCGCCGCATCAGGATCTGATCCACGCATGCTCTTTATAAATGCGGATATTATATCATAATGATTATCTCCGTCCTTGTCATATCTTATAGCTCTCTTCTGGATACATTCCTCCGCCACTTCAAGCGTTATGTGTATCCTGCCATCCTCGCTTCTCTCCGTCGACAGAACTCCGAGCTCTATGGCATTTAACGCACTTCTCGCATCTCCCGACGCCATGTCTGCAAGAAAGTCCTCGGCATCCTCATCAATGTCTGCATCAAATGCACCCATGCCATATTCTGAGTACACCGCCTTGTGGATGAGCTTCTTGATGTCCTCCCTGGACAATGGATTGAGCTGGAATATATGGGATCTGGATATAAGAGCCCCGTTAACCTCAAAATAAGGATTCTCCGTGGTCGCTCCTATGAGTACCACCGTTCCATCCTCAACAAATGGCAGGAGATAATCCTGCTGTGACTTGTTGAATCTGTGGATCTCATCGATGAACAGTATAGTCCGTCTGCCATACATAGCCTTGGTATTCTTCGCCTCTTCCACAACCTTTTCCATGTCCTTCTTGCCCGCCGTTGTGGCGTTGAGCTGTCTGAACTCCGCTTTGGTTGTATTGGCTATGACCATGGCAAGCGTAGTCTTGCCGGTCCCCGGAGGGCCATAAAATATAAGCGAACTTATCTTATCCGCTTTTATCGCCCTGTACAAAAGCTTGTCCTTGCCTATAATATGTTCCTGTCCAACCACGTCATCAAGGCTGGTCGGTCTCATTCTTTTTGCCAGAGGAGAATCATCCTCCGAGAAATTCTCCCTCATATACTCAAATAAATCCATCTTTATGTCCCTGCCATCTAATATTCAGTGTCATAAGACACTTCGAAGCCCGATATCTTACAATAACGGGCTTCGCATGTATCAATATCATATCATCTACTTGATAATGTCCAGTTTCTTCAGCATGTCATTAAACTTCATGATATCAATCGGCTTACATATGTAATCATCATAATCGTCGCTGGCGAGATTACTGTCAAAGCTTGCCTCGTCAAGTGCGCTGGTCATTATGACCTTCGATCTGAGCATCCTTGACACTCCGTGCTTTCTCTCTGCACTTCTTATGGATGCCAGAACTTTATACCCATCTATCTTTGGCATCATGATATCAAGACACACCAGCTCGAACAGTTCGCCCTTCTCAAGAGCATTTACAAATTCATCAACCGCTGCGATTCCATCAGGTGTTATGACCACATCACCAAACTTACTCAAATACTTGGATAAAAATTTTGCATTTGCAACATCATCCTCAGCTATTAATATCTTCATGACAATTCCTCCCTAATTTTACAACCTAAGTACTTTCTCAAGATGACTGAGCATCTCCTTGATCTCACCCCTGAAACTCTTCCTTGAGTATTGGTTTCTCCGTTCAAGCAATCCCTCTGTAAAAATTCCGTTGAACATGAGCGTAAGTTCCTTCGGTGAGAAAACCGCTCGTATCTCCTTGCTGTCAATCGCACTCTGAAACAATGTGCATACAAAATCATTACGCTTCAACATACACTCAGAGATGATCTCTCTCGTCTCTGACATGTGAAGCAATTCTTCATAATGCAGCATTATCGCACCCATACCAATATAGTTATCATAATATGTTGCATATGTATCTGCATAATACTTGATCTTATCCAGGTATGTCCCGTCAAGTCTCTCAACAGTCCTCTGGATATTGACATCAAATGCCGCATATTCGTTCACAACCGCTATAAGTACCTCATCTATACCCCCAAAATACTTATATATCAGTGTATCAGATATATTCTGCTTTCGTGCAAGGTTCTTCGGTGTAAGAGCATGTAATCCCAAATCTCCAATTAGTTCGATAGCTGAAGCGACAATTTTATCTCTGCGCGAAATATAACTATCCTCCAATGTCTGTTCCTCCCATTACACATAATTTTGCCCTTAGAACACTGATTTTATTCTATGTCATGGGATATATTTTGTCAACATTTTAGACTATCAAGAGTTTTCCTTTTTCCCTGCTGTACATATACAGACTGTCAGACAGATAATCCATGGCAGACACTGTTACCTTGTTCGCCTCTCTTATGAGATCCTTGTAATAATCCTCTGTGTAATCCGCACTTGCCCTGATAAACAGCAGCTCATGCACACTGGATGGCAGGATATATATGTCATCACCCACCATATTCGCACACTCCTCAAGCATTCCATCATACAGTACGGCCGTGGCCCCATTGATACCGTGCGTGTTTGACAACATGTACAGTTCGTCCACATTGTCACAGTCGTCATCGAAATCTATCCCTTCATATCTGCCCTTCAGCGCATCAAAAAGGTTCTGCCTTACACACGGAAACATTCTCTGGGTGTTCTTAAGTGCATTCTTATACAATGTATCCAGACTGACTCTCCACCTCTTCACATCATTATTGTTGACTATCGTGGTTGCCAGGCCGTCGTTATCCAGACTCAGCACCCTTCTGAAAGTTATCGCAAGATCATTAAACTCTATAAATGGTGCACTCTCAAGCAGCCGGCTATTTCGCTCCCTGTTGACAAGCCGCAATATTATGTTGTCCATAACCTTCGTCTCATCCACCACATCGCGTATATCAAGCTTCCTGCACCTGCAGTTCGCCTCTCTGAGCCTGCATATATCTTCCATAACAACATCAAAATCCATCCCCTGCTCATAATCCCTGTAAAACGGATCAAGATATATCGTAGGACACACCTCTTCAGAGCTCTTGCACACATTCATCGCAGTGAGCTCCACCCCATTATTCTTCAAAACCTTATTGACCCGGATGTCTGATCCATCTCCCTGTCTGAGAAGTCTGCTTCTCATTTCATCCACTACTCTGGCTATAAATTCATCAAAATTCATTCAATTCTCCTTTTACAAACAAAATCAAACGAAACGTCCCGATATTTTTTCCTGAAATATTTCATGGGTGAATTCTATAGAAAAACTCTGCCAAATTCAATAGTTTTGGTGCGCTTTATAGTGGAATCCTGCGCTTTATATTGGAATCCTGGCACAGTTGTTGCCGCCATATCAAGAAAAAACCGCCATGCCTTCGGCACAGCGGTCTGTTTATTATCTCTCCTGTATATAATTTGTAAGGAACTCTGTGAATTTATCCATCTCTTCATCCGTACCAATGGATATCCTCAGATAATTGTCTATACGTGGTTTGTCAAAATATCTGACATATATATGGGCATCCTTCGCAGCCTGGAATATCTCCTTTGCCGGAATATCCTTATGCGTTGCAAATACAAAGTTTGCAGACGAAGGAAGGCATGTAAAATCAAGTGGCTTTATAGCTTCCACGAATCTCTCTCTCGTGGCGACCACCTTTGAAACAGTCTCCTTAAAATACTCATCGTCCTTAACTGACTCTGTTCCCATTATCAGTGATGGTCTGTTCATTGTATATGAGTTGTATGAATACTTTACGTCATTGAGGGCCTTTATCAGAACCGGGTTGCTTATTGCATATCCTATCCTGAGTCCCGCCATGGATCTCGACTTTGAGAACGTTCTTACAACCACAAGATTGTCATATTTGTCTATAAGGCCAAGTGCCGACTCGCCGCCGAAATCTATATACGCCTCGTCTACTATGACTATCGAATCTTTGTTGTGGCTGACTATATCCTCCACATTCTTTATGTCCTCGTATATTCCTGTAGGGGCATTTGGATTAGGGAATACGATTCCCCCGTTCTCTCTGTAGTAATTCTCCTTCACCAGCCTGAAGTTTTCGTCAAGTGCCGGTCTCTCGTAAGGGATACTGAAAAGCTCTGCCCACACATCATAGAAGGAATATGTAATGTCAGGGAACAATATTGGTTTGTCAGAGTTGAAAAATGTAAGAAACGACATGGCAAGCACATCATCCGAACCCACTCCCACAAATACCTGTGAAGGATCAACTCCGTGATACTCTGCAAGCACATCGACAAGTGCCGATGCTGTTGGATCCGGATATAATCTGAGTGTATCGATATCCACTATTGCATTCTTCACTCTCTGTGACGGGCCGTACGGATTCTCATTCGTATTGAGCTTTATCACATCTGTATCCTTAGGCTGTTCACCCGGAACATAAGGTTCTACTTTTCTTATATTGTCGCTCCACGCTGCCATATTATTCCTCCTCATTCACCTGTGCCAGCTTTGCTGTCTGGTCAGCCGCTATAAGACTGTCTATAAGTTCATTCAGATCTCCGTTCATGATCTGGTCAAGCTTGTATAATGTGAGCTTGATCCTGTGATCTGTAACTCTTCCCTCAGGGAAATTGTATGTTCTGATCTTCTCTGATCTGTCTCCTGTTCCTATCTGGCTTCTTCTGTCCGCAGCCTCTGCGTCATGCTGCTTCTGGAGCTCCATGTCGTACAGCTTTGATCTCAGAAGGGCAAATGCCTTTGCCTTGTTCTGGAGCTGTGATTTCTCTGTCTGGCTGTAGATCACTATTCCTGTAGGTATATGTGTAAGACGTACTGCCGAATCGGTTGTATTGACACACTGTCCACCGTTTCCTGATGCTCGCATTACATCTATCCTTATATCATTCTCATTTATCTCTACATCAACTTCCTCAGCCTCAGGCATAACCGCAACTGTTATGGTCGATGTATGGATTCTTCCGCCTGACTCTGTCTTAGGTATACGCTGTACTCTGTGTACACCACTCTCGTACTTCATCTTGGAGTACGCACCGTCTCCGGTGATCATGAACACAGCCTCCTTGAATCCTCCGATACCGTTCTCGTTGACACTCATAAGTTCAACCTTCCACTTGAACTGGTCAACATATTTCTGGTACATTCTGTACACCTCATATGCGAACAGAGCAGCCTCATCTCCGCCTGCACCGGCACGGATCTCCACGATTACGT
Source organism: Coprococcus sp. AF16-5 (assembly GCF_003479365.1). Taxonomy (NCBI): domain Bacteria; kingdom Bacillati; phylum Bacillota; class Clostridia; order Lachnospirales; family Lachnospiraceae; genus Coprococcus; species Coprococcus sp. AF16-5. The sequence goes on from NZ_QUGZ01000001.1 coordinate 633,845, forward strand.
TCTTGGAATCGTTAGGGTCCTTTGGAAGCAGAAGAATCTTGAGTTCCTGCTCTATGGTCTCGAGATTCGCCTTTGCCTCATTCATCTCTTCCTTTGCCATCTCGCGGAGCTCCTCGTCGCTCTCCTCCTCAAGAATCTCAAGACTGTCCTCTATGGTAGTCTTTGCATCCTTGTACTCATGGTACTTCTCAACTATAGGTGAGAGATCGCTCTGCTCCTTCATGAGCTTTCTGAATTTGTTCTGATCTGACACAACATCAGGATCGGTGAGCTGATTATTTATCGTATCAAGCTTATCTACAAGTTCTTCTAATCTGTCAAACATATCTATACCTCTCTATATTCATTCTGTCACGCTGTCTCCTGCAGCGTTAAATCTACCGGTTATCTTCTCTGTCATATCTGCCGTACACCACCCGGTCATTACCACTCAGATCCTGTACAACATGTATATCGTCATAACCTGAATCTACAAGGAGGTACTGTACATCTTCTGCCTGATCATTGCCAATCTCGAATACAACATATCCTTCATCCTTTATATATTCTCTCGCCTTATCGGCTATTATTCTATAAAAATACAATCCATCCGCCGTTCCGTCAAGTGCCAGATGTGGTTCATGCTCCCTGACCTCCGGCATTAGTGTCTCTATGACATCACTTCTTATATATGGAGGATTCGACAGTATGAGGTCATATTTCCCGGATATCTGCTCAAAGAGATCCGTCCTGACCACTTCAAATCTATCATCCCCTGCACACAGTTTCGCTACATTTCTCCTTGCAAGACCGATCGCTGCCTCAGATACATCGGCAAGTACGATCCTGCTGTTCTTGTTCCAGAGTCCAAACGATACTCCTATGCAGCCCGAACCGCAGCACATGTCCAGAACATCAACGTTATGGTCAGCGTCCTTTACAAGCTTCAATGCCGTCTCAACAAGAGTCTCTGTGTCCATCCTTGGAATGAGCACATCTTCTGCGGTATCAAAATCATATCCCATGAAATTCTGCTCACCTGTGATATACTGAAGCGGAATCCTTGTGCTCCTCTTTTCTATGAGCTTCATGTAGGCTTCCGATTTATCATCATCCACGTCATCTTCTCTGGCCATGATCATATCCATACGGTTCATACCCGACAGGTACTGCCACAATATATCAGCGTCTATATCCGCATCAGGAACATCACTTTTCTCCAGCCTGTCCCGTCCCATTCTCAAAAGTTCACACAGCTTCATCTCTATCGAAATCCTTTAATCTTCTATCTCGCCCTTGTGCATGGCGTCCTGGTATGCCTCCCAGTCTATAACTGCCTCCACGGACTTTATCGCAACTGCTATCATGTCAAGATCCGGCTCCCTTGTGGTGAGTCTCTGAACCCACATTCCCGGAACTGACAGCGCATTTGCAAGCTTTGAATCACTCTTGCCAGCAAACATTATAAATTCGTATGATATACCGGCGATTACCGGAACCAGCAGCAGTCTTATGACAAGTCTGAGCCATGCCGTATCTGCGCTTATAAACATGAAAACAATTATGCTTATTATCATTACGATGAACAGAAAGCTTGTTCCGCATCTCTTATGATATCTTGAATACTTCTTCACGTTCTCCGGAGTCAGTGGCACCCCAGCCTCAAAACAGTTGATCGTCTTGTGCTCTGCCCCATGGTACATGAACACTCTCTGTATATCCTTCATAAGCGATATGAGTGCCACATATCCCAGGAATATTCCAAGTCTTATAACTCCCTCTATGGCAGACATTATGATCCTGTTATCTATAACCTTGTCTATGAGTTCCCCGATAAATGCAGGAAGCATCATGAATAACGCGATGGCAAATACAAGTGAAAATAACACTGTACCTATCATCGCCGCATCGTCCGCTCTTTTCTGCTGCTCAGGTGTCCTCTCTTTTTTCTTTTCTTTTTTCTCTTTCTCCGCCTTCTCAGGCTCCTCGTCATCGTAAAACGATGCTGAGTATGTGAGGGTCTTCACTCCTATCACGAGGGATTCCACGAAATTGACAACTCCCCTGATTATAGGAACTCTGAAAAATACACTTCTCGATGCCATGGACACATAATCCACAACTTTCACTTCTATATCTTTATCCGGTTTTCTGACTGCCACCGCATATCTGTCGCCATTTTTCATCATGACACCTTCCATGACAGCCTGACCGCCTATTCTTACTCTCTTCACGCCAATCTCCTATCGGTATATTTAACTGGATAATAAAAAAACAGCTTGAGATTATTGTAAAATAACCTCAAGCTATCAACGTTTTTATTAGTTGGCCTGAACGCCATACTTCTTATTAAACATATCAATTCTACCACGTGCTTTGATTGCCTTCTGCTGACCTGTGTAGAATGAATGACACTTTGAGCAAATTTCTACGTGAATCTCTTCCTTTGTTGATCCTGTAACGAACTCGTTACCACAGTTACATACAACCTTTGCCTGATAGTAATCTGGATGTATTCCTTTACGCATTCTTTTTCACCTCTTTACATATATATTTATATATGAGAACAGGCATAAAGCCAGGGTTCTTCATAACACAACTTCTGTATTCTAACATAGTGACCAGTACAATGCAAGCAGTTTTTTGATTTTTTTGACAAAATCATCTCAACAATCCTGCTGTTATTTTCTGAGAAGTGACTGCTTTACATAGTGGATAAATTCTTTGTTGTTTCTGGTACGAACAAACAGCTTTCTGACATCCTCAAGAATATCCTCTGATTTACTTCCCATGAGCTCCTTGTGAATGGCTGTGACAACCTCCTGCTCTTCCTTGTTGAGAAGAAGATCATCTCTTCTGGTGCCGGATTTTGCTATATCTATGGCAGGGAATATCCTCTTCTCTGAGAGCTTTCTGTCAAGCACAAGCTCCATGTTACCGGTTCCCTTGAACTCCTCAAATACAACGTCATCCATCTTGCTGCCCGTGTCGACCAGCGCTGTGGCAAGGATCGTAAGGCTTCCTCCCTCACGCATGTTTCTGGCGGCACCAAAGAATCTCTTTGGCATGTGAAGCGCTGCAGGATCAAGACCACCTGACAGAGTTCTTCCGCTAGGAGCGACCGTGAGGTTATACGCTCTTGCCAGACGTGTGATACTGTCGAGCAGGATCACAACATCCTTCTTGGACTCCACAAGTCTCTTTGCTCTCTCAATGACCATCTCTGACACTCTCTTATGATGCTCTGGAAGCTCATCAAATGTTGAATAGATAACCTCCACATTAGGGCCCTCTATGGACTCTCTTATGTCTGTTACCTCCTCAGGTCTCTCATCTATGAGAAGGACGAGCAGGTGCATATCCTCATATCTTCTGCTGATCTGCTTTGCGATCTGCTTGAGAAGAGTCGTCTTTCCTGTCTTAGGTGGTGAAACGATCATGCCTCTCTGTCCCTTACCTATAGGGGCAAGAAGATTGATCATCCTGATAGGGATAGGAGCACCGTCTCCGTCAAGCTCTATCCTCTCATTAGGGAAGATAGGGGTCATCTCCTCAAAGCTCTTGCGGGCCGCTATGACCGCAGGATCCTCATCGTTCACGCTTGCCACATATAAAAGGGCACTGAACTTTTCTCCCTGTGTCTTGTTTCTTATATTACCTGTGACTATATCTCCTGTCTTGAGACCAAATCTTCTGATCTGTGCCGGTGACACATATATATCCTGATCTCCCGGAAGATAGTTTGCACTTCTTATGAAGCCATATCCCTCAGGCATGACCTCAAGTATTCCGTTAGCCTGTCTTCCACTGTCGAGCTCCGGCAGATACTCGTTCACGTTCTGTGCCGCCTGATTTGACTGGACTCTGTCATGATACCTTTCCTGGTTTCTGTCCTGATTCTGACCTCTATCCTGGTATCTCTCCTGATTCTGGCTTCGATCCTGATATGTAGCCATTCTTCTCATACGTCTCTGTCCGTTGTTCTCCCTGGAATCATCATCTCTTGAGCCCTCAGAGTGATGTACTATCCTGTTTTTTCTGTATTCTGTGTCTCCAGCTGTCTCTCTGACCACATGCTCGGTCTTAGGCTCTGACACATTTTTCTTATTTTCCACTGAAACCGCTGTCACATGCTCCTCCACATATTTTATGAGGAACTGCGCAAGCTCCGCCTTCTTCATTCCCGAGCAGCCTTTTATACCATTATCCTTGGTAAACTGACGCAGCTCTGCAAGAGAAGCTTTACTAAAATCCATATATAATTGTCTCCTTTCACTGAAACCAATGATCAACAAATAAATTAAGTATTATGGGAATATAAACACTCTAAGAAATAAGTAGTGTCTCTCAATGATACATCAAATTCAATTACGGTAAAAAAATAAAAATGCGCTAAGCACGCATATTATTCTCGCTCATTATAACATAAATAGAACAATTGTAAATATATTGATTTTAAATTTTACTAATGTTATCATATGAATGTTGTCCGTTCATCAGCACGGACAAACATTTTAACAAAGGATACACGATATGGGAACCGAATCTATTGTATTATATAAACTCATAGTGCTCTATATGCTTGACAGAGTTAACTTCACTCTGACCAATTCACAGATTTCAGACTTTGTTCTGGAGAAGGGCTACACCAATTATTTCACTCTTCAGGAAGCCATAAACGGACTTATAGAAAGCGAATTTGTATATGTATCAAGCATAAGAGGCGCATCCCATTATAAGATAACCTACAAAGGTGAGGAAGCCCTGAGCATGTTCGAGAACAGGATCCCATATGCCATCAAACAGGATATACTGGATTTCTTTGAGAAACAGCAGATCAACCTCAAAAAGGAAACTGAGATACAGTCTGACTACTACCTCAACGATTCCAATGAATATACCGTCTCCTGCGTCATCAACGACAGGAACGAGCCGCTGCTGGATATAAAGTTCAGCGTGCCTACCCAGGCCGTGGCTGTTGCCATATGTGACAACTGGCGTCAGAAAAGCACTGAGATATATGATATACTCGTAAAACAGTTATGGGCATCCAACACATCCAGCTAATATCAGCATAAAAAACGACTGAGCATACCGAAAAGAATTATACTCTTCGATATTCTCAGTCATTTTTTTGTCTATTTATCTGACTATATGTTCATGTTACTTTACTGCTGCTCCTGTGCCAGTGTCTCCTCTATGAGATTCCAGATATCATCTCTTCCCTGCTTTGTCTGTGCGGAGAACGGTATCATCGTTGTTCCAGGAACAAGATCCAGTTTCTCACGTATGAGCTTCAAGTTCTTCTGAACCTGGCTTCTCTTGATCTTGTCCAGTTTTGTGCAAATGATCACCGGCTCATAGCCATTGTCCACGATCCAGTCATACATCATGCAGTCATTCTCCGATGGCACATGTCTTATGTCTATCAGCAGGAATACCTTTTTGAGCTGCGGAGAACCGTGAAGGTATCTCTCGATCATCTTGCCCCATTTTGCTCTTATCTCCACCGATACTTTTGCATATCCATATCCCGGCAGATCCACAAAGTACAGATTTTTATTTACATTATAGAAATTGATCGTCTGTGTCTTACCTGGCTGCGCGGATGTTCTGGCAAGCGACTTCCTGTTAAGCAATCCATTTATCAGAGATGATTTTCCTACATTTGACTTGCCGGCAAATGCGATCTCCGGGAGATCGTTATCAGGTAATTTACTTGTAATTCCACACACAGTCTCAAGCTCAGCGCTCTTTACTATCATATACTTCTCCTTATCTGACAAGGGCAAGGTCAAGCACCTGCCTCATGTCTTCCACTAAATGAATATTGACTCCCGATGTTATCTCTTCATCCAGCTCCAGATAATCGCTCTCATTTTTCGACGGTATCAGTATATCTTTAACACCGATCATCTTGGCTGCAAGGAGCTTCTCCTTCAGGCCTCCAATAGGAAGCACCTCTCCTCTGAGAGTTATCTCTCCTGTCATAGCTATTCTGCCATTAACCGGCACGTTAAATATGGCTGAATACAACGCTGTCGCCATGGTTATTCCGGCAGACGGACCATCCTTTGGAACTGCCCCCTCCGGTATATGGATATGGAAATCGTGCTTTGCAAAGTAATCGTCTCCAAGCGCCAGTGATTCCTTGAGGGATCTGATATAACTCATTCCCGCATAAGCGGATTCCTTCATAACATCGCCCATCTTACCTGTGAGCTGAAGAGTTCCTGTCCCCGGAAGCACATTGACCTCTATCTCCAGAGTGACACCGCCAACCGCCGTCCAAGCAAGGCCTCTGACAGCGCCAATTTTATTCTTCAGATTTCCATTCTCATCTTTATATTTGTATGGGCCAAGAAAATCCTGGATATTCTTCTTTGTGACTTTGACCACATCCATCTCACCGGTGAGTATCTTGCGGCAGGCCTTCCGACACACCTTGTCTATATTTCTCTCAAGACTTCTGACTCCCGCCTCTCTCGTGTAGTGGCTTATGATCTCCCTTATGGCACCGGCATCTATCTTGAACTGAGATTTTGTCAGTCCGTTCTTCTCACGGGTCTTCTCCACAAGGTACAGCTTTGCTATATGATACTTCTCATTCTCCGTGTATCCCGATATATTTATAACTTCCATTCTGTCGAGGAGCGGCCCCGGTATACCGGAGAGGTCGTTCGCCGTTGCTATGAACAGTACATTGCTCAGATCCACCGGTACTCCAAAATAGTGATCATTGAACTCTTTGTTCTGCTCACCATCAAGCACCTCGAGAAGTGCCGATGACACGTCTCCCTTGTAATCACTGCTCACCTTGTCTATCTCATCGAGAAGCATGAGCGGGTTGTTCGTCTTTGCCTTTATCATGGATTGTACAATCTTTCCAGGCATAGCTCCCACATATGTTTTCCTGTGACCTCGGATCTCCGCCTCATCGTGGACTCCGCCCAGTGATAAGCGGACATATTCCCTCGATGTTGCACGGGCTATCGACCTTGCTATGGATGTCTTTCCTGTTCCCGGAGGTCCCACAAGACAAATGATCGGAAGGTCCCCCTTATTGCTCAATATATGAACAGCAAGATAATCAACGATCCTCTCTTTGACCTCCTCAAGGCCATAGTGATCTTTGTCAAGTATGTCTATGGCTGACTGCAGATCATTATTATCTTCCGTTGACACATTCCACGGATAGCTGAGCATCACATCGATATAGTTTGCCGACACACTGCTCTCAACTGCATTCTGAGGTATGCCCTTATAGTAATTTATCTCTTTTTCTATCTTATCGTATACTTTCTGGCTGCAGCCCGCCTCATCGAGTCTCTTCTGAAATTCTCTGACATTTGCATCTACGCCGTCGTCACCAAGCTCCTTACGGATAACGGACATCTGCTCTCTGAGCACATACTTTCTCTGATTCTCAGCGGTCTCCTGATTGACCTTTTCCATGATCTCTTTCTTGATCTTGCCGATTCCGAGAACTTCCTCCATTATCTGTATCAACCTCATAGCGCGGCTTCTGACATCTAGCATCTCCAGAAGCTCCTGCCTGTTGTCATCAGATATATTCACATAGTCGGCCATGCTGTCAACCAGCTTTCTGACAGACTTGAATGAACGTATCTCCCTGTACAGAACGTTGTTCTTCACTATACCCTCGTCAAATGCTTCCTTAAGCTTTTCCTTGAGTATGCTCTGTATAGCCTTCTCCTCATCCTCGCTGATGTCGTTAGTCTCCTCCACATCTGTCACGTGGCACACATAATATTTATCCTTGCTGTAATCCACAAGGCGCGCTCTCTTCTCAGTCTGTATGAGAACTCTCATGCCTTTGTTCTGAAGTCTGACAAACTGCTTTATCCTGGCTATGACACCTATCTCATAAAACGAAACTGTCTTATCGCCGTTCTTATGAACAGGATTTGCCAGAAATATACATTCCTCATTCTTGACTGCATGTCCCACCGCCTCGCAGGCTTCACGCGTTGTCGCATCAAGATAGAAGGACAATTCCGGCATAACCACGCCATCGTCAAGACTAATCATTGTCATCTCTAACATTTTCTCATTCATACCTGTTATCTCCGTATATATCATTAAAAAATAAGACGTTATCAACACTGCACATTTAAAGGCTTATAAGGGCGCAAATGTATGTCAGCGTTGTAACGTCTCATTTCGGCAATAATGACTATGCACTCTCGCCGTTATCTGTATTTGCCTTTTTCTTCCTTACCTTTTTCTTAGGAAGGTCTGTATCCTCTGATGGATCTCTGTAAGTCAGTACAGGTTCTTCATCGCCTGTTATGACACCCTTGGTAATAACACACTTCTCTATAGTTGGATCTGAAGGGATCTCGTACATAAGATTAAGTGTAGCATTCTCCATGATAGCTCGAAGTCCTCTAGCTCCGGTCTTACGCTCCATAGCTTCCTTTGCTATCTCTCTGAGCGCATCATCCTCTATCTCAAGTTGAACTCCATCAAGCTCAAAAAGCTTCTTATACTGCTTGCATATTGCACTCTTTGGCTCTGTCAGTATTCTCACAAGTGCATCCTCATCCAGAAGATCCAGAGTCACTGCAACAGGAACTCTTCCCACAAATTCAGGGATAAGTCCATACTTTACAAAGTCATGTGGCATAACCTGCTTGAGGAGCTGTCCAACGTCCTGCTCTGACTGCTCTATAACCTCTGCATTAAAGCCAATTGACTTCTGGCCAACTCTATTCTCTATGATCTTCTCCAGTCCCTCGAACGCACCACCACATATGAATAATATGTTGGTCGTATCGATCTGGATAAGCTCCTGATGCGGATGCTTTCTTCCACCCTGAGGTGGAACTGAAGCCACAGTGCCCTCTATTATCTTTAACAAAGCCTGCTGAACGCCCTCACCCGACACGTCTCTGGTTATGGATACGTTCTCGCTCTTCTTTGTGATCTTGTCTATCTCATCAATATAGATTATTCCGTGCTCAGCTCTCTCTATGTCATAATCAGCGGCCTGTATAAGCTTCAGGAGAATGTTCTCAACATCCTCTCCTACATATCCAGCCTCTGTGAGAGTTGTAGCATCTGCTATTGCAAAAGGAACGTTTAACAATTTTGCAAGGGTCTGGGCAAGATATGTCTTACCTGATCCCGTTGGGCCAACCATGAGGATATTACTCTTCTGTAATTCAACCTCAAAATCCTTCTGCGCAAGTATTCTCTTATAATGGTTGTACACGGCAACCGCCAGTACCTTTTTTGCCTCTTCCTGACCTATTACATACTCATCAAGAAATTCTTTTATTTCCTTTGGCTTTAACAGATTGATATCACCATCTGAATCAAGTCCTGCGTCAACCAGTTCTTCTTCTATTATCTCTGAGCATATCTCTACGCATTCATCACATATGTAAGCCCCAGGTCCGGCTATGAGTTTTCTAACCTGATCCTGTGTCTTATTACAGAAAGAACATCTGAGCTGTTTTCTCTCGTCACTACGATCTGCCATTACAATACCTCGATTATTCACTATTTATAATTGTCTGGAGCCAGTCTTTTCCAGAATCTGCGAATACACCGCCGGTTCTGCAGGCTGGCTCCAACCAACTGATACATCTTCTACATATCAGATATCTCTATCTGTATTATCTGTTTGTTATAACGCTGTCGATAAGGCCGTATGCACAAGCCTCCTCAGCAGTCATCCAGTTATCACGATCTGTATCTGCTGCGATAACATCAAGTGGTTTTCCTGTATTCTCACTCAGCATTTTGTTGAGTTTCTCTTTTGTCTTTAATATATGTCTGGCTGCGATCTCTATCTCTGTTGCCTGTCCCTGAGTTCCACCAAGTGGCTGATGTATCATGATCTCCGAGTTTGGAAGCGCGTATCTCTTGCCCTTTGTTCCTCCTGCAAGAAGGAATGCTCCCATGCTCGCTGCCATTCCACAGCATATTGTTGAAACATCACACTTGATATATCTCATTGTGTCATATATTCCCATTCCGGCTGTAACTGATCCACCCGGGCTGTTGATATATAATGAGATATCCTTTGAAGGATCCTCTGACTCAAGGAATAACAACTGTGCTATAACAAGGCTTGCAGTTGCATCATTGACCTCATCTCCAAGAAAGATGATTCTGTCTTTCAGCAATCTAGAATAAATATCGTATGTTCGCTCTCCGCGGCTAGTCTGTTCTACAACGTATGGTACCAATGCCATGTTATCTACCTCCAATACATATCAAGCCAATCTGTCTGTTAAAATATTAAACTTCCTTTGACTCATCTACAAGAAGCTTTGCAGCCTTCTTAACTGCTACATCCTTCTTGATGCTGTCCTTCTCTGCGTCGCCCATGAATCCCTTGATATCCTCAAGCTTCATCTGGTACTGAGCTGCCATCTTTGAAAGCTCCTCGTCAACTTCCTCGTCAGTAGCCTCAATGTTCTCAGCCTTTACTACAGCCTCAAGAACTGCTCTCTGCTGGATTCTCTTGAGTGCGTCTGGCTTGATTCTCTCCATGAGAGACTCCTCTGTAACGTTTACGATCTGCATATACTGCTCAAGGCTGATTCCCTGATACTGAAGTGTCTGAGCGAACTCATCCTTCATTCTCTTCTGCATATCCTCAACCTGTGCATCTGCAATATCCATAGTTGCGTTCTCGATAACCTTGTCAAGAACCTTTGCTTCCTTCTCGTTTGCAGCGTCTCTGTTCTTCTTTGCAAGTATCTTCTGCTTTACCTCTTCCTTGTACTGGTCAAGTGTATCGCATCCGCCTACCTCGCTTGCGAACTCATCATTGAGCTCTGGAAGCTGTGACTCTGTGATAGAGTTGATCTTGCACTTGAATACTGCCGGCTTTCCTGCAAGCTCCTCAGCCTGGTAATCCTCTGGGAATGTTACGTTAACCTCAACATCCTCTCCGATGTTCTTACCAACAAGCTGATCCTCAAATGTATCGATGAATGAATGTGAGCCAAGAACGAGCTTGTAGTTCTCACCCTTTCCACCATCAAATGGAACACCATCAACAAATCCCTCGAAGTCAAGAGTAACCTCGTCGTCAAGCTGTGCTGCTCTTCCCTCTACGAGTACCTTTCTTGCGTTCTGAAGCTGCTCCTTCTTGATGTCCTCAAGAACCTCGTCATCTGTTACTTCAACGTCGATCTTCTCAACTTCGATTCCCTTGTAATCGCCAAGTGTAACCTCAGGCTTTACAGCAACCTCTGCTGTGAATACGAAATCCTTGCCCTTGCCCATCTCTATTACGTCAATAACTGGCTGTGATGCGATCTCAAGCTCTGAAGCTACAGCCTCTTTTGGATAATACTCGTTGATCATTGCATTTGCAGCATCCTCATAGAATACTTCCGGGCCATACATCTTCTCGATGAATGCCATTGGCACCTTGCCCTTACGGAAGCCTGGAACATTGAATCTGTTCTTTGTCTTGTTGTAAGCTGCTGTCATTGCCTTGTCAAAATCTGCTGCAGGTACTGTGATTGTAAGCTTTGCCATGCTGTGCTCAAGCTTTTCTACTGTGAAACTCATCTTTTTATTTCCTCCTTGAAATGTGCAAATGGTGCCTTAAGCCCTACAATTAAGGCACTCAGATAGCATCCATTTATCTTTTTCTTGTTTATATGTGTGGACAAAGTCCACATCAATCATCGATTATATCATAATGTGCAAATGATTGTCCAGTCCATTATACTATTATTATAATACAAAGTTTTCACGACACAAAAGACCTGATGTATGGATCATACACCAGGTCTTCTTTTTGTTCGTAGATCTAACGGAGATTATAAGCCAGGCTTATCTTCCTGACATCTGCTCTTCCTGTCTCTTGATCATCTGACGAACCATCTCGCCACCGATTGAACCTGACTGAGCTGATGTTAAATCTCCATTGTAGCCATCCTTAAGATCAACACCGATCTCCTTGGCTACCTCCATCTTGAACTTGTTCATAGCACTCTTTGCCTCTGGAACACTTGTCTTGTTAGAGTTTGAACTTGCCATAACCCTGTACCTCCATATTGAAATAATTATTTAAGACTTTCGTCTTGTTAGTATTATTAACAATACGGCTTATGTTATAATGGCAATTTCTGTTATATGCCATGAACTTTTTATCTGAAAATCACTTTTCTCTTAATACTTCATTGGCTCCTCTTCGCCATTCATGACTCTGAGTGCGCCCTGAGCAAGTGCAAGAAGCTCATCCTCTCCTGCATATACTGTAAATGGAGCAATAAATCCTGCTCTCTTCTCAAGCTCTTCGCATGTGTGCTTTGAATATGCGATTCCACCTGTGAGGATGATCTGATCAACCTTTCCTCTGAGAACTGTTGCCATACCACCTATATCCTTGGCAACCTGCTGATAGAATGCATCCTGAACAAGCTTTGCATGCTCATCGCCCTCATTGACAAGCTTCTCAAGATCTCTTGCATCGTTGCTTCCGATGTAAGCGTTGAAGCCGCCCTTTCCAACGAGCTTCTTCATAACCTCAGCCTGTGTATACTCGCCTGAGAAGCACATCTTTACAAGTGCTCCTGAAGGAACGCCACCTGCTCTCTCTGGTGAGAATGCACCGTCACCGTCAAGTGCGTTGTATACATCTACTACCTTACCGTGATCATGGGCACCAACTGATACACCGCCACCCATATGTACTACGATGAGATTCAGGTCTGTGTACTTCTTGCCAACTTCCTTTGCATATCTCTTGGCTACTGCCTTCTGGTTGAGTGCATGGAACACGCTTATTCTTGGAAGCTCAGGTACTCCTGAAAGTCTTGATGATGGCATAAGCTCATCAACAACGACTGGATCTACGATGTATGAAGGAACTCCGAGCTCATCACCGATCTCTCTTGCGAGGATACCACCAAGGTTTGATGCATGCTGGCCCTGCTTACCGATCTTAAGATCCTCAAGAAGGTCATCGCTTACTGCGTATGTACCGCCTGGGATTGGCTTGAGCATTCCGCCACGTCCTACACATACATCAAGTGTCTTGATGTCAAAGTTCTTCTCAGCAAGGACATCAAGAATAACCTTCTTTCTGAAGTCCTTCTGATCTACTATCATATTGAAGCCTGCAAGCTCCTCTGTTGTATGTCTGAGTGTCTCCTCAAACAGAAGTGTCTCGTCCTCGAACACACCGATCTTTGTCGATGTTGAACCTGGGTTTATTATAAGAATCTTATATGACATTTTTTAAACCTCCAAATGTTTTTTATGTATGGCTTATTTGTTTGCCTTAAGTGACTCTGCAACAACTGCTGCAAGTGCTATTGAGTTGAGCTTAACCTCAAATGTATCTGATCTTGATGTAAGGATTACAGGAGCATCTGTACCTGTTATGATACATCCGTTCTTACACTTTGTTGTATGAACAAGTGTCTTGTATACAAGGTTACCTGCATGTATGTCTGGGAACAGAAGGATATCGGCATCTCCAACGATCTTTCTGTCTGTAGCTCCCTTATGGATAGCTGCCTCTGGCTCGATCGCAAGATCCATTGAAAGAGGTCCGTCAACGATACAGCCTGTGATCTCACCGTTCTCGTTCATCTTTGTGAGCTCAGCAGCCTCTACTGTTACAGGCATCTTAGGATTTACAACCTCTACTGCTGCAAGTGGAGCAACCTTTGGACAAGGTATTCCGCACGCATGAGCAACCTCTACAGAGTTCTCTATGATCGACTTCTTCTCCTCAAGTGAAGGATAAGTCATGAACGCAACATCTGTAAGGTACAGGAGTCTGTCAATACCAGGGATCTCAAATACACATACATGTGAAAGTGGCTTACCATTTCTGAGACCAACCTCTTTGTTGAGGACACTCTTCAGGAAATCCTTTGTTGAGAGAAGTCCCTTCATATACATGTCAGCCTTATGATCATGAACAAGTTTCACTGCCTTAAGTGAAGCCTCTATATCATCTGGCTCATTTACGATCTCATAACCTGTAAGATCCATACCGATCTGATCTGCGACCTCTCTGATCTTTGCCTCGTCACCCACAAGTATAGCATCTGCGATTCCCTTCTCCTTTGCTGCCTTTACAGCCTCAAGAATAGGCGCATCCTGTGCTACTGCAACTGAAACTGTCTTTCTGCTGCACTGTGAAACCTTTGCCAATAAATCATCAAAACTTTTACTCATCTTTCGCACCTCACGTGATATTTATTATTTATACAAGTCCATTTTGTATGTTATCACTTATAAATCTAAAGGTCAACCACATTGTCCCATGTTATTATTACTGTCATTTTGATTCTCCGGTAAATTTTTTCCTGTAAAATACGATTCCCGCAACCGAAACTACGGCAAAGCACATAAGCAGTATGACCTTCGAAACAGGATCCCGATCTCCGGTGTCCGGCGTATCAGGAGTGTTTGGCGTGTCGGGTGATGGATGTTCTTTTATTTTCTGATTTGTTATGATCACCGGATCATCCATGGTATATTCATTTTTTGATGTGTCTATCTGAATTTTTTTATCTGCTTTTTCGTAACCCTCCGGGGCAGCTAACTCCTCTATGCTATACGTGCCTCTGGCAAGTCCGTAAAATACAGCCTGTCCATTTTCTTCCGATTCAGCTTTTGCGATCAGAGCACCCCGGTCATCATATATGCCAAACACAGCCCCGGCAAGCGGACTGCCATCCTCCTGATCCGTCTTGAGTATATGCACCATGCCATAGTGATTTTGGACATTTATCACCGGTGGCTCATCTGCACTCTCCGGCACGCTCACCGGTATGGAATTTACCCCCGGGTCAGCAATATAACCCTTGGGAGTTCTGGTCTCCTTTATATAATACTCTCCCGGCTCGAGTCCGGTGAATTCTACACTGCCGGCTTTGTCAGTCTTTTTTGTCATGAGCTTTTCATGATCAGATGCCCTGTACAATGTGAACTCCGCATCCGCAAGAGGTGTCTCCAGAATATCATCCGTCTTGTGGACACTTATGCTCCCTCTGATCTTCTCTTTTTCTTTTGTATAAACTGTCTGTGAAGCAAGGTTCACATCCTCATGTGAAGCTACGACCTCTCCCTCATAATCCTCATCCGTAAGCACCTCATAGCAGACAAGAGCCGAACCACTTATGCTGTCAGTCGAAAACCTGAAATTCACATCCACAGTCATCTCCTCTGCATATGCGGTAAAACATTTCTCTGACGTTGATCCATCTGCCCCAAGCGGTCTGCCCGACTCCTGTGAGACAACGCTTCCGCTCAGTTTGTATCTGTGCCCGATATCCAGCCCTTTCATACTCACCGTGTCCGTGATATCTGCAGTTTCCGCATCCGGATCAATGAACTTCGATCCGTCTTCACTGTTCTTCGCCACAGATTCTATCTCCGGCATCCTCTCATCAACTATGTCCCCAAGATCAAACACGCACTCATCTGAATCTATTTTGAATTTTATCGGAGCAATGCTCTTATACTTTCCCTTATTTGCATCACAACGAAGCTCTGTCAATGTGTACTCTCCGTACGGCAGTGACCCTTTGGTCTTGTCCGGCTTTCCATCCCCAAACCAGATATCATCCGCAGAACTGGAGTATTCGCCATTGGCATCAGTTGTTATCTCCGCAGACTGGGTGCCATCGGAGTTCTCGACGAGGAATCTCACATTTGCGATCGCTGTCCCATCCTCGGCATCCACTTTTTTGAATTTGAAGTCACCTCTTACGACATGGTTCCCGACCACAAGCTCGTAGCCATTTACCAGACGAACAGTGTCGCCATCCTGTTCTATTCTGTCCAGATATATTCCATCTGAACTATCCTTTATAATATTGCCATCCTTTGCGCTTTTAAATATTGAATTCACAAGCGTGTACCCTTCTGGGGCTTTTGTCTCCTGAACCGTGATTGTTCCCGTCTGCAAAACCACATCCTCAAGGCCACACTTACCGCTGTCATCCGTCTTAAGCGTCCAGCTCTGATCCGGCTTCTCTGGGAGCTCGTCCACGGAATTATAAAAATTCCTGTAATAATTGACTGTAAACTCAGCCCCTGACAAGACAGCATCTCCCTGAGATTTATCTCCCGTCTCCGCATCCTGTTTGTATATGCTCAGATCAATCTTGCCTGAGATCACCTTGTCCCAAGTCTCCCAGCTTATTTCAAGCTCTGTGGATGTACTGACCTCCTTGCCATCCACGGACAGAAATTCTCCTTCTTCGTTTATAACGAGCTGTGCCACAGCACTGTTTCTCTCATAGTTGTACGGAGCCCTTTCCTCATATATCCTGTATGTTCCGAACGGCATATCTGTGATCTCATAGGTTCCAAGTCCGCCATATTCTGACATCACAACTATACCATGTCCATTCTCATCAGTCTCTATCTGAGCCACCAGAGTGCGCAGACTCTGTGTGCCATTTTTCACTTCCATCTCAATATTGTACAGAGCTTCTCCCACACCGGCGCCGGAATCTCTGTCGGTCTTGTGCAGACTGAACTTTCCAAGAACAGGCTTCTCTCCCGTCCATTCAATATCCATAGAAATACTGCTTGAAGCTACCGTTCCAAATAACAACTGCTGGTCATCATCTACCTGAGTGGAATCTACAGTATACACTGTAACTCCGGGGATCCCTTTACCAGACTTTACTGTGCCCGTTCCCTTATGAGCCTTCTCAGCACTGAAAAAGAATCTGTCGCCTCCCATTATAGTTACCTTACCTGTCTTGTGGATGGTGAACTCCTTTTCTCCGCTTTTCCTGATATGGAGCCATGTATCCGCCGGTACCGAGATCCTCACTCCATTCTCAGCATCTGCCTTACACCTCATTATCCTGGTTCTTCTTCTCTTCTCACCAGTCTTCTTGTCCACATAACCGGTATAATCCTTAAGACTTACATAATTACCGTAATTCTCTTTGCTTCCATCATCTATTATCTCTATATCTGCCTGATCTCCCTGAAGGATGATCTCATCTCGCTTTGTCTCCGATATGTATTTATAGAATTCGTCTATAACGTCAAAATACTGTCCATGTCTTATATAATTCAAAGTCAGTGTCATGATGAGCTGTCTGTGATCTGCGGACACCCCCTTAAAACCAGACCACGCATATTCACTTCCCGGTCCATACAGAAACGCTTTCTGAAGCAGTCTGTCATTTGTCACGGAAAATGCCACCTTGTCCGTGCTCTTAACTTCATTTTTCTTATGATCGCCGCAGTATGCCCTGTACTCTACACCGTCCTTATGCACCGTGTAATGCCTCGTGTATGGCATCCCATTGTAAAACACCACATCGCCGCTTAGGATGCAGTCCACATCTTCATAACTTATCTCATATCCGGCCATAGCCGCAATTCCATCCGTTGAGGTGGCCATAACATCAGTATGCCTGCTTTTCTCCCCGGCATACAGTTCGTCAGCACTTGACCTTGTACTGAACCTATGATAAAAAAACACACCGGCCACACATACGGCCAGAAGAACAGCCAGCAGAATCTTATATACATACAATCTTTTCATAATCTCTTCCTTTCTGTTTGAGTTTCAGCCCATTCATAACCGTATCCGGTAAGAGCCGTCTTCATGAATCTGTTTAGCTGTTTTATGTGCACAAAAAAAAGCTTACGTGCATTAAAAAGCACGCAAGCTTCATTGTCAATAGAATGGCAAACATTCCTCAACAAAGCGAATTTCCACTGAAAATCACCCGTTTTTTACATGGTCTGTATATTTTGATCCCATTTGTAAATTGGAATTTAACCCTCTGGATAATTAAGTCTGCTGTCATCTATATCATACAGAACCTGTGACAGGAATTTCTCTGCAAGATAGTTCGCCATACCGAGATTCATATCCAGGTAATTGCCGCACTCTCTTGGATTTGCTCCAGGGATCGGATCGTGATAATGTCTTATGAATTCGAACATTGATATCATAAGCTCCACTATATCCTTCGACTCATAATCACCTGCGAGTATGAGATAAAATCCCGTCCTGCAGCCCATAGGTCCAAAGTATATGACCCTATCCTTATACTCTTCATTATTTCTCAAGAATGTCGCACCGAGATGCTCTATAGTATGAACCTCCGCAGTGTTCATAACCGGCTCATAATTCGGCTTTGTCATCCTTATGTCAAATGTTGTGAGGATCTGATCCCCAGCCTTATCCTTTCTCGACACATAAATGCCCGGATTCAGGAGAAGATGATTTATCTGAAAACTTGCTATCTTATCCATGTCTACTTCACCTCATATCTCTTTATTATCTCTGTCATCATGTTTACACTGTTCTCTATAGCCTTTGCCGCAAATGTAGGATAATCCATCTCTGCACTGTCATCAGCCTTGTCCGATATGGCCCGGACAACAAGGTACGGAACCTTATTCAGCACTGCAACATGTCCTATGGCCGCGCCCTCCATCTCTGCACATCTTCCACCAAATGTCTCCACAAGCCATTTCTTCTTGTCCTTGCTCCAGATAAACTGATCGCCGCTCACCACTCTTCCAGTGAACACCTTGACTCCTATATTTGCTGCATCCACTGAGTCCTGTGCTATCTTAAGCAGCTCATCGCTGGTCTTGAACACGCTCAGCTCTGTATCAGGGATCACACCCGGCTCATATCCAAGGGCGGATACATCCATATCATGCTCCACGGTATCCGTAGCCAGAACGATGTCTCCTATATCTATGTCAGCATCCAGTGATCCGGCTATTCCGGTGTTGATGATAGCTGACACTCCATACATGTCGATCAGCGACTGGGTACACATGGCCGCATTGACCTTGCCGACACCGCACTTTACGACCACGACATCCGTTCCTTCTATCTGTCCTTTGTAGAAGCTCATGCCACACTTGTCTGTGACCTGGAGCCCATCTATCATCTCTTTCAGTCTTGCGACTTCCCCGTCCATCGCACCTATGATTCCAAGCATCTCTTATACCTCCATTATCCATTGCTACCTGTCAACTATACTACAACATTCGGAATATGTATATCCTCTTCATAAAAGGAACCTGTCTCCTAAAGCTCCTGAACAGCACCCGAAGTTCTCCCATACGCTGTACATATTCGTCCCCGGACACCTCGCCGCCATAGCTTATGCCTTCCATATATGCCGCAAGGTCCTCAGTCTCCGCCGGATCTGCGCCCTTACAGAAATATTCAAGCTGCTGCCTGTGATTTCCCGCCTTCGAAAAATCATCCGACGCAAGTCTTGCATAATCACACATATACCTATAGTAAGCTATCACATTTCCAGTCTTATCTCTCCTGTGATAACCCACAAAACGAACTATCTTCCTGACTGCTATACGCCCCACAAACAAGAGCACTGCAAATGCTATACATCCCGCCAGAACATATATTATCCACACGGCATTTCCAAGTGAAAATGCTGTGCCGGTCGTATCTGTTCCGGTATCTCCGCGGTCATCACCTACTAGCCATCTTCCAAATCTGGACCAGAAATCATCCTGGGTCTCATCCTCATCTTCACTCGACGGAGGTGTCAGCTCCACGACCTGCCATCTGCCACGTATGAACGCCTCTATCCACGCATGAGCTCCGCCATCGTCCACATCCACCTGAACAACAGCCGTTCTTCCAAGCTCTGATGAGCCTGAATAATAATCATCGTAACTGAACTGTTCTTCATCGAGCATTGTTCCGTCAAGGATCTCGGTGTAATCCACGGCATACCCCTCCACATATCTTGTGGGTATCCCCATGTATCTCAGGATCAGCGCCCCCGCAGTGGCATAATTGGCACACAGGCCCTTCTTCGTAGTATCAAGGAAATAATTGACATAATCCTCATCCCTCGGCGTGGCTCCCGGATGCAGTGTGTACGGATAATTCTCCAGGAAGTATATATACACCTTCTGCAGCACATTATCCACACTGTCTTTTTCCGTGATTCCTGCGCTCTCACAGAATCTTCGTATTGAATCCATATTCTCCTCTGGAATCTCAAGATACTTGTCATCCACCGACGACATAACCGGCTCAGCCAGAGCGGATGGACTGTACTCCACACTGTACAATGAATCGCCCTCTTTGTAAGTATTCATGGCTTCTATATCAGTGTAGTAAGGGTAATATTTTAGATCTCCGGCGCCATCTATGATCTGTATATCCATTCGTCCTCTGGCATGTCCTTCAGAATTGACCGGTGACGGATAGTCGCCATCCTTATCTCTGTCCCAATGATCCCAGCTATACTCATCACCAACGAACGCTTTCAGATAGATCCTGTTTGTGCTATATGGTGCAAATGTGATTATCAGATCCGTCTGTCCATCAAGTGTGACATCCGACACGCCTCCAAGCTTTCCATTTGCCAGTCCTCCGGTATTCGCCGAATTCCTTAGGGATTCAAATCCATACATGATGAGATTTCCAAGTGGGCCTTCGATCTTGTTCTTCGCCGAACTATCACGATACCTGTACAGATAAGTCTGCTGCGGCTTGACAAGAATAACCGCACTTCCCACCAATATACATACAGCCGCCACACCGGCCGCAAGCTGCAGAGACGCCCTGTCACTATGCCTGTAACTGAATCTTCGCTTCTTCTCATCATATTCAAACGCACTGTCCTTGTCAGTTATACGGAAGTGACCATTTCCCTTAAGGCAGATAACTCCCAAAAGTCCTGTGGATACCATGAACATGTAAATAACATCCGGCTCAAGCCTGAAAAACAATGGTAATATAAACACAGGAAGTGAAAACCACACTGCCCAGAACACACTCATATTCGTGTTAAGGAAAATGTTGAGGATTATTATCTCTACACAGCCTATAGCGATGGCTGCCACAGGAACAGTGAGCGCCCTGTTGGACAAAGTCTCGGAGAATACCTTAACCTCCTGGGCTCCATAATAATCAGTCACATGATCCAGAAACTCATTTACGATAGCATAAAATCCACTGTTTATATAACGTCTGAGGAGCATGATGAACAGGACAAAAGCGACAAGAAATATGACATATCCAACATCTCTCACCCACACCTTGCCTGATTTGAACAGACCACAGAAGTACATGGCCAGCAGCGCATACGCCAGAAATATAACGGGAACACCGTACGCCATATCTATACACGACAAAAAGCCGCACATTGAACCGCCTATGATAAATATCTCCAGCAGGCATTTTGCAGCAATACCTCTGCTGTCCGATTTTCTTCTGCGCAGCTTTCTTTTTCTGTAATCCGCGCCTTCTCTGCCTCCATCTGTGATCTCCGGATCGTTGAGCAGCCTTACACCTTCACAGAATTCTACCGTTTTCCTGTCTTCAGTTTTCTTTTTTCTACCAAAGATTCTACCCAATTATGTATCCTTTCACACGATCTCCATATGTAAACACTACATTGCCATCCGCTCTCATATCGCCGGAAACAACTATGATCCTTCTGTCAGAATCCAGATTCTTCTCAAGCATCGATAACCCATAGCCAAAATCTGCATACGCCTGCTCATAAAAGATCTTCTCCATCCATTCAGCGAGATCATCCCTGCTGTCTATCGAAGTCCTGACTATATCGCCCTGCGCGCCGCTCCAGTAATAGAATGTAAACGGCAGTTGTTCATCCAACAGACTTACAGCCATGCCGTAGGCGGATTTCAGTACATCATTCAATATATGTGTCTCATCATCGGCAAGCTCTACCAATATCATGAGCTGGCTTGACGACATGCTCTCTCTGTCCTTTACCATCAGCACGTCTTTTTTTGCTGACAGCTTCCAATGTATATTCTGAAGCTTATCCCCCAGCTGGTATTCTCTCACATCCACAACCTCGGAGAAATCATGACCTTTTTTCCGGCTCTCCTCAGCCTCGTTCATCCCCTGTGAAACCGCGGTCATATCCGCCTCCACATCAACCTTTCCGGAAGGGAAAACCTTGTACTCTTTTACCGAGTTGCATTTGCTCTTTATCCTCACAAATCCAAGCCAGTCAGTAACGCATATTCTGTCCGCTTTCACCTCCAGTGCACCTACATACGACTGGGCGATCTGGTAGTCCACCACATTCGCACTGCGCGAATATGCAGGTATGCACAGCGTATGCCTGCCATTTGTATGGAAAAGATCATTCTCCATGCTTATCTCTATCTCTGTGTTCATATTCGGAATAATGCTGCTGTTGTCGAGCACAACCGATACGAGAAATGGCGAGTCCACCGTAAGGTTCTGTTCCCCGCCGCCAAATTTTACAGTCAAATGCCTTGAAATCACAAAGGCGCATACTATTGACACGACCGGCAGAACTATCATCAGTATCATAACTATGAAATTAAAATATGAATGTACAAAAAGAAGGATCAACAGATTTATAACAAACACGAGAATGTATTTGAATACATGCCATGCGTACTTCATCCGCTGATCCTCCTTTACTTATATCTCTTATGTTCTCCGTTCTAAGTCCTTGGAACCTTAACCTGACTTCTCACTTCATCCAGAGCCTCTGCGACAGTCATTCCATTAGCTCTGGCACGGGCTGCAAGCTTTACCCTGTGCCCAAGCACGTCGTTGAACACCTCTGCTATATCTCCCGGCACAACATATTCTCTTCCATAGAGCACCGCCATTGCTCTGCCCATCCGCAGAAGTGCATTTGCGCCTCGCGGACTTGCTCCCATCGAGAAGAGCTCACTCTCCCTGGTAGCCTCAACCAGAGTCACTATGTAATCAAATATTGAATCATGCACACTCAAAGTTCTCGCCTTATCCTGAAGACCTATCAGTTCATCTCTCGTCACTATTCTCTCTACACTGTCCATAGGTACAAATTCCTGACCTTTAAGTATCTGCACCGCAGCCTCGTGGGATGGGTATCCCATGGAAAGTCTCACCATGAATCTGTCAAGCTGGGACTCCGGAAGCATCTGCGTTCCCGACGAACCAACCGGATTCTGGGTTGCAATGACCGTGAAAGGCTGTGGAAGTTTCCTTGTAACAGCATCGACTGTCACATGTTTTTCCTCCATGCTCTCAAGGAGTGCCGACTGAGTCTTAGGCGATGTTCGGTTTATCTCATCCGCAAGGAACAGATTACAGAACGCTGAACCCTCTCTGTACTCAAACTCACCGCTTTTTGCATTGTACATGGAAAATCCCATTATGTCACTCGGCAGAACATCCGGTGTAAACTGGACTCTGTTATATTTCATATCCAGAGTTCTGGCAAATGCCGTTGCAAGAGTGGTCTTGCCCACACCCGGGATATCCTCAAGCAGTATATGTCCACCCGCAAGTATGGCAGCATAGACCTTGATTATTATATCTCTTTTTCCCTTTACGGCCTTCTCTACCTCATCAACGACCCGGTTCTCTATATCTGTCATACGCCGTCCTTTCTCTTAGCCCTGGTTAACTCTCTTCACCTCTGATATGAACTTATCCTGTGGCAATGGTCTTGAGAAATAATAGCCCTGAATGTAATCCACTCCAAGATTGCTGAACTCCCTGAGGGATTCCTCCGTCTCCACGCCTTCCACTACGATCTTCATATTCATATCCTTAACCATGCTTATGGTGTTCTTGACAACCTTCATCATCTTGTCATCTGTGTCTATATCCGCAAATGTCTTGTCCAGCTTAACTATCGCAAACGGCATGGATGCTATCCTCTTCATATTGGAATAACCTGTTCCAAAATCGTCAAGTGAGAATGCAATACCATAATCTTTGAGACTGTTGATATTGTCCATCATTGTCGTCTGAGCATAGGCAGCCGCAGTCTCAGTAATCTCAAGATTTATCTGCTCATTGCTGACTCCGTAACGCTCCATCACTGCCCGTACGTCTTCTGATAACTCACTGCTCATGCACTGGATGACCGACAGATTCACCTCAACATATTCCAGTCCGAGATTCTTGAATTTCTCTCCAGCTATGAAACGGCACACCTCTTCAAGAACGAACTTACCTATCTTATGGATCATTCCATTCTCCTCCGCAGCAGGGATAAATATCTCCGGCGAAATGTATCCATACACATCATCATTTAATCTCAGAAGTGCCTCAGCACTGTTATATTTTCCAGAATCTATGCTGTATATCGGCTGATAGTAAACCTCAAACCTGTTCTCGGCAAATGCCTTATCAAGTATCATGTCCATGTCCCGCATCAGATCATATCTTTCCTTGTTATAGATATCTCTGGCATAGAGAACACGGCCTGTATACTCGTGCTCAGCAAGCTCACCGCCAAACCGCATCACACTGTCAACATCCTCTATATCCTGAGGACATCTAGTGATACATATTATCGGCAATAGATTTATAAACATATCATTATACTTATATCCCTTCTTCAGCTTCTCGTTTATCCGCTCCGCAAAATTCTCAGCCTGATCCTTGATACGCTGGTTCATGACACATCTGAACATTCCGGTTCCCAGATAATACCACTCAACATCATATCCGTATGGTCTGCTCCACTCTAAAAAGTCTTCAGAGATCTCCCTGAGCAGCTTATGATATTCCTCAACTCCCAGAATCCCGCGAAGAGTCTTGTCATTCTCCATAGTTATCATAACTACCGTTATATCAAGGCCATTATCCAGAGAATTTCTCACGTCGTCCATGTATCTTGTGATCTTGTTCAGGCCCGTGGCACTGCTTATAACCTGCTCCGGACTCTGTATCAGCAACGCAACGAACAGTAATCCAATCGCATTTGCAAACATCTCAATCGGAATATCCGGGTTAAACATCTGAAATACGGCCGCAACAACAACCAATGGGAATATCGCTATGGTTGATACAAATCTTCCTCTTGTAAGTCTCCTGTGGTATCTCGTAACAACCATGAAGCCCAGAATCATATAAAATATTCCGGCAACATACAGAAATGTCATGAAAAACTCTCTTCTGTACTCTCCCTGTCCGCCTATACTGAATACACACGGAGTGAAAAAATTAACTCCGAGCATGATTATGCACAGCAACGTTGGAAGTACCAGTATGAAACTCTTCACTTTACCTCTGAATATGTGTATGGCATCCACTATGTTCATCACATAAGTGGCATACATAGCCGATGAAACGACATGGAAAAAGAGATATCCCGTATGGAATATGTATTGGGTGACTACATGCCTTTCACCCATATTGTCAAATGCGATGGCGCCTATATCAAACGCTGTGGCAACCATTGCAATGGTCAGAACAAATTGAAACTGCCTGTTTAATTTGCCTCTGGTCATCTTCTTCATGATGACTGAGACCATGATAAGAGTAAACACGCAGAATGCCGCGTAATCAAAGTATAGTACTTTGCTCATATTATCCTCCTATGTACAACTCCTCCACCTATAGAATAATATAACAAATATTTCTAGGTCTTTCAACGCATTATATCCGGGCGGTCTGTTATCACTGCATCTACGCCCAGTCTGCACATACGTCTCATCCAGTGTGGATCATTCACAGTCCACACATATACCGGTATGTGCTTGCGCTTCATTCTCTTCACAAATTCCTTCGTGCATAGAAGATAATTCGGCGATATAAAATCCGCTTTACACCGTCTCATTCTTCTCTCAGGAAAATACTCATTCAATCTGACACCGAGCTTAGCCTTTTTCTTACCGACAAGCAGTCCGGTCTTTATCCTCGGGTCTATGGCCTTCACATTGTACGACACTTTGTCCTTGAAGGATTTTATCGAGAACTCACCGTATCCAAATCTCCCCTTGACAAGATCTATGACACGCCTCTCGTATCCGCTCTCCTTTAATTCTATATCAAGACATATCTTTCCGCTGCAGAGTTTCAGGACTTCGTCAAGCGTAGGCACTCTGTAGCCTTCTTTTGATGCAATATCGTTGATCCTGTTGTATGTCATATCTCCTATCTTTCTGCCGTCTATAGTTCCATCATGAAATACTATGAGTATATTATCACTGGTTTTCCTCACATCGAACTCCGCCATATCCGCCTTCAGATCTATAGCTATCTGAAACGCTTCAAGTGTATTCTCATGAGGCGCAAGGGCACTCGCTCCTCTGTGTGCTATCACCATAGTCTCTCTATTCATGCAAATATACATCTCCATTCTGATCAATATCTAAATCATATATATCATCTATCGGTATCTCGGTTCTGTCTTCCATAACTATCTTTTTCCCATATACGTCAACATTGCGTATATATCCCGACACATGTTCGTATCTTCCACCGGCTTTTCTGTCATCCTTTACAAAATACTCTATACTCACACATTTTTTGTCTGCATTATGCATTATATTCAACAGTTTCTGATCAAGAACCATTTTCTGACTCTCATCCAGCTCCAACTTCTCATCGGTGAGCCTTGCAGTCTCCGCTATGGCTGCTCCATGTCCTGTGAGTGCGGCAAATGGGGCAAACTGTGCTGCTCTGTCATGGATAGACATATGCGGATGAACAGAGGACACGTGATGTGGAAGCTGTATTATGTCATCGTAATTATCTTCCATAAGCCCCTCCTAAGCCTTGTGACCGCCTATCTGTCCGTTCCTCTCTATCGTCGTACCGCCCTCCTCAAGATTCATTCCCTTAAGGACTGCATTTTTGCCAAATTTCTTCTTGAGCTCTATCATCGCTTTCTGCATGCTCTGCTCCCGCTTCATATCCTGCTGCTTTTTCTCCGTCTCTGCTGCCCCGTCTCCAAAATCATCAAACAGACTGAGCTGCCTTGATGACTGTTTCTCATGTGCCGCAGTATTCGATATGATATTGTTCGCCGTGACATATATCCTTCTGACATACAATAAAGGATCTACGATCTCTTCAAACAATCCGGTCACCGCATCCATGATGACCTGTGTAGATGATGTATACTCTCCAAGATTCACCGTTCCATGGGCACTTTTCGGTATCTTCCTCCCATACATATCTGTCTGTATCTCTCCGGAAAATTTCGCTCCCGCGGCGTTCTTTTTGAGATTATCTATATCATACCCCACTGTTATGACCATCTGATCTGTCTTGACATTTTTATCCACAAGATCCAGCACGAGCAGATCCGTCATCTCACGGATAATAAGTCTGGCTTTTTCATATTCGTATGGGCATGACAACACCTGTCCTGAACCTATGCTGTTCCTCTCCGGCTTATAAGCCTTGATATCTGCAATGGTACAAGGCTCCCAGCCCCATGCATGATCTATGAGCAGCTCTGCATTTATACCAAATAATCTGTACAGCAGATCTTCGTTGTAATACTCATCGTCATGTCCCAGTGAGCATCTGGCGATATCACCCATTGTATAAAGTCCATGACTCTCAAGTTTTCTCGCATATCCTTTTCCCACTCTCCAAAAATCTGTGAGCGGTCTGTGATTCCACAGCTTCTGTCTGTACGACATTTCATCAAGACTTGCTATCCTGACTCCATCCTTATCCGGGGCTATATGCTTTGCCTCAACATCCATCGCTATCTTACACAGGTAGAGGTTCGTTCCTATCCCTGCTGTTGCTGTTATACCGGTCTGTGCAAGCACATCCTGTATGATCGTCATGGCAAGATCGTGCGGACTCATCTTATATATCCCAAGATAATCCGTCACATCCATGAACACCTCATCTATGGAATACACATGCATATCCTCTGGTGCTACATACTTCAGATAGATGTTATATATATCCGTACTATACTTCATGTAATATGCCATACGTGGCGGAGCGGCTATATACGAAACCGCAAATTCATTATGCTCCGCAAGCTCATTGGAATCGCAGCTCTCCCCGGAAAAGTTTCCACCGGGTGAAAGTGTTCTCCTGCTGGCATTGACCTCCTTAAGCCTCTGCACCACCTCGAACAGTCTGGCTCTTCCAGGTATACCATAGCTCTTCAGCGACGGGGAAACAGCAAGGCATATAGTCTTCTCTGTTCTCGACGCATCTGCCACAACCAGATTGGTGGTCAGCGGATCAAGTCCGCGCTCAACACATTCAACCGATGCAAAGAAGGATTTCAGATCTATCGCAATATACGTTCTATCTTTCTTATCCCTATCCACAGCCAATCCCCCTGTCACTTCATGCTCAGTCTTAATCTTCTCTTTCTGATGCTTATGTGCCTTGGGTCACATACTATACAGCAGCCGTCTCAGCACCCTTCCCGCCGGCCCGTGTATGCCCCAGCACTTTCCTCGATACGAGTATGTATGCGATTATCATCGCCGTACCTGTTATTATCCATGAAACTATATACACGTTCAAAAGCATGCCAAAAGAATGATATCGCGCAAACACCGTATATATCCATATGATCCTGAACACTACTGAACCCACAACTGTTATAATAGCCGGCAGCATGGATCTGCCAAGGCCTCTGAGTGCCGCAGCTGTCATCTCATATGTTCCTGTCATCGCCTCAAGGAGCATGACATGCTTCATTCTTATAAGTGCATACTTTATAACCTCTGTATCTGTTGTATAAAATCTCACAAGAAAATCCCCTGAAAGCATCATGACACTGCTGAACACAGCCGTCATAAGCATGCCCTCTAACATGGCAATCCTGAGAGCTTTTCTGCATCTCTCCTTCTCACCTGCACCATAATTCTGGCTCACAAATGTCACTGCTGCCTGTGCGTATGCGGATATGACAAAATATGCAAAATATTCAAAATTAAGACCCGTGGATGAGCCTGCCACAGCATCAGGACCAAAGCTGTTGATTCCGCCCTGTATCAGCACATTTGACAATGAGAAAACTGCCGTCTGTATCGCTGATGGAGCTCCTATCCTGAGTATCTTTCCCAGGCACACTTTATCTATTCGTATATTCTTTATATCGAGTCTGAGTGGACCTTCCTCATGCATCAATATATACATGACTATTCCCGTACTGACAACATTTGATATGACCGTTGCCATGCCGACGCCTGCCACTCCAAGTTTACACACACACACGAAGAACAGGTTGAGTACAACATTGAGTACGCCTGAAACTATCAGGCAGTAAAGCGGACGCCTTGTATCACCTATAGCTCTGAGCACAGCCGCTCCAAAATTATACAGTATGATAAAAGGCATACCTACGAAATAAATTCTAAGGTACAGCGCAGCCTGGTCAAGCACCTTGGCAGGAGTATCAATAGCCTCAAGTATAGGTCTTGCCACAAACATTCCAGCCACAAGCATAGCTATTCCGCATATAAGGGCGAACTTCACGCTGGTATGGACACATTTGCTTATTGAATCCTTCTTATTCTGGCCTATATAATGCGCCACAAGAACATTCACACCGACAGAAAGTCCCACAAATACATTCACAAATAGAGCAACGACTGCAGCATTACTTCCAACTGCTGCCAGTGCATCACTTCCCGCAAATCTTCCTGCCACAGCTACATCTGCCGAATTGAAAAGCTGCTGCAGTATACTGCTGGCCGCCAGCGGCATGGCAAATATAAGCATCTTAAGCGCCAGCGAACCGTTTAACATATCCATCTCATGTGATTTTTTTCTATGATCGGTGTTCTTTTCTGTATTCATTTCTATGTTTTTTTCTGTACTCTTTTCTGCTCTCATTCTGATGTCCGTCTCTTTTCCGTCATTGTGTTTCATTCTGATATGATCTCCGTTTTCTTATCTAGTGGGCACCCTCATACTTCTGAAGATAGTTGAAAAGTGCTCCTATGAGATTGGAATCGTTGCCAAATTTGCACAGTCCAACCTGCATCTCATTATAGATCACTGAAAATTTTGCAAGCTTATCCACGTACTTCTTCACGCCCTGTATGAACCTCGGTTCCGCACTGATTCCACCTCCAAGGAGTATGATGTCCGGTGCAAGAATGACATGTATATTCATGCAGTGCTTCGCGATGTTCAGATACCAGTCCTCAAGTACACCTATGACAGCCTCATCGCCTTCAGCTTCCCACTCATATATCATCTCGCCAGTCACATCATCCTCCTTCATGCCCCTGGCTGCCGCAACATCTCTTCTGAGAGCTCCAACCGACGCCTGCATCGTCCACATAATGTTGTCCGGAAGCTTTACATGATTCTTTGTATTCTTGAGATTCGCCTCAAGCGGTACAAGTTTGTCTATATTGTCCCTGTTCACATCCTCGAACAGGTACGACATCTCGCCGGCAACCATACCTCTGCCGTGAAGTATCTTTCTGTCTATGACTATTCCTCCACCGACACCTGTGCCAAATACCAATACAACTGCGCTGCTATAGTCCTTTGCATTTCCCTGCCATATCTCCGACAATGCGGCACATTTGCCATCGTTCTCAAGAGCCACCTTAAGTCCATCGCATCTCTCGCTTACAAGCTCGCCTACATGTGCTTTGTCAAGGTAAGGCAAGGCTCCGCCGGCATAACATATTCCGTTGTCCACGTCCACCTGTCCAGGAAGTGATATTGCTATTCCTTGTATATCATATCTTTCCTTATATCCATCATATATCGACTGAATTGCATCAAGGAATGCATCCAGCCCCTGTTGTATGTTCTCCAGTCCATTTCCAAATCTTCCAGGTGTAGGGAATTTATTCTTCTCCATTATCTCAGCTTCTCTGTCCATCACACAGTGTTTTATAAATGTTCCGCCTACGTCTATCACAATGTACATATCTTCTCCTCCATACCGAATAGGTTTTATTACTATATATTTTTCTTCAAGCTAAAAAATAGCAGTCTCAAATGTATATACAGTATATATTATACTATATCGAACATACATTCGAAAACCACTATTTTTATGTTAGCATATTTTTTTGTTATCAACAACTACTTTTGTAGCATAACAACAAGTTGTGTACGCCACAGGGACGTTCCTTCTGTAACGAGGAGTGTCCCTGATTACTACTTTTCTTTAGGCAGGATAATATTAAGCAGAATTGCAACCATTGCCGCAGGAACAATTCCTGAGCCTCCAAAAACAAGCTGGAGCAGCTGAGGGGCATTTGCTAGAATACCAGGATTGGCTCCCATTCCATAGCCTACGCCCAGTGCTACTGAAACTATAGACAGGTTGCGTGCGCTTAATGGTTCCTTTGTTATGAGCTGAATACCACTGATAACTATCGAAGAGAACATCATAACCGCAGCTCCGCCAAGCACTGACTGAGGCATGATCGATACCAGTGCTGCAAGTTTAGGGCAAAGGCCACATAATATCAGAAATATCGCTCCTGTTGCAAGCGCAAATCTGTTGACGACCTTAGTCATAGCTACAAGTCCCACATTCTGGCTGAATGATGTATTTGGAAGTACTCCAAACACCGCTGCAAGAGATGAACCCAGACCGTCACACATCACACCACCTGAAAGCTCCTTGTCTGTGGCTTCCCTTCCAAGACCACCTTCCATAACACCTGATATATCGCCTACAGTCTCCACCGCTGTAACAATAAACATTATGAGCACCGGAAGGATTGCGCGCACATCAAACACCGGTTTTACAGGCATGAGCTGTGGAATCGCAAACCAGGAAGCATCTTTCACCTTGTCCCAGTTCAGCACCCAGGCTTTGGTATATTCCACACCGTCAGCAGTTATACCTGTTCTCGGAAGAACAAGTCCCATTATGATCGCCGCGATATAACCTGCGATTATTCCAAAAAGAATAGATGACGAGCTTAAAAATCCTTTTGTCCAGTGCTTAAAGAAAAGGATGACCACAAGGACAAATAATGCAAGCAGAAGGTTCTCCATGGAGCCAAAGTCTGCGGCATTATTTCCACCTCCAAATGAATTTATTCCCACCGATATAAGGCTGAGTCCAATGGATAAAACCACTGTACCTGTTACAACAGCCGGGAAAAACCTGCGCAGAGGCTTCAGGAAAAAGCCAAGCACAGTCTCAAACAAGCCACCGATAATAGATGCACCCATAATCGCACCATACGCAAGCACTCCACCGCCCATGGTTGCCGCCACACTGTTGAATACACCTATAAAACCTGAAGATGTACCCATAATGATCGGTACCTTTCCTCCAACAGGCCCTATTGAGAAAAGCTGTATCAGGGTGACAACTCCCGCGATAAGCATTGCATTCTGAAGCAGTGAAAGCTGAAGATCAGCAAATTCACCGCCGACCAGTCCGCATGCTCCTGTGATAATTAATAATGGTGTCAAATTTCCGACAAACATTGCAAGGACATGCTGAAGTCCAAGAGGTATCGCCTGGGAAAGAGGCATCCTTCCATCAAGCTGGAATGCTGTTTCTGAAAGTTTAAACTTATTTTTCATCTGTTGTTTTCTCCTGTATATTTTATTTTCATATTACAGATTCTGTTATTCTGCTTATGTTATCTCCAATTACTCTTCCGTCATGGACATAAGAATCTTCTCCGGTGTGATCGGCAGTTCTCTGTGCCATACACCTGTCGCCCTGTATATGGCATGTGCAATAGCCGGTGCCGGAGTGTTGATAACTATTTCTCCTATCGATTTGGCTCCAAAAGGACCTGTAGGCTCATAGCTGTTTTCAAATTCCACTCTCAAATGTCCCATATCCAGACGGGTTGGTATCTTGTATTGCATGAAACTCGACTCTATCGGGCATCCCTTCGCATTGTAGGTGATGTTCTCAAACAGAGTATGTCCTATTCCCTGGACTATGCCTCCCTCTGCCTGAACACGTGCCAGTGCCGGGTTTATGGCTATGCCACAATCCACGACTGCAGCATAATCCAGTATCTTCACTTCACCCGTATATCTGTCAAGTTCTATCTCAACCATTCCGACCATGTATGGAGGAGGTGAAACCGGAGATGAATGAGAGGCTGTAGCTACAGCGGCAATATCATTTGCGACCTGATCCTTCACACTTATATCAGCCAAAGAAACACTTTGATCCGTTCCTGTCCGATATGCCCTGCCATTATCGAAATACATTTCATCCTGTTCACATCCAAGCATTCCTGCTGCAATTGCGCACAGCTTCTTCTTCAGTTCATCACAGGCAAGCTCCACAGCCTTTCCTGTTACATACGTAGTGGATGAAGCATATGAGCCGGAATCATATGGTGAAGCATCTGTGTCTGCTCCAAATACCGCCACATCATCAACCGAGCAGTCCATACACTCCGCAACCATCTGTGCAAGGATAGTATCACATCCGGTTCCCATATCTGCAGCACCGATTATCAGGTTAAATGTACCATCATCCGCAAGCTTGACCGTTGCAGATCCCACATCCACATTCGATATGCAAGAACCCTGCATGGCCATTGCCACTCCTGCAGCCCTGACTTTTCCGTTTCCCATGTCCCTGACTGGGTATTTATCATCCCAGTTAAATATCTCCTTGCATCTGGCCATACATCTGTCAAGAGCACACGCATTTGCCGTTTCACCATAATACGCAGGCATCTTCATTCCCTCGCGCAGCATATTCTGCTCACGGATCACAGTCGGATCTATCCCCAGTTTCTCCGCAAGTTCATTCACCGCAGACTCAAGTGCGAAGATTCCCTGCGTAGCTCCATATCCTCTGTATGCACCAGCCGCCATGGTGTTCGTATATACAACATCATATCCAAACCTATATGCCTCAAGACCTCCCGTATATAACGGGATGGACTTATGCCCGCTAAGTCCGACTGTTGTAGGTCCATGCTCCCCATACGCTCCTGTGTTGGACAGCGTATACAGATCAAGTCCCCTTATATGTCCATCGCGGTCTGCTCCCAGACGAACACTCACCTCCATCTCATGGCGCGGCGAGCCTGCGATCTGACTTTCCTGTCTCGTAAATATGATCTTGGCCGCACGTCCTGTCTTCATGGTCACAAATGCAGGATACACCTCACTTACAGCTGTCTGCTTTGCTCCAAATCCGCCTCCTATACGTGGTTTTTCCACTCTGATCCTGCTCTTTGGAATGCCAAGCGCTCTTGACAGAATACGACGTACATGAAACACGATCTGTGTAGAAGAAATTACATGAAGCCTTCCATAACGGTCAAGGTGTGTATACGTTCGAAAAGTCTCCATCATAGCCTGGTTAAAGGCTCTCATATGATATCTGTTCTCCAGTACCTCATCACAGTCAGCTATAACAGCATCAACATCGCCATCACCGCCTATATCGCTTGCTATCAGGTTGCGTTTCGGATCTCCTCCTACCTGAACCGGTGGGAACCAGTCGTCCTCAGGATGAACCAATATATCATTATCCTTTGCCTTGCGGAAATCCAGAACAGGTTCTAAGATTTTATATTTTACCTTTATGAGTTTCATAGCCTTGATTGCTGACTTTTCATCCTCAGCTGCTATGATTGCAACCACATCGCCCACACACCTCACATGGCGGTCCATAATAAGTCTGTCATACGGTGACGGCTCAGGATATGTCTGTCCTGCTATTGCAAACCGGCTATTTGGCACATCCTGCCATGTGTAAATATCTACTATTCCAGGTATTTTTTTTGCTATGGAGACATTTATATCCTCCACAATAGCATTCGCATGTGGACTGCGAAGCAGTTTCACAACAAGTGCATCACCGGGAGTGATATCATCCACATATACCGGTTTGCCAAGAAGTAACTGCATAGAATCTTTTTTTCTAACGGATTTATTAACTACATTATATTTTTTATGTTCCATGATTTCACCCCTTTACCGTCTGTCATCTGCAGAAATTCTACTGTCTAAGTAATTTCGGATTCCTCTCAGTTGTCCCTCATATCCGGAACATCTGCACAAATTTCCGGCAAGATATGCCCTGATCTCATCATCCGATGGATCAGGATTTTCTCTGAGAAGAGCTATTGTATTCATCACAAAACCCGGGTTGCAGAAACCACATTGATCAGCACCCTGATCAGCAATGAACCCGGCAAATTCTGCTGCCTCATCCTGAAGGCCCTCAAGGGTCTGCACCTCGTGTCCATCTGCCCTGGCAGCAAGCATCGAACAGGAAAGGACAGGAGTCTGATCCATAAGCACTGTACACAGACCACAATTTGACGTCTCACAGCCGCGTTTCACACTATAACAGCCATGATCACGCAAAAAATCTATAAGGAGCATATCAGGAGCTATATTTCCCGAGACGAATTTCCCATTTAATTTAACTTTTATTTCCACTGCTGCTCCTCCTCAATCTTTTTCAATAATCTCTGTCCAAGCACACGTATCAGACGGCTTCTGTATTCTGCGCCAGCACGATGATTGCTTCCAACCGGGATCTTGTCAGAAACCCAACTGGCAAATGCTTTCTCTGTATCATCAGAAAGTCCCCCTGTGAGCAAGCCTTCTTCATCCAGAACAAGCATCGCCCTTCCAGGCCTTGCTCCCACAGCCAAACGGTATTCTCCATCCACGCATGATGCCGAACATGCAATGACAGGAAAATCTGTTCTCTGATTGCGGACTGATGCATAAGCAAAAACTCCGGGAGTTTTCCTGATGATCAGATGTACAATCACGTCCCTGTCCTGTTTCATGCCAACAAATTCCCTGAGAGGAATCATACCACCATGATAAAGCTCTACAAATGCATCCATAGCTAAAAAAACTGTCAGAATGTCTGAAAACCCGAAACGTCCCCATATGCTTCCGCCAATCGTTGCGAGATTCCGAAACTGAACTCCCACAATATCCTTCACCGCTTCGCATACTGCACCATGTGTATATTTGTTTAATCCGTCATGCAGCTCTATCTGACGGAGTGATGTCATTGCACCAATAATGAATTCGTCTTCTTTTTCTTCAATCTTATCAAGTCCCAGATCACACATATCTATGGCTGTCTGTATCAGGCGATCCTGCATTTTTGTCCAGAGCATTCCTCCGATAATACAGCTTCCCTTTTTCTGATTCAGTTCATATGCCTCATCAATACTTTGTGCGCGTACATAATTCTGTATTGTTACCATAAAAGCTCCTTTTAACATATAAACACAATTTTTCAAAATATATTATATTAAAACAGCTTGTCTTTGAAAAGATGCTTTGTTACAATACCGTTGTATTATTTCAAGAATAACGAAAGGAACATTGAATTCATGAAAACAACTTTTAAAAAGCAACTATCTATCATCCTTATCTGTACTATGCTGGCAGTACTTACAGCCTGTGGTACAGACAGTGCTACGACAACACAGAGTACTACGGAAAGCACCACAGTTGCTTCAGTATCCGAATCAGCTTCCAGTGAAGAAGTATCATCTGAAGAATTATCTTCTGAAGAGTCTTCCACTGAAGCAGATGCTGAACAGACTGTATACCCTGTAACAGTTACTGACCAGGCCGGCCGTGAAGTTACAATTGAAAAAGAGCCATCTTCTATCGTGAGCGGCTACTATATTTCTTCAAGCCTTCTGATCGCTCTTGGTCTCAAGGATAAGGTTGTCGGTATTGAGGCAAAAGCAGACAAGCGCCCTATTTATAAGCTTGCTGCACCAGAACTGACAGAGCTGCCAAATGTTGGAACTGCCAAAGAGTTCAACCTTGAGACATGCGCTGCTCTTTCCCCTGATCTGGTTATTCTGCCAATGAAGCTGAAGGATGCAGCTCAGAGCCTGACAGACCTCGGTATCGCAGTACTGCTCGTCAATCCTGAAAGTCAGGATCTTCTGACAGAAATGATCAACACCATAGCTACGGCAACTAACACCAACTCAGAGGCTGCAAAGCTGCTCGCATATATAGATTCTCAGAAGGATATGCTTACTTCAGCTCTGTCTGGCGTAGAACCTGAAAGTGTATACCTTGCCGGCAACTCATCATTCCTGTCTACTGCCGGTCCTTCTATGTATCAGTCAAGCATCATAGAGCTTGCCGGTGGAAAAAATGCAGCTGATTCTATCACAGACACCTACTGGGCCGAGATAAGCTATGAGCAGCTTCTTGCATGGGATCCTTCTTATATAATAATCGCATCGGATGCCGAATATACAGTAGATGACATAATGAACGATCCAAACCTTGCAGAATGCACTGCTGTAAAAAACAGCCACGTATATGCTATTCCTGGAGACATGGAAGCATTGGATAGCCCGGTACCTGCAGGAATCCTGGCATCTGTATGGCTTGCAGGGATCCTTCATCCTGATCAGGTATCAGCTGACACATATACAACTGAAATGACAAATTATTATGAAACATTCTATGGAATCAACAACTAATAACAAGCGTAAAAATAAAAACAAAGCAACAATAACTATTATACTGGGAGCTGTCATTCTGGCAGCTCTCAGTATATTTTCTTTTTTTGTCGGAAGATATCCTCTTACACTGAATGGATTGCTGCAAGGCGATGACATGCAGTGGCGTGTATTTCTCACGCTTCGCGCAAGCCGCGGAATCATCGGCTGTATAGGGGGATTTGTTCTCGGCATAGCAGGATTTGTATATCAGACTGTCTTTAAGAACCCATTGGCTTCTCCAGACATCATAGGTGTATCCTCAGGTGCAAGCGCAGGTGCCGCATTTGGCATTCTGTTTTTGTCCGGAACAATGTCTGTAACCATATCTGCTTTTGCCGGAGCCATATGCTGTGTGATACTGGTTCTGATTCTGTCATCGCTGACATATGAACGTGATGGAAAAAGCATAGTACTGGCAGGCATAGCAGTACACAGTCTTGCCCAGACCGCTCTTGTGTGTCTGAAACTGACTGCCGACCCTGAAAAACAATTAGCATCAATTGAATACTGGATCATGGGAAGTCTTAATGGCATAAGCATATATTCCATTGGCTCAAACGTAATACTATGTGCGGTCTGCCTGCTGATAATGTTCCTGTTGTACAGACAGATCATAATGCTCTCCCTTGATGACGCAGAGGGCAAAATGCTTGGTGTGAATGTTAACCAGATACGAATGCTGGTTCTTTTGATCGCAACCCTGGCAACTTCAAGTGTGATCAGCATGACAGGACTTATCAGCTTTATCTCTCTGCTTGCTCCGCACGGAGCCAGAATGCTGCTCAAAAATAACCGCTTATCAACTATGCTTCTGAGTGGTCTTATAGGTGGATGCCTTCTCACTTTCGGTGATATACTTGCCCGCAGTGTATGTTCCACAGAACTACCGGTCAGTATATTCACAAGTATCATAGGAGCACCATTTCTTATCTATCTATGCATAAGGAGGAAACCTGTAAAATGAGTACATTAAACATATGCGATCTGTCAGCCGGCTACCACCACATCAGCCGCACAAGCACCACAGATGTGCAAAATGTGATAAATAATATCAGCTTTTCTGCAGAAGAAGGTTCAATTGTTGGTATACTTGGCGAGAATGGCTGTGGCAAAACAACCCTTATCAAAGCAATCGCCAATTTGATTCCGCATAGTGGCTGCTGCGAGTTAGATAATCTCCAGCTGGAACATATGCCTCACAAAAAACTAGCACAGCTATGTGGATATATTCCTCAAAAAAGCGGCATATCCATAGACATATCTCTCTTAGATGTTGTCATGATGGGATTTAACCCAGAGCTTAAGCTGCTTCAGCCCCCTACTGAGGCCATGAAGGAAAAAGCTTATAAAGTTCTTGCAATGGTCGGACTTGATTCACGGATAAACGATAATTTTCAGACATTGAGCGAGGGTCAAAAACAGCTTGCCCTGCTGGCACGTACATTTGTGGCAAAACGGAAGCTTTTACTCCTGGACGAACCGGAAAGTGCACTGGACTTCAGGCTGCGTTACCAGATTATGAACCTTCTGTGCAGCTATGTTGAACGAAACCACGCGGTGTCCCTGGTAACGCTTCACGATTCATCACTTGCATTAAATTACTGCAACACTCTTCTGGTTTTATCGGAATCCAAACTGATTGGTGAAGTATATCCCGATAAAACACCCATTGAGGAAATGGAAATGCTTCTGTCCAAAGTTTATGGTACAATCAGTATCAGAGAACTTCGCAACCGTCAGGGAAAGCGCCAGCTTGTCATGATGAAGGAGGATGATATGCATTGAGAGCTGCTATTAAAATAACATTTTTTGATGATAATGATGAGAAATTCTTTGGTGAAGGTCCATACCGCCTTCTTTTGGCTATAGAAAAAAACGGTTCTCTCCGCTCAGCATCCCAGTCCATGGGTCTTGCCTACAGCAAAGCATTCCGCATGATAAAAAACGCTGAAGAGGCGCTGGGATTTTCACTTACAAACCGCACAACAGGCGGCAGGTCAGGTGGAGGGAGCACGATAACACCAGAGGGAAAGGAATGGCTGAAAAAATATGAACAATATAGAGAAGCCTGTATTCAGGCCGGAAGCAAATTGTATATGGAGATCTTTTCTGACTAGCAAAAAGAAACATATCGTTATTACCGGTGACAGGAAAAGTGGCAAATCAACACTTCTCTCTTCACTTTTCGACAGACAAATGCCCGGAATTACATCATGGGCCGTCCCAAAAGAAGGCGTGTACATGAAAAATAACTCTAGCGGTGAAGTTGTACGTATCGGCAAATTCTGCTCTGATGCCACAGGTTGCGAGAACCTCATGCAACCCATTAAAGATGCCTTTAACAGCACATGTATTGCATTTTTAGAAAGCCTAGCAGACACAACAGCACCATGGATTACTGTAGACGAAATTGGATATCTTGAAAACACATCATACGATTATCAAAAAGCTTTCGAAAGGCTCATGAATAAAAAGCGGATCATTATGGTTGTTCGAAAACAGGATCTCTCATTTCTGAACCGGCTGTGCAGCCATAAGGATGTGTTCCTTGTTGACCTTGACAGACCATTTGGCAATTCCGGATGTATCATCATGGCTTCAGGGCAGGGAAAACGCTTTGGCAGCAATAAGCTCATGGCTGAATATCACGGACAGCCGCTCATAAAGTGGATACTTGATATAACAAAAGATTTGTTTTCCAGGCGACTCGTTGTCACCATACACCAGGATATTGAAAAGCTTTGCACAGAATATAGTATACCGGTAATCCTTCACTCCTCACCATATCGGAATGATATGATCCGTCTTGGTCTGGATACAATTGGTTCCTATATTGACCGCTGTGCTTTTATTCCTTCCGATCAGCCACTCATAAAGACGGAATCTATAGCATCACTATTATTATGTGCAAAAAATGAGACATCATATATATGGAGAACGTGTTATGACAAAACTCCAGGATCACCTGTGATATTTCCAAAAGAATATTTTGATGAGCTTATGTCTCTCCCACAGGGAAAAGGCGGGAATGTCGTTGTCCACAGTCACGAATCTCAGGTAATGCAGCTACCCGTCACCAACAAAACTGAATTGATGGACATTGACACACCAGCAGATATGGCGCGGCTGTAGGGACGTTCCTTCTGTCACCAAGAGTGTCCCTCTGTCTTATTCGTTACAGGGGGACACTCTTGGTGACAGAAGGAACGTCCCTGATTATTCTTGGATTTGACTCAAATCAAATGCACCGTTCTCAATCAACTTCAAAATTGTGTCTACCAAGTTGTTTTTTACAGTTTCACTTTCATTTTCAACGCCAGAATACTCTACATAAATAGTGTTCTCTCCCATATCAAAGGTTGCATAATATATTACGGTTTTGATACCTTGACTATTTGACTTTGTTACGAAATATCCTGCATTGATATCAACGCCGTCTACACTTGAAGTGATTGTATTTCCATCAATGATAGTATCTAATAGATTTACACCCTGTTTAGATACTACCATTCTTGTATCACCAATTTTTCCCTCAAGACCCAGAATATTATGATTGTCAGCATCAAAGTAAGCATCTGCGGTAACAGGCAAGTCTGCAAAAAGCATTTCAATCTCAGCATCGCTCAAGGGCCTTGTTGTTACATTTAAGTTAATTGAAGATTGTGATAAGTCATTTTTAACAAAAGTAATTGTTTCTCCACCATCCAGCGTGGCAATATCGTTTTTTGTACCAAACAGATTGCTTTGAAAAACTCCCACTCCAATCACAGCAACGAGTACGAAGCAAGCAGCAACAGACACCCATTTTTGCCGATTAGTTATTTTACTTGTTTTTTTCATAGGTTCAGCCTCCTTAATATACTGATTATCGACATTTCCCAATGCCCTTAAAAGTTTCTTTTCTTTCATACAGAGATACCTTCTTTCTCTAACAATTTTTTAAGTTCGTTCCTTGAACGAAATAATGACATCTTGATTTTGCTCTCGCTCATATCATATTCCGTTGCAATTTCTTTAATGGGCGATAAGTACCAATATCTTCTCATAAAGATTTTTCGCTGTTCTAATGACAGGGAAGAAAGAAAGCGGTTGAGAATATCCGTTAGAGCAATTTCTTCAACAATGTTTTCTGTACTATCCAACGATGGTATGCACTCTTGTATTTCATCAAGAATCAATGGCATTTGCCCGCCATTACGTTTCTTTGCATTGAGCAGTTCGTACCTGTCCAAAGATAAGTTGCGAGTAATCTTCCCTAAAAAAGTTTTTAGGACAGATGGACGGTTAGGCGGTATGCTGTTCCAAGCTCTTAAATAAGTATCATTTACACATTCCTCGCTGTCTTCGTCATTGTGAAGAATATTAAAGGCTATGTATCTGCAATACTTTCCGTATTTTTTTGAAGTTTCGGATATAGCAGCTTCGGAGCGCTCCCAATATAAATCTAATATCTGCTTATCATCCATAGGCTTCTCCTCCTCCTTTGTATTAAGGCCTTTCACTCTAATAGACGGGGAAAATGTGTCAAGCGTCACTTAAATTCAAAAGATATTTATTCAAAGATTAGCTTTCATTTTTTGAAAGAATATAATAAAACAGCAAAAGACATACACCAACAAGTCTCTTAATATTCAATGCGGAAAATTACAATTCATACAATCTTTTTGAAATCAATTTTATCCCTCATTTTTTCATGCTTTTCCTTTGGCTTAGATAAGGGAACACAATACTTATGTTCATTACAAATAACAAGCACTCCAAGAAAAGGTCGCTCGTCCTTACCAATCTGAGGAGATACCGATAAAACTCTGTCATCTATATTATGTAAGTTTCTGATGTATTTCATATCAATACGATATACTTCTAATGGTGCTTGAATCATTCATTTCTTCTTTAAAATATTTCAAGGACTATGTTTCCATAGTCCTTGAATGTAGTGTCACCGTAGCAACCCTAACGCTTTTTGAACGTCCACTTATCGGCAGGACCCTCCTTCAATATTATTGAACCAAATGCCATTCTTTTGTCAATGAATTTCTAAAAATTCATAATCTTTTTATATTTAGCACAAATCATTTTTCAGCCTCGTAGAGCGAAATACACCCACCGCACAAATCTTCGATTTGTACTCTGTGTATTTCGACTAATTATTCTTTTGAATGCCTTCTTTTATCTTATAAATACGTATCTTCCAAATCAAATATTGTACTATCCAAACTACAACAAATATTGCAACAAAAATAGCAAAATAGCTTAATACACCTTTAACAGAATGCTCCATCCATTCGCAAATATATGCAACTGTCATCATAAGTACAGATACAATTCCAAAATAAATGCTTGTTTGTTTTAATAAACTCCACTTATCTATTTCCCAGATAACAGATGCTCCTGCAAATCCTGCTCCAAGAACGGCACTTAAAACAGTCTGTATGATAATCGCTGTTACCTCATTGCCAAATCGTTCAATCAAACTCGGAACACATGAATAGTAACTACCATCACCGATTGCAAGTGAAATTCCAATTGTAATCAAATAACTAATTACAATTCCACCCAATAATCCAACAAATATTCTAGAAAATAATTCTTTTTTCATTTTTAGTCACCTCATAATCCTAATACTTTTTTGATCTTTGAAACATATCTTCTGGAAACATAACTTACAGTCCCATTCGATAATTCCATACAAATTGTTCCTACAAAGCTTAAATCAAGGCTTTTAACCTTCTTAAGATTCACAATTTCTGAATTTGATATCCTTACAAACTTACTGTTATCCAATCTTTCTTCCGCTTCATATAGTCTCAATCTAATTTGATACGTACCATTGTCTGTTTGGGTAAAAACTTTACTGTCTTCTGCGTAAATCTTTACTATGTGATCCGGATCTAATAGTTCGACCTTATCCTCTCTGATACCGGAAATAATTGTTGGAGCATCATCTAATCTGCTTACAAAATCAACAACTCTGTTAACTTCTTCCGTCATCTGTGCTGTTGTAATCATAATTTCAGGTTCTTTAGCTTCCGCATCGATATTAATATTCAGTTTCATGATTTTCCTCCTTTCTTGCTTTGTAGTATATCTGGATTAGGATTATTATCTATACTTTATCAATAGGTGGTAATTTTTTCTACCTAACTGGTCAAAAACAATGTTTTCGCAGTTGATTCCTTCCCTTGTTTTTTCCCTTATGAGGGTTCATAAACAAGGGTAAAACGATATAACACAATACAAGATGTGACGGGGAGGACACCCACGAAAATTTTAGTATTTTCAAGGGTTTGCCGAGATTTCTATAACCAAATATAACAGTTATTAAATCCCTTAAAATACCTCAAGTGAGACTTCAAATTTATCGCTCTGATTTTTAATACATGTAGGGACGTTCCTTCTGTCACCAAGAGTGTCCCCCTGTCTTATTCGTTACAGGGGGACACTCTTGGTGACAGAAGGAACGTCCCCGATTTCCCCGATTTCCGGTCAATTTCATCTAAAGTGTCCATTAGCGGATCCGGCATATTGAATCCTTATTTTTCTTGTGATAACTTTTCCCACAGCGTATCAGAACATCAGGAGGAGTAAATTATGCCAAGAAAATATTATCCATTAACACCTTCACAAAAGATACATTTCAAACCAATTATTGAATTTGGCACTCAGCAAGTCGCAAATATAAGCATTTGTATGACTCTGCAGGCGCCGCTAGATTTCGGTTTGCTGAAAAAATGCATACAGCTGGAGTACGAAAGATACGAATGCCTGCGAATCCGTTTTACAAAAGTTGACCAAAATGGAGAGGTACGGCAATATGTTGTTTCTCACGATGACAGAGATATTGATTACGAAAACCTTTCATGGCTTTCCGGTGATGACGCTTATCACCGCATGGAAGAATGGTCCAGAATTCCGTTTGACGTGGACAATGTTCCAATGAATGTGATAAAAATGATCTCGCTTCCGGGTGGCTACAATGGGCTGTACATCAAAATCGATCACAGACTCATGGATTCATGTGGAGCTATCGTCATGGTGAATGACATCATGGAACTGTACTGTCATTACAAATTTGGCACGCCTTATCCCGAGGACATGGCAAGTTTTACTGACATGGTCGAACGTGATCTTAAAAAAAGCACAGACGAGAAACGTGTCTCAAAAGACCGCATGTACTGGCAAAATGTGCTGGAGGAAAATGGAGAACCTATTTACTCCGATATACAGGGACAACGGATACTTCAGGAAAGCAGACGCCTTCACAATGACAAGTCACTCCGCGCTGCAGATCAGGAGATTAACAACCTGTCTGTCGCTACAAAGAACTATCATCTGGATGCTGAGCCAACCCAGAATCTTCTGGATTTTTGTATGAACAATCACATATCCATGACCAACCTCATTCTCATGGGAATACGAACTTATCTCTCCAAGGCAAATGGCGGACAGACTGACATCTCCATAAGGAATTATGTTTCAAGACGTTCCACACATGCCGAGTGGGTATCAGGTGGCTCTCGCGCAATGGCATACCCTTGCAGAACCATCATTGATCCGGACACAGAGTTTCTGGATGCAGTTTTCATGATTCAGGATGTTCAGAATCATGTATACCGACACTGCAATTATGACCCGGAACTTTTGTCTGACCAGATGAAAGAAATGTTCCACACTCCTCCACACACTACTTATGAGAGCGTGGGGCTTACTTACCA
This sequence comes from Coprococcus sp. AF16-5, assembly GCF_003479365.1. Classification (NCBI taxonomy): domain Bacteria; kingdom Bacillati; phylum Bacillota; class Clostridia; order Lachnospirales; family Lachnospiraceae; genus Coprococcus; species Coprococcus sp. AF16-5. The sequence goes on from NZ_QUGZ01000001.1 coordinate 678,691, forward strand.
GCCTCTTCCTATCAGGCTTAAAAATCCGCATCTCGAAGACATTTCCGTAAGGAGCATGTGGATTCCAAATGGTACATCAAAACAAAAGATCTATCTCACCGTCATGCACAGTGCAAATGATCTGGGCCTGAATTTCTATTTCAGATACCAGACCGCAAGCCTCTCCGAACAGGACATTGAACTGTTCTACTACTACCTTATGAAGATAATCTTCAAAGGCATTGCCGAGCCAGAAATGACTGTGGGCGAAATCATCGAATGCATCTAACTATTTTTTGGGGACGGAGGTTCCTGCCCCTCCTTCGTGGGGACGGAGGTTCCTGCCCCTCCTTCGTGGGGACGGAGGTGCCTGACCCCATTTGATTAATTCAAGAAGGAGATTTTTAATATGAATAACAATATAACATTTTTAAACATTGTTGCCGAATACTGCAATACACCAGCTGATGAGATCACTAATGATATGCGATTCATAGAAGATTTGGGCTTTAGCTCCCTTGATTTCATGACTTTTCTCGGCGACCTTGAAGATACATTTGACGTGGAAATCGATGAAGATGAGATCATCAATATTCACACTATAGAAGACGCCATCAAGTACCTTGACAACCTGACAAGCTCCTCTGCATCGGTTTAACATTAAAAATCTGGGACGACGGAGTATGTCCCATTTTGCCTCACATAAAAGAAATGGAGATATGATATATGGAAGAAAATATTCTGGAAATTGTTGAAAAAAGCTGTCGGATACATAGAGATGTAATAGCTGTTAAATATCTGTCTCACAGAGAGATTGTTGAAAAGAGCTACGGAGATATGTGGGATGACATTCGCAAAACTGCTGTCATTTTACGGAATAATGGACTCTGCGGAACACATATTGCACTGGTGGGAAGCAGCTCTTATGAATGGATCTGCGCCTACATGGCTATACTTTTCATGGGAAATACGGCTGTACCGCTGGATGCAAACCTGTCTGCTCCGGAATTACATGAACTTCTGAATCGATCAGAATCAACTGCATTATTCTGCGGAGCATCCAGAAAGGATGTGATAACAGAACTGACAGACGATTGTCCCGAAATGAATATTGTATTCACCATGGAAAAGAAAGTCGATATAGAGCATCTGGAGGGTGCAGATTCAAATCCACAATTAACAATTTTGTCATTTGAACAGCTCCTCAGCGAAATTACCATACCGGATGACTTTGCATTTGCCGATCAGGATAAGGATAAAATGTGTACGCTTATGTATACCTCTGGAACAACAGGCAAAAGCAAAGGCGTCATGCTGTCTCAATTCAATCTCGCACAAAATGTTGAAAATGTATATATAAATCTGGAACCTGGTGTAACTATTCTGAGCGTTCTTCCTATACATCACGCCTTCTGCCTGACAATGGAATGGATGAAGGGCATTTCACTGGGCGCCACTATCTGCATCAATGACTCGTTGCTCCACATGCTGAAAAACATGAAACGGTTCCAGCCCGTTGGCATGCTGATGGTTCCTCTCATGGTAGAAACCATTTACAAAAAACTCAAAGATGTCAACCCTCTCCTTCCTAAAAAGCTGGTTGCAAAGGAAGCATTTGGCGGTAAACTGGAATATATATTCTGCGGAGGGGCATATCTGGATCCTATGTATGTTACCGAATTCAAAAAATACGGAATAGACATACTCCAGGGATACGGCATGACTGAATGCTCCCCTGTAATTTGCTCCAACAATCACAGATACAACAGACCCGGATCCGTTGGCAAACTCCTGGACAACTGTGCTGTTCGTTTTGTCGATGAGGAAATTCAGGTAAAAGGCACAAGCGTCATGTCCGGATACTACGACATGCCAGACGAGACCGCAGAAGCTTTTCAAGACGGCTGGCTCTGCACCGGAGATCTTGGTTATCTCGACTCCGATGGTTTCATGTATATAACTGGAAGAAAAAAGAACCTCATCATTCTGGCAAATGGCGAAAACATTTCCCCTGAGGAACTGGAAGGAAAGCTTTCTGTGGAACCTCTTATTTCAGAAATAGTCATTACCGGCGACGGCAACCATCTCACTGCTCACATATATCCAGATCAGGATTTTGTAGATAAGAAACATATGGATGCAGCCAGGACTTCTGAAAAATTGCAAAAAATCATTGATACCTTCAACAAAAACCAGCCAACATACAAAAGAATCTCTGCACTGGATATAAGAAAAGAGCCATTTGAAAAGAGTTCGACTAAAAAGATCAAAAGAAATCTCGTATAACAATAGACTCACACGCATTATTGTTGTAACATTGCTGTATTAGATAGTGACAAAACTGCAGCACCAAGCCAGGCAGCAGATAAAGGAGACAGCCATGATCAACTCAACCGATCCCCGATATGATAGAACTGAAAGTGACCTTCTAGATGCATTCAAGATACTTGCAGGTCAAAAGGCTCTGAACAAAATAAGCGTGTCCGAGATAACCAAACTCACAGGTGTGACCAGAAGCACATTTTACAACCACTATGAAGACATGCCTGCTTTCATCAATGCCATGGAAGACCGCATCGTCGATGAAATATTTCAGATCATGAATAGCTTCAAACCAGAAGGCAATCTTGAGATCTGCCACCAGTTCTTCAGGTCTCTATGCGAATACATGAAAGCAAATAAATTTCTCATGATCATCATTGCCACACCTGAGGCTTATGATTTCGTGGAAAAGGCACTGACAATGTTCCATAGATACGTGCGATTAATTCTGGAAAAATCCAGCAAGACCGGCCTGGCCCAGGAGAAATACTCATACGCCGTAGCATACGCAATAGGCGGCGTGGTTGGTATCCTGCACAAGTTTGCGGTGGATAACTGTCAGGAAAGCAGCGACAAGGTGTCTGCTTTCCTGACAGAAGCGTTTCTGGATGGTATGAGACCGTATTTGGGGGTGTAGGCACATCTCTTCATCTAGTGGTGTTAGGGACGTTTCTTTTGTCACAAAGAGTGTCACCTGTATCGAAGAGTGTCCCCCTGTCATAAGGAACTCACCTGTCTTAATCGTGACACGGGGACACTCCTCGTTACAAAAGGAACGTCCCCTCTATTACAATAAAACAAAGAGCTGCGCTTCTTTAATGAAACGCAGCTCTTATGCTTATATTTTTATTATAAAGACGAAATGCACTGTGAATATGCCCCAATATTTAGTCAACAACACATTCCACAACAGCACAAGGCGGAATATTCAGCTTTAAAACATTATCCTTGATGACTGCCGTAAGCTCGGTAATGCTCACCCTGTCGGGACAGTCGAAGTCGTTATAGCTGTGCGCCTCGTTTGTAAGTATCCTGCACGAAACCGATGATGCTTTAAATCCGAAAATGCTGCATTCAACAGCAGCCTCTTCCGTAAGCGAACAGTTTGCGGCGGTAACGGTCATACTCTTTTCGTTCACCGATGCGGAAACCGAGATCATCGGAGTATTTTTGCCTTCCGACATATTTTCGTTCTGCGTATAGCAGTAAACTGCCTCGTTGTTTTGGTGTGTTTTAAAAAGGTCGAAAACGTGATATGTAGGCGTTTTTATCATCTTATCGTCCTCTGTAAGAATGACCGATTGGAGAACATTCACCGCCTGTGCAAGGTTTGCCATTACAACACGGTCGCTGTGTCTGTTAAAAACATTCAGCTCTATTGCAGCAACGATAGCATCACGCATAGTATTCTGCTGATATAAAAATCCCGGGTTCGTACCCTCTTCTACCTTATGCCAACAGCCCCACTCGCCTATTACAAGTCCTATTTTCTTTTCGGGATCATAGCGATTCATTATCTCCGAATGTCTTGTGATAAGCTCATCGGAAAAGTTCGCTGCAGCGATAGTTTTATAATAAAGCTCATCGTCAAAATCGGTGGCTGATTCCATTTCGGGCCATACGGGCATCGTATAATAATGCAGGTCGATAGCATCAACATTATTGCTGTCAAGATTTTTCATCATGACTTCTGTCCAGTTATAGTCGGCAGAGCTTGGACCGCAGGCTATTCTGTAAAGTCTGTTTCCCGAATAATTGCGGCAAAACGTCTGATACCTTTTATAAACGTCGGCGTAATATTCGGGACGCATATTTCCTCCGCAGCCCCAGTTTTCATTGCCAACACCGAGGTATTCGAGTTTCCACGGCTCGGCTCTGCCATTCTTCTTTCTCTGCTCTGTGAGAGGCGATTCCACATCTGAGGTCATATATTCTATCCATTCGGACATTTCACGAACACTGCCACTGCCAACATTGCCGTTTATATAAGGCTTGCAGCCAACAAGCTCACAGAAGCGCATAAATTCGTGTGTACCGAAAGAATTATCCTCCGTAACTCCGCCCCAGTTCGTGTTCACGATCTTTCGGCGCAAGGCTTTTTCACCGATACCGTCCTGCCAGTGATATTCTTCCGCAAAGCAGCCGCCGGGCCAGCGGAAAACGGGAGCTTTTATATTTCTGAACGCCTCGATGATATCATTCCTTATTCCGTCAGTATTCGGAATAGGTGAATTTTCACCCACATATATACCGTTGTAGATACATCTTCCGAGATGCTCGGAAAAATGTCCGTATATCTCGGGAGAGATATGTCCGAGCCTGTCGTCTGCATTTATTACTATTGATATTTTTTTCATATTATACCTCCGCCGCATACTGAATTATTATATTATCATATATACGTCATTGACTTTGGTATTGCAATGACTTATAACATTATTATACTAACCGTTCGTACTTTGAGGTGATGATATGATAAGTATAAACACAGTCTGTCAGAACGTAAGACACAAAGGGAATTTTGAAATATGCAGACCGGATGGTTCGGGAGATGATCTTCTTGTTATCTTCAAGACCTCCGCTGTTCTGATACAAAACGGTGAAGAAATAACCGTTTCTCCCGACAGTCTCATTTTATACAGCAAGGGAACAATGCAACATTACAAAACTCTATGCGGAAGTTATGTTAATCACTTTGTCCATTTTGATATGGACGATACCGAGCTTATGAATGGGATAAAAACTGACACGCTTATCACCTCGGCGGATATTCCTGCAATTGAAGAGCTGCTTACGATATTATGCCGTGAAAATGTAGCCGGTTCGACCAACAGGAAACAGTACGAAAATATGCTTATGCAGATGATACTTATGAAAATATCCGAAAGCAGCATAAATCCTGACAGCGATAAAAGCCGCATTTCCGCTCTTGAAATGCTCCGCACCGATATTTACAGCAATGCAGGGAGCTACAGCAATATATATCAGCTTGCTGAAAAAATGAATCTAAGTCCGTCATATCTTCAGGCAATATACAAACGGAAATTCGGGATAAGCTGCTATGAAGATATTTTATCCGCAAAGATCAAGACAGGACAATATTATCTTTCGACCACCGATATGACCGTTAAGGAAATATCCGACCTCTGTGGATACGGAAATGAGATATGCTTTATGAAGATATTCAAAAAAAGAACAGGGATCACACCGAGTGAGTACAGGAAAATTTCCAAGAATGATAATTTGAAAAACAACTTTATATGGTAACTACCATTTACATCACCTCTATTTTTATTTGAGTAAACTGTGCACTTGTTTTCCCATGAAAACAGCTTCGAATTCATACATCTACAAATATGCTTCAGCAGGGCGTACTACATATTTCATTTTTATCTGTTGCTATCAGCATGACTCACCCTCGGCTCCTAATCTTGGGCTCCCGCAATTGCTTCGAGAATTATCCTGGCTCGTATGGGGATGTTGCCACCTATATGGCGAAATATGTTAGTCTGATATGCCTGTCCTATTTACTTGTCAAAGGTACATATCAAAGAGGTTTTCTCACCCCTTCATCTACGTAGCCGATGGCAAGTGGCATCTCGCACCCCGAAAGCCAAAAAATAAGCTGGTGTATTGCAACATACATCAGCTTATTTTAATGAATTCAATCCCTATCTGTTTCACATAGTAATATTTTTTTAGATTTTAAAATTTTAAGAACGATTTTTTGACCCCAATTTATGTCTTATTTTGACCCCAAGCTGCTCCAAAATCAGCCTAAATTATCAGCTATATAGTGCTGTACCCCAATTTTATATCTTATGTATTCCCCAACTAATTCCGTTTTAAAAAACACCATCTGAATTTTGAAAAAGCTCCAATTAATAGCCACAAAGTATTAAAATATAGAAAATCACATCATTTTTGCATACATTTATCATTGATATGTAGCACCTTTTGCTTAAAATACATTTTCTGTATAGGAGATTCCCCCGTGTCTTAATCGTGACACGGGGACACTCCTCGTTACAAAAGGAACGTCCCCTATGCTACTCCCACTTATACGGTGTGAGCTGATAAACGTAATAAGAAATACTATTTGTATTTTACTATGCCCCACAAATGGCTATTTTACAGGATTTTCTATATTCTTATCGTCATTTTTCGAAATAAAACCACCATAAAATCTCCATTTTTCTTTTGAAAATATTTCCTTATACTACTAATACATTTTCAAGAATTCTCCAGGTTCTATTGCCTTCACTTCCGAGGCCGAATAATCAGACACATTTCTTGTGACGATGTACTCCGCACCAAAGCTCTTTGCACATTCCATCTGCAGGCAGTCCTCAAAATCGGAAAAATCTTCATTTTCAAGACCTGACAATAGTTTCGTTTTATCTATCCCTTCTACATCAAACAACGTACATATGCTTGATAATATGTCCCGCCTCTCCTTTACTGTGTAATTCTTTCTTAAAATGAAAAACATATTTGGAATTGAATGTGCCGCAATGCATGCCCTGGCATTCCCATTTGTGCATAATTCAACAATTGTCCTTGCATCATCTGCAAATGGTTCACGTTCAAGGAGATAATCAAGCAATATATTTGTATCAATCAAAATTCTACTTACCATATTTCTCATCCCTATAAGAAGCTAATTCTGCTGCATCATCAACAACCGTCCCCTTTTTTCGTAACTGCTCAAGTCTTGCAAACGCTTCTTTCCTTTCATCATTAGAATTATCGTATAATCCATTAACTCCCTGCATAATCTGGATTACAAAAATCAACTTGTCTTCTGGTATTTTCTCCAACTCCATCATTGCGCTCTGTCTTAATGCTGTCATAGGTCATACCTCCTTCAATTTTATATTAATACGCTCACAGCATTACATATAAATCAACCATCATAAGTTATATTATGTAATAACTGCTAAGCCATCATAGTCTGTATATATTCCGCTTATATTTCTATTATATTTTATGATCTTATCCATTTCAAGTAACCACATATTTTTTACAAACATTATCACACCTTTTATACTTTCTATCAATATCCGACCTATTACCGACACAAACCACACAAAAAAAATAAGCTGACATATATTATAATATATCAACTTATTTTTAAATTATTATACAACCTTAGGATCACCCTTAAACTCTATTATATCAGCAGTCTCCATCATCTTTTCTAAGTATATCTTCTCGGCTATATTATCCCCATCTTCTTCTATTGAATCATATAGACTCGATATCTTATCCATCTCGCTAACCAAATATTTAGGCATAACTGCTGTATATAGATCCATGGTCATCTGGAGAGTAGCATGTCCAAGATAAGCTTGAACTGTCTTTGGCTGTATACCGGCCTCAAAACACCGAGTAGCAAATGTATGTCTAAAACAATGCGCAGAAAACAGCTCCATTTCAGTCAATGTATCACGCATAAGATTAATCTCGTTTACTATTTTCTTAATAGCGTCACATACAATCTGAGAATTTAAAGGAGTATTGAATTTAGTAGTAAACAAAAAATCCTTGAATTCTTTCTTCACCTTTTTGCTCTTAGGGGCCTTATCAGAGACCACTATCTTTTGCACGTATTGTCTTTTCAACGCCAGTTCACATTGCCTATTGATCGGTATTATTCTTTTACTGGCAGCCGTCTTAGGGTCCTCTATATGGAATTCTTTCTTTGAATCAGAATCATATTGCTGATACACTAAAGTCCGGTTTATAGATATTACTTTTTTATTCATGTCAATATCAGACCACTTCAGTCCAGCAACTCTTCCCAATAAATTTATATGAGGCTTCTGGCATAATGGTGGAAGCCTAACACCATAAATTAACAACACCATATTGAAAAAACACTTGTGTCCTTTAATGTATTAACTGCGAAGAAAAACACAAAAGGAGTATTCACAAGTGGCTTCAGTTAATACATTATGCAAAAGTGTCCTTAATGTCAAGAACACAGTTATAAAAAATTGTAATCTTTACTCTGATAAGAATGGAGTTAAACATATTCGTATCCAAGCAAGACCTAATAAATGGCACGAGAACGACTGCCCATTCTGCCATAAATCATGCCCTGTTTATGATAAACATTCCAGTAGTATAATGCCGAGATATTACGAAGATAACTCGTAGAAAATGCAAAGTCCAGTCGCAAGTTTAGACACGATATTGCTCTTAACAGTCGTATAAAATCAACATTTGCAGGGATTTATCAAATTCCGACATACCGTCTTAGAAAATGAATAATCCCTCGCAATTCATTATGAACTACGAGGGACTGCTTACTGACTGTTAAAGCGGTAGCCGATCTCACGAACACTATCTATGGAAAAGTGAGAGTTTGTATCACAAAGTTTTTTACGAAGATTCCGAATGTGAAAGCCTACGGTATCCTTTTCATTGCCTGCTGATATTTCGCCCCACACCTTATCATAAATCTGCTCGTATGTAAGAACACGACCTTTATTGGCTGCGAGCAAGCAGAGTATATCGTACTCTTTGACGGTCAGTTCAATTTCCTGACCGTTATTGATAACTCTGCGCCGGCTCAAATTGATTTCTAAGCCGGAAAGGGATAATGTCGGCTCATATGAAATCTCTAATTTTTCAAAATCAGGGTGCTGTTTTACAAAAGCCAGCATATCGTCAAAGGCTGTTGAGTCTTGTGCTTTGAACTCCATTATTACGATTCGTCCGATATTATCACCCCCCTTGGTTAGTTTTTTTGTCTTGGACAACATAAGATTTATTGCGTGAGATAATACGATTCATCAATCGTTTTCAGAATAAAATTCACATCGTCATAACGAGAGGAATCGGACTGAGAGCCTAAACTGCATATCAAAAACTCTTTTCCGTGCTGCTGATAAAGCACAATCAAGTTATAGTCGTCAGACAGAGAGCCAGTCTTAATTCCGCATACATTTTCGTTGTAATATTCGGATGTCGGATCAAGGAAGGCGTTTGTATTCTGCCATATTTGTGTACTGCCATCAGGCAGTGTTGCCGTATAAGTGTTTTGAGATACAATTTCTCTAAACCACGAGTATTCCAACAACCGATATACTACTTCTTTCAAATCTAAAGTGGTGGTAAGTGCCTCCATATCAAAACCACTCGGATCATATAAAACTGTGTCTAAGTACCCCTGCTGTTGCAAATGCAGGTTTAAGTTCTCCATGAAAATCCTCACACGCTCTTGACAGCTTTCTGCTTGCGGCGAAAGTAATCCTCCACAATAATCAGCAACCACATAAGCTGCGTCATTCCCTGACGGTACTAACATTGCCGCAAATAGATTGTGTAAAAAGTATTCTTTTTCCTTGATTTGAGCAACAGACGAGCCAGGTTTCGTGAGTGAAATAGCACCATAGTCTGCAACAACGATACTATCAAGGTCTGCTAAAGTTGACGCATACTCAATAACAAACAGCTTGGCTAAACTTGCAGGAATTTGTGGCTCGTTCTCGTTTTTTGAAACAAATATTTCATCATCAGAACAATCCACCAAAATCAGCGATTTTGCATTATAAGAGTCAGGAAAATCTTCTTTGTAGAGAAAACCATTTATTTTATTCTTTACCTCTCTGAAATTTTCCGGCTGCATTGCCCACGGCACAAACATTATACCTATGCCGATACAAACTACAAGCAAAAACAAAAATACTCCAAATCGTTTTTTCTTACGGCGTTTTCTCTGCATATATGTGCTCACCTCCCAACACCAAAACTCCTATGTGCCATTTTTAATCGGCATAATTTGCCTGAATACACTCTGTAAATCCAGACGGATCTCCCAACTTAGCTTTATCAATATTATCACGAAGATATTTGCGTGTGGCGTCATCACAGCGATCTGTTCCCATATAAGGCATATCAAAGGCTTTTTCGAGTTCAGCTAAGGCTTTTGCCGCCCTTTCCGAATCCGTATTGTAAGTATCAAGCCATTCCTGCATCCAAGAATATTCCCAAAGGTTAGATGCTCTTGTATCGCCATATCCTATCTGAAAAGACGCTCCCGTATCTTCGCCTTCCAAAGCATCAGGCGGCGTAAAGCCCTCCGGCCAATTCAAACTCTCAATGGTCGTTAGGTATTCTTCTTCAATGGTAGCAAAGTCCGTGAAACCTCTTGTGTTTGTGTCGGAGTCCGAAGAAGTGGAGCAGCCTGCCAGCATAATCACCAGCAAAGAAATCATAACACACAATAACAGTCTGTACGGTCTTTCGGATTTTGAGATTGTTCGTTTCATTTTGTTTCCTCCTTGAATTGAGTTTTATTATCTAAGAGCCAATGCAGGCTCTAATTTTGCTGCTTTCAATGCTGGTAATAATCCGCCCAATAATGCTGTAAGCACAGACACAGCAACTGCAACAACAGCAACGCTGATTGGATAACTCGGTGTTCCCACCGGGGAATCCACAGGGAGCAACGCTCCAATACAATGCACCAAAATCAGCGAAATCAAAATAGCTGCAAAGCAAACGAATATTGATAAAATCAACTGTGAGCCTAAAACCAATGCCACAATATTTGTTCGTGAAGCACCTATCGCTCTGCGGATCAGCAACTCATGTGTGCGCTGTTCCAATGAAGATAGTCCGATATTGATCTGCCCTAATACGGAAACAAACAGCAACAAAAGCGAAGTAACCAAAAGCCCTAATTGCAGTATGGACAATACCGAATCATAGGTATCTCCAATATCACTCCGCCCAGCACTTTCCCAGTAACCGCCAATGGTATCAGTCAAAATGTCGCCAAGGGCAGAATGTATCTGTTCGATTGTCAGTCCTGTTGTGGGATGCCAATACACATTTGCATTTTGTACTTGCCACATTGCTGGTGCGAAATTGAGGATCGCCGCAGAATCCGCATAGATAGTCGGAAAATCCCTGCCATCGTTTACTACTCCGACAATATTGAATGGGGTTAACGAAAGTGTGCTTTTTACATTTCCTGCAGCATAGGGCGAATCATTAAAATAGTTTTTAGCTTCTTTGTTTATGACCACTTCAAGCGATCCGCCCTCACTCGAAGGCTCTAACCATCTACCGGATGTCATTGGAAGATTATAGACTTGACTATATGCCTCCGTGGTGCAAACTAAATCAAAAGCCATCAGGTTTTGGTAAACATCATTCGGCGGTATTGGCGTTAAATCTTTCATTGGTGCAAATCGAATATCTTCTCCCATAGAAAAAGTAACAGCGGCTACATCATCAATGGCTTCAAATCTCTGGAATAATTGTTCCATTTTATTTCTATCGTGAAAATCGGATTCCGTTATCACGAATGAGTAAGTAGGTGACCAGCCATATACCTGTGCGTTTACGGAAATCAAATACTCCCGTCCAAGCGTACCAACTAATACCGATCCAAGCATTGCGATAATGCCTACAAGCATTGAAACACTTGTCAGAATACTTCTAAGTGGAGACAGACGAAGGTCTTTAAGTATCATTTTTAGCACAAGTTATCCTCCCTCCATCCATTTCAAAAATCGTATCACAGGTATCTGCAATATCAGGATCGTGCGTAACCAACAGCAGCATAATTCCATTTTCTTTTACGACGCTGTGCAACAGTTCCATAATCTGCGTTCCCGTCTTTTTATCCAACGCTCCCGTAGGCTCATCACATAAAATGGCTTCCGGAGATACTGCAAGCGCCCTTGCGATTGCAACTCTTTGTTGTTCACCGCCGGACAAATTGATTGGGTAATCATTTTCCTTGCTTTCTAAGCCGACACTTTTTAGCAAGCCTGTAATTATCTCGTGACGCTGTTTGGCGGTAAACGACTTTTTGGCATAGAGTAGGGGTAATTCGATATTTTCCCATACCCGCAAGTGCTTAATCAGAGAGTAGTTCTGAAATACAAATCCGATATTATTGGCTCGCAGTATAGACAGATCACGGTCTTTCAAAGCAGAAATAGATATACCATCATAAAGGTACTCGCCCTCATATTCCCGATTTAACAAGCCAATAATGGATATAAGGCTTGTTTTGCCTGAGCCGGACTTTCCGACAATGGCATAACTGCGCCCTCGTTGCAATTCCATATTAGCGTTGGTTACTGTTGTCAGCATATCGCCATTATTCAATTTGACGCTTGCTTTCAAATCCTTTATTTTGATTAAAGTCTTTTCGGAAATTCCTTTCATTTTATCAAATCCCCCTCGGATCAAGGTTTGGCGGAGTAGCAGAAACTACATCGCCCTCCTCTAAGCCGGACAGTATTTCTATATTGGCTCCGTCTGTCACACCCAATGTCACTTTTGTTTCCACTCTTTCTCCATTCGGAGTAATTACAGTAACCAATCCCGTCCCTTGTCTACCCGCTATTACCGACAGCGGCAATATAAGGACATCATTTCTCGTTGTCGCCGTTATGACTACCGTTGCACTTTGCCCCGATTTCACATCGACTGTTTGACTGATCAAGCATTGCAGAATGCCCTCTTGCGGCACGATTCCCGTAAACGCATTTTCATCTGCGGCAGGCGACACCACGGCAATCATATCGGTTGGTCCTACACCATCATATACTTGAAATTTTGCTTTCAACTCTGCATACTCCGGTAAGGTACTCAAAAAATTATCTGCCTCTACATTGAGGGCAAATCCTGTATAATGCACTATCGCTACGGGATAATTACTCGGTACGCTTTCATTGGATGGGGCAATAGAGGTAATTGTACCATCCACCGGAGATTTCAATTCTTTGCCGTTCACAGTTCCAATAATTTGCCCGGCAGTGATTTTTTCTTCTAATTCTACCGCTGTATTAAATATGCCATTTTCGGGTGAGAAAATAATAAACGGTACTGCCGGAACAATAGTCGTTTGCGTTGAAACGGTTGGAGTAATTGTCCCTCGTACAACTGATACCGTTTTTTCTGCGGATGTTGCGCTATCTGTAAGATTGTTTTCGTCTGTCTGCCCAATTGCAGAGCAGGCAGATAGCGTAAATACAAGAAACAAAATAGAACATAGCAGCATTTGTTTTCTTAGCAACTTCATCATTCCTCCTTATGCTGTATCACAAAAAATACGAGCCTCTATCTTGATACTTTTATTGTACCAAAACAGAAGCCCGTATTTTCTTGATTGCTCGTAAGATATTCCTCTTTTTTTCTATGCAAATTCTTACAATTTTCCTACGCCAACGGCAAAGTAATTGAAAACTTGTTTTGATCCTCTTGGCTCTCTGCAACGATTGTACCATTGTGTAGTTCAACAATCTGCTTTGCAATCGCCAAACCTAATCCAGCTCCTCCACTGCTTGTACTTCTCGCTGCGTCAAGCCGATAAAACTGCTCGAAAATCCTGTTTAACTTTTCTTCCGGCAGAGTATCGCCGTGGTTACAAAAAATAATGCTGACCGTATCTTCCTGACATTGTGCGCTGATCGTGATATCCGTATTTTCAAAACTGTAGATAACCGCATTTCTCAAAAGGTTATCAAAAACACGCTGAATTTTGTCTGCGTCACATCGAAGCATTATATCATCATCAACACAAAGATTACATTGCAAATTCTTTGATTTGAGCATAGGCTTAAATTCATATACAAGTTGCTCCAGCAGGCGAGTTAAATTGATTTTCGTGTATTGTAATGTAATATCGTATATATTGAATCGTGTTATCTCGAAAAACTCGTTAATCAGATCCTCTAACCGTTCTGCCTTACCAAGAGTGATTGAAAGGTACTTTTCTCGAAGTTCCTTTGAGATTTGCGACTCATCACGCAGTAAAGTAAGATACCCGATTACAGAAGAAAGCGGTGTTTTCAAATCGTGTGCAAGATACATAATCAGGTCATTTTTTCGCTGCTCATTTTCTTTTGCAAGCCTTGCATTACTTTCAGCCTCTTGTTTTAACTGATTGATGTTAGCGGCGATTTCACTCAACTCCGGGGACATTTCAATGTAACTGACATTCTGATCGAACATTTTTCCTGTCGCAGCCTGTACCTCGTACACATAGGCGACTACTTTTTTCAAAAGTAGGTATGTCATGTATATAATACAGCCACCCCACACGATTACAGCCACTATATAAAGATATACTGTTCTGTAATACAAGTAATAATACAAAACATACTTGCGGAGAATTTCCTCTGCCATAATTCCTAAAAGAAAAGTACCGCCAAAAATAAGCACAGAGCAAATCGCACATTGAATTACATACCCTTTGAACAAGGTAGAGAGCAGATAGTTTTTTTCTTTTTTATTCAATTTCATACCCTACCCCCCAAACAGTTTTAATGAACTTCGGATTTTTTGAAGGTTCATTCAATTTTTCCCGAAGCCGCCCAATGTGCGCCATTACCGTATTGTTACTGTTGCGAAGATACTTTTCTTTCCACACGGCTTCAAATAATTCCTCCGAGGCGACAACTTTACCCTGATGTTCGCACAGATACCACAGAATAGAAAACTCCAACGGAGTCAAGGCTATTTCTTTGCCATACAAGTAGCACTTGTGGCTGACTCTGTTTATCAGTAGACCTCTGATGTCATACTCGTCTTTTTCTTCGGATTGGCTCAAATTAGGACTGTTATAGCTCTGATAACGCCTTAATTGCGTCTTTACTCTTGCCACAACCTCTAAAGGATTAAACGGTTTCGTTATATAATCATCCGCACCAATCGTAAGCCCCATAATCTTGTCGCTATCCTCAATTTTGGCGGTAAGCATAATAATAGGGAAGTAAAACTTTTCCCGAATTTTTTGGCAAAGTCGAAAACCATCAATATCCGGCAGCATAATATCAAGTATCGCTAAATCAATCTGCGACTGTTTGATACATTTCATCGCCTCTAACCCATTATAACATTTATATACTGAATAACCATCGTTACTCAAATACACTTCAAGCAGATCAACGATTTCTTTTTCGTCATCCACAATTAAAATCTTCTTGTTCATTGATCCTACACCTCATTTTCGGGTACGGCTTCCATTATGTCGCCAAAATCACACTCTAAGTATTCGCATATATTCAACAGCACGGGAAGGGTAACATTTTCATTTTTTCCGAGTTTCGCAAATGTACTTTTGCTTGCCCCGACCGCTTCTCGTAATTGACTCTTTTTCATTCCCTTGTCAATCAGAAGTTTCCAAAGTTTGTTGTACCGTACTTTCATTTCCGCACCTCCACCCAAATATAGTTTGTATTATAGCACTTTGAGAGTGAAATCGCAATTATTAAGTCTGTATTTTGAGACTTTTAGTTTTCAAACCGGCACAATATCTTTCTGATATGTAATCCAACCGCCTGCAAAATGCAGGCGGCTTGTGTATTTTAATAGGCAGGTGCGCCGTAGCCAAGAATCTCGTAATAACCGATAGAATACTCATTGACTCGGCAACTGTCGCCGGAGTTGCCCTCGACCGTATAAACCTTGCCGTTTTCGACCTTTTGAACAATACCCGTATGGTCGGATAATCCATCCTGACCACTTTCGTCTGCCCAATCGAAGAAAATAATCATTCCGGGGGCAGGCTCGGCGCTGCCATCCAGCCATTGTCCACGATCCTTAAACCATTGTACTCCGTTGACACAGCCTGCATATTTTGGGATAACTCCAGCGTCGATATAGCCGCACTCGTTGGCACACCAAGATACAAAGCAAGCACACCATTCTACACGGGAGTTAAAACCGTACCACGACCAATACGGCTGACCGCCCACATTGCCAACCAGAGAGAGTGCAACGGTCACGATCTGTCCGTCGCCGCCTGTAATGCCGTAAAGCACCTGTGACCAAAGGTAATTGTTTTCATCTGCAAGCAGTTCAGCGAGGTAGCCTTTCTGTTCTTCGTTAAAACCATATTGCGCCGCCATTTCCTCGGCAGTCTTGTGGCTGACGGTAATATACAGATAGGTTTGTGTGACCGTGCTTTCAGTTTCCACGATATTACCGTGTCCGTCATCGGTTTCGGTAATAACTGTTTCGGTCTTGCTCTCTGTTCGGGAAGATATTTGATTCATATCTGCCGACTTCTGTGCTTCGTTCTGTGCAATCCCGGCTACATTCCTCATTTTTGTATAGAGAAACGCATTTTTATAGAGAGCCAGTCTTACTATCGTTTTTTTTCAAGTGGTTTATTGAATGGGCTATAGAACACTATGATGATATTGAATCATTTATAAGAGATGAAAACGATAAATATTTGCAGTTAAGAGAAAGAAGGGAACTGATTTATCAGGAGAGATTGAACAGCAATGGAAATATTCTTTCAATTGCATATCGCATATTTTGGCAGTTTTGTCTGGACAATGGGTGGAAGGATATGCCATTTGATGAAGATTCTTTCGACAGGCTTATGGAGAACCTTATCTATGAACAAATTGAGAGCTTGGAGCTAGATGGGAAGGAAAGCAGAGACTACGTTGCAGAGCTATATTTTAGAGTATATAGTGCACTTACCATCAATGAAAGGAGCTCATTATGAACGACCAACTTTTAACTATCAATGATTTATGCACAGAACTCGGTATTGGCAAAAATACCGCATATAAACTCACTACACAGACACACCAAATTAAATCAGCCAAGATAGGGCAACGAATACTTATCACTCGAAATGCGTTAGATGAATACATATCAAACAAGATTGACGGAAAGAAAAATTCTTCATAAAAATCAGTCCATAGCCTTCTTCGGTTATGGACTGCGAATGCCCCTTATCTTTCTGTGACTACTATGCCCCCCTAAACATAATTTGCATATACAAAAAAAGAATGCCTATGTGATAATGTACTCACATAAGCATTCTTCAATATGTTACCCCATACATAAATTGGATTTTATACTCTTGTTGCCCCTGACACCGAATAATAAATAGTTTTTTCAATTATGAAATAAAACAATGAGATTGAAATAATATAAATCATCTGTCTTAAACCAAATCTATATTACTGCTATTTATTTTACCAGTTGATGAATGGCCTTTACAATCGTAAGGCCATAATCCACAAGAAAATTTTTCTGTGCTTCTGAATATGCCTTTCTCTCCTCTATTGCCTCATCTGTGCAATGTCTAAAACACTGCATTTTATTTCTATAACTCTTTACTATTGAATCATCAATGAATCCACAGCATACATTTTCGTATTCTGGTGTGCTATATTTTCCATCTTGTTTCAACAAGTTTTCGATAAGATTTGCAATCTCCGCAATTTTCTCATCTATATGCATGCTGCTAAAAGATGCCTGCCTAGTAGAAATTTCAATAAATTTTTGATTTATAGAATCGTTTACCTCAATGCTGCAATTGTTTTTCTTGAACGTCATTTCTTCTACAAATGCTCTTCTAGCAGCATAACGAATGTCTCCTTTATCATCTCTACCCAACGCTATAATTTTTCCTCCAATATCGTCACGTGTGAATTTCTCTGGTTCAACAGGAGGTCTTGCCAATATCCTAGGGAACTCTTTTATTTCATAACCTAGCATATTCAAATAATATGTTATTAAATAAAACCAACATTTATCTTCAACTGAAAAATAAAGATCTAGCTGACATAATTCTCTAAATTTAGTTATTGCATCTTCAACATCATAAATTTCAAATTGATAATTCTGGGTTTCTCTTACTCCGTAAAAAACATTATATGAATAGTTTACCTTTTTCACAAAATCCAGAAAACGATAATGATAATCTGATGCCTTCACATTACTTAAATAATACTCTCTTAAATCCATAAAAATACTCCATAAAAAAAGTTTTAGTATCTACAATTTGCATCCCTTCTCATTTTTATAAATTCTTCTGCAAATGATTTCGCTGTTTGTCTATTATGATCAACATCCCAATGCTCCTTATTATAGTTTGCAGCAGTCGTCCAATTGAAAGTTCCGTGCATTGCAACCTCCAAATCAATCACACAAAATTTCCTATGCATTATATTTTTATATTTTTCTGACATCACATCTACTCGATATACCTCAAAGTAGTCTTCCAAAACGAATGAAGGTTTATCTTTGTTGATCATGTTATTATCAATAATTATTTTTACATCCAACCCATCGTTCCTTTTTTTTAATAATTCATCGAATATTTTTTTATTGGTAAACCATGCCATTGCAATCCATATTAAAAATTTAGCCTGACGAATCTCATCAATTATTCGATTTTGTATATCATCAAAAAGTATCTCTTGGCTTATTTCTTCTGAGGCACTATTCAGTACTCCAGGCTTTAATATCAATCCCCAGTACTCGTTATCATCGTTCGGTTCATAAACCTGTCTACACAAACCATCAACAAAATTCTCATATTTTCTCAGGACTGTTAATTTATCAGGAACTACACTAATAATAATGTATTCCTTGCGATGATTAGGCAAATGATATGTAAAACCCCATTCTTTTTGAAATGAAACAGAAGCAACTTTAAGAGCCTCTATTACCTCGTCCTTATACTCATACTCACTCATCTTAGCTGTCGCTATTAATAAATCTTTATACTGCTGTTCTGTCATAACTCCCCCTCTATATCGTATATATTGCAACGTAAATGTATATAATATTATAACATCAATGTATTAACATATACAAATTCTTTGTATATGTTAATACATTTGTACAGCAGATCCCTCATATCTATTTCTCAAGATCTAAGTATAAATTCTTCTACATCTTCTCTAAATACCAGCCATCGTCCACTAACGAAGTGCCCTTCCAGAACTCCATCATGAATCATCTGCAGTATCTTTGTTCTCCCACAATGCAACACCCTCATTACATCTTTTATAGTTAATACATCAGGTTCGTTCTGTAACATATTTTCACTCCTTCCTTTGTTAATGGAATGTTCGTGTAAAAAAACAAATTACTGTCTATATGTGCTCATATTAGAATATATCTGTTCACCTATGATTTCCTATCTTCCATCTCCTTTGCCCATTTATAAAAAAGAGTTTTAGTCACCCCTAATCTCTTCATTGCCTCAACAGCTGTAATGTTCTTTGTCTTCCACAACTTCATAACATCATCATAATTTTCAGGTTTTGCAACACTATGCCTACCAAGATGCTTGCCTTTCTTTTTTGCAGCCTCTATTCCAGCTCTTTGCCTTTTCCTTATCGTAATCCTCTCCTGCTCTGCAATACTGCCAAGAACCTCTATGAGAATGTTGTTTATCATATCCCTGATCCACTCCTGTCCCTCAGGGAAATCTATCATCGTTGTTGGCAGATCAAGGATTCTCAGATCTATGCCACTATCTTTAAACCACTTTACCTCCGACAAAATATCCTGTTTGCTCCTGCTGAGTCTGTCCAAGGAAACCACATACAATGAGTCTCCCCTGCGAAGTCCCATTGGACCTTTAAGAGCCTGATACCCTTCACGTTCAAGATTCTTTCCAGACTTCTTATCTACTATAATATTCGTATCTTCTACATATTCCTTCAGTGCTATTATCTGTCTGTCAAGATTCTGCGAATTTGAACTCACACGGGCATATCCATACTTTCTGCCTGTCATAATAACCTACCTCCATATACCATGTCCTCAAAGGTGTACCTTTCAGAACACATAATAATCATCACATATATGTGTTCTGAAAGGTCAAATACCAATAAACGGACATATCCTGTAAATACAACCACCTTTTCGGACACTAGCTTGCCTTCTTCAGCTGTCTATCTATCAATTGCTCAATGAGACTCGATACTTCATCCCATGTATCCACATGTATATATTCGTCATCCAGATATATCGAATACAAGCACTTAAAAATTCCACATTTGCACTGTACCAATGCTGTTATCTGATCATCCGGCAATTCATCTACATAAATCAGATACTCATATACGCACTCTGTAAAATATATCTCATCACATACCTCATAAATATCTTTTCTCTGCTTTGAAATCATCCTGTATTTAAAGAAATCATGTTCATGTTCTATTTGCAACATGAGACGATTTTCTCTTTCAGTAAATAGCTGTCTTTTCAACGAATCACCTCTATGCTGCTATAAATATTTCTTCTGTGTTTCTGTCATATTTATATACGTGATTGGATAGAACGTCCTGAGGGAGAAGAGTTTTATTCACATCGACCACATCAGCACAAAGCTCCTGGGGACTTTTTGTTCCATCACAAATCGGCAATAACAAGCATTCATTCACACTGCTCGGAATTATATAAATATCCTTTTCCATGTAAGCTGCAAAGTCTTTTATTTTATTTTTCATCAGCAACTGGTTAGCTCCATAAATCAGATGTTTATTTGTCATAATATAATATGTTTCATCTTTCTCTGTATCTTCTTTGTAATCTGCATCATACCTATCTCTAAACAGATCCCATATGCTGATAATACACCCCTCATCACAAATCTCCATATTGATCATCGCCTGCTGATAAAGCTCCTGCTCTGTAATTTTCCATTTTGCCATTTGTGAATTGCATACTCTTGTACAGAGAATGCTGACATCCTTATTCTTATCAGAAGTCATGTCGATATAATAAATCAGAGAAAGGTCTAAAAATTCCCTATGTGGAACATTTAACAACAGTTCCCCATTTCGCTCTGTATTTATCAATCTAACACGTATTCTGGTACATGCACGGTCATAATCAGAAAGAACAGAAATATCAAAATCATCATCACCCATCTTCTCCTCATTTTTCTGTACCACCTTTCTTACAACATCTCCTATCTCCATGATCCCAATCTTATATTTCTCATAATACTTGTCTATATAAACACATGGAGACAATTGTCTATTTTCTCTGTGTATGGTAATGGCATCGAACTTAACACCGTTGTTTTTAATCTGAATAGAAGTCTGAACATTTTCATGACCATATATCCTTTCAAGTTTCCCTACTATCTCATCTATAAACTGCTCTTTATTTAATTTGACCATAGTTACATATCCTTTCCTCAAAAATAAAAAAGCCCTGCCCGGTTTACTCAACCAGACAAGGCCATGATTTGTATTTTATTGCTTACGCTACATCTAACAGCTCATTCTTGACCGTAGACATATCCAAAGATATTTCCTTCTTGATTGTTTCATCAAACGATAAAGCCCTCTGAAAATCTGTCTTTATCGGAGCATACTTTAACGCCTGCTTTATCACAGTTTTCTTAGCCATATCCTCATAATTTGATTTCCAAGGGGAATAACTGCTGTCGTACGCTTTACTATATGTCTTTGCATATAAATCCATTTCAGCCCTAGACATGACCGCCATACCATATCCGCCATTCACAGTTTTAAATATTCCATAGAAATATTTAACTTCGCCTCTGTCCGAATATGCCGGACGATGAACAAGAACCGGTTCCAACCCATACTGATATGCAAACTCATCATTTTCATACACAGTCTGAGCCTGTATCGTCTGCATCTGACCGCTTCTATATGCCAATTCAATCAATCCTTTGTATCCAATCTGGAACTGACACTCCAAGGTTCCATGATTCTTATACGGAATAAGATACGCCTGCCCAAGCGGAGTGTTTGGCTCAAGTCCTAACTGCGCCGCATTCATAAGCGCTGCCAGAAACGACATGGGAGTACACTGATTCAATGCAGGTGTGGTATTAAGTGCAGACAATGCTATACGCGTAAATCTCTCTGGGGTCATTACAGCTGGCAGTGCTTTCTTTATCTCCGGCATCATTGCCTTGACCATATCCGGTATTGTCATGCTCTTTGTAAGTTTAACTTCTTCATCCTTTTTCGCTGGGACTTTTGACGCCTGTTCAGCAAGTTCCTGCTTAAGATCTATATTATTTGCCATATACTCATCCTCCTTCATGCTGCACGTTTTATCATAAATCTTCTGCTTGCAGTGTTATTGCAATATTTGTTATACATAACCGGGTCATCTTCTTTGAACTTCTTAGCATCAAATCTGCTCTGCTCAATGTTCGACAATGAAATCTTATAATCTGCTTCAACCGCAATAGTAGCATCCTGCATTTCAATCTTGATTCTCTGATCTATCGCTGCTTTTTCCTGCTCCAGTTTCTTTATCAGTGAATCAAGTTCCATTCTTCTATCAAGAACAGCCTTATAGCCATGAAGTTCGACCTGCTTATTCCTATCACCTTTGAAGTACATCTTTGATATAGTCTCAGAACAGCTATCTGTTCCATCTGGATCAGGCATTACTCTTGCAAGCACATTATTATTCCAAAAATTCTCTTCAATCGTGATCAGATATTTAATAAGCTCTTCATCCCGATCTATTTTTCTTACAAGAAATTTCTGTCCAAATATCAAAACCGCAACATACCAGCAATCATATCCACTTACAGCGAGATAATGCTGAACCTGCATCTGATAATGTAATGGTATATTCCCATCATCCCATTTGTCAGATGAATACGGAGACACTGTCTTACACTCAAGGCCTGCTCTACTACCAACAATCAGCCTGTCAAAATCTGCAAGCATAAATGGATATCCCTCATTCTGATAAATAGCATTTGCTTTTCTAATTTTTAAGCCTGTCTCCTCAGTAAATCTCTGTGCAACATATTCTTCAAGGTCTCTTCCCTGTCTCATTGATTCATTATCTGTCTGCTCAATATCTTCAGATATCTTGTTCTGATATATCTGGAATGCTGATGAATAGGGATTCAATCCACATATAGCACCAGCATCCGTTCCCGTAATTCCTTTCTTTCTGTATCTTAGCCATTCTTCTTTTGGCAGATCCAGTGTTGAAATTAATCGTCGCATCCTATACCTCCATCATCGTAGTTCACGCTGCTCCACCATGTACATTCTTCATCCTCTTCCTGCGCTATATCATATTCTGTATTCTTCATATGCTCTCTTACCACCATGTAATAATCCTCATTCTGAGCACAGTCCTTATATATAGATTCCAAAATATTTGTGCTCTGATTTACAAGATTCATAAGCAGCATGTCCGAAAATTCATCTGCCGAAGAGATAAGTATTTCATATATACATGAACATATTTCCAACTTTGAGTTTTCCCTGGACTCTTTATCACCGTACAACTTCTTGTACTGCTGCAGCTCAGCGTAGATCTTTTTTATAAATTTATCCTTTATTCCCATACGTCATCACAATCCCAAATACCATTTCTTCCATCTATTGTATATACGCACTCCGTTTTACCTGACTTATGCCATATAAGCAGTCCTGAAACAAGTGCCATAACTGTTCCTGCAGTTATCGCTCCAATTATCTTAATATTCATAATCTACCTCCATATTTTTATGCTGCTAAAAGCTGATAAGCCTTATCTATCATAGGATTTCCTTCATATGTTTTCATGAAAAGATTTTCATTATAGTTCTTTGACCTTCTTATCGGATTAGCATGAGTAGCAAAATCTGATACCGCATTGATAAATCTATATGCGTTATTTCCAAGATGTGTAAGGTCTGGGGCATCATAATACCTCATTCTCATATCATCACGAAGCTTTTTTATATTTCTTGTAGTAACAGAACTTGAATTCTGATCTATCGGCAACAGCATTTCTATGTATTCTTTTACCTGTTGATCTGTTATCCTCTGTCTACGCATTCTCTCAAATTCATTACCAAGAGCCTCCATATATTCATCTGCCATAAACAAAGTCTGTTTTGCCTCATCAATCTTACCCTTTATATCACCTGTATGGACCATACTGAAACATCTGTTTGCGGTGCTTAATGCCAGATTCAATGTATTATTACAAACAACTCTCACTGGTGTTATTGCAACCTTCACAGCTCCCGAACCATCATGAGTATTACTAAACACAAGATATGGTGTTATTCGCTCTCCAGACATGATGTACTCCCTCGGAAGCCTTGCCAGAATCCATACTTTCTTCCCTCCCTGAAGAGATCCGGCCGTCTCGTACTTTACACCCTCTCCCAGCAGATTATCAGTAAACGCAAAAGCTTCTGTATTCTGAACAACCTTATACCTGTCTGTAACAACCCCAAGCACAGTATTATCGGACTCTCTTACATTTGCCTTATACCCATCAACCAGTCCTGAATTTGTATACAATGATTTCTGCACTACTCTCCAATCAAGTCCGGCAAGTCTTAATGCATCCTCTGATGATGGAGCCTCCTCTACTACAACACCAAGGCCATGCCATGGTTTTTCCCTTACACTAAACATCGTTTCTACATTTGCTGCCATATTATTTTTTTCTCCTTTCACCTTTGTTTTCTTCTCTATTCTTTCCATTTCTGTCTCGTAGTTCATTCCAAATAACAATCACTGTAGACAGTATCGAAATAATAATCTTCTGCATGTAACTCTTTTCTCCTTATGATTATTCCTCGTCATCATCGCTATCCAATTTCATTGCTTCATCAATGAGCCGGAGCACTTCATCATCAACACATTCAAATACCGCAAGGACATCCTCTGTGATCGGTGGGACTCCCGGACATTCCAAAAGCTGACACAGACTTCTCATTCCATTAATCAACTGACCTGCCTGTTCTAATAAATCTCTACGCTGCATTTTCACACTCTCACCCCCTTCCCGAAAATGAGCATAGAAAAAGAGAGATGAAAAACACAACTTCATCTCTCTTAAAATTAAATATGTAGTTATCTAAGACTTTCCACTGAGTACCGTTTCCTGCAGAAACACAACCACTCCGTGAAGTACAGCAAGCCCTATAGCTGCTATCGTATGCCTGTTTATATCACATCATCCTCCTTCCTGTTTTCTATGATTTATAGTTATCATATAGATGATATATAAACAGGAGGCGAAATGTTACGGATGAATTATTCACATAAAACATCTAAGCTTTGTAAAACAAAAGCCACATCCTCTGTATTTTGATTTATTTCTTCTTTATTTACCGTATTAATGCTATTTTCGCTGTCTGATTTCAAAACTAGTTTTATCTGACACATTTTATATAATAATCCTACCAACATGACAAGATTTTCGGTCAATAGCCTCTCAGATTCTGTAAACTCACTCCACTCTATCTTGCCATCTATACTTACTATCTCATTAAGAATTTTAATTCTCTTTTCGTATTCATCATTAACCTTTTTCAGGTTATTTTCAAATACCCTAGCTGATGCACACAAAGAATCAAGATAGGAAATTATTTTGTTGGACTCTTTTTCCGTCTTTTTTGCCTGTCTATATGCTTCATCCGCTTTGCCAGATAATTTTGAACCTGTAACATTGAATATGACTCCCCCTACAAGTAAACCCACACCCAATGTTGCACTTCCAAGAACTGCTGTACCAAGTGCCATGCCGCCACCTCCGGCAGCAACAGCCCCACCTCCAAGTGCTGCAAGAGTCGCATTAGTGGCAGCAACTCCACTTAACGATGCAATAGCTGTTCCAGTCGAAGCTGTTCCAAGTGCCATCACCGCTGTTGTTGTTGCTCCTGCAGCTGCAAATCCACCAGCAGTTCCGATGGCAGCTCCACCAAGTCCCCCCATCAGTATTCCTGCACCAGTAGATACTTTTTTCAATTCCTCACCCTGATATTCTGGAAGTTTTATCCCCTCTTTTTGATATGTTTTAAATACAGGACGTCCTTGAATCTTTTCGATCAAATCAGTAAATTCTCCGAAACCATGAAGTATTGCTAACTCCTTTTTACCGATTCTATCCATCATTGTAGTAGTTTCTCTATCGCTTCTCTTCAAATTTGAAATAGCATGCTTTTGTTTTTTTTCCGCCATCTTCATGGTATCATTTGCTTTCTTCATCTTGACTCCGCCACGAACACCAGAGCCAATACCTCCAATTGCTGCTGCAGCCGCTAAACCGCCAATAATTAATGGTAATGGCATAACTCTTGATCCTCCTTTACTATTTCATATACTCTGAAATTCAAATAATAACATTTCTCTCCAGTAGATACATTCTTAAAAAACAACTCTAAATAATCCAAATTTCTGCACAGGCAACCAAGTACAGAATATAAAAATGTCATTCAAACACCAAATGATTTGAACGGTGATTCATGAACTCATCAAAATCACCATCCCATGCTTTTTCTATTTCTAACTGCTTAAAAGATAAAATCAATGCCATATTAAGAGTCTCCTCATTTGATGTCTTCTCTATCAAACTACAATATTCTGTATAACTTTCAACCTCTCGCTTATATGCCTCAACATCTGTTTTTTCCAATTCTGCAAGATAAAGAAGAATTGCATCATTTACACGCTTGAATGCCTCCAATTCCTTCTGCAATACCTCTTTTATCCCCAGTCTGATACATATTTCCTTTAAAACAAGTGACACAAACCTAAACCACGCTATCAAGTTCAGTCTCGTGAACATAGCCAGGAAATTACCACCTGATCTAATTGCCGCATCGGCACCATCTATTACACACAAAGTTCCATTTCCAAGAAGAAGCATCACTCTAAGATCTGCATGTTGACTCGTAGGAATACATTCCTTAAATGGTTTTTCATATTGAAAATGTCTTCGCAGTGCCCATATGAGCCTAATGCTTAGATCCATGATAATCATAGGAACTGCCGTTGCCAAACCAAATCTAAAATCATATCCTTCCTGAAACGCTCTTGTTGCAATAACAGCTAAATCCTGTTTATCTTTTTCAACAGAAAATTTTCCAAATTTTCCAAACTGGAAGAGTTCATAAAACGGTAACGCAACACCTGCGCCTCTTCCTGTATTTCCTCTGCTACCCGAACTACCAGCTATATCAGACATAATATGTCCAAACCAGTTGGCAATTCCACTAAAAATTTTAGCAACAAAATTTTTACCTTGTAATTCAAACGTGTCAGTAGAAATAGTTATCAGCTGTCCACCAGCAGCAAATGATGAAGTTGATGTAAACTGATTCAAAATAGAAAAAAATAACCCAACTATATCTGGCGAATGTGAAAGTGACATCAAATGATGATTTCTAGTATTCATATTGAAAAGATTTCCAACATCTGCCGTATGTCTCTGATCATAATTCACTTTGAATTTCTTTTCCAAAAAACCTATTGCACTGGCAACGTTACTCTTTTGCGCATCCTTAGGGCTCCATCCAACAGCCTTCGCAAATCCTTTCACAGTTTTATCAACCTGTTCGTCTGACCATTTCTCTAGCGTACTAGTCCCTGGAGAACCCACAAGAAATATATCAATAATACCTCCGATTGCTCCACAACCTACAGCCACAAGATAATCATACTTATCACATCTATCTGAGTTCCTTAACAGTTCGATTTTATCCTGGCTATTCTTTACTAATACCTTACTTGCTTTATCCTCCATAATGCCTGCCTCATGATAAATTTTCTATACTTAAAATATCTAATTTAAATGACATACTTTATCTATTTTCAGATGTATTATCCTCAGATTCATTACCGCTATCAAATAATTTGATTATGGCATTCGCCAAATCCATCCCTTTATTAATTGTGTCCGAAATCTGCTGAACTCCATTATTCAAACTGTCAATTGAAGAATTGATGTCATTCATTTTGCTTTCAAAATTTTCACCTTCAATCCGGGAAAGACCACCTAACAATTCCAGTAATGCCTGCTTATTATATGCTTTTCCCAAAACATCCCCTGGAATAGTTCCATTATCTGCAATCTGCTTATATGTCACATTTCCTCTGTTTTCAAGCATGCCATTATCATAATACACTCTTTGAGAAGTAAATAACATTCCCTTTTTTCCGCTACCAGTTATTGTAATATCAATCAATCCCAGGACATCATCATACTGCACTGCCCCCGCATAACTTGTACATGCATTTCTAACCAGCTGTTTAGGTATATTCCCATAAGAGTATGCACTCCATCCTCCCGCTGCATTTTTGATATATTTTTTTATCAACTCTTTTTTTCTTTCTCTTTTGCTCATAATCTTTCTCCAATCTTACATATGTATATAATGCAAATTCATTTTCAAAATCATCTAAAAAAATATCATTTTTATTAGCCCAAGCAATATCAGCAATAATACAATACCAACAATTATTCCAACCACTCGTGGAACACCGATCACTATAACACCAGTTGCCACTAAGACACTTATGACAACAGCAGCAATAACGGCTAAAATAACTGATACAATAAAAAGCACTTTAAAAAATTTGAAAACAAAAGCCAATCCTTCAAGGAATCTAAACATATATGGTCTCCTCTATATTTTATTCTGTAAATAATCTACATATTGTTTTAATCATGAAATCGTTAAAATTCTAATCCAAGCAAAATGTTTAAAACATATTCAGCCTCTTCCATTCTATGTAATAGCTGCTCACACTCTACTTTCGAACGCTGTGCTATAACATCCATATCTGTACCATTCCTGCTCATTTTCAGAAGATTTATATATCTGAAATGAAAGCTCTTACAAGCCGCTACCAAAGACATTTTTTTATCCCATTTATAGTAATACTGTTCCCCTATGCGGTCTATGTCTTCTATATAATCATAAAAAGAATAAAAATCATCTGGAAGTGTAGCCTCTTCATCCCCCATGAATACTGCAACCTTCCAAAACAAATCTACATCTTTCATACATTCGCTTGCTAAAACTCCGATTCCAGAAACAAAGGTTAACTCAAAAACAAATTTGAATTCATCTGTAGAATCATTACTATCCACAAAGGAAATATATGTATTCAGGTTTTCTATTTCCTTCTCAATAAATTCTTTATATTTTTCGACTAAATCAATTTCCTCTTCTGGCAGATTATATTTTTGTAGCAATTCATTCACTTTATCTTCTAAACAAGTAATCGCATCCCATGCGTCACTACATATTGTGGACAAAACATCCGCACATTCCTGAAGTTCCTTACTAATAAGAATGATCACTCGTTCGTCATTTTCATTTTTTATATTCAGACATCTCCTATAGGCTGTCTCAGCAAAAAAATCAAATGCATCCAGTAAATTAATTTCTTCATCCCAATTCTCCGGCTGCGTTTCATCTAGAAAATCACTAATTATACTTAATGTTTCATGCACACTCTCAAAATCTTCCATTGGCATTTCCTTAAACATGTTTTCATATAATTCCCTATTTCCATTGTAAATACAAGCAATCTTTACAAGATTAAAAAATGCCTCTAAAGACATATCTACATTCTCATTATCATCATCTGTCAAAATATTATCATCCAATGAATCCCACGCAAATTTAATAAAGTCAGAATATAATTCTAGCTGCTCCTTAATCTGCAAATCAGCCTCTTTATCACTCATGTCTCTCTCCTCCGAATTTTTCATATTTAGTTAGAATTTTTTCTCGTTGTCATAATTTCTTTATTAAAAATTATAATATTTATAACAATAACAGTCAATCTCTAAAGATGTAATTTTATCTCAAAAACTTTGATAGTCTATCTCTATAAAGAATAAATAGGAGGCTTCCATATATGGCAAATACACATGAATCTTATGAGTACCCTGTTGGAGATAGATTGCGCTTTTTCCGTGAACAGAAGCAGATATCCACCAACAAACTTGCCAATCTTGCAGGGATCAGCCAAAGTTATGTTCGTGATATTGAAATGGGTAATAAAAATCCCACAATAGAAGTTCTTTTCCAATTGTGCAAAGCACTTGACATTTCATTAAGGGATTTTTTTGATGATGATAATAAGGTTCTAATCAATGATCCACTGTCAACCAGAATATATAGACTCAACTCTGTACAAAGAGAGGCATTACTCGCCTTTCTAAATACTATAGATTAAGAAATTACAACGAAAAACACAGCACTACATAGATAACTACCACTCATCTACATAGTGCTGTGTTTTAATTTTATATTTAATATCTTTCCCGACTAACGCCGTTTAAAAAACACCATCTGCATTTTGAAAAAACACCAATTAATCGCCACAAAGTCATAAAATTACAGAAAATCACATCATTTTACATACATTTATGATTTTATTGATATGTAACGCATTTGGCTTAAATCCATAGGTTTTATGCGGTCTCACCAGCTCCTACTCCCACTTATAAGGCGTGAGCTGATAAACGTAATAATTCAGCCAATTCGCATACAAAGTATTCGCGTGGCATCTCCACTTCTTCACTGGTTTCTTTTCCGGGTCGTTGTCCGGATAATAGTTCACCGGGATCTGTGGATTAAGTCCCTTGCCGAGGTCTCTGTGGTACTCCTGGTCAAGGGTCAGCACGTCGTACTCAGGGTGTCCTGTGACAAATATGTTCTTGCCGCCGTCACCGATTATGAGGTACGGGCCAGCCACATCTGACTCGGCTACGATCTCAAGGTGATCATTGTTTACAATGTCCTCCTTGGACACACCGGTATATCTTGAGTGTGGCACGTAAAATACATCGTCGAAACCGCGGACTAGCGGTGTTCTCTTGTGGAAGGTGTGATGTTCGTATATACCGGACAGCTTCTGCGGAAGGTCGAACTTCTGCACACCGTATCTGTAGTAGAGTCCCGCCTGGGCGCCCCAGCAAATGTGCATGGTCGATGTGACATTTGTCTCGGACCAGTCCATGATCTCGCGGAGTTCATCCCAGTAGTCAACATTCTCAAATTCCATCTTTTCAACAGGTGCTCCGGTTATGATGAAACCGTCCCATTTGCGGTTCTTTACGCTGTCAAAATCCTCGTAGAATCTGTCAAGGTGTCCCTTTGTCACGTTCTTGGACTCGTAGGACATGGTTCTAAGAAGCGTGATGTTCACCTGAAGTGGGGTGTTTGACAGGCTTCGCATGAGCTGCAGCTCTGTGTCCTCCTTCAGCGGCATGAGGTTGAGTATCAGAATGTCAAGGGGTCTTATGTCCTGGCTGTGCGCCCTTCCTGTTCCCATGACAAATATGTTCTCGTCCTCTAATGTTTTCTTAACCGGCAGATCATCATCTATTCTTATCGGCATCTCTATTCATTCCTTTCCATTTACTACAGTTACTCCTACTGTCCAATCAATTCTAAGAAATCCTCCTCAGATATGATAGGCACATCAAGGCTTTTCGCCTTCTTGTTCTTGGATGATGTGGAATTCACATCGTTATTTATAAGATATGAGGTCTTGGCAGATACAGAACCTGTAACCTGACCTCCTCTGCTCTCTATCAGTTCCTTGAGCTGGTTTCTGTTGTCAAAATGGGTGAGCGAACCGGTTATGACGAACACCTTGCCCGCCAGATCCTGCTCCGTATCAGATGTCTCATCCACAAACGTAAGCTCAGCCATCAACCTATCTATGATAGCACAATTCTTCCCATTTTCAAAGTATCTGACTATATCCTCTGCTATAACCTGACCGATTCCGTCTATCTCAACGTATGCTGACACATCTGCCTTCTCCATGGCATCCATATCATTTGCAAAATGCTTGGCCATGAGCTTGGCTGTCGCCTCTCCGACATTTGCAATGCCGAGACCATTGACAAGACGCCACATGTTCGTCTGTCTGGATGCGTCCACCGCAGCCACAAGCTTGTTGTACGACTTCTCGCCAAATCCCTCAAGTTCAACTATATGTTCTCTGTGAGCCGCAAGCTTATACAGATCAGGAAGCTCCTCGAGGATCTTCTCATCTATGAACTTCTCTATGGTCGCCTCTGAGAGTCCGTCTA
The DNA here is from genome assembly GCF_003479365.1 of Coprococcus sp. AF16-5. Lineage (NCBI taxonomy): Bacteria > Bacillati > Bacillota > Clostridia > Lachnospirales > Lachnospiraceae > Coprococcus > Coprococcus sp. AF16-5. The sequence continues at coordinate 710,593 of NZ_QUGZ01000001.1, forward strand.
TATTCAACGCATTTCTGGACACATAGTGTGAAAATGACTTGAGTTTCTTCGCAGGGCAGAACTGGTTTGTGCAGTACAGAGTCTCAACTCCTGACGCTGCACCGCCTTCCTCCCTCACTATCTCAGTCTCTCCTCCGCATGCAGGACACGCAGCCGGTATGACCACGTTACCGCTCATGGTTAGATTCCTTGCAATCTGCGGAATGATCATATTCGCCTTGTACACTGCAATCTCATCACCTTCGCCAAGCGCCAATGACTTAAGTATGCTGACGTTGTGTATGCTGGCACGGCTGACTGTTGTTCCCTCAAGCTCCACCGGATCAAATACAGCGACCGGGTTGATGAGGCCAGTTCTTGATGGACTCCACTCCACATAGCGTAGATGGGTGATTGCCTCCTCATCCGCCCATTTGAACGCCATGGCATTTCGCGGGAACTTGGCTGTGGTTCCCAGGCTCCTTCCGTATGCCAGATCATCCAGCATGAGTACCAGACCATCCGATGGGAAGTCATTCTCCGTTATCTTCTCTGAAAATTCCCTCACCTTATCAGGGAGTGCCGCCGAGTCTGTCAGGTAGTGTTCTACCACGGTAAATCCCTGCTGTTCCAACCAGTCAAGCTGATATTTGAATGAATTGTGGAAGTCCACATCCTCACCGTCCACTAAATTAAAAGCGAAGAAATGTACATTTCTCTCTTTTGTTATCTTGTTATCGAGCTGTCTCACTGAGCCGCTGCACAGATTTCGCGGGTTCTTGTACTTAGATTCCGCATCCGTTATCTTCTCATTTATCGCATTGAAATCCGAGTATTTGATGACCGCCTCGCCTCTGATCGTCAGCTTGCCCTTGTACGGGATGTGATGAGGTACATTTGCAAATACCTTCGCATTGTTCGTGATGACCTCGCCTATCTCACCATTTCCACGGGTAACCGCTTTTATCATCTCTCCGTTCTCATATGTGAGAACAACTGTGAGTCCGTCCATCTTCCAGGATATTACGCCCTTCTGACCGCCAAGCCATGACGCAAGAGCACCTACATCCTTTGTCTTGTCAAGAGAAAGCATTGGATGCTCGTGAGCCTCCTTCGGGAGCTCACTGACGACCTCATATCCTACCTTGACCGTCGGGCTGTTGCTCATGACCATCCCGGTCTCTTTCTCCAGGGCACTCAGCTCATCGTACAGAGCATCATATTCCAGATTGCTCATGATCTCTGTATCTTCCATATAATATTTCTTTGCAGCATCGTTGAGCTGCTTTACAAGTTCTTTAATTCTGGCTATCTTGCCATTATCGTTATTGCCACTAATGTCATTATTTTCTTTAATATTTTCACTGGTATTTCTACTAATATCTTCCATACACACCCCACAAAAAATCCTATATACACTCTCTACTACATCCCCACTATCCGTCTCAGCTCTGCCTCTTCCTCGCGGCTGAGCTCCCTTAACTCTCCAGGTCTCATATTGCCAAGCTTCACGTTGCAGACCCTGACTCTCTTCAGGTTCACTACCCTGTAGCCCAATGCATCACACATTCGTCTGATCTGCCTGTTGAGACCCTGTGTCAGCACTATCATGAATGACCTGTCATCTATCTTTCGCACCTTACATTTCTTTGTCACTGTATCAAGTATAGGCACTCCTTCCGACATCTTCCTGATGAAGTCCTCTGTTATCTCACGGTTCACCCGCACTCTGTATTCCTTCTCATGGTTGTTCACCGACTTCTGGATGGCATTTGACAGGTCACCATCATTTGTCAGAAGAAGTAGACCCTGGGAGTCCTTGTCCAGCCTTCCCACGTACTGAAGTCTGATCGGATAATCTATGTGATCAAATATATTGTCTGGATCAGCCTTACTCGCTGTACAGGTAAGTCCTATCGGCTTATTATATGCCAGGATCACTGTCCTATCCTTCTGCTGAACCTTCCTGCCCATGAATGTCACCACATCCCCGGGCATGACCTTCTGACCCATGACTGCAGTCTCTCCGTTGATCGTAACCTTTCCATTCTCTATATGTGTATCCGCAGCGCGCCTTGAGCACACGCCCGCCTCGCTGAGATATTTGTTAAGTCTTATTCCATCCGCCATAATCTTTCCTCTGTTATTATTTTCCTATATTGTTAATACATATCTCACATTCTAATTTCTGGTCAGCATACACCATGTATCAGCCAGACCAAGGCCAGTAAATTCTAACCAATATGCAGAACCATCATACCATTTATTTTTCATTTTGTGAACCATTCATCACACCATGTATAACCCACAGCAAAGATTCAGTTAAATTAATTTTGTAAAAGTCCTTGATTTTTTTTATCAATTAATGTATATTTAAGCAAACGCAAAGGTGTGTTTCTTCGGAAACGCACCTTTTTTTATTTTAGGAAAAGGAAGTGCATATTATGGATAACATCGACAGAAAAATCATTCATCTTTTACAGGGCAACGCCAGAACCCCACTCAAGTATCTGGCCAGCAAAGTCTTCCTTTCTTCGCCGGCAGTTTCAGCAAGAATAGAGAGACTTGAGAAAGCAGGAATACTGACCGGATATCACGCAAGCATCAACCATGAGGCTCTCGGATATCACATCACAGCATTTATACACATGGCTCTTGATCCAAAACAGAAGCCAACCTTCTATCCATTTGTTGAAGCATGTCCAAATGTACTGGAATGCAACTGTGTGACCGGTGCGCACTCCATGCTCATGAAGGTCTGCTTTCCTAATACCATGGATCTCGACTCATTTATCGGACAGCTCCAGAGATTTGGCAGCACAGAGACACAGATAGTATTCTCCACACCGGTTCCTACCAGAGGGGTTTTGATCGACACAGATACTGTAGACTCTTCAGAGGCTATGTAACAAAATAGCTGTTCAGCAGAAAACGCAGGCATAAAGCCTGCGTTTTCTTTAATTATACATATTCTGGAACTTTCTAAATGTCTCATCCGTTCTAAGCAGATAATCATTGTTTTCTTTTACATGTTCATATATCGCCTGTATATCACCAGATGAGTTGATGGTGTTGATATACGAGCTCTCCTTGTCAGACAAAGCCGAATTGTTGATCTTGTAGCTTCCATCTGACTGTTTCGTCACATATAACGACCTTATATCGAGCGGTTCCGAGTTGACATCCTTTATCATCAGATTGGATAATTCGTACACGATATACGAATCTGCAGTATATCCGTTGGCTATATAACAGGTGGTCTTGTTGTACGCCGTTATATACTCCGCTGCTATCTCAATGCTCTTCATGTCGTCAAATTCCGACGGATCTGTGACCAGTCTCTGAAGTGTCGTCTGATCTGCCTTTGTTCTCGCCAAAAGGTAATTGTTCACTAGCTGATTTATCTCATCGATCGTACACAGCCTGTAATTTGCTCCGTCAGGTATCTCCAGTCTCACCGTATTATCTCTTCCGGTTATGTCCTCTGTGAACAGCTTATCGTTTATAAAAAATACATACACATAGACTCCGACAAGTATCAGAAATACCGCCCACAGCAAGACAAGAACGCCACCAGAGATCCCGCCATGTCTGGATCTTCTTCGGCCTTTCCGCGTCTTTGCCTTCTCTTCGGCAAAATAATCGTCATCGCCATACAGCTCTTCATCATCGAACATATCTCCGGTATCCGGTGCATCATCCATATCCTCAGGATCTTCTATGACATAATCCTCATACGGCCTTTTCTGTCTCGCCGGGGTCTCCTCAACCTCTGAAGCTCCGCCGGGCTCTGAGTTATCAGCCAGCTCCGAATCTTCACTGTCATCTAAGTCATCATCTAATCCCGAGTCTCCACTGTCATCCGATTCATCGTCTGACTCCGGATCTTCACCGTCATCTAAGTCATCATCTGTCTCTGAATCTCCACCGATCTCTGATTTCCCATCCAACTCCGGCTCTTCATTTTCTATATTCTGTTCTTCCGCTTCCAAATTCTTTTTCTTCTTCATCACTGCATATCATCCTTTTACGAAATAAATATCAGAGTATAAAAAAGCGTACCAGGGCGGAGTCGAACCGCCCGTCATGGCTCCGGAGGCCATTGCCGTATCCGATTGGCTACTGGTACACAGTTGGTATGATACTACAAAAAACTCACTTTGGCAAATAAAAAAACGTCCCCGCACTTATATGCGGGAACGCTTTGAATTCTCTTGTGTCACTAAATAATTACATAGTTACCGAAACGAATTTTACTATGAATAAGAGTGCAATAATTGTCACTACGATATCCTGCTTCTTATACTTGCCTGTGAACAGTGTGATAAGAACATATGTGATAGCGCCAAGACCGATACCATTTGAAATAGAGTATGTCAGTGGCATCATAAGGAATGTCACGAATGCAGGAACTGCTGAACGCATATCCTCCATATCAACCTTTGCAAAGTTCTTAGCCATAAGTACACCTACGAAGATAAGTGCTGGTGCTGTTGCACATGATGGAATGATGTTGGCAACAGGGCTGAGGAACAGACATACTGCAAAGCAGAGTGCTGTAACCAAACTTGTAAGACCTGTTCTACCACCTGCAGCGATACCTGAAGCTGACTCTACAAATGTTGTACATGTTGATGTACCGAGAAGAGCTCCTGATACAGTACCTATAGAGTCACACATCATACACTCGTCAAGTTTCATTGGGTCACCCTTCTCGTCAAGCATATTAGCCTGGGAAGCTGCACCATAGAGAGTTCCGATGGTATCAAACATATCTACCAGACAGAAGCTGACAACAAGCATGATTGCTGAGAACACACCGCCGATATACTCAGCAGAGAATGCATCCTTCCATGCCTGTCCCTGGAACACTCCGAGGAATCCGACTGAACCGAAATCCTTGAATGACTGTCCGATCGATGAGAAATCAAAGTTAGGTGCCTGAAGCATCATAACATAATATAATACTGTAGATACAAGGATACCTATGATAATGTTACCCTTTACATTAAGCTTTGCAAGGATCGCAATTATTATAAATCCTACAAATGCTACTATAGGAGGTGCGATCTGTGCAATAGCCTCCTTTGTGCTGCCAGCGCTTGTGATCACACCGTGGAAATCAAAGAACTGAACAAATGTATATGGGTTGTCCTGGATAAGTGTTGCATTCTTCAGTCCGATAAGAGCTATGAACAGACCAATACCTGCCGGAATTGACTTCTTAAGGCACTCAGGCATTGCAACTGCAATGTACTTTCTGAGTCCTGTCACTGAAAGGATCAGGAATACAAGACCTGATATCAATACTATTACCAGACCTGCCTGATAACCTCTGATAACACTCACACCTGCAAATGCTGCACCAGCTACAAAGATAGTACAGAAGAATGAGTTAAGTCCCATTCCGCAGGCCTGTGCAAATGGCATGTCCGCGAGGAACGCCATGAGAAGTGTTCCCACTATTGCAACAAGAATAGATGCGATGAATACAGCATTCCATACTGTACCAAGCTCACCAGCCATGTCTGGAACTGCCCCTGCCAGCCAGCCATTGCTGCCTTCTCCTGCAACCTGATTTGGATTGACCAGAACGATGTATGCCATGGCGAAGAATGTTGTAAGTCCTGCCATGATCTCGGTCTTGATTGTAGACCCACGCTCTGAGATTTTGAAGAATTTGTCCATGATTACTCTCCTTTTCTCGTTTTAGTATAATATAAACAAATACTTATCCATTCTATATCACTTAATGATACTTTTTCAACTACTTTTAAATAATTTCTTAATGTTTCTTACAAAAATTAAATAACATATAAACAAATAATAAAATAGTCCGGCCGGGTATTCCCCAATCGGACTATCGTATATATGTATTACTCTGTACTATTTTACTTTTTTGACAACAAGACCTCTCACTACTTTATATCTTGAACCTGATATCTTAACTATACCGGTAACTTCTGTGGCGATCTTGCCCTTCTTCACATAGTAGTTCTTGTGATTCTTAGGACTCTTTACTATTCCCGTCTTGCCTGACTGGAATACACCCTTGTAGATATAGCATTTAGCACCTGTTGTGGTACTCTTGAAGAAGCCTGTATAACCTGACTGGATTATACCTTTCTTTACATAGTAATACTTCTTATTCTTAGTGCTTCTGACAAGGGCTGTCTTGCTCTCTGCAAATTTGCCCTTTATTATGAGACACTGCTGTCCCTTTGAATTTCTGTAGAAACCTGTGTAAGCTGTATAAATCTTGCCATTCTTTACAAGATATGTTTTTCCCGTCTTAGGGCTCTTTACAAGTCCCTTGTATCCTGTCTTTACCACGCCATTTACAACATAGTAGTTGACTCCGGCACTCTTGACAAATCCTGTGTAATTCTCCTGAACCACGCCCTTCTTATAGAAGTAGGTCTTTCCATTCTCCTTCACAAGACCATTCTTGCTTGTATCAATAGAAGGAGTTGGGTCTGGTGTTGGATCTGGATCTGGTGTTGGTATTGGATCTGGTGTTGGATCCGGGTCCGGTGTCGGATCTGGGTCTGGTGTTGGATCTGGGTCCGGTGTTGGATCTGGATTTGGATCTGGTGTCGGTGTGATATCCGCATCCTTGTAGAGATATGCGTCATCCCATGTTCCCCATGCCTTACCTGATGCGGTTGCTCTCATTCCGACAACAACCTCTGTTGTCTCTTCCACTGTAAATCTAATCTCAGGATGCTGCCAGATTTTCCAGCCCTGTGGGACTGCAGGTGCGGATGCAAGTTCTGTATCTCCAGCTTTTGCATACACCTCATACACATCGTTATCTCCATTTGCACCGCCCTGAAGATATGCGCTGAACACATACTCTCCCGGCTCAAGTGTGATGGTCTGATATACATCATATGCAAAATCTGATGAATTGTAGTAGTGACCACAATATGCACCGTTTCTAAAATCTTCCTTTGTCTTGATTGCAAATCCCTTGCTTGTATCAGCGATGGTCCATCCCTCGTTTCCTGACTCAAATCCAGGATTTACAAGGATGTTCTCCTTTAATATTGTTACATTGCACTGAACCTCGACAGTCTCATCATTTACTGTCACAGTTCCCTTTACAGTACATGTTCCTGCACCGTAGTTCTTTACCTTCTCAAGTGCTCCATCCTCCCAAATGATGTCTGCGCTCTCTGAATTGCCATCATTGTAAGCTACTGTTGCTGCAGTCGGCAGAGCTACATTTGCAATATCTGTTATCTCGATTTCAACATCATCAACTGTTATTGAGACTACCTCTCTCTTTGTCTTTGTTCCTGTATGAACATAGGCAAATGTCTTGAGCGACTCAAGTGGGTGTCCTGTGAAGTCAAACAGTGCCTGGTTGTCAACTGCTGAACCGCCGTACCACTTGCCGGCGTCTGCTGCGTCGTACTCTCCTGCGTATGATGAAGCCCAGCCTGAACCGTACTTCTCCCATGCCTCCTTGTTGGCTGCAAGGACGTCTGCTGCATTCTCTGCAGATGAATCATACACATTTACAGGAAGCCATGCAGGCTCCCAGTAGAATACACCGATTCCTGATGAACCTGTATTCTTTACAGCCTTGATAACTGAGCTGATCTCATTTGCCTGTCCCTGAACTGATATGTCGTAGGTTGTTGAGTCATTTACGCCCTTTCTCACGGTGTTGTCATGTCCATCTCCGTCATCCAGTGTGTATGCCCATGATGTCTCTGCTACCATTACCAGCTTGCAGTATGTGTCAGCCACATTCTTGAGAACTGATGTGAGGTTGTCAAGTGTGCCATGCCATACAGGATAGTATGATGATGCAAATACATCGTAGTCTACATTGTATGTATTAAGTCTCTTTGCAAAATTTGCGTAATTGCCACTTCTCTCAGGATTGGTGAAATGGATGGCAACAAGGATATTCTTGTCGATGGCTCTCACCGCCTCGCTTCCGGCACTGAAGATCTTTGCCATGTTTTCCCAGTTCTTTGATGTTTCACCGCATATTCCGTTGGTCGTCTCATTTCCGATCTGAACCATACCCACATCAACGCCAGCATCGAGCAGAGTCTTAAGGCTCTCCGATGTGTATGACTTAACTGCAGCTACCTTCTCGTCAAGAGTAAAGTCAGCCCAAGCCTTTGGCACCTGCTGCTTACCTGGATCAGCCCAGAAATCTGAATAATGGAAATCCACAAGAAGCTTTATTCCGGCTGCTGTTGCATACTGTCCGATCTTCTTGGCTGTCTCCAAATCATTGTTACCGCCGCCGTAACCGTTTTTGTCTGCATCATATGGATCATTCCATACACGGACACGAACATAATTTATTCCACATGAAGCAAGGAACTTGAAGTATCCGATATCGTCAAGGTCATTGCCATCGAAGTCATAATACTTAACTCCACTGTTCTTCAGTGACACATAGGATGATACGTCTACACCCTCGATAAATGACTGCTTCTCTCCGTTCAGATCTGTGTATGTGAGATCACTCACGCGGTCCACATATATTCCAGCCTCTACAGGCTCAACTACATCTTCCTCGTCTGTAAGCTTGCAGAGCTTTACATTGTCTATCTTGCCCCAATATCCCTTGGCAAGACTGCCCTTGAATGAAATGCTGACATCAGTTGTATCCTCAAGAACGAACTCTTCTGTCTCATTTGTCGCCCATGCATCCCATCCGGTCGTGGCTCCAACAGCCTGTGACTTATCAGCGACAGATACTGTGAGTCCTGTATCCTGTGCATCGCCCTCGACATCATACTCCAGCTTGTATGTTCCCGCAGGAACAGCCACTACAGTCTGTGTGATGCTGACATCAGCCGCATCTGAAGCCCAGATATTAAGATAATATGTGGAGTTTACATTACTTCCACCGTTTTTTACAACAAGCTCAGCTCCCGATTCACTCTCTATAGTCCAGTTACTGCTGTCACCTGTTTCAAAATCGCCATTTGCAACCTTGAGTGTGTCCACCCAGCTCTCCGCAGCCTTCGCTGTTATCAGTGAAGCTCCAGATCCAAAGATCTGCCCTACCATAAGCGCTCCTGCAAGAACTGCACAGCCAATCTGCTTTACAATTCTCTTTCTTCTCATATATGCCCTCCTAATAAGTATTATTACGCAGACGCATCCCAATGCGCTCCGCGCGGCGTCTGCATTATCACAAGGATTCCTCCTTGCAATAATAATGTTGATCAACAGTTGCGCAACCGTTTGTCCTCATACTGATATATTAACATATTTGAGTTCTGGTTACCATGTCGCTTGTAGACAATGTTTTTAGGAATTATTTGTGTATTTTGTATATGTCAAAGCGCAACTTAAGCGCAATTTGTGTGCAATTTTGTGCGCAACAGAATAATATTATGTTATGTATTTTCAAATATGCACAATAAATTCCAACGCTTACACAAAGAAAACGCCCTGTTCATGATATGTTATGTAAACTTCATATCATGAACAGAGCGTTTTAACGTATACACACTGTATTATTCTATAATGTAACCTGGAATGTGATGTATCCATCCCCGTCACATCTTGCTGTTATCCTGCCCTTGTGAGACTCAACTATCGATTTGGCGAGAGAAAGTCCTATTCCCGAACCTCCGGTCTCCGAATTTCTTGAGCTGTCAGGTCTATAGAATCTCTCAAACAATATATCCTGAGAGCCCTCTTCCATGCCATCTGTGAGGTTTTTGAGAACAAACTTCACCTTTCTGCCATCACGCTTCAAGGATATACTTATATCCGCTGATTCAACAGCATACTTCATGGCGTTATCCACCAGTATGCTTATGAGCTGCCTGATGGAATTCTCATCTCCGACATACTTTATTCCATCTTCGATATCCGCGCTGATCTTCTTGCCTCGAACCTCCGACAGAGACGAGAAATGATCTATCACCTCATACGCCACATCAGACAGATCAAACTTTGCCTTCTCCTTCGGTTCAGGATTCTCATCCAGTCTGGAGAGAGCCACCATCTGATTTGTGAGCGCTGTCAGTCTCTTGACCTGATCCCTGGTGTTCTTCGTCCATTCACTCTCACCGTTCACCATCTCTATGACCTCGGTATTTGCATCTATGATAGTTAGGGGTGTCTTGATCTCATGGCTTGCATCGGTGATAAACCGCTTCTGCTTGGCATAACTCTCAGCCACCGGCTTGAATATCTTCTTTGACCAGAACAGCACCAGCATGAACACTGCAAGAAATCCCAGCAGGGACACTCCTACACTGTATACCAGCGTATTTCTGAACGACTCCAGCTCCTGGCGGCAGTCGACAAATATGATCCTGGTTCCATCCTCACAGTCAGCAACCTTGTATCTGTATATATCCGTAAATCCACTGTCTGAACCGCAATTACATAGATTATATTTTATACAGTGCTGGATATCAACAGAAACAGACAATAAAAAAGCCCCACGGCCAGCTCAAAAGCCAACCGCAAGGCAATTATTCATATATTCAGATACGGGATATGATTAAACGTTCATCTGCTTAGCAACCTCGGCTGCGAAGTCCTCGTTCTTCTTCTCCATTCCCTCTCCAACCTCGAAACGAACGAAGCTGGCGATCTTGAGATCCTTGTTAACTGACTCAAGGTACTTGGCAACTGTCTGCTTGCCATCCTCAGCCTTAACGTATACCTGATCAAGAAGGCTGATCTCCTTAACCTGCTTTGAGATACGTCCCTCAACAAGACCATTGAAGATCTTATCTGCAACGATAACATCCTTATCAGCGATAGCAAGCTCTGCAAGCTGTGCCTTTGCCTCCTTTGAAAGGAAGTTGAATAAGAAGTTCATGTTGCTCTTCTTCTCTTCGTAGATAGCTACATCCTCTGCGCTCCATACGCCGTCAACAGCCTTTGCGATAAGCTTGTTAAGGATTGGCTTTGGAAGTGTATCAGGTGCATTAAGTGCACTGTCAACTGTGATCTCCTTAAGCTTAGCCATAGCGTCTGCTGAGATATCAGCTCTGCTGATGTACTGTGGATTCATAGCTGCGATCTGCATAGCTACGTTCTTGAGTGCTTCCTTAGCAGCGTCATCGCTTGCGCCGTTACCAGCTACGATAACACCGATTCTTCCATTGCCGTGTAAGTAGTCAACTACTACATCGCCTGAAAGCTTCTGGAATCTACGGAATGATAACTTCTCTCCGATTGTTGCTGTCTTGTCAACAAGGGCTTCCTTAAGACCATTCTCTCCGAGAAGTGCCTCAACATCCTCGCCATCCTTGCCACCAACAAGTGATGAAGCAAGTGCCTGATCAGCGATCTGCTGAACAAATGTCTGGAATATCTCGTTCTTAGCAACGAAGTCTGTCTCTGAGTTAACCTCTACAACAACACCTGTTGTACCATTAACTGCTGCACGGCAGATACCCTCTGCTGCGATTCTGCTTGCCTTCTTCTCAGCCTTAACTGCACCGCTCTTACGAAGTACATCTACTGCTGCTTCCATATTACCATCAGTCTCTGCAAGTGCCTTCTTGCAATCCATCATACCGGCACCTGTGAGCTCTCTTAACTCTTTAACCTGAGCTGCTGTGATTGCCATTTTATTTCTACCTCCGAATATTTGTTATAATTACTCCTCTGTAGTCTCCTCAGCCTCTGCCTCATCTACTGAATCAGCGTCAACACCCTGCTGAGCCTCGATAACAGCGTCTGCCATCTTTGAAACGATAAGCTTTACAGCTCTGATAGCGTCGTCGTTACCAGGGATTACATAATCAAGCTCCTCTGGATCACAGTTTGTATCAGCGATACCAACAAGCTTAATTCCAAGTGACTGAGCCTCCTGGATACATATTCTCTCCTTCTTAGGATCAACAACGAAGATCATGTCTGGGATTCTCTTCATGTTCTTGATACCGCCAAGATTCTTCTCGAGCTTCTCCATCTCCTTCTTGATCTGGATAACTTCCTTCTTAGGAAGAACGTCAAATGTACCGTCCTGCTCCATCTCCTCGTACTTCTTAAGAGTAGCGATTCTTGTCTGGATTGTCTTGAAGTTTGTAAGCATACCTCCAAGCCATCTCTCATTTACATAGTACATACCGCAACGCTCTGCCTCGCTCTTGATTGAGTCCTGAGCCTGCTTCTTTGTACCAACGAAAAGGATTGTTCCACCGTTTGCAACACAATCACCGATTGCATTGTAAGCATCGTCAACCATTCCTACTGACTTCTGAAGATCGATGATGTAGATACCATTACGCTCTGTGTAGATGTATGGCTTCATCTTAGGGTTCCATCTTCTTGTCTGGTGTCCGAAATGTACACCTGCCTCTAATAACTGCTTCATTGAAATAACGCTCATTTTTTCTACCTCCATGGTTAAAATCTTCTGCCGGCATCAACTCTTTGGACCACCCGAGCACAGGCACCACGCCAACTATCAACCAGCATGTATATTTGTTATGCGCACTCACGCAATCGACATTGTAACACAAAAAAAAAGTGCATTCAAGCACTTTTTTCTTGTGTTTTATATATTTTTATTTACTGATGACCTAAAAGGATCCACACTATTCCGCCATTTGTCTCATTGCCGGTGAATGTATATGTTCCAGGCACAAGACTGCCTGAATATCCTGACCTGAGCAGCCAGTCATAATACTCATCCGCATCCCTTATCCCTATCTGTGCCAGGAGCTGACATATCTCGTATGCAGATGTTCCAGATCCAAATGTGATCTCTCCGCCGCCATTGTCATACTTGATGGCACTCGCTTTCACAGCCTCTGTCGCCGCCTCGGTAGTCTTATTTGTGCTGCTTCCTGAACCGGTCTGCGAATTCTTATCCTCTGTATAGCCGTTGTCCTTGGCAGATGGAACTCTCTCTGTCTTATCAGAAAGGCCTCCGTTGTTATCTGTTGTGCCGGTTCCATTTGACTTGTCGGAGCTTCCGGTCGTACCGCTATTGCTTCCACTGCCGCTCTCTGCATCGCTCTTGCCATTTTCTGACTTGCCTGTCTCTGTTGTAGTCTTATCGGCATTGGCATTCTTTTCCGTGGTTACTTTCTCTGTCGTTGTCTTTTCTGTCGTCTTATCCTCGGTCTTCTTCTCTGTTGTCGTCTCTGTGGAAGAATCCTCTGTGCTCTTATCCTGCTGCTGACTTACGACCGCCGTCTTGCCCTGACCTGAATCAGTTTTTCCGGCATTTCCAAAATTAAACGCAACAGTCATGGTAAGTGCTCCTATCACCAGCCCTGTACCAAGGCCTCTGAAATAACTTTTTTTATACATAGCTTACCTCCCGGACTGATTACTGTTTGTCAGCCTCATTGATCTTGTCTATCATAACCTTAGCCTCTCCAACTCCTATTCCAAGTTTGTTTGCGATCTCCATGATGCTGAGTCCCTTCTTGTGCAGATCTGCAACCTGCGACTCTACATCTGTGCCTTCATCCCATATATCAACAACCTTGTTCTGAGCGGCTTTCTTCTTTTTTCTCTTCTTTGAACGATTGTTTCTAGATCTGGCAGCATTGTTATTCTCAGCGATCGCTGCGGCTGCCTTCTCAGGATTTTCAGCCTCTACCACTGTAAATGCACTGTCTGTTACCGGTGCATCCTCCACACTGACTGCTTTCTCGGCAGCCTCTGCATCTGCAGCAGCCTCAGTGCTGCTCTCTGACTCGGTATTCTCTTTCTGCGCTTCACCCTCGGATGTCTCCGACTTATCATTGTCAGCGATACCGTCTGTCTTTACGTCATCTTCTGCTTCAGCATCAGCTTTAGTCTCAGCTCCATCTGCTGTCTCTGTCTTATCTGCTGCCTGAGAATCATTTTCTGACTGAGCTTTCTCTGCATCCGGCTCAGTCTTCTCTGATCCGTTATCTGCCTCCGCAGGCTCTGACTCGGAAGTCTCTACAGTCTCAGGCTCATCGTATGTCACAGGCTCTTTCTCGCTGGTGTCATCCGGATCATATGCCTCGTATGCGTCCTTAAGGCTCTGGTTGATGTAATCTATCATCTGCTTCTTGGCCTTCTCTGACAACTGTTTCTCACAAGCCTCAAGCTCTGTCTGCATCTTCTTCTTTGCAGCCTCTATACCCTCCTCGTATGCCTTGACTGCATCATCTATCTTCTTCTGGGTATCAGCCTGGGCTGTCTCATTTGCCTTGACTGTGCCGGCTCTGAATTCATCCAGCTCCTTCCTTGTGCTGTCCATGAGCTCACTCATTTCCTTCTTTGAACTCTCTCTCATCTCAGCAAGCTCTTTTTTCGATGACTCCCTGACCTCATCAAGGCCCTTTTTCATGTCTGATTTCACAGCTTCGCCCTGTTTCTTCAGCTCATTCTTCTTCTTCTCTACAAGGCTGTCACAATACTCATCAAGCTTCTTCTCCAGATTCTCCCTGCTTTCATCCATCACAGAATTCTCTGTATTCTCTTTTGGACCGTCAGTGAGGAAAAAGCTTACTATCACTATCGCTACACCTACTATCAATGTCACTATTGCCGGTATCATATACGTCTCTCCTTTTCGATATATTTATAATTCTGTTCTCAGGCATTCTTCAGTTCATCAAACACCACATCATTCAGCACTTTTATGTACGTGCCCTTCATTCCCGATGATCTCGCCTCGATAACACCTGCGCTCTCAAACTTTCTGAGTGCGTTCACTATAACCGATCTTGTTATGCCTACCCTGTCTGCGACCTTGCTTGCCACCAGTATTCCCTCTTCTCCGTCAAGCTCGGAAAAAATGTGTTTGATCGCCTGCAGCTCTGAAAACGACAGAGTGTTGATCGCTGATCTCACTATGGCCAGCTTGCGGTTCTCCTCAGCATTCTCCTCATTGAGCGCCCGCATCATCTCAAGTCCCACAACGGTGGTTCCATATTCGCCAAGAATGATGTCATCTATATCGTACTCAGTCTGAAGTCTGTACAGAAACAGAGTTCCAAGTCTCTCTCCTGCTATATCAATAGGAAGGAGCAGACCATGATACTTGTCTATATCCTTTCCATCAAATCCAAGTGTCGTCAGATTAACATTCTCCTTAGTGGACAGGACGAGAAGAAGACGTTCGTTGAGCATGTTGTCTATGAGACTTCCTACCTTACCCTCAATGAGCTCATGGATCTCCGGAATATCCTCTCTGTTCTTGAGTCCGAGTATCTTGCCCTTCTTGCTTATTACCATCACGTTTGAAGCAAGAATGTCGCTGAGCACATCACAAATGTCATTAAAAACAACCTTATGTGAATTGTTATTGTGCAATAACTTGTTGATTTTTCGTGTTTTATCTAACAATTGTACACTCATAAGTTATCCTCCATTTTTTTATGTAACAAAAAGTATCTTTTGCTCGAAATATTATGACTATTTGTGATTCTACCACAACAAGATTGACATAACAACCATATTTTATGTAAAGTTGTCCTAAAAACAAAGATTTAAGAAAGTGTTGATTTTACTGGATTTTTCAGCCACAACATATAGTGGTCAGTCTTTTTTTCGACACAATTTTAATAATTATGACAACCATACACTTCTTTTAATTTTTCTACAATTCAACAAAAAAACAGACAAATTCACTAATTGTCTCCAATTAGGAATCTGTCTGTCACATATCTTATATCTTAATTATTTATCAGCAGTCTCCGCCGCCTTGTTGTTGCAGGTATAACCACACTCCTGATCTGAGCATACCAGCTTATTGCCCTTTACTATCATGTACTTTCCACATTCAGGACATTTCTCATTGCTTGGCATTGCCCATGACATGAAATCACACTCAGGTGCATTGATACATCCATAGTATCTTCTGCCCTTTCTCGTCGTCTTGATGACCACGTCTCCGCCACACTTAGGACAGGTAACACCTATCTTCTCGTAGAACGGCTTTGTAAATCTGCACTCAGGGAATCCAGGACACGCCAGGAATTTGCCGTGAGGACCATACTTGATGACCATGTTTCGTCCGCACACGTCACACACTTCCTCGGACACCTCATCCTCTATCTTGATGGACTCAAGTTCTGCCTCCGCCTTCTTCACCGCCTCGTCGAGATCCGGATAGAAATTGCGGACAACCACTTTCCAGTCCACGGTTCCCTCTCCTATCTTATCGAGAAGGGACTCCATGTTAGCCGTGAAATTCACATCTATGATAACCGGGAACGCCTGCTCCATGCTCTGGTTAACCGCATCACCTATGGCTGTCACATATAACTTCTTCTGTTCCTTCGTTATATATCTTCTCGCAAGTATGGTCGATATGGTTGGAGCATAGGTACTTGGTCTTCCAATTCCAAGCTCCTCCAATGTCTTGACAAGCAATGCCTCTGTATATCTTGCAGGCGGCTGTGTAAAATGCTGTTTCTCCTCAAGGCCGTCAAGCTCCAGCACATCGCCCTCAGCAAGATTGTTGATTCCCGCAACTGTCTCTCCTCTGTCATTGTCCAGATTGTATACAGCAAGGAATCCGTCAAATGCTATCTTTGATGCGGATGTCTGGAATGTCGCATCGCCGCAGCTTACCTTTACACTCTTGACAGAATATACCGCCCCCGCCATCTGGCTTGCAAGGAAACGATTATATATGAGCTGATACAGTCTGAACTGATCCCTTGAGAGCTGTTCCTTTACCATGACCGGTGACAGAGTCACATCTGTAGGTCTGATAGCCTCATGAGCATCCTGTATCTTCTTGTCTGTCTTGGCGCGTCCATTTGAATCGCCAATATATATCTCACCGAAATTGTCCGTTATATATTTGTCAGCAGCAGCAACTGCTTCCTCTGATATTCTAGTGGAATCTGTTCTCAGGTATGTTATGAGACCTATCGTTCCACGGCCCTTGATATCAACTCCCTCATAGAGCTGCTGTGCGATCCTCATCGTCTTGGATGTCGCAAAATTGAGC
Source organism: Coprococcus sp. AF16-5 (assembly GCF_003479365.1). Classification (NCBI taxonomy): domain Bacteria; kingdom Bacillati; phylum Bacillota; class Clostridia; order Lachnospirales; family Lachnospiraceae; genus Coprococcus; species Coprococcus sp. AF16-5. Next base: position 727,478 of record NZ_QUGZ01000001.1, read on the forward strand.
TTCGATGAAGCCTCCTGCTGCAACGTACTTGTTGTAAATGGCAGCGGTGCCTTCTTGTTTCTCTCACTCTCTTTTATGGACTTTACAACGTACTCTCCATCTTGAAGACCGCTGAGTATCTCATCGAGGGCCGCTCTGCCTGATATCTCTTCCTTATTCTTACCATCTCCGGTAAACTTGAACGTGATAGGCTTCTTGAGCTTGCCGCCGGTCAGATTCGCGTCCAGTGTCCAGTATTCCTGCGGGATAAAATCATTTATCTCCTTCTCCCTGTCACACACGAGCTTGAGTGCAACAGACTGTACACGTCCGGCAGAAAGACCTCTCTTGATCTTTGCCCAGAGAACCGGGCTGATCTTGTAACCAACAAGTCTGTCGAGCACTCGTCTCGCCTGCTGGGCATCCACAAGGTTCATATCTATGTCCCTTGCCTGCTTTATAGAATTCTTTACCGCATTCTTTGTAATCTCATTGAACGTAATTCTCTTGTAATCCTTATTCTCCAGCTTAAGTGCTTTCATCAAATGATAGGATATAGCCTCTCCCTCACGGTCCGGGTCAGTTGCGAGATAGATCTTGTCGGCCTTCTTAACCGCTTTTCTCAGAGCGGCAAGAATATCACCTTTACCCCTTATAGTGATATATTTGGGCTCGAAATCATTATCAACGTCTATTCCCATCTGACTCTTTGGCAGATCTCTCACATGGCCATTCGAAGCAATCACCTCATAGTTTGATCCAAGAAACTTTTTTATTGTCTTAGCTTTAGCTGGAGACTCAACAATAACAAGATTTTTTGCCATAGCTATCTGTCCTTTCTGTAGGTTTCCTGTAATTCTTATCATCCCAGAGCATCTTCCGACAGTGTTCATTTTCATGGTCAGGCTCTGACATAATAATTTCTTACCAACTGTTTTATCAATCTTTTCTGTTCTAATTCATACAATATCTGAGTCACCTCAGACACTGAAATCCCAGTCTCGAAGCATATATCATCTATATGCCTTGATTCCAAACGTACACAACTATACACTTTTTTCTCTGCAGGCGCAAGTAAATTTTTGTTAAACGCCTTTGATTCAGCTCGGTTTATGCCCATTTCATCAAGTATATCCTCCACCTGTGTGACACACACCGCCCCCATTCTGATAAGTCCGTTACAGCCTCTGCTGCCCGAATCCGTGATCCTCCCGGGAACAGCATACACTTCCCGCCCCTGCTCCAGCGCCTGGTCCGCAGTGATCAGAGAACCGCTTTTTTCCCTCGCCTCAACGATGAGCACACCGGACGAAAGTCCACTGATTATCCTGTTCCTGTACGGGAATCTGAAAGCATCCGGTCTTATGTCAAGCCCACATTCCGACAGCACTACTCCGCCGCCATTTCTTATGTCGTGATATATATCATAGTTCTCCCTCGGATACGGAACATTTATACCACTTCCGAGCACAGCCACAGTCTTTCCTCCGGCCTTCATGGCAGCTCTGTGCGCAGCGCCATCTATTCCCAGTGCCATTCCACTGACTATAGTAACCCCTGATGCTGCAAGCTCCCCCGACAGCCTGTCGGCAGCTTCCCTTCCGTACACAGAGGCCTTTCTTGCCCCTACCACCGCAACCGCAGGGTCCAGATCCGCCAGCACATCCACATCCCCTGCTGCAAACAGAAGCATTGGGGGATCCGGTATATCATACAGCTTCCCGGGATACAGCTTATGTCCCGGATAAATATATGAAATATCATTTCTTCGAAGCTCCTCTGCATATGCCACAACTTTCCCGGCATCCCTGTATTCAAGGAATCCGTCAGCCTGAGCCTGTGTGAGTTCATCCCGAAGCTGTTCCTCAGAAGTGTTCCACAGTCCTCTTATACCTCCGTATTTCATGGCAACGTTCATCTTCACAGTGTGAGTCATCCTGCTTATCATCCCAAACCAGAGATAAAGTAATTCCTCCGTCATGTCACACACCTCCCTGAATGTCCGCATTTCTGAAGAACACCGCTTCTCTCATGTGTTTTATCCCGACCTCAGGATCTCCATCGAGATCCGCAATAGTCCTGGCTATCTTGAGTACCCTGTATGCTCCTCTCGCAGTCATATCCATATCGGCAAAACAGTTCTCCATGAAATTCTTTGCCTCGCCGTCAAGTACTACATATTTACTGCATAATGCCGAATCCATCTGGGAATTGAACCGTATATTTTCACCGCTGAACCTTTCACTCTGTATCCTCTGGGTCCTCAGCACACTCTCCCTCATTTCTGCTGAATTCTTCCCTGTCCGGCCACCAAATAACTGTCTGCAGTCCACCTTCCTAACATCCACATTTATATCTATCCTGTCAAGCAGAGGCTTGCTTATCCTGGCATTATAATTCCTGATCTGCCTGACCGTGCATGTACACCTGTTCATATCCGGGTACTGTCCGCAGGGGCATGGATTTCTCGCCGCAACCAGCATGAAGTCCGCAGGAAATCTGTATATTCCACCAAGCCTTGATATACTGACCTCACCGTCCTCAAGGGGCTGTCTCATGACCTCGAGCACGTTCCGGTTAAACTCCGGCAGCTCATCGAGAAACAGCACACCACCGTGTGCAAGACTTATCTCTCCTGGTCTCGGATTATGCCCGCCGCCGGACAGGGCATGCAGGGATATCGTATGATGAGGTGCCCGGAATGGACGGCGGTTTATTATATGACAGGATTCATCCAGAAGCCCCGCCACACTGTACACCTTCGTTATCTCTATACTCTCCTCAAGGCTGAGTCTCGGAAGTATCGTCGGGATACGTCTGGCTATCATGGATTTGCCTGCCCCGGCGGGGCCTGTCATGAGTATGTTGTGCATTCCCGCCGCGGCTATCTCCACTCCACGTTTAAGGGATTCATGCCCCATTACCTCAGAGAAATCCACTTCAGCTTCATCCCCTGACGTATCCAGCATGGCTTCTACATCAACATATTCAGGCTCTATGGTCTGTATACCACTCAAGTGATCGACCAGCTCTCCTATACTTGTGACCGGTATAACAGTCATCCCACGTATAATGGCGGCCTCCCTGGAATTCCCCGCCGGCACTATACAGCTCCTCACACCTTCGCTGTACGCAGAGTGAACTATGGACAGCACACCGCTCACCGTATTCACATGTCCATCAAGCCCCAGCTCTCCAAGGATAAGTATGTTCTTTATATTGTCTGTTGGAATAACGCCCATGGACGCCAGCATACCCGCTGCGATGGGCAGATCGAAGGCAGTGCCTTCCTTTCTGATATCCGCCGGAAAGAGATTGATCGTTATTCTCTTCGGAGGAATGTTGAAACCAGAATTGCGCAGTGCAGTCCGGACCCGTTCTCCTGCTTCCTTCACGCAGGAGGACAGGTATCCGACCATATTCATAACGGGAAGCCCATCGTGTATATCCGTCTCCACTGATATGAGCGTCCCGTCGATTCCCTGTACAAGTCCACTTAATACTTTACTATACATAAGCAAGTGCTCCTTCCCGCTCTGCCGAGCAGCCTCTCCATCGGAGCACATATTACACTAAAAAGGATATCCCATAATCAAACACAAGTCAAACTCCATTTTGTATACCTGTTTGGAATATCATATCCTTGACTTTTTCCTTTTTCTGCTGCCCTTAACCAGCTTCACCGAAGCCACCTTAAGCAGCACAAATGATGCTGCGAGATTCACACACACTGAGATCACGGCCATATGATCCACCACGAAATTCGTGTATTTACCGTATCCCGTCATGGTTTCCACCACAGATTCATTCTCGAGCAATCTGACGAAATTTTCTGCTATCCATATGGCAGGATTGACTGCATAGCAAACTGCCTTTCCCATCATATAAGCAGCATAACTGCTTCTTGAACCGTCCGACATATACATCATGGATTCAAAAACTTTTCCTATCGCACATGATAAAAACACAACAGTGGCTATAGTCACTATGGTTGATATGGCTGCCGACACAGAAGTTCTCTTCACGCAGGAGTAAAATATTCCGATACTACCAACGTATATATCTATAAAGAGAACCATTCCAAGGTATTTGAACAGTTCGTCCCAGCCCATTCCTCCAACTATGAATGCAACCGCCATAAACGGAAGAGTTGCTATGACATACATTGCCGTGGTGGCAACTGCCGACAGGAGCTTTCCGGCAACTATCGATATAGGTCTTACCGGAGTCGTCAGCATGATCTCAAGCGTCTGTCTCTCCCTCTCACCGGATATCGAGGTGGATGTGATTATCGGAACTATGAGTCCTATTATGCACAGCTCACACACCGCAAGCACAGGAAACATCTGTGCAATATTTGAATAATATACCTGATATGCTGAGCCTCTGCTCGTCATGAAGAGCATTCCGACAACCAGCGCAAACAGGCAGTTGATGAGTGTTATCGTCACGACCATTCTGGCACTTCTCGCATTTACCAGAATATCCTTCTTCAATATGGGATTAATAATTGTTCTTCGCGCCACGATTCTCACCTCCCGTAATCTTAAGGAACAGGGATTCCAGATCTTCCTTCTCCCTGAAAAACTGATGAACGTGCACACCGTTGTCCACAAGACTTCTGAGAAGCTCGGCGTCAGACTCCCTCGTGCCTGAATAATAGACAAGAATTTCTCCATCTTGTATACTTATGCGATCCACATTGAATCTTTCCTTCACAATGACAGATATCCTGTTGGCTGAGGCCTCCGCATCAAGTCCCAACATATATCCCTTTATCCTTACAGGAGGCATGTTCTTATCACCATTTACAATCTCATCCACGCTTCCGCTGGCCACTATCTTTCCGTGGTCTATGACACCTATACTCGTACACATCTCTGAAAGCTCCGGCAGAATATGCGAGCTTATCACAATGGTCTTGCCCATCTCCTTCAGATCACGCAGTATATTCTTCATATCATGTCTTGACCTTGGATCCAGACCCGAACTCGGCTCATCGAGCACCAGAAGCTCGGGATCATGTATGAGCGCTCTTGCTACACAGAGTCTCTGCTTCATACCTCTTGAAAGGCTGTCGACGAACTCGTCCTTTTTATCCTGAAGGGCGACAAGCTCCAGATATTTATCTGCGACATTCTCCACTTCCCGCTTGCTCATGCCGTACATGGAGCCATAAAAATCCATGTACTCCATGACCTTCAGATTGTCGTACACACCGAAAAAGTCAGGAACATATCCTATCTTCCGTTTCACATCCGCAGGTCTGCCAAGTGCGTCTACACCGTCTATGGTGACCTTTCCCGATGTGGCTTTAAGGAGTCCGCACATGATCCTCATGGTTGTCGTCTTACCGGCACCATTTGGTCCGACAAATCCGAATATCTCGCCCTTATCAATATGAAGGTTCATATGATCGAGCGCAACAAACTTTCCATATCTCTTGGTGAGTTCTTCTATATCAACCATTACCGGACACCTCCCCTCGCACTGATATGTGGAAGATAACTGTCCACATAATAATCTCCCTGCTGAGGAGATATAAATCTCATAGCCAGGCATCCGTCCGACATATATTTGTCAAGTTCCTGCCCCTTTATGATCGTCTGTCCATCGGCAAATACCGTGTCATATTCGCCGGTCTCTCTGTTGAGCATCTGCACTACGACCTTGTTCTTGCCGCTTCCCGTCTGAGTCTTATCGTATATCAGTTCCGTTATATCATCATTCTTGCCAAATCTGATGTTAACGTCCACGGTTTCAGAATACATCAACAGATCGTCATCACCATAATCTGATCCGCCGATTCCATTCTCATCCCTGTCATAAATGCTGTAATAATAAACTCCATCCACATCCTCATATTTTAGGGTATCTATGTCGTATACCATATAACTGCCATAATTTTCCGTATTGGCATCACTCATCATATCCGGATCCCGCTGTATGGTTCCCCACACAGCCACAACGCCGTCATCTGCAGCGAGTCTACTGTACTGGGCAAGCCGGAGCTGCATGTAATAATTTCTGGACCATTCCGCCGACGATTCATCATCTCCGAAATAATCCTCACCATACTTCTTCGTGTAATATGATCTCATTCCGTCAAGTATGGAGCCGCCGTCAAATTTGTGGGTATTCTTCCTGCTTATCCGTATGGTATCTCCCGCTCTCAGGACATCAGCAACGTAATAATATCCCTCGGACATGACCACAAGATTCTCCACATCGTACGAGGTGTCATTTGTCAATGTTCCCTCAAAGCCATCTGTATATAATGTCAAATTCTTCCGAATCCTTCCAATATCGTTGCTTCCAGCAAAGCTTGCATTAGCTGATATAGTGCCAAATGAACGATTGCTGTAATAATTCAGTGTAACGCCATCTTTTCCATCATTTTTTACCACATTGAGATTGTCATAAAAGCTGGATCCCATGGAATCATCCATCTCGATGTTGGAATATTTGCTGTTGATGTCTATCTTGTATTGGCCTGATCTGCCGCCTATTATATATGAATATGCATCCTCCCGCTTGGTATCACCGCTTATATCCGCAGCCACAAATGTAAGTCCGATAGGCTTTGTAACTCTGTACTTGAGGCTTACCATATATATGGCACCTGTACCGATAATTGCACATACCGGGATAACTCCCCATATGAGCTCCTTCTTTTTGAGCCTGCTGAGGACGATGTACGCCACAGGACCACACACAATGATATATATGATCAGCACGAGCATAATGACAACAGGTGACGGGGTGCTTCTCTTGTTGGCTGCATTTGCCACATCATATCCATAATATGTGCCACCATAATACCAGCCTCCATCGATCCATTTCTGTGTCATATCCGTAAAGCCTGCCTCCAGAGCAGCCTGCGCCTGGGCAGTCTTATCCTTCTCATCCGTCTGTGCAAGCGAATACGGGAGCACCACTATCCTGCCATATCCCATATTCAGATAGGACCCATCTGAGCCGTCCAGCTCATGAACCTTCTGTGTGTCATTCACAGCGGAGACAAAATCGCCGTCAAAGCTGCTGAGTTCATTTTCACCTGACGATTTTGCCAGTATCATAGCTCCACCACTGTACACCCATTGTTTTATGGCAGCACTCTGCTTCTCTGACAATCCCGACAGATCATAATCATCCACCAACAGGTACTCTATAGCCTCCAGTCCCTCCTCGGACTCAGGAATGTCTGAGGGTGATAATGCAACAGTCTCTACCTTTGCATTATCATACACATTGTCCATGGAGACATCCTCTATATAAGACATGGCATCCTGTCTGTCACTCATCACGCCCACCGCAACTACCATATCATTGCCCTCTATACTCAGTGAATCCCGCTCTGAGTACACCAGCTCTCCGTCACTGTCCTTGATCTCAACCTTTGCTATACCGGAGCCCATATTATCGACACAGAATTCCAGCTCTGTATTTTCTCCTGCCTTTAATTCCACATCTCTGGCATATGTCATATTCTTCGTGCCAAAGCCTTCGGAATAGCTCGTCTGTACAGACACATTTCCCGCAAAATCTGTGTCGCACACAATATCCAGCCTGATAACACTGCCTCTGTCATTTACCGCATATCCATTGAGTCCATACTTTAGCTGTATATCAAAATCAGGGTTATTTTCAATTATCCTCTGTTCAACCCGTCCATATGCACTATCTGTGTTCGTTTCCGCCATAGCTGGACAGATCATACCTCCAAGCAGCATAAGTGCAACCGCACCGCCACACGCAAGTTTCGCCGATCTGATCATAAGTCTTTCCTTCCAATTTGACTTTATTTTTTACACTAAACTTATAATAAATTCTGCTGGTAAATAACGCAACTTACACTTTCGTAAGGACACGTCAAAGCTCTTCCGGCATTCCCCGGCCGCGCAAAAAAAGCTCCCCGGATACATCAAATATCATGTATTCAGGGAGCTGCTCAACTCTTAACTGAAATATACTACCTCTTCATCAGGCGCACTTGTGAGCGTGACCTTCTCTGCTGTGAGAACAGGTCCTTCACCTTCAAAATCTGGGTAATACTCGTAGCCTATCTTGGCTGTGACATCAACCCACTGTCTGTCCACAAGATTCTTAGCACCCTGATAATAGCACTTGAATCCGACAAACTGGATATCCTCAACACAGCATGTCATGGCGAATCTTCCAGGAACAAATGCATTGCTGCCGTACTGCTTAGGTCTAAATACCATGGCCTTGAAGTGGATCTTCTTGCCGTCGTATCTCTCTTTCATGTCAGATGCATCCACATACCAGATACCGAAATCGTCATCCGGCAGTTCTATCACATCTGCGCTCACATCGTATGGCAGATCCTCAGGTTCATTTGTCTCAGGTGCAATGGAGCCATCTTTCATCTCAAAGATGATCTGTGCTCTTCTGTTCACCGCCTTGATGGATCTTCTCCACTCAGGTATCTTGGAATTCTCATCACACCTGTTGAAGATGACCATGTCCGCACTGTTGAACTGCTCAACCATGGTTGCCTTCATGTTCTGTGAGTACACATCGTATGTCTCCGCATTCACAAATGAGATAACCTGGACAACCGTCCATCCCTTTGGAACCCTTATCTCAAATATCTTATCGAGCTTCCACATACCATTGTACTCGATCATGACCTGTTCCGGATTGTATTTGTCCTGAAGGTCAAGGAGATGGTCTGTGGTGAGCTGATCTTCCTCTATGAACTCTGTATATATATTAGCCTTCTTCAGAGCCTCAAGATCATACTCCTCCTCTCCGTCCTCACAGACGAGAAGAAGTGTCTTGGCTCCACCTGTAAAGCCTCTGTCCATCAGGGTCTCCTTGGCAAATGTTGTCTTACCGCTCTCAAGGAATCCCATGAACACATATACAGGTATCTCTTTATTCTGACGTCCCATCATATTAACTCCTTATCATAGAACAACCTGCTTAAACCTCGAACAATTCTGCAAGGTCGTCCTCCTTAAGCTTGCTTCCTATTACGCAAAGCTTACCAGTGATGTCAGCCTTGCCCTTTCTGATCTCGAACTCGCCTGGTACAAGATCAAAGTACAGCCACTCACCTGCATCGCTAGGAACGATACCCTTTGCTCTGAGGATAACACCGTACTTCTCTGTGTCAGCCAGAGTGTCAAGGATCTCTCTGAGCTTGTCCTCATTGTACTTGTGAGGAGTCTCCTTGCCCCAGCTTGTAAATACCTCATCTGCGTGATGATGGTGGTGATCGTGGTCATGGCAGCCACATGTGCACTCATCGCCATGGTCGTGATCATGATGATGATCGTGGTCATCGTGGTCGTGGTGATGCTCGTGCTCGTCGTGATCGTGGTGATGCTCGTGCTCATCGTGGTCGTGATGATGCTCATGGTCGTGATGATGGTCATGGTCGTGACAGCCACATGTGCACTCATCGCCGTGGTCATGGTCATGATCATGTCCCTTCTTGGCCTCATCCATCATAGTCTCCTCAAGAGACTTGTAGTTCTGCATAGCCTCTCTGATGGCTGCTCCATCGATCTCATCCCATGGAGTTGTGATGATGGTTGCATGATCGTTCTTCTCTCTGATCATGGCTACAGCCTTCTCGATCTTATCCTGTGTGGTTGTCTGTGTTCTGCTCAGGATGATAGTGTTGGCACTCTCGATCTGGTTATTGAAGAACTCACCGAAGTTCTTCATATATATCTTAACCTTTGACACATCGGCAACTGTTGTGTAGCTGTCGAGCTCAACATCAAGATTGCCTGATACATCCTTTACTGCCTTGATAACATCAGACAGCTTACCAACTCCTGATGGCTCAATGATGATCCTGTCAGGTGTGTAATCTGTGATAACCTGCTTAAGTGCAGTACCGAAATCTCCGACCAGTGAACAACAGATACAACCTGAGTTCATCTCTGTGATCTGAACGCCGGCATCCTTCAGGAAACCGCCATCGATTCCTATCTCACCAAACTCGTTCTCTATGAGAACCAGCTTCTCGCCCTTAAATGCCTGCTCAATAAGTTTCTTGATCAACGTTGTCTTACCGGCCCCAAGGAAGCCTGAGATAATATCAATCTTTGTCATATCAATCACTCCTTAAACAAATTTATATTAAGACTGTGCAGTAAATACACAGTCTTTGATACCTACATCCACATGATTATACTCGATTGCCTTTATTTTTGCAAGAAATCAAGCATTTTATGTGTGTTAATGAACTATTGTCTCATGTGCACATCCACCTGATTGAACGGAATCTCTATGCCGTTCTCATCAAATGCCTTCTTGAGCTTCCACATGGCATCCCACTTGGCATCGAAAAACTTCTCTATCGTCGCATAGAACTTCACATACATATTGATACCGCTGTCAGCAAATTCATCTATATAGAAGAGAACCTGCTCATCCTTAAGGAAACCGTCAACATCTTTTATGGTCTCAAGTGTGACTCTCTTGACCTTCTCCATATCGGAGTCATACGCAACGGAAAATGGTATCTCCACTCTCCTCATATCGTGCTCAGTCACATTCACAAGGGATGTATTGGATATGTTACCATTCGGTATGACGACTGATTTGTTGTCGAGGGTTATAAGTCTTGTATAGAATATATCTATGGACACTACTGTTCCCTCACAGTGGGTATTGTTCTCCACTATATAATCTCCGACCCTGAATGGCTTCAGTATGAGTATCAGCAGCCCGCCCGCAAGATTTGACAGACTTCCCTGGAGTGCAAGTCCAAGGGTAACGCCTGCTGTACCGAGTATGGTTATGAATGATGTGATCTGAAATCCCACGATACTCGCCGCAGTGAGCACGATCAAAACATTCATGACGATCTTGACCGCCGATATGAAAAATCCTGCAACACTCGGATCAAGCTTTGATCTCTCGAAGCTCTTCCTGAGTATCTTGAGCAGAAGTTTCACCAGCTTGAAGCAGACAACCATGAATATGACCGCCACTACAATACTGCCCAGCTTGGACATGCACCAGTCTGTAAGCTTCTGGATATATTGTCCTATGATGCTCACCTGATCCGTTGCCTCCTTCACAGCATCCCCGACCACACTCTCTGTGGTCGCAGTATCAGCCGCCATGTTATACAGATCACCAATCAATAGCATAAATGTCTATTCCTCCTATTTTACATGGGCAAACACTGCAAATGACAGTGCAGGAGCACTCACTTCTATCACGCCATCCGCAGCAGTCTCATATCCTTTGTTATTGTTGCCCTCGCCTCCGTATTTCAGGTTATCACTTGAGAAGATCTCTCTGTACTTTCCATCCGTCTCAACCGGAAGCTTATATCCTGTCACATTTTTAAGTCCGAAGTTGCAGACAATATACACATCATCTGCGACATCCAAACCATGTCTTACAAATGATATTACCTGTCCCTTCTCCTGTATATCAAGTGCACTGCCGGCAAGGTCCCTGCCATCACCGCACAGAGCATTCTTTGTATCGTATAATTTGTTGAGTTCCTTTATATATTTCTGAAAATAGCTGTTTGCATCGAACTCAAGAACCGACCAGTCGATCTGGGTTCTTCCGTCAAACCCGGCAAATCCGCCTAATTCCTGTCCCATAAACGTCAGCTTTCTTCCCGGTAGTGACATGGTGAGACCAAACAGAAGTCTGAGATCAGCATACTTGTCCTCATAGCCACCCGACATCTTGGATGCGTAACTTCCACGCTCATATGCAACCTCATCATGGCTGAGCGCCCATACGGTATCATCCTTCTCATCAAATGGTATACCACATGTATAATCCGTAAAGCTTCCTCTGTTCACAGGAGGTATCATCATGAAATCTGTCACTCTGGACACAGCCTCATTATTCCACCTGAGATCTGTCATAACATCATCACCTGCAGTACCGAGGTTTGTTCTCAGCGCTCTGATAAGCTCCTCATCCTCCAGCCTTACTCCGTCCAGATGATATGTATCTATCCAATATGCGATACAATCCACATCCCTCACAGATACCATATCCATGATAACGCCTATCCCCTTGCTGTGGAAATGATCGACCATGGCCATGAACTCCGTAGGTGATCCAAATCTCGATGTCGGAGCGAACATTCCCACGGTATCATAACCCCAGCCATTGTCATCTCTATATTCCATAAGTGGCATAAACTGTATGTAGTTGTATCCCATATTCTTCACGTACATGGCAGCCTCTTTGCCAAATTCGAGATAGTTAAGAGGATATCCATCTGAGTTTCTCTTCCATGTCGGCATGTGGACCTCATATATATTTACCGGGGCAGATACACTGCCTCTCTTCTTCATATATGAAGAGTCTGACCAGCTATACTCAAGCTTTGCAAGTACCGACGCATTTCCCGGTGCCACCTCATAAACCTCAGCGTAAGGGTCTGCAAATATATCTGTATTTCCATCTCTGTATAATGCCTCGAATTTGTATCTGGTATTCATGAGATCGCCCGGAATGAACAGCTCAAACATATCAGTGTAGTCAATCCTTCTCATAGGATTCACGCGTCCATCCCATCCGTTGAAATCTCCGACCACACTGACCCTGGTTGCCCCCGGCATATTCATGCAGAACGATACACCCTGTACACCATCGAGCGTGATCTGTCTTGCTCCAAACAGATCCTTTACATGGAAATCCGACAATATTCCATCGTCTCCATTTACCACCTTCATGACATTGACCGGATCCACGCTGTATCCGAATGAATACGGATCATAGAATTCAGCCGCCTGCTCGCCTTCTGTTATGAGCTTATATGCAAATGCCCCGCTATCCTCGATCTTCACTGTAAAAAATCCCTGTGAACCTATCTCGGTCATAGGATATTTAAATATCGGCTCGCCCGTTTCTTCATTTATCCTGAGAACAAACGCAGCCGTAGCCCTCGGAAGGTATGCATTTACATAGCAGTCATTAAGACACTGGTGCATACCAAGAATATGATGAGGGTTGCCATGCGTACCCCTTGTTATCGCTGCAACCTCATCTGATTTCAATACAAATATCTCCATAAAACCCCTTCTCCTAATGTTAGTCTATCTTGTGTATAAATATTCCGCTTCTGAGCTTTGGCTCAAACCACGTTGACTTTGGAGGCATGAGAAGTCCCGCATCTGCAATGTCGAACAGTTCAGTGATGGATGTCGGATACATCGAGAATGCAACCGCCATTCCTCCATCCACCAGACGCTCAAGCTCTGCAAGTCCTCTGATTCCACCTACGAACATGATCCTCTGATCAGTTCTCGGATCCTGTATTCCAAGTATCGGTGCAAGCACATTATCCTGAAGTACCGATACGTCAAGTCTGCCCACGACATCATCCGGAACAATACCTTCTCTGACATCCAGTCTGTACCAGCTTCCATCCATGTACATTCCCACCTGTCCTTTGACCTGTGGTTCCACCGGAACATCACTGGCTGTCACATCAAATATCTTTGAAACCTCATCCATGAATTCCTGCTTGTCATGTCCGTTGAGATCCTTTACCACTCTGTTGTACGGCATGATCATAAGCTGGTCATGAGGGAAAAGTACAGAGAGGAAATAATTGAATTCCTCATCCCCGGTATATCCCGGATTCTTCTCTCTCATATGGATTCCCGCCTTGACGGCCGATGCCGCCCTGTGGTGTCCATCCGCTATATAGATATCGTCCACTCCTTCAAATGCAGCTCTGATGGTGTCTATATCTTCCTGGCCATCTATTATCCATACGTTGTGAGTGATCCTGTCAGGTGATGTGAAGCCGTACAACTTATCACCCTTCTTCACTCTATCGATGATCTCGTCAACCTTATCTATCGCTCTGTACGCAAGGAATATAGGTCCCGTCTGCGCTCCGCATGCCTCGACATGCTTTATTCTGTCTATCTCCTTGTCCTCTCTGGTATTCTCATGCTTCTTGATGACTCCATTCATATAGTCATCTATAGAAGAACATGCCACGAGTCCTGTCTGATGCCGGCCATCCATGATAAGCTCATAAATATAATAGACTGGTCTGCGCTCCATGATATATGTTCCATCATCTATCATGCCCTGAAGCAGCTGACCAGCCTTATCATATACACATGGAGCATATGTATCCACATCTGGTCCAAAGGATGTCTCTGCTCTGTCCACTTTCAAAAATGATAATGGTTCGCGCTTGACCTCTATCTCTGCTTCCTGACGGTTATACACATCGTATGGCAAGGCAGCTACTCTGCCTGCAACATCTGGTCTCGGTCTATAGGCTCTAAAACTTCTGATTGTTGCCATATTCTCTACTCCTGTCATAAATATTTTATTGTATGTGCCAATTAACCTCTTACAGCCTTGACAACCTTCTTGATCGAATCCTCATATTCCTCCTCTGATGAGTTCTCGAAAATGAAGAGATCCTTGATGTTTGTAGGCGGATTGAAGTTCTGGCTGTTGATGTACTCATCCCAGTGCTCAAGCTTCCATGTATCCCTGTCTGAAGCTCTCTTGATCATTCTCTCATGACATACATCTTTTCTTGTATTTACCCAGATAACGAAGAGCTCTGCATCTTTCTCTGCAAGCTTAGCGCGAAGATTGTCAAGATACTCATCATCTCTGATCTCCTCTGTAAACGGAGCATTGATGAGAACTGTATCATTGTAATCCAATGCCTCAAATGCAAGATCCAGCACACAGTAATACTCGTAATCTCTGATCTCCTTCTGGAAGAAATCTGATGAACGGTTGTACTCCTGTCCGGCAACCACAAATATCTGCTTTGAAAGCACGATAAGTGTATCCTTGTCAAGGTATACACAATTGTGAAGTGCCTTTGCAACCTGCTTTGAAATAAATGTCTTTCCACATGCTGGTGGTGATGTAACTAAAATAAGCTTCTTCATATCTATAAATGCCTCCATGTAAATGAAATCAATTTTTCTAATAGTTTATCACAATTGCTATTTGCTTACAACATTTTTTAACGTTAAATAAAAATAAAGAACAGCAAAGAACAATATACGTAAAAAACCGTCAGACCTGTTTTGCAGGCCTGACGATTAAGATCATATATTCCAACTATATGTTGTTATATTTTATTTTACTATGATTGTACACTTTGCGTACTTACCACTGCCATCCTTAGCCTTACATTTAATTACCACACGGCCCTTCTTCTTACCTACTACTGTTCCACTTGTTGTTACGGTAGCTATCTTCTTATTTGAAGAAACCCAGATAACTGCCTTGTTGTTTGCAGTTGCAGGACCTACTGTTGCCCTGAGTGTTATCTTTCCCTTTCTCTTTATGGTTGCTGTCTTCTTGTTTAACTTGATCGAAGAAACCATAATAACTGAATTGATTGTACACTTGGCAGTAATATTGCTTCCGTCCTTTGATTTACATGTGATAACTGCCGAACCCTTTCTAACAGCCTTGACAACTCCTGTTGACGAAACTGTTGCAACCTTGGTGTTCGATGATGACCATGTAACCGCCTTATTGTTTGCCGCTGCAGGACCTACAGTTGCCTTGAGTGTGAATGTAGCACCCTTCTTGATAGTCTTGTTTGTTGCATTGAGCTTGATGGATGTTACAGGCTGTGAAACCGTAACAGTACACTTTGCAAGCTTGCCGCTTCCATCCTTAGCCTTACATGTGATAACTGCTGTTCCCTTTGATACTGCTTTGATCGTACCATTGTTTACTGTTGCTACCTTGCTGTTAGAAGTTGTCCACTCAACATTTCTGTTATTTGCGTTAGCAGGAGCTACAGTCGATGTTATTCTGCCCTGTTTACCCACAAACAGATTCAGTTTTGTCTGATTAAGTTTTATTCCTGTAACCGGCTGGTTAACTGTAAGTCTGAGAGCTGCCTTGGCCTTTCTTCCTTCAATGCCTTCGACAGCCTCGCATGTGATTGTCGCTGTACCACGGGATTTTGCTGTTACCTCTCCATTCTGATCTACAGATGCTACTGCTTCACTCGAGCTTGTCCACTTCAGCTCTGTTTTTGAAGCATTCTCCGGATTGAGAGTCACATTCGGGGTAAACTTATCACCTACATTCACAGTCTTAGTGCTCTCACCCAATACTATTGATGATATCTGCTGGACTACTGTAACTTCACATGTTTTTGATACTCCACTTCCATCTCTTGCAGTACATGTTATTGTTGTTGTTCCGGCTTTAACACCTGTTATTGTTCCGTTTGATACTGTTGCAACACCCGGATCACTTGACTGCCATATAACATTTCTGTCATTTGCATCTTCTGGAAGTACGGTCTGCTTAACAGTTCCTCGTTCACCCACATACAGAGTGAGCTTCTCCTTGTCAAGTGTTATAGCACTTACATACTTCTTTACTGTAAGAGTGAATGATGTTGTTTTCTCACTTCCATCAACTGCTGTAGCTGTGATAACTGTGGTTCCTCTGTCGAGGGCTGTTATCAAACCATCCTTGTCAATGCTTGCAACACTCTCGTCTGATGATGCCCAGATGACTTCCTGATTCGATGCAGTTGCAGGGGATGCAGTGCTTGTTACCTGCAGTGTATCACCAGCATATATTGTTGTCTTGTCTCTGTTTATTCTAAGGCTTGTAACTCTCTGCTTTACTGTAATGTTGCAATCCACATACTCATCATCTGAAATTGAAAATCTGATAACAGCAGTTCCTGCTGATCTGGCAGTAACTGTAGCCTTTGTCTTATCTGTTGAACTATATGACACCGAAGCAACATTTGTATCTGACGATGTCCACTTCAAATTCTTGTAAATACTTGCATCATCCGCATCGATAACAGCCTCAAGTGATACTGTTCTGCTTTCCGTATCTGCTCCGAGCAGCAATTCTGCACTGTTCATATTGAGAGTCAAACCTTTTACAGGCGGCTGTACAGTCACATGACACTTGCCGTACACCTGCTCAGTATCAACAGATGTACATATGATATCAGCTTCTCCCGGATTGACTGCCTTCACATTTCCCTCGGCATCGACCGTAGCAATGCTCTCATTTGATGATGACCATACAACGCTCTGCTCCACTGCAGTATTTGGAGAAACCGTAGCAACGAGATTACTGCTTCCACCTGCAATGATCGTCATTCTAGACTGTGAAAGTGTCACGCTGTTTACTCTCTGTTCAACATTTACCTGAATTACTGTCTCTACATCAGGATTATCAGTTGATGTAAAATGAAGGAATGCGATTCCTGCACCTCTTGTTGTTATAGTCTTACTTGATGTATTAAACGACAAAACCTTATTGTTTTCTTTGCCATACGCATCAGTCACCTTACAAGTGAATCCTGATATCTCTTTGGACGCAAGACCATCCTCGGTAACACACTTTACATCCAGCTTCTTAGAGCCATTTCTTGGATATGTTCCACAGTCCATGTTGATGACTGCGCCATTCTCGTATGTTATCTGGTTGCCTGCATCATCCTTCTCGTTCTGATCTACAAGATAAAGTCCGGTAACAGGCTTGTGACACTCCATATTCACATATCCTATAGCACGATCATTCAGCAGAATGTTAATCTGAGCTGTTCCCGCCGAAACACAGGTCAGTTCTCCTGTCTCCCTGTCTATCTGTGCAACTCTTTCATTTGACGAACTCCATGTTATGTTCTTGTGTGGATTCTTTTCGTCATCCGTAGCTGTAAGTGTAGTCGTATCACCAACTCTGAAGCTGAGTGTAGAACTGTCTGACTTTACAACATTTCCATCAGTTGTATACCATACTGTGACCTTGAGCGGGTTAAGAATGTTGAGTGTGAACTTGACCTTCCCCATTCCTGCTCCTGTATAGTAATTGTATGTAATCTTCTCCGCATCCGGCTCCGCTGTAAATATATATCCATCAAGCTGTCCTCCAGTCACGGATGACGCCTCATTGCTGGCATCTATGCCCTGTATTCCTGCGTATCCTGTAGTATTCCTGTTTCGTTTATGAATTTCAACCCCATTATCATCCGTTAAAGGCTTGCCGTTGTTATCTACAGCAACAGGAAGTTCATAGTCATACCACGCCTTATGCAAACCATAGACTTTTGAAAAATCGCTAAAATCATAATCATAGTTCGTAGTATCAAGTGTTATATCCCTGCTATTCCCACTGCAACTGAACACACCATCATCGCCATAAAGTTTAGGACACACTGATATATCTATGGCCACAAGATTGTTGTTGTCAATCTCAAGTTCTTTAAGGTCAGGATGACCATCAAGCTTTATACCCTGGATATTATTGTCTGAAATATAAAGCTTCTCCAATAAACTGTTTGATGCTATATCAAGCTCTGCAAGAGAATTTGATGATGCGTCAAGATTAACCAGATTGGTGAGAGTAGATACATCAAGCTTATTTATGCCAGTATCCTTGACATAAAGCTCTCTAAGTGCTGTATTCGCAGTAAAATCCACCGCACCCAGAACATTGCTGCTGACATCAAGGTAGCTAAGACTTGTGTTCTTTGACACATCTATTGATGTAAGTCTCGTGTTAGAACAATCAAGTGTTGTAAGCGCCGGGGTATTGTCTATGTTCAGCTCAGCCACATAGCTATTTGAACAATCAAGCGAACCAAGGACTATATCACCGGATACGTCAAGCTTGGTAATTGACGAACGAACAACAACTCCACTGTCGCTCTTTGCTCCAGCACAATAAAGATTCTTAAGCTTCTCATGACCTGACACATCAAGGACAGGCAGTGAACGCATGCTGTCACAATAAAGTGTTGTAAGCTCCATGTTTGAGCCAAGATCAAGTGTTGATATGGTGGTTCCACTTACGCCAAGCACCTTAAGCCCCTTCATATTGCTGACATCTATCGATGAAAGGTTTGTTGAATTGGCATTGAGCAGTACAAGATTATTGTAATCAGCCAGAGATGTAAGGCTTGTGATCTTGTTTCCACTTATATCAAGATATGTAAGTTTCTCTGCACTTACCGGCAATGTCAGACTGTCTATTCTGTTACTTGAGACATCTATATATTCAAGATTCTCAAGATTCTCTATATCAAGATTCCTTATAGACTGCTCATTACAATCCAGCTTTGACAGATTGGTGAACAATTCTACGCCATTCAAACTTGATATAGCAGGAGAACACTTCGAAACATCTATAGATGTTACATTCGAGATCTCCGCATCTGACAGATAACCATTACTGTCTGTATCGAAATTACTCGACACATAGCTTCTAAACGACGAATCCGTAAACGTGTCAGCTATGGATACGCCATCATCCGCTGCATAAACCGGGCCAACACTGGCCAGTGACTGGACAATCATCGCTGCACTCACAGCCGCTGCCAGCCATCTCTTCCCTTTTCTCATAAAATACCTCCCTTAGTAATTCATGGTTTATTTACAATTAATCTAATTTTAGTATACCTGTTTGTGCAATGTCAACATAATGTTATCAATAATACTGCATAATATAACGCCATGCAAAACAAAAAAATTGCCGGAACATGTTCAATTCATAGCAGCAACATTATCCCGGCAAATCTTTATGATATTGTTAGCACAGACACTTCAAATATCCATATAATTTATTACTTCTTTGTGATATATCCCTTAGCCTTCAGAAGCTCTGCACAGAGAACTGCACCACCTGCAGCACCTCTTACAGTGTTGTGTGAAAGGCCAACGAACTTCCAGTCATATACTGAATCCTCACGGAGACGTCCTACGCTGATACCCATACCTTTCTCGAAGTCAACGTCCAGAGCAACCTGTGGTCTGTTGTCCTCCTCAAGGTACTGGATAAACTGCTTTGGTGCACTTGGAAGACCAAGCTCCTGAGGCGCGCCCTTGAAGCTTGTCATAGCCTCGATAAGCTGCTCCTTCGTAGGGTTCTTTCTGAACTTTACGAATACAGTTGCTGTATGTCCGTTGAGAACTGGGACTCTGATACACTGGCTTGTGATAGTGATTCCCTCTGCAGGAACGATCACACCATTCTCCTTGTCTACCTTACCCCAGATTCTGAGTGGCTCCTTCTCTGACTTCTCTTCCTCACCACCGATATATGGGATGATGTTGCCAAGCATCTCAGGCCAATCCTTGAATGTCTTACCTGCTCCTGAGATTGCCTGATATGTGCTTACGATAACCTCGTATGGCTCAAATGGCATCCATGCTGTAAGTACCGGTGCGTAGCTCTGGATTGAGCAGTTAGGCTTAACTGCAACAAATCCTCTCTCTGTTCCAAGTCTCTTCTTCTGGAACTCGATAACCTCTGCATGGTCTGCATTGATCTCTGGAACCATCATAGGAACATCAGGAGTCCATCTGTGAGCTGAGTTGTTTGAAACTACAGGAGTCTCTGTCTTGGCATAAGCCTCCTCTATAGCCTTGATCTCATCCTTTGTCATATCTACTGCTGAGAATACAAAATCAACTGTGGCAGCAACCTTCTCTACCTCATTGACATTGTATACTACAAGCTTCTTAACTGCTTCTGGCATCGGTGTATCCATCTTCCATCTGTCACCAACTGCCTCTTCGTATGTCTTGCCTGCGCTTCTTGGGCTGGCTGCAACTGTAACGACCTCGAACCAAGGATGGTTCTCAAGAAGTGAGATAAATCTCTGACCTACCATACCTGTTGCGCCAAGGATACCTACCTTTAACTTGTCACTCATTTTTCTTCTCTCCTATTTATCTTTTATTACTTTATGACTCTTACCTTAACAACTCCCTCGATTGCTGAGAGTTCTGCGATGTCGTCTGCTGTTGGCTCTACACCGATATCAAGGATAGAATATGCGTAATCGCCCTTTGCCTTGCTGATCATTCCTGATACATTGCCGCCCTTCTTGGAGAATACTCCTGTGAACTGGGTGAGCATGTTAGGGATGTTCTTGTGGCAGATAGTAACTCTGGCTACATCACTGCACTGTCCCATGTTTACGTTTGGATAGTTTACAGAGTTCTTGATGTTTCCATCGTTGATGTATGCCTTGATCTCCTTACAAGCCATAACTGCACAATTGTCCTCTGACTCTGCTGTTGAAGCTCCAAGATGTGGGAATGCTACCACGTTCTTGTAACCTGCTATAGCTGGGTTAGGGAAGTCTGTCATATACTTTGCAACCTTGCCTGAGTCGAGTGCCGCCTTCATATCCTCATCGTTGACCAGTACGTCTCTTGCGAAGTTGAGGATCTTCACGCCGTCCTTCATCAGTGCAAATGCATCTGCATTGATCATTCCCTTTGTGCTGTCAAGAGCTGGAACATGAACTGTTATATAATCACAGTCTCTGTAGATATCCTCTACATTTGTGATGTGCTTTACATCCTTTGAAAGTCCCCATGCTGCATCTACTGACACATATGGATCATATCCGTATACCTGCATGCCGAGCTTAAGCGCAACATTTGCAACCTTTGCTCCAATGGCACCAAGTCCGATTACACCGAGCTTCTTGCCAAGGATCTCATTGCCTGCGTAGTTCTTCTTCTGCTTCTCCACCATCTTGGCGATATCTGCCTCAGCGGCATTGTCCTTGACCCAGTTGTAACCGCCAACGAGATCTCTTGAAGCCATGAGGAGTGCTGCTACTACAAGCTCCTTAACACCATTTGCATTTGCTCCTGGTGTGTTAAATACTACGATACCCTTCTCAGCGCACTTATCAAGTGGAATGTTGTTGACACCTGCACCTGCACGGGCTACTGCCAGAAGGTTGTCTGACAGCTCAAGATCATGCATGGATGCACTTCTGACCAGAACTGCATCTGCATCTGCGAAATTGTCTGTTACTTCATATGTATCAGGTAAAAGCTCCATACCGCACTTGGCGATAGGGTTTAAGCAATTAATCTTTACTGACATGTCTTTTTCTCCCTTTTCTGTTACTATATATTACTTGTTCTCTGCCTCGAACTTCTTCATGAACTCTACAAGCTTCTCAACACCCTCGATAGGCATTGCGTTGTAGATAGATGCTCTCATACCACCTACTGTTCTGTGACCCTTGAGGTTGACAAATCCAGCCTCTGTAGCCTCCTTGACGAACTTTGCATCAAGGTCTGCGTCACCAGTTACAAATGGTACGTTCATGAGTGAACGGTCTTCCTTTACTACAGTTCCCTTGAAGAGCTCTGAGCTGTCGAGGAAATCATAGAGGATCTTGGCCTTCTTCTCGTTGTGAGCCTTCATAGCCTCAAGGCCGCCCATCTCCTTAACCCACTTGAATACCTTGCCACAGATATAGATGCCGTAGCATGGAGGTGTGTTGTAGAGTGAGTCCGCATCTGCCTGAGTCTTGTACTTGAGCATGGTTGGTGTAAATGGCATTACGTCATCTCTGATAAGATCCTCACGAATGATAGCCACTACTACGCCTGCAGGACCAACGTTCTTCTGAACTCCGAAGTAGATCATACCGTAATCCTCAACATTTACAGGCTGTGAGAGAATGTCTGATGACATATCTGCAACGAGTATCTTGCCCTTTGTGTTAGGAAGTGTGTGGTATGTTGTTCCATATATAGTATTGTTATGACAAATGTAAACATAATCAGCATCGTCATCTATTGGAAGATCTGAACAATCTGGGATATATGAGAAAGTCTTGTCTGCTGATGATGCAACTGCAACTGCCTTTCCATATTTCTTTGCTTCTTCGTATGCTTTCTTTGCCCACTGACCTGTGATGATGTAGTCAGCCACGCCATTCTTCATGAGATTCATTGGAATTGCTGCGAACTGCTGAGAAGCTCCTCCCTGAAGGAAAAGCACCTTGTAGTTGTCAGGTATGTTCATGAGATCTCTGAGATCCTTCTCTGCCTCTTTGATGATATTGTCGAAGGCTTTAGATCGATGGCTCATCTCCATTACGCTCATGCCTGTTCCCTTGTAATCAAGCATTTCTTCTGCTGCCTCTTTTAATACCACCTCAGGAAGAACTGAAGGGCCTGCTGAAAAGTTGTACACTCTTGCCATTTTTGTTATCTCTCCTTCTTTTTAGTTGTGACGATGATTTTTCCTTCCTGACGAACAGATTGTCAATACTTGTATTCCTTTCTGGGGACGCTCTCGCTCGTTTCGGTCTGCAGCGGTACTAAGGCTCACTTTGTATCGCCAAGTACCGGCGACCTCAAATGCCCTGCGAAAGGAATACAGCAATTTCCAATCTTGTTCTTCGCTCAAGGCAAAATCATCTGTTGTGACTTAATTAAATGTGTGCGAGATATTTTACTTAACAAAAATGTCCTTCGTTCCCATTTATGTGAAAATTCTGACTTATATTTGTTCTTTTGGTGTATCCCGCTTGCGATTGTCAAGTTTTTTGTCTTAAAATCTTATATTTTCAAGTGAATAAACTTGTTTGTCGCTTATATCCCTGTACTATAGCACTCTTTTCGCCTGTCGGCAAGTGGGGATTATATATAAAGGCACCATATTTATGTATGTATGCACACAAATATGGTGTCTTTTCATCTTGTGCCGGCGTATATATTACATATCGTCCTCTGAGAAACAGGTGTCGATGGCTGCTCCCGGAGCTACCATTGGCCATACCTTGTCGTCTCCCGCTATTGTTACATCTATTACCACAGGTCTGCCTGCTGTCAGGGCTGTCTTCATTGCTGCCTCGAACTCATCAAGGGTGTTGGCTCTGATTCCCATGGCACCAAGTCCCTCTGCTACCTTGACAAAATCTACCGAATCGTCAAGCACGGTGTTGGAATATCTGTGGTCATAGAACAGTGTCTGCCACTGTCTTACCATTCCAAGTACGTGGTTGTTCAGGACTACCTGGATGATAGGCACGTTGTATCTCGCAGCTGTTGCTATCTCGTTCAGATTCATTCTGAAGCATCCGTCACCGGCTATGTTGATGACTGTCTTATCAGGTCTGCCGTACTTTGCTCCGATAGCTGCGCCAACACCGTAACCCATGGTTCCAAGTCCGCCTGATGACAGGAATGTCCTAGGCTCCTTGAATGTATAGTTCTGGGCTGCCCACATCTGATGCTGTCCGACATCTGTTGTGATGATCGCATCACCCTCTGTAAGCTCGTAGATTTTCTTGATAGCTGCAGGTCCGTTCAGTGTGTCAAAGCTGTACACGTCAGGATTCTGCTTCTTGAGGTCTTCGATCTCAGACATCCATGTCTTGTTGGACTGGGCGGCAAGCTTGCTGTTGAGGAGCTTCAGGACCTCCTTTGCGTCGCCGACTATGCTGGCATTTGTAGGGATGTTCTTGTCTATCTCAGCTGCATCTATATCTATATGTATGATCTTTGCATTTGGCGCGAACTTGGATGCATTTCCGATAACTCGGTCTGAGAATCTGGCACCAACAACGATCACAAGATCTGCCCTTGACACACCGAGGTTGGACACCTTTGTTCCGTGCATACCGATCATGCCTGTATATCTCTCGCTTCTTCCGTCAAATGCGCCCTTGCCCATAAGTGTATCGCACACTGGTGCATCCACCTTATCTGCAAATTCTGCAAGCTCTGCTGATGCGTCAGAGATGATGCATCCGCCACCTGCCATGATAAATGGTCTTCTTGAAACCTTGATCATCTCAAGGACTTTGTTCACATCCTCCTCGCGGATGGTGTCTGTCTTTCTCTCGATGACCTCCGGTGTCTCTGGTATATACTCTGTCTCCGCTGCGGTTACATCCTTTGTTATATCCACAAGCACCGGGCCAGGTCTGCCGCTCTTTGCGATCTTGAACGCACGTCTGATGGTCGGTGCAAGATCATCTATGTGCTTCACGATAAAGCTGTGCTTGGTGATAGGCATAACAACACCTGCAATGTCTACCTCCTGGAAGCTGTCCTTACCGAGCATATTTACACCTACATTTGCTGTTATTGCCACAACAGGAATGGAATCCATGTATGCTGTAGCTATACCTGTTACAAGATTGGTGGCACCCGGACCTGATGTGGCCATACATACTCCGACCTTGCCTGTAGCTCTGGCATATCCATCTGCCGCATGGGCAGCCCCCTGCTCATGTGATGTGAGCACATGGTTGATCTCATCCTGGTGCTTGTAGAGGGCATCATATACGTTGAGGATAGTTCCTCCCGGATAACCGAACACGGTGTCAACGCCCTGTTCTTTAAGGCACTCTATAACAATTTCAGAACCTGATATCTTTGACATCTTACTTTCTCCTTTTCCCTTAATTGTGATCAATTAATTCTTTGGCACCTCAAGAACAGCACCTCTGTTGCCTGATGTAACCATAGCTGCGTATCTTGCAAGATAGCCTGTTGTAACCTTTGGCTGTCTTGGCTTCCATGCAGCCTTTCTCTTTGCAAGCTCCTCGTCTGAGACATCGAGCTTGATGCTGAGGTTGTTGATATCGATCTCGATCATATCGCCTTCCTCAACAAGAGCGATAGGTCCGCCCACAGCAGCTTCAGGTGATACATGTCCGATGGACGCTCCACGGCTTGCTCCTGAGAATCTTCCGTCTGTGATAAGGGCAACTGATGAGCCAAGTCCCATACCAGCGATGGCTGATGTAGGGTTGAGCATCTCTCTCATACCAGGGCCTCCCTTTGGTCCCTCGTATCTGATGACTACCACGTCACCCTCTACGATCTTGCCGCCCTTGATAGCTGCGATTGCGTCCTCCTCACAGTCAAATACCCTTGCAGGGCCCTTGTGAGCCAGCATCTCAGGCACAACTGCTGAACGCTTTACTACAGAGCCGTCTGGTGCAAGGTTACCCTTGAGTACAGCCAGACCACCTGTAACTGTATATGGATTGTCCATAGGTCTGATGACCTCAGGATTCTTGTTTACACTATTGGCAACAGCCTCACCTATTGTCTTGCCTGTAACTGTCATGCAGTCCTTGTTGATGAGTCCTGCATCTGCAAGCTGCTTGATAACCGCATACACACCACCGGCCTCATTGAGATCCTCCATGTATGTGTGGCCTGCAGGAGCAAGGTGACACAGGTTAGGTGTCTTTGCGCTGATCTCATTTGCAAATGAGATATCAAAGTCGAAACCGATCTCATGTGCGATGGCTGGAAGGTGGAGCATAGAGTTGGTTGAACATCCAAGTGCCATATCAACTGTAAGAGCGTTGATGATTGACTCCTTTGTGATGATGTCTCTAGGCTTGATGCCCTTTCTGTACATATCCATAACTGCCATTCCTGCATGCTTTGCAAGCTTAAGTCTCTCTGAATATACTGCAGGGATTGTTCCATTTCCAGGAAGTCCCATTCCAAGAGCCTCTGTCAGACAGTTCATAGAGTTTGCTGTGTACATACCTGAACATGATCCGCATGTAGGACATGTCTTGCACTCATACTCGTATACATCCTCCTCAGTCATGGTTCCGGCTGCGTATGAACCTACAGCCTCGAACATGCTTGAAAGACTTGTCTTATTTCCCTTTACGTGTCCGGCAAGCATAGGGCCGCCAGATACAAATACTGTTGGAACATTTACTCTGGCTGCTGCCATGAGAAGTCCTGGAACGTTCTTGTCACAGTTAGGGATCATGACGAGCGCGTCAAACTGATGTGCTATAGCCATAGCCTCTGTTGAGTCTGCGATCAGATCTCTTGTAACCAGTGAATACTTCATTCCGATGTGTCCCATTGCTATACCATCACACACAGCGATCGCCGGGAACATAACAGGTGTACCACCTGCCATGGCAACTCCCATCTTTACTGCCTGTGCTATCTTGTCCAGGTTCATGTGACCTGGAACTATCTCATTGTATGAACATACAATACCTACTAAAGGTCTCTCCATCTCTTCCTTTGTCATGCCCAGTGCGTTGAACAGAGATCTGTGTGGTGCCTGCTGCATTCCAACCCTAACATTATCACTCTTCATCTTATTCTCCTCCAATAATGGTCCTTTCTATATTCTCTCGCAGATAAGATCACCCATCTCGGAACAGCTTACGAGCTGTGTTCCCTCTGAGTGGATATCTATTGTTCTGTATCCGTCCTTGAGAACCGTCTTTACAGCGTTCTCAACTGCATCTGCCTCTTTGTCAAGGTCAAATGTGTATCTGAGCATCATTGCCGCAGACAGGATGGTTGCTATCGGATTCGCCTTGTTCTGGCCTGCTATGTCAGGTGCCGATCCGCCTGATGGCTCATACATACCGAACTTTGTCTCGTTAAGTGATGCAGATGAAAGCATTCCTATAGAACCTGAGATCATGGATGCCTCGTCTGAGAGGATGTCTCCGAACATGTTCTCTGTGAGAACCACATCGAACTGTGCAGGATCCTTCACAAGCTGCATTGCGCAGTTGTCTACGAGCATGTGCTCAAGCTCAACTTCTGGATAATCCTTTGCCACTTCCTCAACGACCTTTCTCCAGAGTCTTGATGAGTCAAGGACATTGGCCTTGTCAACGGATGTGACTTTCTTTCTTCTCTTCATAGCTATGTCAAATGCCTTGATGGCTATTCTTCTGATCTCGTTCTCATTGTATGTGAGGGTATCAACGGCTGTCATAACTCCGTCAACCTCCTCTGTGTGTCTCTCGCCGAAGTAGAGACCACCGGTGAGCTCTCTCATCATCATCATGTCAAATCCGCGCTCTGCGATCTCAGCCTTAAGTGGACATGCCTCCTTCAGCTCATCGTAGAGATTGGCTGGACGAAGGTTTGCGAAGAGGCCAAGCTCTTTTCTGATCTTCAGAAGTCCTGCCTCCGGGCGAAGATTTGGAGGGAGCTTATACCATGGTGATGTGGATGTATTTCCTCCGATAGAACCGAGGAGAACTGCATCCTTTGACTTTGCAACTGCCACAGCCTCGTCTGTGAGCGGTACGCCTGTTGCATCTATTGAACATCCACCCATGAGTATCTGCTCATAGTCAAATGTGTGTCCAAACTTTTTACCTACTGTATCGAGAACCTTCATAGCCTCTGTGACTACCTCAGGGCCGATACCGTCACCTTTTATTACGGCTAAATTACACTGCATTTTTGTCTCCTTCCTGTTTTGCCTTTCATGATATATCTTCACTCTGGCAAAACCTGCTCATACTCTATTTATTTTTATTATTGATATAGTTGATGAGTCCCTCACTCTTGATGATCTCCTGCATGAATGGAGGGAATGCCTGTCCCTTAAATTCTGTTCCCTGGGTTCTGTCATAGATCATACCGCTGTCGAAATCGATCTCCACGTCATCGCCTGCCTGGATAGCCTCTGCTGCCTCAGGGCACTCGATGATCGGAAGTCCGATATTGATGGCATTCCTATAGAAGATTCTGGCAAATGTCTCTGCGATTACGCAGCTTATTCCTGAAGCCTTGATGGCTATAGGTGCATGCTCTCTTGAAGATCCACAGCCGAAGTTCTTTCTTGCCACCATGATATCGCCCGGCTTTACGCGCTTTACGAAATCCTTATCTATATCTTCCATACAGCTCTTTGCGAGCTCTGCAGGGTCTGATGAATTCAGGTATCTTGCAGGGATGATTACATCTGTATCTACGTTGTCACCGTATTTGTGTACTGTTCCATGTGCTTTCATAGTCTATCTCCTTTATCTCTTTTATAATCCAAGTTCGTCAGGACTGCTGATCTTACCTGTGATAGCTGAAGCTGCTGCAACAGCAGGACTGGCAAGATACACCTCTGAGTCTACATGACCCATACGTCCTACGAAGTTACGATTGGTTGTTGATACAGCTCTCTCTCCTGCTGCCATAACGCCCATATGTCCTCCAAGACATGGTCCGCATGTAGGAGTTGAAACCACTGCTCCGGCCTTGACAAATATAGTCATGAGGCCTTCCTCAATACACTGAAGGTAGATATCCTGTGTTCCAGGGATGACGATAACTCTGACACCGTCAGCAACCTTTCTTCCCTTGATGATATCTGCCGCAATTCTCATATCTGATATACGTCCATTTGTACATGAACCGATGACTACCTGATCGATCTTGATATCTCCGACCTCATCGATAGTCTTTGTATTCTCTGGGAGATGAGGGAAAGCAACTGTCGGCTTAAGCTGTGACAGGTCGATGGTGTACTCTGCATCGTATACAGCGTCCTCGTCTGCCTCATACTTTGTATATGACTTTGTGCTGTGCTCCTTCATGTACTCCTCTGTAAGCTCATCGACAGGGAAGATACCATTCTTGGCACCTGCCTCGATGGCCATGTTCGCAATTGTAAATCTATCGTCCATTGTGAGGTTCTTGATTCCCTCTCCAACAAACTCCATAGACTTATAAAGCGCACCGTCAACACCGATCATACCGATGATGTGAAGGATGACGTCCTTACCACTGATCCACTTTGCCTTCTCTCCAACGATGTTGAACTTGATGGCTGATGGAACCTTGAACCAGGCCTTGCCTGTCACCATTCCTGCTGCCATATCTGTACTTCCGACACCTGTTGAGAATGCACCGAGTGCTCCGTATGTACATGTATGTGAGTCTGCTCCGATACATGTCTCACCAGCCACGATAAGTCCTTTCTCCGGAAGGAGCGCATGCTCGATACCCATTGCTCCGACATCGAAATAGTTCTCGATCTCATTTGCCGCTGAGAACTGTCTTACACACTTACAGTGCTCTGCACTCTTGATATCCTTGTTAGGTGTGAAGTGATCCATGACAAGTGCTATCTTCTTCTTGTCAAATACTTCCTTCTTGTTGAACTTCTCCATCTCGTGAATTGCGACCGGAGTTGTTACGTCATTTCCTAATACTAAATCCAAATCTGCCTCGATAAGCTGTCCTGCTTCAACTGATGGCAGTCCTGCATGAGCAGCTAAAATCTTCTGAGTCATGGTCATACCCATATTTATAGTCCTCCTATCATTTGTTTCTAAATACAAATTCTTACTCTTGATAATATCACTCATCTAGGTATAATTACAATATATAAAAAGAATAGTTATTATAACCTGGAGGAATATCATGATAAGTAATCTGAACAATTACGTTATTTTTCATACAGTTGCCAAAGCCGGCAACATCAGCAAAGCTGCAAATCAGCTCTACATCAGTCAGCCCGCGATCAGCAAATCAATATCCAAGCTGGAAGCAGAGCTTGGCACTGCACTCTTTTCCAGAAGCTCAAAAGGTGTCACCCTGACCGAAGAGGGACAGGTTCTCTATGAATATGTTGAGAGGGCATTTGACTCTCTGAATATGGGTGAAGAAAACTTAAAAAATTACAAGGAGCTTGGAATCGGCCATATAAGGATCGGAGTCAGCACATCGCTGTGCAAGCACATCCTTCTGGATTACCTGAAGGACTTCATCAGGGAGAATCCAAACATCAAGTTCAGCATAGACTGCCACTCAACCGTGAACACCATCAAGCTTCTCAGAAACGAAGATATAGATATAGGCCTGATTTGCAACACAGAGCTTCCAAAGGGGATAGTCTACTCTCCTGTCAAGGAGATACATGACGTATTTGTGGCAAGCCCTGAATATCTGGATAATTTCTACGAGCGCGCAAATGGTAGAGATCAATACAGCTTTACCGATGAGCTTTCAGGCAATATCAAGGGTAACATTATACCGCTGCTAAACTCAGGCTTAGCCTCTGCCACACACGGCGATGCAACAGATCAAGGTGCGGATAAAAAAAGCAGAGATAACGGACATTCATCCGGCGTCTCTGCTTCTACCACTATTCATAACTCAAGCAACTCAGGTATGTCCAATATATCAACAGTCAACATCCTTGAAGGCTCCAACCTCATGGTTCTGGAGGAGGCAAATGTAACCCGTACCCACGTGGACGAGTATCTCCGCTCACAGGGCATAAGCTGCAGCCAGGTACTTGAGATCAACAACATGGATCTCCTCATCGACTTCGCCGCCATCGGCATGGGCGTTGCCAGCGTGGTACGTGAATTCGCACATGAACAGCTCTCATCCGGTGTTATAACCGAACTTCCGCTTGACACTCCTATTCCGAGCAGGAGTGTCGGCTTCGCTTACTCAGGAATGAAGAATCAGAGCACGGCTATGAAGAAATTTATGGAGTGGGTAGGGGTGTGATTACATGCTTCTGTTTACTGTCCCACCTCAGCATAAATAGCATGATGCATATTCCAAACAGCGAAACCAGTGCGCCAGCCATAAGCCCAGGTGTTCTGTATGCAATTTCTATATCGTGACTGCCCGCATATATCCGGACACCCATATTGCCTCTACCAAGGCGAATTTTTTCTGCCGGCTCTCCATCCACATATATCTTAAACCCATCATTATATGGATATGCGATATACAGGATACCTGGATTTTTCACATCCACACTTCCATAGAAAGTATTTTTTACAAATCCTGTACACTCAAGCGGACTATCAAGTATCTTCTCTTCTGCTTTCTCAAATTCATCTGCATTGTAATTGTATACCTTTACAAATCGCTCTCCGACACTTCCTGTTTTAGAGCTGGTCGCACCTCCTATAGTTATCCTGACATGTTGTCCTTTCTTTACGAGGCCGACATGTGACAGCTGTTCTGTAACATATGACCCATTCGATACCCTGAGATCTCCGTCCACGATCATCTCCACATAGTGATCGCGGCTATCCTTACTGTAGACATACATATCCATATCAGATTCAGCATCAAACTCATACCGGGTCATCGGCACAAATGCATTTGACGTTCTGTATATGCAATAACCCACTGATTCCTTAAGTGTGTCCTGATTGAGATAAGAAGTACTCCAATCCGATATATCAATCTCTGTAAATACATCTGACGACAGACCACAGCCACTCTTCATAAAATCATTCTGATTTTCAAGAGGTGTCCTGTCTGCTTTCCAGTCTACGATACCATCATCCAACATAAATCCCATCATCTCAGGAGTTTCTGCTTCATACAGATTGTATACGTCATTCTCAGCAACAAGGTTATATCCTGCGTAAGTACCATTCTCCGGACTCAGCACATATCTGACATTGTACATGAGCGCTGTAAGCGGTGTAGTTCCCGAATATATATATTCAACATTGTCAAAGTGGGCAAGTCCCATACTGGAAAACGCTCTGATCGTATTTCCATTTGCCATGGATGAATACCAGTTTGTCTGAGAATATGGCGCATAATTCTCATAAACCATAGCGCTCTTTCTGGTGCCATTTTCTGTATCCAGGGAATTGTATACTGATTCCCACTGATCTAGTCTTACAGCATCTGTCAGAAGACAGTCCTCCGTCTTGCCCGGCATTACATATAATGCATTTCCCATAATCTCAGCTATCCAGCAGCCACAGATAATGCACACAGCCACTCCCGGCTTTATGCTTCCTCTTCTGCAAAGCACGCACAGAATGGCTGCAAATGCCAGCATAAGCATAAATATAACATAGCCAAGCGGGGTACTCATCTCTCTGCTGTCAATAAGACTTGCCACAAATATTACGCCTGCCACCACAGTACTTACAGCAATATACCTCAGTCTCAGCTTACCAAGATTCATGAGAATTCGATATGCTGCAGCAATTAATATAAACGTTAATATAAATGCAAACCTGTTTCCAAGTCCATGTGTGATCGTCATGCCATGGAACACGTAATTGAGCGGAAGATAGTTCAGGGCAAGCACTAACAGGGCCATGGCTATACAGTATTTCACCCTCGTCTTCCAGTCGCACACATCAGACAGAATAAAAATGCAGGCAGCAAATATAACAATACTTCCACAATAACTGTTATTGCTGAACATAGATACACATTCCAGATCCTTCAGCGGATAGAATGAAGATATATACGCTCCAAACTGTCCCCACATCTGTGTTCCTTCAAGCCCCATATCAGTCACCGAAGACGCCGCTCTCATGACCACCAGTCCGGCAGGAACCAGAACCACTCCTGCGAGCAGAGCAGACAGCACCGAGCAGCCGGCAAACGAAAGTCCTCTGCGTAGGAAATCTTTGACATTTTCCCGTTTTTCCAGCAAGAAATATATCACGGCAAACACACATATATAGAATGAGAAATAGAAATTGCATATGATCGACGCTGCCAAAGACAGCGTGTATAACATCCATCCTTTTCCATCTGACAGATGCTCTATGCCAAGTGCCACTATCGGAAGCAGAATAAGCCCATCAAGCCACATAATATTATGTCCATATGCAAGGACATACCCGGACAGTCCATATGCCATACTGCATGCCAGCTCTATGAACGTTGCAACTGTCTGGCTGTACCCATTCTCTGTATTTTTCTTATTGGTATGTCTGAAAAAGTAAAGCGCCGTGACCGGCAGGCAGGCGGATTTTATGATGATAAGCAATACCATGGAAAGTTCCAGCCTGCTCTCTCCCAACATCAGAACGATGATATTGAACGGGCTCAGGCAGTAATACAGTAACTCCTGTACAGCATCGATTCCCATTCCCATCGACCAGATAAAGCTTCCTTTGCTACCTCCCGAAATCCATTCAAATAACATATGAAACATATTCTTATACTGCACATATGCATCATACGTCAGAAAACTTTTATCTCCAAACGGGTATGCTTTCTGCAGGAGCAAAATTACTGTATATACCAGAACTGTAACTAAGAATACAGCAGCATACATAATCCCGCTCTTTTTATGTTTGTTTACTTCTCCTTGCTTTATACCCATATCAATCCCCACTTAATTTATTGCGCTATCTGTTCTATGCAGCCTGTACCTTCTTTTTCCTGCTGCGTCTAAGATTCACCATGTATAAGACAGCTATGAGCCATCCTGCTGCAGATAATATAAGGCCAAGCTTGAATCCATATGTTACATACCTGAATTCTATTGTATGTGTTCCAGCAGTCAGCTCCAGACCCACAAGTGCACCATTTGCCAGTGTTGTTATATCAGTCTTCTTTCCATCAACATACGCTGTAAAGCCTCTGTAATAAGGAATTGATGTATACAATATACCATCCTCATTTGCTGTCACCGTACCCTTTACATATGTAGATGTCACTGTGTCAAGTGAAAGCGTCCTATCCTTAATTGATTCCTTGCATTCCTGCATCCTGTCATCATGATATTCATAGAAATCTATACACGTTACTCCCTTTTTTAGGACTGTGGACAGATTGACTGCCTGTATCTCGACCTTCTGCCCACTCTTCAGCTCACCGAGATCAAGTACATCTTTTGGCGAAGGATAAGCGTCATACTCGTTTATATCTGCTATCACGTTTCCATCTACAGTTACAATATTACACAGCTTATTTGCATCCTCAAGGCTCACATACAGATGCATATCCCTCGGAGCTGTAAACGTATAAATCTGTGAGGCATGGTAATCTTCATCAAGTGACACATTCATGTATGTATAAGCATTTTTATCAGTCTTTCTCTCCAAAGTTACTCCATCCGGCAAGATCTGTCTATCCGGAGCGCTTCCTCTGTATTTCACATCAAAATCAGTCAGTTCATCCGGTGAAACACGGGTGAACACTCCTTCAACTCCCGACACATCTTTCACGAATTCATTCTGCACCTCAAACGGAACTACATCTGACACATTCCAATCTTTTATGCTGCCATCTGTAGAAAAGCCCGCTCCCACAGCATAGTCTGTTGTATACCATGCAATCTCATCGTCTATATCATACACATCGTTCTTCAAATTATATCTTTGCTCCTTTGTATACCCACCATAATATGCATCTGCATCCGATAATACATTTCTTACATTGAACATAAGCGCAGTTACCGGTGTAGTATTTCTGTATGCATATGTAGCGCCGTGATCCTGATATACCATTCCAAGCGCATCAAAAAGCCATGTCACTTTTGTATTTATGATTGAAGAGAATATATTAGTGTCTGAATAGACTGTATTATTTTGTGACAAAATCCAGGATGTCTTTCTATTAAGATCACTGTTGTCCTTTTCATTATATATGGCTCTCCATCCGTCAGTTCCGCCTAGATGCTCCTTGCCCGTAGTATATGCATCCGTATTCACATATACGGCATTGGATATCAGCTCCGCAAAAAGTATCACTATAAAATTCACAATCAGAGAATTTATCTTTATGCTGTTTCTGGCCTGTAATACAAATACCATAAACAAATATATAATAAGCAGGATCGTAACCGTATAGCAGACTACATTCTGCACCTCATTATTTTCCAGAAAAACGCCCCCAAAGAAAGCCAAAAATACAACTCCGGTCAGTATCACCTCCCGAACCCCCGGCTTCGTCCAGTTCACAGCACACTCAAAAGCTGAAACAATAAGAAGTATGACAAGAATAAAAGCATATCTGTAAGAATATAGATGTGGATATGTGAACCCATGAAGAACATACAGTGCCCCTGTCAGATTCAGACAGGCAACAAGCAGCGCTATCTCCACCAGTCTCTTAACTCTTGCCCGAAGCTGTATATTCCTGTTAAACACATATACAACCGCAAGGAAAAGCAGAGACAGTCCCATATACATATTCCTTGCATACAGAGTTCTTCCAGCTATATCTATATCATGTCCCCAGAAAAAGCTCTGGAACAAATTTGCAAAATTACCAAACTTGCTAAATGGTATATCTTCTGTGAGTGAACTTGCACCTTCTCTTCCAACTATCGCAAGGAAACACGGCACAAGTACAACACATGCACTGAGTGCAGCCGTTATAGATGTGAGTGCAAACTTCACTCCACGCTTCCAAAACATTTTCCAGCTATCCTTTTTCACATCGATAAACCATATCACAGCTATCATAGCCACAAACCACGAAAAATAGAAGTTGAATACAAATGACATGAAAAGCATCACAAAATAAAGTCTCACATCACCGCCCTCAATAAGTCTCTCAACGCCAAGCATCATAACAGGCACGAGAAGAAGGCATATAAGCCAAATGAGATTATACTGATATGCAAGCATATAATCGCACATGGAATAAGCCATTCCCATCACAACACAGAGTATGTCATTCAGCCATCCGTGCTGCATTTTATTTCTGCTGGTATGCGATAAGAAATAGGTCATAGTAACTCCGCAAAGTCCAACCTGAATACACATACTGACAATCATTCCCAGCTCCATATGTGAACCGCCGAACAAAACTGCTATTAGATTGACAGGACTTGCCAGATAATAAAAGAAATTAGTATAGAAATCATATCCTAGTCCCATGTCCCAACTGAAAAAAATTGATTTTCCCTGTCTTATCCTGCCTGATAATTCCACAAAAAACGCATAATACTGGGTATTAGAATCTCCAAGCAGTATAGTATTCTTTCCAAATGGATAACAGTCCGTCATCATCATATGTATCACTATACATATGATAGGAATCAGAAATGCCATTCCATACTTAACAATTTTTCTTGACCTGATTTTCTTTTTTTCCATAATTACTCCATCACTCCATATAACTTTGTATTTTTCCTTTTTCGACAGCATGTTGCATTATAAGTATCAATAACATAAGCAAGACCGCTGAAATACTTATTCTCCATGACCAATGCTGAATCTTTGTCCCCTTATATTTTACAACAACTTTACCTGCCTCTGGCGAAACTGATATTTCTACCAATCCATCATTTAGACATTTGCTTACCGTCAGTTTCCGTCCATCAGCCATTATTGCTTCATATCCCTTATAATAATACTTTGGAACTATGCACTCCCCCGCAGTTTTACCCGCATCAAACTCATAGCTTCCGTCTGATCCATAGCGTCCCCGTATGTAAGTATCTTCGCACTTCACCATCCCGCTGTTTTCTGATCCAACAGATGTTGCAAGATCCCCTTCCGCAGGAAGCCACTCCCAGAACCCTATGCTGTCTGTACTTCCTGTATTATCCGCATACCCTTCAGGATAGTTCACATAGCCGCCAAGCTCTATATTCCATACCATATTCAGGCTAAAAATACCGATAAGTATGCTTCCAGCCGCACATAAACACGCATTTCTTCTGTATGATGGCAACAGCTTTATTATATCCACTGACTGAAGTGCAAGACCAAGTGCCACAAAGAATTCTGTGAACATATTCAGTCTCCACGGAAACTGTATACTGACAAATGGAGTTCTGTCGATAAGTTTCCATGGAAAAATCTTTGTCTCGCATACAAGAAGCACCGCCGCTGTCACAAGGCACATCAAAGCCTTTTTATTATATACTTTTTTATATATACTGACAAATACCATAAGTGCCAGTATTCCAATCTCAATGAATGCAACCGAATACTTTCCACTCACTATCGCGAGCAGTGTCTGAGTCTCCTCATATGTGTAAAATGCCGGTTCATTGCTTACATAGAACCTTCCATCTGCAAATTGTTCAAGTACAGGAAGCCAATAATAACATGTAAGTACTGCACACGCAAGAGCTTCCATACACACAGCCCCAATAAGTCTTCTGCAAGCCGCAATTCTTTTCCATCTCGCACACACCCAGATTATTCCCATTACTACACATAATACAAAGCTTATCGTGTGTGAAAGCATAAGACACGAATATGATACACATAAAAGGCCTTTTCTACTGTGTCCCATCTCAGTCAGGTCGTAAAGAGCAAGAAACGCCAGTGGAATAAATACCATGGCAGCAATTTCGCCAAGTGCAAATCTGGTATATACATCCTCAAGATGATAATGTCCCATTGTGTAAAGCACCATAGTGACAACACCCGCGCAACGGCTTCTGCCAATGCTCCGCCCTGTATAATACGCAGTAAGTCCCGTACATATCATCAGTACATATATATATATCTTCATTGCAATCTCCGGTGATGCCCCCAGAAGTCTGAAGAGAACGGCTGGCAGCAAGAACAAATCAGGGTAAAATATTCCCATACCGTAGCCATACCCTTCCAACATAGTCTGATATATATATACAGGGTATCCCTGCCCTGACTTTAGCGCTTTGAGGATACTCTCCACCCTGAGCATATGAACCTGCTGGTCATCACCGTATGGCAGGCCTGTCTTAAAACAAGGGATCATACATACACCACTTATCAGAAGCACCAGCAGTGCAATTCCCAGAATCTCTATTCTGTTTTTCTTTTTTTCTCTCACGCAGAATCTCCTCCCGGTCGTCAAAGCTCTGCCACATCATCCCCGGCAGTCAGTACGCATAAATATAAAGACAAACGGGGACAGGTATGGAATCTACTCTCACCTGTCCCCGTATTCTCAGTCATCTAAAACTGTTTATGACTCCTGCACATCTGTGCTATTTTTATTGGTATATCACCGTATATAATCCGTGTGACATGATTTCATCTTACTTAAAATACTCCACACCACTCTCGAATATCTTCTGGTTCTGGTCGCCGTATACGTTTACAGCTACAGCCTGTCCGATACGCTCTGAGTGACCCATCTTACCAAGAACACGTCCGTCTGGGCTTGTGATACCCTCGATCGCATAGTATGAACCGTTGACGTTGTAGTACTCGTCCATGGTTGGGTTGCCGTTCATGTCGACATACTGTGTTGCAACCTGTCCATTTGCGAAGAGCTTCTCGCACCACTCCTTGCTTGCAACGAAACGTCCCTCACCGTGTGAGATAGGAATTGTGTATACTCCGCCGAGCTCTGCCTTCTTCAGCCATGGACTCTTGTTTGTTACAACCTTGGTGTATACCATCTTGGACTGATGACGTCCGATGCTGTTCATTGTCAGTGTAGGTGAATCATCTGTCTGTGGTCTGATCTCGCCGTAAGGCACAAGACCGAGCTTGATGAGTGCCTGGAATCCGTTACAGATACCAAGTGCAAGTCCGTCCCTCTCGTTCAGGAGCTTCATAACTTCCTCTGAGATCTTCGCATTACGGAATGCAGTTGCTATGAACTTACCTGATCCGTCTGGCTCATCACCGGCTGAGAATCCGCCTGGGAACATGATGATCTGTGAATCGCCGATTGCCCCCACAAATGCGTCAACAGAATCTCTGATTCCCTGTGCTGTCATATTTCTGAATACTATCGTCTGTACGTCTGCACCAGCTCTCTCAAATGCCTTTGCTGAGTCGTACTCACAGTTTGTACCAGGGAATACAGGTATGAATACCTTTGGCTTTGCAACCTTGTTCCTTGATGTGTAAACTGTCTTGGCGTCGAAGAGTCCAGTCTTGATCTCTGTCTGTGGAACATTTGACTCTGTTGGGAATACCTTCTCAAGAGTCTTTGTCCATGCTGCAAGAGCCTCGTCCATAGTGATCGTGACATCCTTGTATGTAAATACAGGCTCCTTTATAACCTTACCTATCTTCTTGACAGGAATTCCGAGCTGATCAAGATCTGCTGCCTTAACCTCAAGAATGATAGCGCCATAGTTCTTGGCAACAAGATCCTTCTTGCTGACTGTATCCTCAAGCTCAACACCGAGCTTATTTCCAAATGCCATCTTGCTGACAGCCTCTATTATACCGCCAAATCCAACTGCATATGCAGACTGGATCTTGCCCTCCTTGATCTTCTTGTTCAGGAGGTCATACATGTACAGAACATTCTCATATACAGGTATGTCGTTCTCGTCCTTCTCTATATCCATCTCCACAAGAACATTGCCTGCCTTCTTGAGCTCAGGTGTAACAACGTCCATGTAGCTTGCCACATCGACTGCAAATGATACAAGTGTTGGAGGTACATCTATATCATTGAATGTACCTGACATACTGTCCTTTCCACCGATAGACGGAAGTCCAAGTCCTATCTGAACATCATATGCTCCGAGGAGTGCTGCCAGTGGCTGTCCCCATCTGTATGGGTCTGTTCCAAGTCTCTTGAAATATTCCTGGAATGTAAGTCTGATCTTGCTTACATCTCCACCTGCTGCAGCTATCTTGGCTGCTGATGTAACAACCGCATATACTGAACCATGATATGGGCTCCAGCTTGACAGATATGGGTCAAATCCGTAGCTCATCATGGTAATAGTGTCTGTCTTACCCTTGAGTACAGGCAGCTTTGCGATCATTGTCTGTGTAGGTGTGAGCTGATACTTACCACCGTAAGGCATTGTGACTGTTCCTGCTCCGATAGAGCTGTCGAACATCTCCACAAGTCCTTTCTGTGAGCACACATTCAGATCTGACAGTGTATCGAGCCATGCCTTCTTGACATCCTCAGGCTCCTTAACTGAATCAAAGTAATTGTCTGCCTTGCTTGGAACTTCAACCTTGACCTGTGTCTCCTGATGAGCACCATTTGTGTTGAGGAATGCACGTGAGATATTCACGATGTCCTTGCCTCTCCACTTAAGGATAAGTCTAGGCTCCTCTGTAACCTTTGCAACTACTACAGCCTCGAGGTTCTCCTCCTCAGCGTATCCGAGCATAGTGTCAACATCCTTAGGATCGACAACTATAGCCATACGCTCCTGGGACTCTGATATTGCAAGCTCTGTACCGTCAAGACCTGCGTACTTCTTTGGCACCTTGTCAAGATCTACCACAAGTCCGTCTGCCAGCTCTCCGATGGCAACTGACACACCGCCGGCACCAAAATCGTTACACTTCTTTATAATAGATGAAACCTCTTCTCTTCTGAAGAGTCTCTGGATCTTTCTCTCTGTAGGTGGGTTACCCTTCTGAACCTCAGCACCACATGTCTCGAGTGAGTGTGATGTGTGAGCCTTGGATGAACCTGTTGCTCCACCACAGCCATCACGGCCTGTACGTCCGCCGAGCAGGATGATTACATCTCCCGGATCAGATGTGAGACGCTTTACAGCACGTCTTGGAGCTGCACCCATAACTGCTCCGATCTCCATTCTCTTTGCAACATAATCTGGATGATATATCTCATTTACAAGGCCTGTTGCAAGACCGATCTGGTTACCATATGAGCTGTAACCATGGGCTGCTGTTGTCACGATCTTACGCTGTGGAAGCTTGCCCTCCATTGTGTCCTTGAGAGACTTTGTAGGATCAGCCGCACCGGTAACTCTCATAGCCTGGTATACGTAACCTCTTCCTGAGAGCGGATCTCTGATAGCACCGCCAAGACATGTAGCAGCACCACCGAATGGCTCGATCTCTGTAGGATGGTTGTGTGTCTCGTTCTTGAAGAATACGAGCCACTCTTCCTCTACTCCGTCCACAACTACAGGAACAACTATAGAACAAGCATTGATCTCGTCTGACACTTCCATATCATCGAGCTTGCCTGCTGCCTTGAGCTGTTTCATACCCATAAGGGCTATATCCATGAGACATACAAACTTGTCATCTCTGTCCTTGTACATCTCCTTCATCTCTGCTCTGTATGCGTCAAATGTCTTCTCAAGAAGATCCTTGTAATCTCCATCGTCGAACTCTACATCTGTGAGCTCTGTTGAGAATGTTGTATGACGGCAGTGGTCTGACCAGTATGTATCGAGAACTCTGATCTCGGTCATGGATGGATCTCTCTTCTCCTCACTCTTGAAATAGTTCTGGATGTGAAGGAAATCCTTGAATGTCATGGCAAGTCCAAGTGAGTCATAGAGCTCCTTAAGATCTGCCTCTGCCATGTCCTTGAATCCGTCAAATATATGAACATCGGCTGGCTCAGGGAACTCTGTAACCAGAGTCTCAGGAATCTCCATACCGCATATTCTTGAATCAACAGGGTTTACACAGTAGTCCATGACAGCCTTCATCTGCTCGTCTGTCACGTCGCCCGAAAGTACATATGTTGTGGCAGTCTTGATAACAGGCTCCTCATCCTCTGCAAGAAGCTTTACACACTGCTCTGCTGAATCGGCTCTCTGATCGAACTGACCTGGAAGTGCCTCTACTGAGAACACCTTATCTGTGGCAGCAAGCTCAGGCTCACCCTCATAGATCACATCTACAGGCGGCTCAGCAAATACTGTCTCAAGAGCCTTTGCATATGTCTCATCTGATATGTTCTCAATATCATATCTGACAAGCACTCTCACATACTCAGCCTTGATACCCAGATAGTTCTTAATCTCTTCGTGAAGTTCCTTCGCCTTGACCGCATAGTCAGGCTTTTTCTCAACATACACTCTCTTGACCTTACTCATGTCATACCTCCATAGTAAAAGCGTTTTTGTTATTTTAATTCTTTAATAATAGCATTTATCTTGTTTTTTTTGTAGTAGTTTTTATCTTTTTGCCGATTTTCAGCTTATTTAAGCATAAAATTGTATCTTAACCCTGCATTTTCACCAAATATGTCATAACTTTCCATGCTAGTTATGCAGTCTTCGTATCATCTTAAATATCACCGAATTCTGGTATATCATAGGTGAATTCTGACAGTAGAATATGATTCCGTCCGTCGGTGCGTATATGTCCGTCGTATTCTCGCCCGTCATCGGATTGATGATATTTGCAATTATGTCGCCTCGTACAACCTCGTCTCCCGGCTGGACAAGCTTCTTGAAGAAGCCGGCGGCATGCTCGGACCTTATGCTGAGCAGATCCTCCTCGTCCATGATGGTGGAAATGTATCCCGCATGGCAGTTGTATCTTATAACGCCCATACGTGTCAGGAATCTGAGCACTGAGGACACCGCCTGATTGGCACTCTCACCATTGATGGTGTCGGTAACTCCCGAATATACCGAGAAAGCCTCCGTGCCGCGCATCTGCCAGTTGTAGTTGAGCGTTGCCTTATCATATGATCTAGGCTCCGCTGTCAATACATACGGCATACCGAACTGGCTGGCAAGGCTGTTGCTCTGCTTGCCTGTCTCTATCATCCTGACGTGCGGGATAAACTCACCATCCATATAGAAGCTCGCAAACTGTATTCCGTATGCGTAGCCGGTGACCTTCTCCAT
Source organism: Coprococcus sp. AF16-5 (assembly GCF_003479365.1). NCBI lineage: Bacteria > Bacillati > Bacillota > Clostridia > Lachnospirales > Lachnospiraceae > Coprococcus > Coprococcus sp. AF16-5. The sequence goes on from NZ_QUGZ01000001.1 coordinate 770,207, forward strand.
CACCGCCGCTGCAATACGGCTTGTCGCCTGACCTTCAGGATTGCCTGGGAATGATCTGTTTATATCTGAATTGTCTGTTATCCAGTATTTCTTGCCCACATTGAACGAGCTGTAATTGATTGATGGTATCAGAAGTATCTTCTTGCCCGACACTATGGCGCTCCTCGCCTCCAGCTCCCCAAGCTTCTTTGCCAGAAGTGAGCTTATGTAGAGCTGCTGAAATTCATTTCCTCTCATAGCACCAACTATGCATGCAGCCTTGTCTCCGCTGCCATAGGAAAATCCCTGTATCTCGTACTCTCCTCTGTAGGCTGTATTCATGGAATATATGATCTCTTTATTCATGGCCACCTCCGAAAATTCTGGCCACAAGTGACCCCTCTTCTATAACCGGATATTCTCTCAGTGAGAACACAATGCCGCTTCTCGGCGACCTGATGGTCTCCTCCACCGAGCCCGTGAGCACATTTACAATTCTTCCTATGATCTCTCCCTGCTGTATATATTCTGAGTGCTTTGCCACAGGAAGGAAGATTCCGCTGCTCTCAGCATTTACAAATACAACATCCTTGTCTTTTGCAAATTTAGGCTTATGTGCAGTCTCGACTTCGCCTTGCCATATTCCCATCTTCTTCATAAGAGAGAACAGTCCGTCCACTATCTGGTTCGAGTAATCGTAATCTATCTTGAGGGCAACTCCGGACTCCACTACCATACTCTTGACTCCGATCTCGTTGAGGGCATGTGCAAGACTTCCCTCCATGACCGTAGACGACGGATGTATCCATACAACATCCACATTCATGCACGCAACATACGGAGCAAGATCCGATGCCACGTCAGAATTAACCCTGACCTGTGGGATCTCCTTGATGTACACACTGCTGGAATGGACATCAACACAAATGTCCGCCCCCTCTATGTCCTTCATGACCTTTGCCGCTGTATACTCTCCCACAGTTCCGTCCTTTGATCCCGGAAACAGGGTGTTCATGTCTATGTCAAATACAGGCACATCCCTGTACTGAGCCTCAAGTCCCATAGGATTGATAAATGGATATACATCCACGATTCCAGTAAGCTTGTCAAAATCCTTCTTGATCCTTCTGATCAGTTCATAACATATGTACTGTCCGGCAACCTCATCCCCATGTATACCGGACACAATACACAGCCTCTTTTCATTTCCAGTTGGGAAATCCGGAGCCAGATGGTTCTTCTTCACCCTCATGACTTCCCCGATCAGCATGTTAGCTGATACTACAGTTTCTATCATATTTTGTCCACCTTGTATTATTTATTCGTTAGTAATTTTGCAAATTATCCCGGTACATAAAGAAAAGCAGGGTACTTGCCGTATCCTGCTTCTTGTACCTAAGTTATTATACATGATAACTGTCAGTTCTTCAAGGTATGTTGCCTACTCTGTGAGCCTGTTATGCCCTTTTCTTATACTCTATTCTGAGCTTGTCCGCTATGAGTGCGATAAACTCGGAATTTGTCGGTTTGCCTTTTCCCGCATTCACTGTATATCCAAACAAATCGTTGATGGTGTCTATCTGACCTCTGTTCCACGCCACCTCTATGGCATGTCTTATGGCTCTCTCTACGCTGGAGGATGTGGTCTTATATTTCTTCGCTATCGTCGGATAGAGAAGCTTTGTTATGTAGTTCAGCATGTTCACATCGTTGACCGCCATGATGATGCCCTCACGGATGTACTGGTAGCCCTTTATATTTGCAGGAATACCTATATCCCTGATGATATCCGTCACATCGCTCTCTATAGTATTCTCTATCTTGTGTGCCATACTCTTCTCTGTGAGACATGTAAGCTTGTCGTTCAGCCCTGACTCAAGCTCCTTCTTCTTCATATACATCTGTCTGAGTCTTGTCACAAGCTGCACCGGATTGTATGGCTTCAGGATATAATATGTCGCACCCATCTCAAATGCACATCTTATAAGTCTCTGTGATGACACCGATGTGAGTACCACAAATATCGTATTCTGATATTCAGGCAGTTCACTCATATGCTCCATCACTCCCAAGCCATCCATTCCCGAAAGGCAAATGTCCAGTATCACTATATCCGGCTTGTAAAGCTTTATTGATTCCACCGCTTCATCCCCGGTGCTGACCATATCAACTACTCTCATCTCGTCCTTTGATGCATATGTGGCGATCTGTTTTGCTATCTGTGTGCTGTCGCCATCAGCAATTACAATTTCGATCCCTTTGTTTCCCATAGTATCTCCCTTGTTATGTATAAATTTACAGGATTAAGCGCTTATCCCAACTACTTTATAATAATATTAAATATGATATAATTTGTCAAGTGCTTTTAATATCATTTTTAATATCACATATTATGACAACATTTTACTACAAATTACCCTGCATTTCTCATCTTCGCTTCCAGTCTTATCTTGTCGGCAATGAGGGCGACAAATTCTGAGTTCGTAGGCTTTCCTTTGCCCGCACTTATGGTGTAACCAAACAGTTCGTTGATAGTCTCTATCTTTCCTCTGCTCCAGGCCACCTCTATGGCATGTCTTATGGCTCTCTCTACCCTTGATGCAGTTGTGCCGTACATCTGGGCGATCGTCGGATAAAGCTGCTTTGTTATGGAATTCAAAATGTCCATATCCCCAACTGCTATGACTATCGCACTTCGGAGATACTGGTAGCCTTTGATGTGCGCCGGAACGCCTATCTCGTGGATTATCCTGGTCACCACCGCCTCCAGCTCGTCCGTCTTCTGCTCATTTTCATCCATCTTCAGAAGCTGAGTCGTATTGCTTCCGCGACCTTTACATGCATCATCAAGCACACCTCTGACCTTCTTCTCATCGTATGGCTGTTCAAGCAGTCTCACCACTGCCTTGTCACCTATCGTCGAAAATACAAAGTCCAGATAATTTCTGTGCTGCTTCGATGAACAGAGCACAAATTTGACATTTCTCAGGTTCTTATTTCCAGATACGCCCTCGACCATATCCGTGATATCCGTACCGGGTATAACCTCGTCCGCGATCACTATGTCTGGCTTATCTTCTGCAATTTTCTTAACAGCTTCGTCACCCTTCTCACAACATCCAATGTACTCATAATCAGGCATATCCTCAAATACGTGCTTTAGCTGTTCAATTTCTCTTTTGTCATGTTTTACCATCATAACTTTAACATGACTCATGTTATACTCCTTCCCAAGTATAGTGACGGAATAACAATATTTACTTTTTTATTCCTGTTATTCCACTACGAACATTATATATAAATGTAGTTTTCTTGGGAATATATAGAACTTCGCAAGTTACGACAGCATCAGCTTCCGGAAAACATTTTTTCTACTGCGACTGACACCAGCAGACCACATACGCACATTTAATGAAAAAATGCGGCATATCTTCCCTTTTCGGGTCGATATGCCGCGCATGATCACTTCTCTTTTGTATGTTCTTTTTCTCTGAGTCTTATGATCGCATCATAGGCCGCCGGATTGTGCTCCTTCAGGTGCTCATCCATTCGTTTTCTTCTCGCCTTATATCTGTCGACAAATTCAGGATGCTCGCTCTCAAGCCTGTGAAGAAGCTGGCTCCGCCTGCGCTCGATACGCTCTGCAACAGAGTCCTCATCCTCGCCTGTGGCCCTCACGATCTCCTCTATGTGGGCCTCCATATGCTCAAGCCATTCTTCCTCATCCTGTATATCCATCTGCTTCCAGAAACCGGTCATGAGCTGTTCAACCCCGGTTCCATTCTTCATACTGCCTATGGACTCGCGGATGTGCTTCTCTATGACATCTTCCGCATCATCGCCAAATGCCCACACAAGCTCCTGAGCCATGTGCTCCGCTCTCTTTCTCCTGATGTCATGATAGCTGTTATGTACACCAACCAATGGATATGGACTCTCAAGGCCGCAGTCTGACAGTGCTCTCTCCATGGTTTGTCTCACGCATCCTGCCTCTATCATGTCGCCAAGTCCAAGCTTTCTGAGCTGGGCGTTGAGCTGGCCTATATGCTCCGTGATATAGAGCTTCACCCCCTTCTCTTTCAGCGTATCATACATGATCCTGAGGGCCTTGGCAGCCGTCACATCCACGCTTCCCATGGCGGACGCATCCACTATGACCGCCTTTGTGTCATCCTGTACCGCATCCATGATATCCTTCTGGAATATGGCTATATTTGCAAAGAACAGATTACTGCTGAATCTGTAAATAACTATATTCTGTATCGGGTATGCATGCTTGAACCTCTCGAGCGCAAGGAATTCCTCATGTCCAGGTACCATTCCAAGGAAGCTTCTCGGAGGGTCCGCAGCCTTCCTTATGACTGCGGCAAATGAGAGTATGATTCCTATAAGAACTCCATTTATCGTTCCAAGTACCAGCACACCTAGGAAAGCTCCGCAGAATATGTAGAATTCCACCTTACTCACCTTCCACAGCTTTGCCGCCAGATCAAATTCCAGAGCACTGTAGAGTGCGGAGATGACGATTGCCGTGAGCACCGGAACCGGCAGATAACCTATAAATCCCGTTCCACACACGAGGATCACGATCATCACTACTCCTGCAAATATTCCAGTGAGCTGTGTCCTGCCTCCATACTGCTCACTCATTGTGGTTCTGGACACGGAACCGTTTATTGGACAGCAGCCTGTGAATGCCGCTGCAAGATTTGCCATTCCAAATGCCAGAAGCTCCTGATTATCGTCTATCTTATATCTGTTCTTCTGGGCGAAATTGTTCTCAGCCAGAAGCGTCTCCGCCATGATTACTACTGCTATCGACAGACTGACCGTCATGATATTTGGAAGCATCCTCTCATCTATCTGTGGTACAACGATCTGTGGAAGTCCTCTGCTCACCTCCGACAGACATACTATTCCGTATTCATCCATATCTATCACGCAGGACAGCAACGCTCCCGCTGTCATGACGCATATCGCCATCGGAAACTTTGGTATGAATCTTCTTGAAACAAGCAGTACCGCAAGAGCCGTAAGTCCCATGATTATTGACGGCACATTTACATCTCCTATCGTCTCTGCTATGTGTTCCACAAGCTCGAACAGTTCTCCTGTTCCCGCTCCGGCTCCATAGAGCTTCGGCACCTGCATGAGTATGATGGTGGTGCATATTCCTGATATGAATCCGCCCATGACCGGAGTCGATATGTAATTTACAAGCTTGCCCGCCTTGAACAGGAAGAATACCAGCAGCCACAGCGCCGTAAAGAATGTTATCACAGGAACGACCTGCATCGCCTGCTCCGTTCCCGGCGTAACCCCCAGCGTCACCAGTGCCGCTCCGACCAGCGCCGCAGGCGCGGCATCCACACCGAACACGAACTGCCTCGACGTGGACAGCAATCCAAATATTATGATCGGGAACACCGAACCATACAATCCATATACCGCCGGCAGCCCGGCTATCTGTGCATACCCCATCGATATCGGTATGGACACCGCCGCTATGATAATTCCTGTCAAAAGATCAGGAAGCAAATTCTCTTTTTTATAATTCTTTAGTGTATGACATAATGAAATTTTTGAAACCTTGATTTTCTTGCCCTCCTGGGATGTTTGTGTGTGCCGGTCTGCCTTATGCTAAAGTCCGGCACTTCTGTTCTTAATTTTATCACTAAACAGGATTAATTTCACTCCTCCAGCATATTTTCAATAAAAATCCCATACCCCCTGGTTGGATCGTCTACGAATACGTGGGTGACGGCGCCGATTATCTTGCCATCCTGGATGATCGGGGAACCGGACATTCCCTGTACCACTCCGCCCGTCAGGTCTATGAGAGCATCATCGGTCACGTGGAATTCTATATTCTTGTCGGATGAATTCCTGTCCACATACTCTATGTCTATCTCATACTTCTCAAGCTCGCCGCTCATTCTGGAATTTATATAAGCCTGCCCCTTGCGGACTTCATGACCTCTGGCTATATACATACGCTCCGCATCGCCGTATTTTGCCTGGCAATAGCTTGTGTCCAGATGACCATATATTCCACTTGCACTGTTGCCGTCAATAATGCCGACCAAAGATCTTCTATAGGCAATGCTTCCCTGAAGTCTGCCCGGTTCCGAGGAGTACGACTTGCTTATATTTGTAATATCCGTTGTGTACACACCGCCGGTGCTGCACCGCATCATAACTCCCGTATCTATATCCGACACACTGTGTCCAAGGGCCATGAAATTTGTTCCGTCGACAAATGTAACCGTGCCTATTCCCGACACATCATCCTTCACCCACGCACCCAGCAGATAAGCGCCATTCTCGTTTTTTTCCGGCGTGATGCTACAGACCTTCTCCTCCCCATCCCTTATATATCTCACGGACAAGCTATCACCCTGGCTTTCAGCAACAATATCAAGCAGCTCCGACCTCTTAGATATCTCCATACCGTCTACACTCACAATATAATCCCCTGTACAGACCTTTCCATCAGCAGGGCAACAGGACTCGCCATTTTCATTTTTAAAGCTGCACACATCCACCACCAAGACTCCATCCGTCTTCATATAGATTCCCATCGCCTCGCCGGACGGAACTACAGGCCGGTCAAATATATCACTTCCAAACTCCGCATCCTTCGTGGTCGCCCTTGACACTACCCCATCAAGTGTTGAGCTTGTCTTCTCTGACCTTCCAACATCCACTCGTCTGTCCACCAACACACATAAGATAAATAGTGCTGCAAGGAGCAACAGATCCGCCACAGCCACCCATATGATCACTTTCTTATATCGCCTCATAATCTATTCCTCCTACATATACGTAAAAACAACTAATAGCTTATAAAAAAAGAGTAACAGCCTTGGCTGTTACTCTTAGTATGTTGTGTTAGGAATAACTTTATATCAGTATTTTTTTGTCTTTTCTGCCATTTGTTTCATCTCGCGGGCATTGCTCATGACTGCCTCAGTTATGGTCACGCCGCCGAGAAGTCTTGCGATCTCCTCTGTTGATTCCTCGTCGCTTAATCGGACGATCCTTGTCACTGTCTTGCCCTCGTCGGCAGACTTTTCTATGAGATAATGACTGTCTGCCATCGCTGCGATCTGCGGAAGATGGGTTATGCTTATAACCTGATGGCTTCTGGAAATAACTGCCATTTTTTCAGCAACCTTCTGAGCTGCACGGCCGCTTATTCCCACATCGATCTCATCGAATACAAGAGTGCCGATATTGTCCTCGGACGCCATGCAGGATTTGATCGCCAGCATGATCCTTGAGAGCTCACCGCCTGAAGCCACGTCATATAACGGTCTCAGCTTCTCGCCGACATTTGTCGAAATGACAAAATAGCAGTCATCGATTCCATTTGCCGTACACTCCGGAAGCCTGTCAAATACCATGTCGAACCGAACCTCCATGAAACTCAGATCAGCAAGTGCATCTCTGATGTCTCTGCACAGATTCTCAGCCTGCTTCTGTCTCTCAGCAGTAAGCGCATCTGCTGCCTTGAGCATGGCTTTCTCCGCCTTTTTTATTTTGTCTGAAAGTCCTGCTATATATTCGTCATATTCAGACAGCCTTTCATATTCCTTCCTGCTGTCCTCCAGATATTTGAGCACCTCTTCCAAGGTGCTTCCATATTTTCCCTTTATATCATTGATGACGTCAAGCCTGGACTCAACACTTCTAAACTCAGAATCGTCAAAGTCCATGCTCTGCATGTAATCATTTAATTCAACGTTAAAATCATTCAGCAGCGCGTCAATATTTTCCAACTGACTATACAGACCGTCTATCTCTCCGTCGAGATCCTTTATACCCTTCATCGATGCCAGCGCTCTGCCGATCTCATTTCCCGCAGATGAAGAAGATTCATAACCTGTAACGCTGTATACATCCGAAGCTGCCGCAACTATATCGCGTGAATTGACCATCCTGTTGTACTGATGCTCAACATCTTCGTCCTCACCAGTCTTTATATTTGCTGACTCGATCTCCGCAATCTGGTACTTGAGGAATTCTACCTTTCTGCTCCGCTCCGCCTCATCCATCGAGAGCTCGTCCATCTCACGCCTGAGTGTGACGTACTCTCTGTGACACTCTGCAACCTTCTGCTTCAGGGGATCTATGGATGCTCTGCCATATTTATCCAGAAGCTTCATATGCTCCGCTTTCTTAAGGAGCGTCTGCTGCTGGTGCTGCGTGTGCATATCTATGAGAAGCGCAGATACCTCCCTGAGCTTTGCGGCGGTCACCGCCATATCATTTATAGTGTTTATGGTTCTGGAATTATTTATTCTCCGCGTGATGAGTATCTCGCCATCCTCCGATGGCTCCACTCCCAGATCTCTGATCTGCTCAATCACCTGGGGATCATCCACCAGGAAAAGCAGTTGACAGAAGCCCTCCTTGTCAGGCTCCCTGACTATATCCTTCGGAAGCTTATCTCCCATACCAATCTTCAGGGCTCCCATGATTATGGACTTACCCGCACCGGTCTCACCGGTAAGTATGTTGAGATTATCGGTAAAATTAACATTTGCATCGTCTATGAGTGCAATATTCTTGATATGTACATTAAGTAACATTTGTATCCTCCTGTTGACGCACAGACTTTATTACACATAACATATTACAGAGAGCTGTCATCTCTGCATCTTATCTATCGTCTTCATGACCGAATCGGTCATCTCCCGGCTTCTGACCGCCAGGAATATGGTGTCGTCCCCGGCTATACTTCCGAGGAGTCCATTTATCTCCACATTGTCAAGTGCTGCGGCAACTGCCATCGCCATGCCCGACACTGTCTTGATCACTATCAGATTCTCCGCCGGCACCATGGATAATATGCCAGCCCCGAGAACCTTTCTGTACGACTCTATGGACTCATGTGTTGCCGACTTTCCCAGAGTGTACTTCTGCCTGCCACCCGCCACGGCAACCTTGGTGAGGTTGATCTCTCTTATATCTCTCGATATGGTGGCCTGGGTCGTGGAAAAGCCCGCCTCTGCCAGCTTCTCCAGCAGTTCATCCTGAGTCTCTATATCATATTGTTCGATTATCGACAAAATCTTCGCCTGTCGCTTCTGTTTCATATCACTTTCCCCCAAGCTTGTTTCTAAGTATCTCGTAGAAATTCACATCACTCGCCTTTACGAGCTGCGTGGTTCTCTTTGACACGCATATATCAAGGATATCGCCTGCTGCCAGCTCGAAATCATTTCCACCGTCAAATGAAACTATCGCCTCGGTGTCCTGCGTCTTCCTCTTCTTGGCGATCTCTATTGAAACCTTTGCATCACTAGGAAGCACAATACTCTTCGAAGTCAGCGAATGTGGACATACCGGAGTGATGACCATCAGTCTTGCCATAGGATCCACGATCGGACCTCCGGCTGAGAGATTGTAACCCGTGGAGCCAGTGGGGGTCGATATGATGATTCCATCTCCATCATAGGCATTCAGAAAGCTTCCATTTACATAGACATCAAGACCTATAAGTCTTGAAAATCCTGCCCTGCTGATAACTATATCATTGAGTGCCCTCTTCCTGCACTCCTTGCCATCTCCTGTTCTGACTGTTCCCCTGATCATCATTCTGTCCTGCATGGAATAATCATCCGCAAGCAGTCTGTCTATGATGGTCTGCCAGTTGGTGATCTCCCCCTCAGTGAGGAATCCCACCGTTCCAAGATTTATCCCGAACAGAGGAATCTCCACATGGCTGGCACTGGATGCCACATTGAGGAGTGTTCCATCCCCTCCAAGAACAAGTATACAGTCAAAGCTCTCAAGCTCATCCGTAACCTGCTGCTTGTCACATGCACTGAAGCTGTAGCAGTCCATGGCTTTACACGCACCATTTTGCGATTCAATATACGCTGTGAGCTCCGACGTTATACGATTATCCTCATCCTTATCCGGGTTATATACTATATAAAAATTCTTCATATCGTATCCTCTATGACTTGTTCAGTTCGTTGTGGGACTCCTCCACCAGAGCCTTTATGTCGAATTCCTCATCCGTCTTCGACTCGTCCTTTGATATGTGGAGCAGATATTCTATGTTGCCCTCAGGTCCTTTTATAGGTGAATAGCTGAGGTGCAGTGTGCGGAATCCTATGCTTCTGGCATAACCGACTATCATCTCCACAACCTCAATATGGGTTGAAAGCTCTCTGACAACGCCCTTCTTGCCGACCTTCTCTCTTCCCGCCTCGAACTGCGGCTTGATAAGGCACACGATCTCTCCACTATCCGTAAGCAGCTCCTTTACCGCTGGAAGCACCTTTGTAAGAGATATAAATGACACATCTATCGAAGCAAATTCAATCTTATCGTCAATATCCTCAGGTGTGACATATCGTATATTTGTTTTCTCCATACAGACAACTCTCTCGTCATTTCTGAGCTTCCATGCAAGCTGTCCATGACCCACGTCAACGGAATACACCTTCACCGCACCATTCTGCAGCATACAGTCGGTAAAACCGCCGGTGGAAGCACCTACATCCATGCACACCTTACCCGCAAGCTCCACACCGAAATGATCCATAGCCTTCTCAAGCTTCAGGCCTCCACGGCTCACGTATTTGAGGGTGTTGCCCCTGACCTCTATCTTAGCAGTCTCGTCAAATGTCGTGCCGGCCTTATCCTCTTTGTTATTGTCAACATACACTATTCCTGACATGATGATGGCTTTCGCCTTCTCTCGTGAATCTGCCAGTCCCTGTTCTACAAGGAGAACATCAAGTCTCTTCTTCATCTGTCTTCCTCTTATTCTGTACAATCTGTCGATATTATATGTTTTATCCTGTCATACAGCGAATCCGCGTCAAGCTTCAGCATCCTCCTGAGCTCATCCACGCTTCCATGCTGTACAAATGTATCCTCAATGGCACACACTGTCACATCCACATCAAGGTGTCTGTCCATGACATACTCCTCGACCAGAGATCCGTATCCGCCATGCTTTATCTCTTCTTCAATAACCACTATATGTTCATGATCCCTGCTGAGCTCATCTATCATATCAGTATCTATCGGCTTCAGAAATCTTGCATTGACAAATGTGACATTTGTTCCCTCTGCCAGCAGTCTGTCATATACCTTCTCGGCCTCCTGAACCATGTTGCCAACAGCCACTATGGCAAGCTTCTGTCCCCTGTGGATCATCTCGCTCCTGCCATACTCAATATCCGCATTGTATTCCTTAAGTCCATAATAAGCCTCTCCTCTGGAATACTTGAGCGCAACCGGACCATCGTAAGCAACAGCCCACTCCATCGCTCTGGTGAGCTCATATCTGTTCTTCGGCGCAATGATGGTCATGTTCGGAATATGTGACAGAAACGCAGTGTCAAATATGCCCTGATGTGTATCGCCATCTGCACCGACAAGCCCTGACCTGTCAATGGCAAATATGACATGCAGCTTCTGCAGGCACACATCGTGTAAGATCTGATCATATGCCCTCTGCAAAAATGACGAGTATATCGCAACCACTGGCACCAGTCCCGACGCAGCAAGTCCCGCAGCAAACGTCACCGCATGTTCCTCCGCGATGCCAACGTCAAAAGCTCTGTCCGGGAACTCCGCAGCAAATGCCGACACTCCTGTTCCCTTGCCCATGGCAGCCGTTATGGCCGTTATCCTTGGATCAGCCTTGCCAAGCTCCACCAGCTTTCTGGCAAACACTCCTGTGTTTGTCATGGCCTTCCGGTCCTTAATAACCTTTCCAGTCTGTATATCAAACGGATCAACGCCGTGGAAATAGCTAGGGTGTCTCTCGGCATGGGTATACCCCTTGCCCTTCACTGTCTTCACATGCACAAGGATCGGTCTGTTAAGCTTAAGCGCCTTTCGGAAAGTGGCCTCCATCACATCTATATCGTGTCCGTCTATAGGTCCTATATATGTGACTCCCAGCTCCTCGAAGAACATCCCCGGCACAAATATCTGCTTGATGGAATCCTTTGACTTCTTCAGTCCTCTGGCAAGATGTTCTCCAGCCACAGGGATCTTCATGAGGATCTTCTCCACATTGCCCTTAAAATCATTGTACTGCTGCCCAACACGTATCTTGCTGAGATATGTGGACATGCCGCCAACATTCTGATCGATGGACATATTGTTATCGTTCAGCACAACAAGGCAGCCGGTCTTGATATCCGCCATATTATTCATGGCCTCATATACCATGCCACCTGTGAAGGAGCCATCTCCGATCACTGCGGCAATCTTCTCATTTGTACCCTTGATACTTCTGGCACACGCCATTCCAAGCGCAGCGGAAATGGATGTTGAGCTGTGTCCTGTATTGAACGCATCGCACGGGCTCTCACTGGTCTTCGGAAAACCGCTCATTCCTCCAAACTGTCTGAGAGTGCCCATCTCATTCTTCCTGCCCGTCAGTATCTTGTGGACATAGGACTGATGTCCCACATCCCATATAAGCTTATCCTCAGGGAAATCCAAAACCCTGTGAAGTGCCATGGTAAGTTCCACGCATCCAAGATTCGGAGCCAAATGTCCACCGGTCTCGCTCACATGCGACACCAGAAATTCTCTGATCTCATCCGCCAGCTCCGGCAGATCTTCCCTGTCTATATCCTTTATATCGTTTGGTTTATTTATTCTATCCAGTATATTCATATGCACACCACGAGAGGAGTCCTATTTATCCCTGTTTATCAGCCAGATGACCAATTCCTTCAGAAACTCATTGTCCCCGCCTATCTCTTCCAATTCTCTTACTGCTCTCTCCGACAGCTCAGTCACATAACGTCTGGATTCATCAATTCCATGTATTGTGACATATGTAACCTTGCCATTCTCCTCATCACTCAGCGTCGGCTTTCCAAGGAGCGCACTGTCTCCACAGACATCCAGAATATCGTCCTGGATCTGGAATGCCATGCCGACGTCCGATGCTATCTTGTGTACCGCCGCAACCTTAGCCTCGTCTGCCCCCGCAAGTATCGCGCCTATCATCATGGATGCCTCTATGAGGGCTCCGGTCTTGTTCTCATACACATATTCAAGCTGCTCCTTTGAGAGCTCCTTGCCGGTCATCTCCACATCGACGACCTGACCGCCTATCATGCCGTTTATACCCGGCTTCTGCGCAAGCACACACATCGCAGGCGCCACAGCATGTATATCCTCACCCATGCCAAATGCCTTACATGCGGTCTCATATGCATAATTGAGCAGCGCATCCCCCGCAAGAATGGCCATCGCCTCGCCAAATACCACATGGGATGTCTTTCTTCCGCGCCTGTAATCGTCATTGTCCAGAGCCGGAAGATCGTCATGTATGAGTGAATATGTATGTATCATCTCTATCGCAGCCATGAACGGCTTTATAACCTCTGACTTGCCGCCGAACAGCCTGTATGTCTCCTCCATGAGCATGGGACGAAGCCTCTTTCCACCCGCCTCTACCGAGTACGCCATGGCCTCACACACTGTCCTGTTAAATCCGTCTGCAGGTGGCAGATAGCTCTCAACTATATCGTTGATCCTTGCCGCCTTCTCCGCTATAAGTTTATCTATCATGCTTCCTCCTGACCCGAAAGTGTTATCATCTCTTTCTCAACATCGCACAGGTAATTCCTGCATCTGTTTATGAGCTGGACGCCCTCAGAATAAAGCTCCATGGACTTCTTGAGCCCCGTATCAGTATTCTCAAGCGCAGCCGCTATCTCATCAAGTCTGGCAAGAGCCTCCTCTATGGACACATCCTGAAGAGTGTCCGCTGTATCCATATTCTGTGTATCTTCTGCCATATCTATTCCTCCTGCCCGGTCACGTCAGCCACGACCGCCTGTATTCTTCCATCATGAAGAGTTATCTCTATATCATCCCCAGGTGTGATCCCTGACACAGATCTGACAGGCTCACCATCCGATGAAATATATCCAAATCCATTTATGAGCTTAGCTGTAGGCGAAAGGCCATGTATCCTCTCCGTCATGACCGCCAGGGCATTCCTTGTCATGTCGTACTTTCTGCCCATCGCGCTCTTCATCCTGTCATGAAGCCTGTCACAGTGCACCGATCTATCCTCTATCTTATCCGCCATCAGCCCATTTATCTGCTTCTCTATTCTGTCAAGCTGCTGCCTCTGACTGTCCATTCTTCCGGATGGACTCAAAAGTCTGAGCTGCCTGTCATAACCATCCAGACTCCTCGCAAGTCTGTCTATCCTGCCGGATATCAGCATGGTGAGCTGTTCAAGTCTCCTGTCAAATCCGGCAACTGTCTCTGCCACCACCGGAAGCGCATGCATGACAGCCGTGGACGGATTGGATTCTCTCCTGTCCGCAACCATGTCCGCAACTGTGGTGTCTATCTCATGCCCCGTAGCCGATATGATAGGCGTCTCCGCATTGAATATGGCCCATGCCACCTGCTCCTCATTGAACGCCCACAGATCCTCCTTGGAGCCTCCGCCTCTTCCAACGATTATGAGGTCGAGCCCCATGGAATCAAGTATCTCGATTCCTCTGGATATATCCGCCGCCGCATACTGTCCCTGCACGGTCGCAGGATAACAATAGAGCTGGGCATACGGATCCCTCCGTTTTGCCACTGCACGGATATCGCTTATCGCAGCCTTTGCCCCCGCCGTCACTATACCAATACGCCTCGGATAGGCGGGAATAGGCTTCTTGTATTCCTGCGAAAACAGCCCCATGCCGTCCAGTCTGGCTATGAGTCTCTCCAGCTTGGCATTCACCTCGCCGTCACCCACACGCACCAGCCTGTCTACATAGAGCTGATACTTTCCGTCTCTCACGAAGACATCAATATGACCAAATGCATGAACCTTGTCTCCGTTCTTCGGAGCAAACTTGAGTCCATATACCTGTTTTCCCGCAAACATAACAGCCGCCAGAACTCCGCTGGGATCCTTGAGACTGAAATACATATGACCTCTCTTGTCTGTTCCGAGTCCTGTGATCTCTCCCTCAACCCCCAGACTGCCAAGCCACGGCTCGCCGCTGACCAACTCCTGTATCCTCTCATTGAGTTCCTTGACTGTATATATGTTATTCTGCTGTGGCATCTGCGCCACTCTCCTTCTTGTCCTTATCACCGGATACAAGCTTTGCAAGAAGTGCATTCACGAACTTGCTCGCCGATGCATCACAATACTTCTTTGCCAGCTCAACCGCCTCATTGATGGCGACCTTCTCCGGTATGCTCTCATCGTACTTCACTTCATAGACACCAAGCCTTAATATAGCCAGCTCCTCCTTGCCTATACGAGGAAGCTTCCAGCCTTCTGATATCTGTGAAATGATCTCATCTATCTCTGCTTTCTTAGAGATGATATTCTTAACCTTGGTGGTTATATAATCTCTGTCCTCATTGCTGACTATTCCGTACAGAAGCGGATCGTCCTCCTCATCTCCCGGCATCTCAGGGTCAAATGCAAAATCAAGCTGATCCTGCATGCCCTCAGCGTCATTGAACTCCAGTGTAAATACTATCTTGAATATCCTGTCTCTTATCTCTCTTCTAGTCATATCTTCCTCTCCACTATATAAAGCTTTATCTGTATCCTATCTGCCGTCTCCAACACGTACACCGGCTATCCTTATGTTGACTTCCTCAACACTCAGTCCTGTCATAGTCTCTATAGCCTGCTTGACCTTATCCTGAACCTGGCCTGATACTGATGGTATGCTGTACTCGTACAGAACCTCTATCGCAATATCAACCTTTACCTTGCCGGGAAGAAGCTCTACCTTAACGCCCTTTGCAGGGTTCTTCTTTCCGAACTTTGAGGCAAGCTCATTTGGAAGGTTGCCTGTAAGTCTGTATACACCTTCAACCTCTCCGGCTGCAAGCCCTGCTATGATAGCCACTACGTCATCCGCTATCTGGACTTTGCCCAGAGAATTGCTCTCTTCTATATTGTAAGAATTATCCTGAACCGCGCTGCCTTCAATCACGATATCATCATTCAACTTATCACTCATGGTCATACCTCCCGTTTCGTATGGGTTATTTGAATCTTATTATAATCTGAAGGCAGCTATTTTGCAAGTATATGCGATTCACGGCTTATCCTTCCGCTGTCTATTTGCCACCCATGACAGATATTGCAACACTGCTTATATCATACCCTGTTTTTCGGATAACTATGTCCTCTATCTGTGCTCTCTCGGTATCCGACAGCGATTCCACATTCAGCGACACGTCAACAGCCTCATCACTTATCGTCACTATGGCATCGCTATACCCCTTTGCCGCCAGAACTGTCTCGACATCTGTCTCCTTCTCTATGGTATCGTTCAGCTTCACATATGTATCTGTCGCCTCCTTCTTTGCCGAATCGCTGAGTGCCTCATCACCTATCACATCCATCAAAGCTTCCTTGCTCCTTGATCTGCTCTGCTCACGGTTCAGCTTTGCCGCGGCCATATTGCTTGTCACCTGTGCACTGGTGAGTACAGCGTCACCGATCTCATCCTCCTGGCCATTGAGCTCCACATCCTCGGTCTGGCCATTCTCATCCTTCACCGCCTGTGAGTTCTCATTTTCCGCCATGGACGATAGATCCTCATAGTTGATCACCTCCACCTGTTTTTTGTCAGCTTTTTCCTTCTTCTTGTCCTTTCCTGCATCCGCAAAGCTCATGTAACCGGCCACCCCTATCATAACTGCAAGTGCGATGACCGCCAGTCTGTTCTTTCCACTGAATTTCTTCATAGTCCCTCCACATTAATTTGCTTCTAATATCACAATCTTATGCGTCGGCACGTCAAATAATGCCTGCACTGCATTCGTTATCTTCAGCGTTGTATCGCCATTTTCCGCCCCCTTGCAAATGATAACCACACCCTCGGTCTCCGGCTCCCTGTACCTGACCACATACGGCGAGCTCCCACTGCCCTCACTCACCATGACCGTCTCCTCCGACACGCTTCTCTGGCTGCTGTCGCCGTTCTCACTGGAACTGCTTCCGGAGTCCTTGAGTGCTATGTTCTCACCGCTGTCCTTGACCGTTATCATCACTCTCACATCTGATATTCCGTCCACCTGCTCAAGCACTGATGTGAGTCTCTCCTCCATATACTCCACATAATCCGTGGTATCCCCTGACATATTCCGGTCATTTCCGCCGGTCACATCCGCGTCTGTCTCATCGGACTGTCCGGTCCATCCGCTCTTTTGGTCATTTTTATCAGTCTTGCTGTTATTTGCCGGCCACACAACTATCATCAGACATATCCCTGACAGCAAAATGAGCAGCAACTTGTATAATCTGTTGTTGCTGCTCTTCAATATATTCATAATCCCCGATATTCCCTTTTTCTTAGAATCCTCCACTACAGTCCCTCCTGCATATGATCTGTATTGCCCCTCCTGATGGTAATCCTGTTCTCATCAACGCCGTATTCCTCTGACACCGCAGATCTTATCCCGTCTGTGTCTACTTTATCAGACTGTATGGATATCTCCATGCTGTCTATCCCAAGCTCCTCCCCGGTGACTATACGCACCACCGCATCGGCATTACAATTGTCAGATATAAACCGCTCCACTACCTCCTCCATGGCCCTGACATACATCTCATCATCGCCCTCGGCCACGTCCATTCCAAGCGATTCACTGTATGTATTGAACTCTATCCTGTCCGCATACCCAAGCCAGCCTATTACAGGATTTATCACAACCATCATCATGACAAATCCCACAGCCGCCTGGACATATCTGCGCATCTTCGGATCCGGGGCAATATACAGCACGACAGAAAAAAGTATACTGCACACAACTATATTTTTCAGCCACTCAGCAAGCATGCACATCCTCCATCCGTTCTATGATATGTTCACCGACATCAGGGCTATGCTTATGATGAACATCATCACGCTTATTCCGCACGCCCTCAGCATAAGCTCCACTGTCTCCGCCATGATGCCTGCTGCCTCGGCATATCTCTTGTCTCCGACCGGCTGCACCACCGCGGCGATGAACCTTAATATGAACATGATGACGATTATCTTGATCATTGGCACTGCGGCCAGTATCACTATCATGATAGTGCACGCCATCCCCATACAATTCCTGATAAACTCTCCTGTGCTCACCATCACACTTATGACAGCGCTCACCGTGGACATCCCTGCACCTTTTCCCAATGTCCTGAGTATGCCATTTCTTGAAAGCCTGTCCATGGACGGTGCTATCATGCTCTTGACCACATTTATCCCGGTTACCACCGCAAACATTGTCCGCATTCCCCACACCGCCAGGCTCTTCATAAGCCCCGCCATCCGGGAGAAATAATCCTCGCTTCCAAGATTATTTATGAGTGCTATGAGCCCGCCGCATTTGATGAGGGGGAGTATGAACCTTATTATCACATTCTGGCAAATGTATATCACCAGGATTATGACCGACTGTGAATATCCGGCACTCTCCGGGCCGCTCACATATAACACAGACGAGGCGTACATTGGATAGAACGCTTTCATGAACTCCGTGACATCTCCTATGGTGTCCTGCACGATGGACTGCACTAGGACGAAATCCCCCAGCAGCAACGATAACAGCACCATGTATGTAACCATGAAACCATGGGCGGATACATACTCGCCCATATTTCCCGCAAGCTGGGCAAATGTACTTCCGAGCACGATCACCGCTATGATCTGCAGCGCCAGCCCCCTGCTTGTCCTGACCTCGTATATGACACTGTCGGAAAACACTTTTAGTGCCATGTCTATGGTGGAATCCACGTCACCACTCTTTAGGGACTCGTATATGTCGTAGAAGGTCACGTCGGATTTGTCTTTTGTGATCTCATTGAGGCTTCCGATGACGGAGTCGTCCCCCAATATATCTGAGTTAATATCAGAGTCACTTTCCGTGGTATTTTCCTTTTCATTCTCAGCATAAAATTCTGGACAATATTTGATATCTGTATCATATGATTCAACTTTACTCTCATTACACACATTTGCCGCATCAGGCACTGACACCCCCATAAAGAGCATCAGCACCACCACTATCAAATTACCCCTCAACTATGGTCACCACCAGATCTATAACTCCCATGAGTATAGGCATACTGAGCAGAATAAGAGTTATCTTTCCCGCCATCTCCACTTGGGATGCCATGGCATTGCAGCCGGCATCTTTGCAGATATCTGATGAAAATCGGCATATATACGCTATACCTATCATTTTCAGGATCACGTCTATATATGAAATATTCACCGACACGTACGCAGTCAGCCTGTCTATGTACGAAGCTATAAGTCTGAACCTGCTCACAACAAAATACATGAGCATCACACACCCGGCTATGGACAACACGATCCCGTACCCGGAATCCAGTTCTTTTATCTTCACCGCTATCAGAACCACGATCACCGCAGCCAGAGAAACCGCCATGAGATTCATCATTTACCCCCACATCTACTCTCATTTATTGCCCTATATTTACAATATCCATGATCTCGTTGAACAGGTCACTTATGTACGGGATAACCCAGGAAAGCACAATGATGAGTCCCGCCAGATTGAGCAGATAGGCGTGCTCCTCCTTGCCTGAATGTTTTAGTATCTGGTTGAGCAGTGCCACCAGAATTCCCACTGCACCTATTTTTAGAAGTATCTGGATCGTCATCGTCTCTCCCTCTTAACCTACATGAGCAATATAACTATGAATACGCCTCCAAGCAGCCCAAGTGAATTGGCAAGCCTCTTTATCCCGGAACTTCTGGCGCGTTCCCGCTGGTATCTGTCCGTAATTATATCTTCCACAAGATTTATCCTTGAGAGCTGTGCCTCAACGTCCATATCTCCCATTATCTTTCCAAGCCTGTCCACATCCGCCAGCACCTCCAAGCTCAGGGCACTGTCCCGCCTCAGCATCGCCAGTGAGTCTGTCCACAATTCTGCAAATGGCCTATCCCTGTTCTTCTCAGACATCTCCGCCAGACCGTTCACCCATTTACCAACATTTCCCTTAAGACGCTTTGCACTGTCGGCAAGTATCTCCGGGAGCTCCGATCCGGCATACATGATCTGCCCCTTGAACAGTTGTATGAAGAGCAGCATTTCCTCCATCTCCTTCACCATGCGCCCATGCAACTGCCCTATGGCATGTCCCACCATAAATGAGGCATATACGATCAGACATCCCCCTATCGCCTTAACCATGTCCTGCCTCCCATCTAATCGTACCAGCACAGCCGGTTGCCCTGGCCGTCAAATATATCAGAGATCTGTCCTGCCTTATCGCCTCCAAGCACAACATACCTCTCAAAAACCCTGTTCTCCACAAGACGCCTTATCCCTGCCCTGTCTCTCACATCATCCATGGAATAGCCATGTGCAGTTGCAAGCAGACGGCAGCCGCAGTTTATCACGCCGAAAATGGCATCGACATCCTGCTGCCCTCCTATCTCATCGACCGCTATGAGATCAGGCGCCATGGTTCGAACCAGCATCATCATTCCTGAAGCTTTTGGACAGCAGTCAAGAACATCAGTCCTCATTCCGACATCATTCTGCGGAACACCCTTGTAGCACGCCGCTATCTCCGATCTCTCATCAACCACACCAACTGTCATTCCTCCGTCTGACACTACTCTTATGATGTCCCTGAGCAGTGTGGTCTTGCCGTGACACGGAGCGGACACTATGAGCGTGTTCATCAGCTTGCCATCACCGTATATGTATGGCAGGACATCACCGCTGCATCCCTTGATCTCATGTGCCACCCTGATATTTAGAAATGATATGTGTCTGATGCATTTGATCCTTGTTCCATCGAGTATGATCTTGCCCGCAACTCCTACCCTGTGTCCACCGCACACGGTGATAAAGCCCTGACGTATCTCATCCTCATAGGCATACAGGGAATGATTGCAGATACATTCCAGAGTGTCGTTCACATCCCTGGCAGTCACTATGTACGCATCCTTCATATTACAGGTTCTTGATCCGCAGGAATCAACATATATCTCCGAGTCCTCGTATCTAAGTATAAAGGGACTATTCACCCTCAGACGTATCTCCCACAGTCTCCCATAATCAAGCCTCAGCTTCTCAACCATGCACCTGATCCTGACGGGAAGCAGATGCAATATATCTTCTCCACACATATGTATCGTCCTTCTTCTATATAACACTGTCTGTACAGCTACATAAAAAGTATATTCAGAGGGTGGATAGGTTAGAACCTTTGGTTGCTTACAGCGCAAAAAAGTCCCGGCGATTCAAATATCCTGAATCACCGGGACTCTTATTCTTCTTATATGTTATCGTAGGTAGTTATATCCTAATGCTGGTAACAATTATTATACTCTTGAAAGATACTCGCCAGTACGTGTATCGATCTTGATCGTGTCACCCTCGTTAACGAAGAGAGGTACTGATACCTGTGCGCCTGTCTCAACTGTACATGGCTTTGTTGCACCTGTAGCTGTATCACCCTTAACACCTGGCTCGCACTCTGTGATAACAAGCTCAACGAAGAGAGGTGGCTCTACAGCAAATACGTTGCCATTGTGTGAACAGATCTTACACATCTCGTTCTCCTTAACGAACTTAAGTGAATCACCTATAGCTGCTGAGCTGATAGGAATCTGATCATATGTCTCTGGATCCATGAAGTAATAAAGATCTCCGTCATTGTACAGATACTGCATGTCCTTTCTCTCGATGTGAGCCTTCTCACACTTCTCTGTTGGACGGAATGACTTCTCTACAACACCGCCACTCTTGATGTTCTTAAGCTTTGTTCTAACGAAAGCTGCACCCTTTCCTGGCTTAACGTGCTGGAACTCTATAATCTGATAAATATTTCCTTCGAATTCGATTGTAACGCCGTTTCTAAAATCGCCTGCTGAGATCATCTCTGCCATAACTATCTTATCCTCCTTAAAGATATAAACTTCTTGTCACATTTTATAATATATGAAATAAATTTTCAACTATTTTTTACCATACCATCAACCTTTATCAGGTAAGTCTACGTTTCTGCGCTTTCTACTGTCGTATATACACAGCAATACAAACGCACATACTCCTACAGCACTCACGATGGCTCCCGGTATAAGACCTGCGGTATGATACCTGAGTTCTATATCGTGATAGCCGCCACTACTAAATCTCTATCAGCTTCTTCTCTGATCCTGTAAGATTCCTGTAACCATCCTCCGTCACAACAACCAGATCCTCTATCCTGACACCAAACTGTCCAGGAATATAGATTCCCGGTTCAACTGTTATGACCATGCCAGGTTTCAATATGTCATCACACTTAGGTGAAAATCTCGGATTCTCGTGTATAAACAATCCCACCGAATGTCCAAGTCCATGTCCAAAGCAATCTCCATATCCGGCATCGGCTATTATACGTCTAGCAACAGCATCAACATCGTTACATCTGACTCCTGGTTTTATCATGTTCATAGACTCCGTCTGAGCCTTGAGTACCGTATCATACACATATTTCATTGAATCAGATGCCTTTCCTATTGCTACGGTTCTGGTCATATCTGAACAATATCCCTCATATATACAGCCAAAATCCATAGTGAGGAAGTCCCCCTTATTCAGAGTCTTATCCGTAGGAATAGCATGCGGCATGGATGAATTCATTCCAGATGCAGCTATGGTGTCAAAACTCAAGCCTTCCGCACCATTTTTCTTCATATGATACTCCAGTTCAAGCGCAACATCCTTCTCTGTAATGCCAGGTCTGAGATATTCCAGTATATGTGAAAATGCCTTGTCTCCTATTGACTCCGCTGTATGGATATTCTCGATCTCCTCATCTGTCTTTATCTCTCTTAAGGAATCCAGCTTACCATCAAGACTTATCCATTCCACACCGGATATTCCTGTCGAATATTCCGAATACTCTCTATAGCTGATGCTAAGATTCTCAAATCCAACTCTCAGATTCCCAGAATTTTTTCTCTGTCCATCAAGAATAGACGAAATACACGCAACATATCCTTTTCCAGCAATATCCGCACATTCATATCCTTCACACTCGCGCTGAACCTGCTCTGTATATCTTGAATCCGTTATGACTGTCTTACCTGATCCTGCCAGAACTATAACGCCCTCGCCGCGGTACGATGCTATATATCTCATGTTGTACCTGTCCGTGATCAATATCGCATCAAGATTCATCTCATCTATTATCCTTCTGACCTTTTCATAAGCAATTGCTGTGTCCATAACCATCATCTCCCACCTTCTATATAAGAACTTATTTCCTGTACTATCTCATCTATTTCAATTCCTGTAACCGGAACTATGATATCAGCGGCAGCTTCATACACTGGTCCTCGCTGTCCCATAAGTTCCCTCACTCTCTGATCTACATTTTCTCCCTGCAGAAGAGGTCTGGTCGTATCTCCCGCAAGTCGCCTTACTACCTCCTCAGGCTTAACGTCCAGATATATGATCCTGCCCATTCGCCTGAGTTCATCCACATTCGCCTGTCTCATAGGCAGTCCGCCTCCAGTGGATATAACCGTATGTGACAGCCGGCTGTTCAGCTCCTTAAGGGTATCAGTCTCAAGCTGTCTGAAATAAGCTTCCCCCTTCTCGGCAAATATCTGCTTTATACTGCAGCCTGCCTTCTCCTCTATATAAGAATCTACATCAAGCAGATCAAATCCAAGCTTATCCGCGAGCACCCTGCCAATGGTTGTCTTACCACACCCCATAAAGCCTATCAGGATAACATTATCCCTGACCGACTGCAGCAATCTGTCGTACACAATATCAGCAACATCCTCCGATATGGATATATCATTCCAGAGCTCATATGCAATTATTCCCTGATAAAGGAGCATACGCAAACCATTGTACGCCAATGCTCCAGCCTGTCTGCAAAGCTTCATAAACTTTGTCTCAAACGGATTATATATGAGATCGATTCCCACACTGACTCTGTCGTAAAAATGTGGATCATCGATGACTACCGCCTCATTTTTCGGTGCCAGACCTATCGATGTGGACTGGAATACCACGAACTTATCATCTACATTCTCCTGCAGTAACTGTCCATAATCACCAAGTCTCATGGCAGTCATTGTCTCTCTGCCAAAATGACCATTCATGTCCTCTGCTATCGTCTGTGCCTTCTCGATCGTTCTGTTAAGGATATATACCTTATCCGCACCCTTATTCATGCACATATATGCCACAGCTCTCGCTGCACCGCCTGCGCCAAGTATGATAACCTTTTTACCGTCAAGTCCCACTCCGTAGGACTCCAGTTCTCTGGACAGCCCCATCATATCTGTGTTATATCCCTTATATCCATTTACAGTTCTAACAAGAGTGTTGACCGCACCTATTGCCGCTGCCCCCTCATCTATATCCACAAGTGAAGCCATTATCTCATTCTTGTGAGGTACAGTGGCGTTCATTCCCAATATATTCAGTTCAAACGCTCCCTTTACGGCATCCGCCAGCCCCTCCTTATGGGTGTGGAACGGCACATACACTTCATTGATTTCCAATATATCGCTGAGTGTGTTGTGTATAAGCGGTGACATGGTGTGCTGAACCGGATCACCAAGCAAACCTAATAATCTTGTCTTTCCATTTATCTCCATATGTATCTCCATCCTTCAGTCTCTTATTTTGAACAGAGTCAGTATAACACAAAAAGAAACCGGAGTATATAACCACCCCGGTTTCTATATTTATTGCTATTATTTATACTATATACGCATTATGCAAATACATTCTTCTTCTCGGCAATGAAATCTCCAAGTGCCGGAACGTCTATAGTATTGTCTGTCAGGTCGAACAATGGATCTGCGGCCTTAACCTTGATCATTGTATATACAGGAACTGTCTTGCCCTGGTAATATACCTCCACAACGATGTATGTGTAATTTCCACCATATGGTGCATAACACGAATCATCAGGTGTAAGGGCTGTACCATTGCCATTTCTCACAATATCCTTTATATCGCCTGCAATTGATGTTAACTTGGCTGTACCAATCTTATCGTATGACTTAATCATCTTATCAGTATTCTCTGTATAGCTTGGTCTGATTGAGTAATCGGAATCATCGTAATCCAGATCATAGTAAATGTTAACCTTTGTTACCTTTGTCTTCTCCGGAATTCCAATCTTATAATCAAACTCAGGATCATCTGTCTTTGAGTCAACCTCACTTACATATACAGTCTTTCCTGATGAAGCAAGTGCCTCTGCATCCTTTGGAAGCTCATCCTCTGCAGCCCATGTCTGCTTTGGATCGTAACACTTGATAGTTGGCATCTCTGGTACTGCTGATGCACTGTTTACAATAACGTTGATGAACAGCTTTCTCTCATCATTGTTTCTTGTACGTCTACCTGTAACTGATGAATGTCCGGCACCACAATATGTGATCGCACCACTGCCATAAGCTGTAGTGTAGATGAAGTAAGCCTCCATTGCATCTCCAGGATCCGCTGCATACTTTGATGAACGCATCTTACTGTTCGATGAGTTATTTGAACCTGCAAGAGTATACCATACTGTTATGTTGTCACTCTCAAGATCAAGTGCAAATGCCTGCTGATGTGTACCCGATATGTTCAGTGATGAACTTATGTTGTATGGATACAATGTTACAAGACCTGAGTTAAGCTGTGTAGCCTTAACTGTCTCAGCACAAGCTGACTGATCCTGGTTTGAAGCCTGTGACCAGGCTGTTGCTGCCTTATATGACTCCTGTGCATATACATATGGAAGTGTAGTTGTTGCACCAGCCATATTACCATTGTAGTAAAGTGCTGTCATTGCAAGTGCACTTACATATACCTTCTTATCTTTTCCAAGATATGGCTGCCAGTATGCGTTCTTCTCAACAAATACATCCATAATGTTAGAATTCATACTGTTCAGTAATCCTTCGCCTGCAGTAGGATTATTTGCATATGGTGTCAGGTAATACAAGCTGCTATCCGGTGATGTATATGTCACATCATCAACTGTTCCATCTGCTGTGTATGTAACTTCCAGTGTACTTGTATTAACAGAAGCCTTGCTGTAAGAAACACTCTTAACGTTATACTTACCAAGCTTAAGTGGATTGTCATACTTAACAACATTGTCTGTTATATCAACATGGAATCTGTTCATTCCTACTACTGATAAAAGTGACTTTGTAAGGTTAACTGCACCTGCATTTGCATATGGTGACATTGAATCATGGAAGAAGAATAAATCTCCTCCTGCTGATACATAGTCAAGTATGTACTGACATGTTTCCTTCTTGAAGTCAACCTTAAATCCACCAAATGAATCCGATGGTCCAAGAACAAGTATTGAGTACATGTTCTTCATAAAGCTCTTACCATATGAACGTCTGAGGTAAGTATTGTACTTATCCTTTGCCTCAAGTTCTGCGTTCTTTGCTGTCACATAATCTGAATAATACTTAGCAAAATCAGCTCCGAAATCATCTGACATCTTTCCTGCTTTGAAGTCACCCTCACAGTGATTCATTGTGTTGTACTTTGGCCAGAATATCAGATAATAATCGCCTGTATCCTGCATATACTGAAGGACTTTCTTTGTCTCTGCATTGCTTGTCCTGAAATTATTGATAAATGTACTGTAATTTGTAGTTCCTGTATATTTACCATCAATATAGTCTATTGCATTCTTGAGATAGTTATCAAGAATCTTCTTTGGCGTTGCAACCTTTGCTGACGCTGCTGAATATTCTGTAAGTGCAACAGCGGCAAGGCTCTCGTACTCTTCCTGACTATGTCCATCAACCTTCTCACCCTTGGCAAGCTTCTCAGCCTCTTCTACCATAGTATCAAGGCAATCATACTGAGCATCTACTCCATCTCCTGTCTTGAATGAAGCTCTATCACTTGAAGCAACCACAAGATCAAGATTTATGTCATAATCCTCTGAAAGCTCATCTGCAAGATTCGAATAATAATCATCCGCATCTGTGTTTGTATCAAACTCATATACGCCGAATCTGTTTTCATGTCTTCCAAGAACTGCATACTGAGTAGTTGAAGCGTTATCAAGCTCTGCCATGTTTGCAAATACATTGTACTTTGCAATCTTGTGAGCTGTCTGTGACTCAATATCAAAGTAAAGTGTATCAGTTGCTCCCCATGAGGTTGCCGTCTGTCCCTCTGCCATTGTCTGAACCTGAAGAACATTTATCTCACTCTTTGATACGTTATTGTTTACTATCTTGCTGAGACCTGTAGAAGAAGCAACTATATTGCCCTCCTCATCTGTTATCTCAAGATACCATGCTGCTGATCCAAAGAACTCAGAGTCAAGCGCTACTGTCAGTGATTTCTCCTGACCGTTTGTGATCTTATCCCCAAGACAATAATCACCGCCGCCCTTCTCGAACTTTGTATTCTTATCAACATCTACAAACAACTTGTAGTTATATACTGACTTGTCACCATCAACCTGGAATGTAAACTGTAATCTGTTGGACTTGATGTAAGTCTGCTGTATTCCCTGCTGATATGTAACTGGTTTTGTAGTGATAGTAAGTCTTGTTCTATGTGCACTTCCTGTCACCAGTCTGTTAAGAGATGCTGAAGTAGCATCATCCCAGACTACCTTGTAGTTATAATATACAGTATCTGTTCCCGGACGCTTATACCATGACTGATCCTGTACGTCTGAGTCCATATAATCAGTTTCCTTGAACTTACCTCCAGCAAGTGACTGAACACGCTTTGTCCATAAACTGTTACCGTATATTCCATCCTTATCACTTATATACTGTGTTGCATCCTTATCGAATCCCCACAGAATATTTGATCCATTTGATCCTGTATGTCTTGCATAGAGAGTATCTACCAACTGATACATTCTTGAGGATGGATCGAGATAATAATTCTTTCTCTCAAGCTTTCCATCTTTATACCAATATCCCTGAAGGAGCTCAGCCTGTGAAAGCTTATCACCATTTGCATTTGTACCCTGCATATTCTCATATACGCTGGTAAGCTCATCACTTATGATCATCGGTCTGCCTGATGCCATGTATGTGAGAAGCTCCTGATACTTTGTGTTTGTCAGGTCGTTACCATTCTCTGCAAGATATGTTGTTGTGTAATACTTGTCACCAACCTTTGGTGATGCAAGCATATTTGTTGATCCTGATATAGGTGCTGTATCTGGGCTATATGTAGATGCATTCATCAACTGACTGAGTGTACCTGTGTGGTAATACATGATGAATGTTGGGAATATCTGATATGTGTAACCCGGCGTAGCATTACCGATATCATTCTGTCCTTTGTACATCTCCGCTGGATTTCTATCCATAGCACTTATATCGCCACCGATATATACCAGATCGTATGTCGCTGCTATATCTTCCTTCATGCCAATGAGCTGCTCGGTCGAAACCTGAGTGAGCTGAATATCTCCAATGGATATTCCATCGATAGCATACGCTATCTTCGCCTTGGTAAGATCAAAATCATAATACTCTGTTCTGGCCGCAAGCTCCTGTTTAGACTTACCACTTACTACATCAGATGGAACTGTATAATAGTTTCCTGTTATTTTAGTTGTTCCATCACTTCTTGTTGTATAAGCTGTACTTACGGTATCCTGAAGTGCTGCCACCTCAAGATCAATCGGATAATCCGGCTGAATCTCAAGTACCTTGAACTTGTTATCAGAACCATCGCGATACACACTGGCATTGATAACATCAGCCACTGCCTTTGCCGATGGTGAATCAACTACCGGAATGGTTGGATCTGAATCATCGCCACTGCCATCTCCTGAGCCCTTTCCGTCACCGGCCTTAGAAGAAACTATAAAATACTGTCCACTCTCGACTGCACTGCACAGATCCTTGAATACCGCTGTACCTATCTCCTTGTTATATGTACCCTTGTCAATAAATACAAAGTCATACTCTGAGAGATCAAGCTTATCATAAGTACCATTCATGAATACTGCCTGGGTTTCGAGATATTTGTCATGCAGACCAGTAACATACGAAACAACCTTTGCCGCATCTGAGAAATCCAGATTAGTATATACAAGATCACTCTTATACTCATAATTGAGATCTGCATTACCAACATTCTCCTGGAAATCCTGATATGTAACTACAACATTCTCATCTTCTGTTCCTGCTGCGTCTATTCTGTATGTGTATCCTGATACATTGTCCTCGTCAACTGTCTTAATATTGAAATCATACTGATAATCAGTATCACTTCCGTCAACAAGACCGGAATTATCAGCTACTCCAACCACAAGATCATCATAAGAGAACTGGTCATCACTGACATCTCCTCCAACTACAACCTTGTAGCTATATTCAGGGCTGAGTCTGTCAAAGCTGTATGTGTATACAGTCTCCATAACTGTGTTGCCATCAGCATCCTTTATCTCCTGACCATTCTCGTCAAGTTTCGGAACCTCTTTCATCTCAAGAGGAGCCTTCATAAGAATATCTACTGATGTTCCTGCCAGATTAAGCTGTGTTCCATTTTCTACTACAAGATATGCATACATATCTGCTGCTGGATCCACTGCATCACCTGCATCATCAGTACATCTCACTGTACCGGAAACTGACTTTGTCTTGACATCCTTATAGTATGATGTTGCAAAGTTGACATTCTTAAATGCCTTACCGCCATTGGTCATCGCCTCTACAAGATCGGCACTGTCAATGAGATAAACATCAGCACCACTTGGCACATATCTTGAAAGACCTGTACCACTGCTTGAAGTACCATTCGCATACATATGTCCTGTCAGATCGCTGTTTGGAGCCTTCTGTACAGATTCCCATGTATTTGTCTTCGCATTGAATGTGTAATCAGCAGAAGCCATGTCTCCACGTGTAGCACTGCTATTCTTCTCTGTGATTTCACTGAACATTGCACTGCCGGCTCCGTCCTCTGAAATCACAAGTATCTTGGCATTATCAAAGTTCCACGACTTTCTGTCTCCTGTAAGACCTGATCTTGAACCAGCCTTATCATATGTAGAATCCTTGATATTATCCGGTATGTTACCATCAAGGAAATCAAGTATTGA
This sequence comes from Coprococcus sp. AF16-5, assembly GCF_003479365.1. NCBI lineage: Bacteria > Bacillati > Bacillota > Clostridia > Lachnospirales > Lachnospiraceae > Coprococcus > Coprococcus sp. AF16-5. The sequence goes on from NZ_QUGZ01000001.1 coordinate 800,259, forward strand.
TACACCCTCATACCACTTATAGTATGTTCCATAGTTAAGGTAATCGCTACCACCCTCGCTGGCTTTTCTCTCTGCCTGAAGAATAAAGTCAGAGATCGTCTTTGTTGTCTTGTTTATATCAGGAGTCGTCTTGTTATCATCTGCCTCCTGATAAAGTGTCTTAAAGAAATCCGGCTCTGTAACAAGGACATTATCATATCTTGCCACAGCACCCTTAGTGATCAGCTTGTATGCAAGTGCACCCATTCTGTAATCATCATTATTTCCTGTTATAAGCTCTGGCTCTGATGTACACAAAGTTCCTGTACACAATGCTATAGGATGTGAGTTTGCTGTAGCATACGCATCCAGCCAGTTATACAGATCCTCGCTTATATCATTTGCTTTGCTGGCATAATCGCTGGCACCATTCGCCCAAATATATATGAAATCCGCCTGATTGAGGATTCCCTGGGCTGTTGTATCCATGCTGTTCAGCTCGCTGACTGTACAAGTTGTAAGAGTCACCGCACCGGCAGCCATGTTATCGCTTATCGTCTTATATCCATTGAACACTGCAAGTCTAAAATACTCACCTGCATACACATATCTCCAGAGATATGTTGTTGAATCGTATCCTGTCAGCTTCTTCGCATCACCTGAAAACTTGCTATCAGTGACGGTTTCCTTCAGCTTCTCATCCATATCTGCATTACCACTATATGAATCAGGTACTATCTGGACGATTCTGAATTTGTCCTCTCCTGTCTGTTTCTTGCCAGCATCGTTGGAGTTCTTGACTGCCAGATCGATATTGGACAATCCTGTCAGACTTGTAGATTTGCTTCCGCTGCCGTTCGCATCACTCAGGGAAGCCTGAGAATCGGAGTTAGCCAGTGTATAATTCACAAATATAGAGCTGACTACAAGTGCGAATATAATAGCTATAGATGATAAGACTATTTTTTTATTCTTAAACACTGTATTTTCCTCCTCTATTAATCCCACTCATGCTTCTTGAGCACGAATGAATTTCTGAGTCCAACTACACTTGTTACTTTATATGTCTCTTTTGTTTTTGTGTCTTCAAATCCAATAATCACTGCAACACTATTGTCTGCAGGATTGACCTGAAGCTGAAAGCTTTTCACGTTGTTAGCAAGCACTGTACCTTTCTTGGAGCTTGCATCCACATACTTTGTACACGATGAAAGCACCGCCTGTGCCTGATTTACCTTTGCTGAATCGCTGCTCTTGAGATCCTGCTTTGCCTGATTAAGCGTTTCATCACTCATCTCCTGTCTGAAAACATACAATTTCTTGTCTGTCTTGCTGTAGGTAATCGTACAGAATGCAGTCTTATCTAGCTCAGATGAATACTGAACCCACAGATAATCAGCATCTATAAATGTGTGCACATCCTCTGAAGCACCAGCGCCGCCAAAAGGCTTAACATCCGCTATATCATAGCTATTGCTTTTTTTCTTTATCACACCGCTATCTGACACTATATCCTGGATTACATCAGCAACGCCTCCCTGCTTACGGAGTGTGCTTCCCGATCCTGCGGATTTCACATACGTATCCTCAGGAACAATAAAGCTTCCTGTAACCTGAGTGAATGATGTTCCAGTCTGTACGTAAGCAGTTCCTTCAATCTTGATATCACTTGCCCCCATCAGTATGTCTGCTATCGCATCATATGTCTCAGTCGCCTGAGACTGAAGCTTCTGTCTGGACGACTGCTTCTTATGTGACGCAACAGTTGTAGATATAAGGGACATGACAGCAACCATGAATATTCCCAAGATTGCCATATACAGTATAAGCTCTATGAATGTGAAGCCCTTGTCTTTATTTCTACATATCATTCTTCACACCCCCTAATTCTTTCCATATGTATGACCGCCTGTATACTGGTTCAGGTTGACCCTTCCAACAGTATTGTTGCTGTTATACTTGCAGAAACGATACTCTCCATATCCAGTCAGCACCTGACTGTCAGATTTCCTGATAATAATAACCTGCTCTGAAAGAGGAGTAGTCACTGAATCTGCATCGTAATCGTCAGCATAATATATCGTAACTCTCTCCAGCACCTTGTCAGGTGCAGATGAATTAGCAGTAAATGACTCCGCCCTTCCATCAGCGCATATACCATAGAAAATATCGTAATTAGCACCATTCTGGACTATCCTTACCGCCTCTCCACTTTTTTGCGTCCTAGTTCTCATCTCAAGCGCCGACAATTCACTGTCAAACTTCTGCAGTGAAGCAGTTGCCTGAGACGCTCTTATTGATGATATAGTGAGAAAGCCCACGCCTGACATTACTGCAATTATAGCAATAACAATTATCATCTCTATAAGCGTGTATCCATTATTTGATTTTATACAATTCTTCATCAGCTACACCCCCTATTCAACATTCTTCTTCCAGTTCTGGAATACAAGAATATCTTCATATGAGATGTCTGATATTGATGCTCCTGTTACCTCTGTGTTACCTTCGCTCTTGGATGATGTATAGTTCTTCAGCACCTTTGTTGTAAGCGTATTGAGCTTTTCGTCTGTGCTCTCTGAACACTGTTCAAGAAGATTTGCAACAAATGCAGCGTCTGCTGATATTGACATATTATGGTCAATTATAAGCTTTGATCCAGTGATTATCATACCTCTGAAGCTCTTAACATTCTCATCAAATCTTACATTACCACCGGCAATTATAATTCCCTGGAATGATCCATCACCATTGTTTGGCTGGAGCTTAACATCACCAGAATTGATAACTATGGTTTTAGCCTCATTATCTGTTGCATTTCCAATTGTATTCTCAATTGAAAGGTTCCTGCTAAATACATAAGCAAAATCAACATAGTGATTTAAAGGAGTGATACTGTAATCATATGAATATTCATCTTTATCCTTATTATATGTACTTGTATATCCACTTGCTGACTTGCTATAGCCTGCAATCTCCCACGCATTTACATCAGGCTTAGTTGCCTCATCCTTCTTGTTGAGAACTGACAGATGATCCTTCATATTTATATACATATATGAGAGGAAATTACTTGTAGTCTCTTCATCATTTGCAACTGAACTTCCTGAAAGCTCTGCAGCATCCGCCTTGAGGTCATTAAATACCTTTTTATTGTTGTCTGAACCCTTGTTACCAAGGATGTTAGTAAACACCTTGCCTGTTGAAACATTATCAAGCGCTGTAGCCACATCCATTGTGGTAGTTGTGGATGCTCTCAGGAACAGCGAATCATCGTTATTCTGATCTGTGACAGCACCGCTTGCATTTATCTTGCCCTCTGCCGGAAGAACCAGCTTAACCTGGAACTGCTCATATTTCTGTACATTATAGAGTTTACTGCTTATCTCATCACCGTAATCCTGAAGAAGCTTGTAATATTTCTCAGCAAACTTCTCAGCATTGCTTACATTGGATGAATCCTTTCCATCCTCAATATACAGATAATAATAATCATGTCCTGAAACAGTCTGCTTAATTGCTGTTACACCCTTATCTCCCTCTGTAGCAAGATCATTGAGGAAATCATCATACAGATCAAGTATGTTCGCATCTGCCTCAAATGTCTTTGGGAACTGAAGTGTAACTGTAGTGATTCCTGTGTCAGGGTCAACCTTCTCAGTGTTGTTCACTACAGACCACTGGGTAAGGAACATAAGCTGGTTTGTCTTCACATCAAGAGACTGTCCTGTGGAATAATCCTCCAGTGTGGTGAATGCATAATCTGCATTCTCATCAACTGTTATATTCTCGTCATCCTCAGGAACACTGGACGCTGCAATCTTAGAGAACTCAATGTATGACTTACCTGCTATATACAGTGAATTAAGTTCCTGAAGATCAAGTGTTGAATTCTTACCATTTACTATGATCGCACTGTCACTGAAGTGTGATCTCAGCTTATATCCGGTTGCCAGGTATCCCTTCTGTCTAAGATAATTCAGGCTTCTTGTATCCTGAGCATTGTAGCTATATCCAAAATAACTTCCCTGAGTAAACTTCAGGCTCGCCTTCTCTGCGTTAAGCTCTGTATCATCAAAGATATATGCATCAGCAGAAGCCTTAAGAGAACCGCCATCCTTTCCACCTATGACAATATTGTCTGCCCAAAGCTCTGAAAGAGTCTGTGTACGACCTGAAAGGTTTATCTCTGCTCCATTGTATGCTGCAAGAGAACCTGAACACACAACAACATCAGAGTTGAGTGTAAGTGATGTATTTTTTCCATTTACAAATATTCCGGAATAAGCACTGCTGTCCTTTGTTCCCCACATTGTACTAGGCTTACTCTCATATTTGTTCGTAACCTTTGTCTCGGCTACATCGTTATAATCCTTATTGTAATAATCGCTTGCTGCGTAGATATTACCCTTTACCTGCGCATCTGTTGTCTTATTATCATTGTCCTCGCCAACTTCAACACCCATATCTGCAAGTATCGCATACTCATACAATGTATTGCTAGCTACACTGCTTGTATCAAACGATACATTATATTCAGGCTCCGTGAGAACAATATCCGTAGTGATAGACTGCTCATAGGTTCCTGCTGTTGATCCCTGCAGATCCACACTTCTCTTAACACACACATTCTTGAATGTGACAGACTGAACCTTGTCATTTTCGTAACCCGACTGCTTCTCCGTCTTAATTCCTCCATTATTCTTATAATACTGAGTTGTTGTCTTGTTATTAACATCAGTATATATAAGCTTCATGTTCGATGTATCAAGTCTGACACCATCCGGATTGTCCACTGCATCATACTCATTAGATATGAAAGACTGAAGTGTATCTGTCACGTTCTTAAGACTCTTATAGTTTGTATCTGCAACAAAGCCTGTCATGAAAAGCTTTTTGAAAAGCTCATTTGCCGATTTATTGTCAAGGGTAGTATACGCCTGAGCCTTAGTATCATACACAACAACCAATTCAGCCGTAGTTGTATACGCTGAATAAAGGTGCTCATTGGTCGCTGCGCCTACCCCCGCATACATCTCATCAAGTGCAGTTTCTACCTCATAAAAGTTATTCAGGGAATTCAGCTTATAAAATTTGAGCTTGTATGTCATCATAGCTCCCATAAGTATCGCTGAAGCAAGAATGCACATAAATGTGGTTGCGACTATTACAAGGACGAAACTTGAACCGTGATCATCGTTATGCCTAAGCTTTCGCTTTAATCTCTCAATCATCTGTTACTTCCCCCTTGTTCCAGTAACCGTCGTCTTGTTTCCTTTACTATCTGTCAAAGTAACTGTTATATCGTACATATATACACTGTCACTCTGATCCTCTGTCAAACGAGCTACAGGATAGTCAGAATTAACATTGTCAAAGTCAAAGTTGGCATATACATTAAGATCTGACGACTTTGCTCCCGCTGCCAGCTTAAGTCTCACCTTGACATCTGACATCTTGGTGTTCTTTCCTGCATTCGTATATGTAAGATCATCAACGTTCGCCACATTGAACTGCTCACGTATGATCTTCTTGTATGTATCGCTGAGCTCTGCTGTCGTCTCGAATACATACACATCCGCCTTCTCAGATATTCCTGAATTATCCACCGTTATGGTATCTGTCGTACAGTATGAACCATTGTATATCGCCGGAACATAGAGAAGATACACAGGTGGCAAACCATTCGTAAACTCCTGCTTGTATACTATTCCATCACCATATAAGGTGGTAGGCTTGTATACATTTTTGCCTGAGCTCTCATACTGTGATCTGATAACTGAGACCGTTGTATAATCTGTGTATTCCACATAACACTCAACTGTATATGTGGATCCCAGCTTTGATATCTTGATCTTGGTATTCTTCTGGAAATGATCCTCATCGAATGTTCCACCACCGGAAAGATAATGGTTGTACTGCACATCATACTTTCTCAGCACGTCAAGCTTCGCATCCAGGAAATACTGATATGCGAGATTATCAAGATTGCTGCCTGTTGCGGCTACATTATAGGTGGCACCTATAATGATAGCCGACTGTTTGCTGTCCAGATTTCTGATAGTTCCCGATTCCGTAGCATTAGTCTGTATGGCGCCACTTTCATCGCTTTTGAATGTCGCACCACCATCAAGACCTGCAAGCACATATCCATTCTTAAGGACCTGATATGCCGCATCATTCACATCCACCTGACAGGTGTAGGTCTCATAAGATTTTCCTATGGATACATCGTTGCAGGTATAGGTTGTGTCCGAATATTCCGCCGTTTTAGAATTCGGCAATGTAATAGACTTTCCCGATGGTGTTCCCTTTGTAAAGGAATATGTCTTTGTTCCATTGCCATCAGGAATATTCACATTTCCTGACAGATCAGCGGTCTTAAAGATCTCCATGATCTCCTCAGCCTTCTCGACTGCATACTGCTTCTTCGTCGATGTAGTACCCGTCTTCGTGGCTGTGATCAATGCATTGGTTATCGGATAGATCAGAATGGCAAATATGGCAGCAGCGATTATAATCTCTACTAAACTAAATCCTTTATTGTTTGATTTAACCATTTATTTGTTCACTCCATTTAAGTGTATGCATCTACTGGGCTGTTGTTGTGGTCGTAGTCGTAGTAGACTTTACTGTTGGGTTTCCAAAGATGTTGTTTGTACCTGTCTGTACATTCACATCTGCGTGATCTGTAGTTCTGTCATCACCGTTTACTGCATATGAGGTTATCGTCATATCTCCCTCATACTTTCCTGTCTGTTCGTTGAATGCTATAGTGACATCGTCAAGAGTCATTCTGTAATCACCATTCTTGATGTAGTCGATGACATCCTTGATATCCTTGTAGTCTCCCTCGTATGTGACAGGGAATGATGCTGAATAGCAGTTGTAACCTGATGCTGTAGCTGCTGACTCATCTATAGTCACGTCAGATGCTGCTGCATCTGTTGAAGCACTTGAATTATCAGCAACGGTAACGTCGCCCACAGCGCCTGCGCCAAGTGTATAGAAAAGTGTCTCCTCACCCATTGTTACACTAGGAAAGTTGAACTTATACTTATCCTTTACACCCTGTAAATACATGATCGTGTTATCCTGATACAGCTCTGATGGAAATTCTGCAAGAACAGCCTCATAGTCTGCCTTGTACTTCTCAGTGTCAGCTATGTACTGCTGTCTGTTCGCATCCTTCTCAAGCAGGCTGTTGTAATATGTCTGTCTCTCGTTGTACTGACTCTCAATACTCTTCTTGTCATCGAAATTGCCCATGGCAAGAAATCTTATAGGAAGCACTAAGATAGCAATTCCCAATAAGAATAATAATAGATTTCTCTGTCCCTTTGTGATTGAATCCATGATAGTCCCTCCTTAATTAACTGATACTTCATCTGTTGAAGTCTCGGTATCATCTGCATTTACATCCTTGTAGATACATGTAACTGTAAAGTCGTATGTTGTATCCCCGCTCTGCTGATCCACATTCTCAGTGACAGACTGAACGAATGAATTGTCTATGCACTCTATATCCTTGAGGTTTATTGCAAATGCAGCTATATCCTCGTACGACTTCGTGTTACCTGTGAAACTAACCTCTGTTGAAGATGAATCAAACGCTGTAAGACTGATTCCCTTTGGCATCTTGTCCTCAAGCTCCGCAATAAGTGTTCCAACATTCTCATTGAGGTTCTCTGTGTAACTGTACATATTCTGAGCATCCATGTATACACTTTCTGCATCTTCATAGTCCTGAACAATCTGCTCTATATCCTTGATTGAATCAATATCTCTATTCACCTGATCAAGTTTTGACTGAGCCTTATTCTTAGCTATAAATGAGTACGCTGTAACACCACCTGCAACTATGACTGCTATGATGATAAATGCTATAACCAGTGGTGTTGTGTCAACACTGCTTGCACCACCCTTGCTGCCAGTCTCACCAAGCTCGAAGCCCATAGGGTCAAAGGCAGCTCCGATAGGAACCATGAGATATACAGGATTATAAATCTTGAGATCAATCTTTGGGTCAAATTTGATGTTATACAATGTATCCATTACTCTGGTTGATACATTGAGCTGAACCTTGAACAAGCCGTCGATTCCCTTGATAAGGGCTCCATCACCTGTGAGAAATACATCATCAATAGGCTTATCAGGATTCTTTGATGTGAAGAAGTCCATCACACGGCCGATATTGTTGATGAGATATCTGAATGCTCCTGTTATAGCATTGTCATCGAAATCAACTGTGAGAAGTCTTTCGTTCTGGAGAAGAGTCATAGCTGTAGTTGCATCCACGCCCTTCGCATCCATAACTTCGTTGACTACCACATTGGTACCGTACGGAACTGTTCTCTGAAGGAGAAGTGTATCTCCTTTTACGATGTTGAGCACTGTTGATTCACTGCCCAACTGGATTACCATAGTTGTCATTGCCTCTGTTGTCTGAGTCTTGATCAACTGAAGCATTGCATTACCAATATAATCAAGTGCTACTACTTTCAGTCCAGCCATAGCTGCGAGATCATAGTATGATCTTACCATGTTCTCTGGTGCAGCGACTGCAAGAACTCTGAGCTGCTTGTTATTCTCTTCATCAGTAACTGTCTCAAGCACTGTATGAGACACTACGTAATCCTCTATATTAACAGGGAAATACTCTGATGAGTTCGCATTAATAATTCCTTTGATTTTGTTCTCCTTAACGAAAGGTACAAGAACCTCTCTGTTAACGATCTTTGTAGAGGTAAGAACGAATATCGCGTTCTTGTTTGTTATTCCATTTGCTGAGAGCTGAGACTTGATTGCCTCTGCTATTCTCTCTTTGTCTCTGATCACGCCATCCTCATAGGCATCTTCCGGTGTCTCGAAGATGATAGCGTTGTGTATCGTTGACTGCTTCTTGTTTGAAGGTGTAACTTCAACGATAGTAATACTTTCATTTGTAATGTCGATTGTTAAGACTTTATTATTACTCGCCATTTTTATAGCCTCCCTCGCTAATCAGTAGTTTTGTATGGAAAATTCCACATTGCTTTGAGTACCAGCTTACCGCTGTTCACCCCATTCATATAATTGTTCCGGATAAGTGCTTTCCGGATAAAGGTCAACATTCTGTCACCCTTTTAATAGCTCATCTCATCCACATAATGACCCTTTTATATAGAAGAAACTCACTGAAAAATAAGTACCAGCTCTACCTAGGTAAGCCAGTTGCCGCCATAAGTCATGCTATGTGACTTGTCACATATACAAAAAACCGCTGACTGCAAAGAAAGAGTGAGTACAAAGGATCAGACTGTATAACAATTATTCCTTCATATTCAGCTCCGTGTAAAGATATAGCAACCGGGGAAAATCCCCAGCTACTATAAATATAAATAGTAGAAAATGTGTCAGCACCTGACGATGATCACACTCACTGCCTGTACGAGGTTGCAATAGGTATAATCACCGTCTTGTGCTACACTTATGTAACACCTATCTTGTTCTCATGAACAATCCGTAAGTTTACACAAGTTTGTCAGGATCTTACTTGTACTCAGCACATACATCTGGGTAAAGCTCTGAACCATTAACTGTTACAGTGAAAGTAGACTTGTCTGAGCTAAGTGTAAACATAAATGACTGATTCTTATCATACTTTGGCTTGTATGCAGCTGAACCAAGCTGTGATACAACCTCGCTTGTAAATGCAGCACCAGTTCCTGTTACTGCAACAGGCTTTGTTGTTGATAATGTATAATCACCAGCATCTGCTGCATCGTAAGCTGCCTCTACTGAAAGTGCGTTTGTAACTGCTGTTGCGATTGTCTGTGCGTTTGATACATCTGTTGATCTTCTTGACTTAGCGATGTACTTGATAAGTGCTGGTGCAAGAGCTCCAGCAAGGATTGCCATAATAGCAATAACGATAATTAACTCTACTAATGAGAAACCTTTGTTGTTTTTCTTCATAATATTACTCTCCTTTTTAGTTGTTTATTGTGTGTTGTTATGTGCTTTGCACTATATCAAACCGGCATCCTCGTTCTACCGGGTTTAACCTTTTTAGTTATCATGCAGGTCATACATGATATATCAAATAGCTACCAGACGTATGTTACTTGTAAGCATCACACACATCCGGATACAGCTCTGAGCTGTCCACCTTTACGGTGAATGTAGCCTTATCACTATTGACTGTGATAGTGAACTGCTTGTCCTTGTCATACTTTGGCTTGAATGTACTTGTCCCAAGCTGACTTGTGACTTCTGATGTGAACGCATTCGATGTGCCAAGCTGTGTGCCATCGGTATTCACCGGGTAATCACCAGGTGTGGCATCATCATATGCCTTCTCTACCGATAAGGCATTGGCGACTGCCGTCGCTATAGTCTGGGCGTTCGACACATCGGTCGATCTTCTTGACTTTGCTATGTACTTTATGAGCGCCGGTGCAAGTGCTCCGGCAAGAATAGCCATGATTGCTATGACTATGATAAGCTCCACCAGTGAAAAGCCTTTGTTTCTGTTCATCTAACTTTCCTCTTTTGATTATACATTGTCCATAGCGTTGTACATACTCATGATAGGTCCATATACCGCTGCAACTATCATGCCAACAACACCTGCAAGAAGAACCATAATCATAGGTTCCATAGCTGCTGTAAGCGCATTTGTTGCCGCCTCAACTTCTTCGTCATAGTAGTCAGCAACCTTGCTGAGCATCTCCTCTATATCTCCTGTCTCCTCTCCAATCTTTGTCATGGCTGAGAGCATAGGTGGAAGCATCGTCATATCCTTAAGAGGCTTTGAGAGTGGCACACCCTTGGATACCTGAATCTTAGCATCCATAAGACCATCTCTGATAATCTTGTTGTCCATCATCTTCGCAACCTGCTCAACCGCATCTATCATGGATATACCTGACGCCATCAGTGTGCTCATGGTCCTGGCAAATCTTGCACACGCCGTCTTCACATTCAGGTTGCCAAATATAGGTGCCTTAAGTCCTATGTTCGCAAAGAGCTGTTCACCAAACGGCGTCTTCTTGAAGAACTTAACACCGAATACTATCGCCGCAACTATGATTATGAGCAGCCACCACTTATACATGACAAAATCTGCCGCAGCCATCATCATACGAGTTGCGAGTGGAAGCTGAGTTCCCATCTCTTCAAACATACTTGAGAAGTTTGGTATAACCGCTACCAACACTACTATGATAACTATAACCATAACACAGAGAACTACGATAGGATATGTCATGGCACCCTTGATCTTGGATGACAATGCATTGTCCTTCTCGAAATGCTCTACCAGTCTGTCCAAGCAAATCTCAAGATTACCAGACATCTCACCGGCTGCCACCATGTTGATCATGATAGGCGGGAATACATCCGGGTTAACTCTGAGCGCATCCGCCAGAGTTCCACCTTTCTCTACATATGTACGCGCATCTGCTATGGCCTTTCTCAGTGTCTTGTTCTCGATCTGATCTCCCATCAGCTCCAGTGCGGATATGATGGTAACACCAGCCTTGATGACCGCTGAGAACTGTTTACAGAATACACCCAGGTCTCTTGACTTGACCTTCTTCTTAAATCCTATACCCCCAAGCGGGCTGCTCTGCTCTGTCAGGCTCATAATCGAGTAGCCTTCTGACTTCAGCTTCTTCTCAGCACCGTCTCTGTTAGGGGCCTCGATGGTACCTTTTTTATTCTTACCATCTCTGTCAACAACCTTGTAATTAAATACTGCCATTGTCTCTCCTCCGACCCAATCTTAATATTCTTACGTTTTCATGTATCTACACTTTAAAAGCGCAATAATGCAACATAAATTATATGTAAAATATCTTACTATACCACACAGATTTAATCAACATTTAATTATTTGCACGTTATTTTTTAGACAATATGCACAATGCAACTTGGTTATTATACCACATTTTTCCATATGGTAATCGATTATTCCATATATCTTACTGTCCGTTGATCTTCTTTCTCAGGTACTGCTGATCCTGTGCGTATGTCATGGCAACCTCTCTTGTGACGGTTCCTGAAGCATACAGATCATACAATGCATCGTCCATAGTGATCATACCTAAGGCTCTGCTTGTCTGGATAGTTGACTGGATCTGATGAGTCTTGGCTTCTCGTATCAGACTTCGTATAGCAGGTGATGCAAGCATTACCTCGAAGGCTGCAACTCGTCCGTTGCCGCTCGCTATAGGAAGAAGTGACTGTGAGATAACTCCCTCAAGAACCATCGCGAGCTGAACTCTTACCTGCTGCTGCTGGTTTGTAGGGAAGATATCTATGATACGATCGATGGTACTTGCCGCACCGATTGTATGCAGTGTGGAGAATACCAAATGTCCTGTCTCGGCAGCGGTTATGGCTGTGGAGATAGTCTCAAGATCTCGCATCTCTCCTACGAGGATGATATCAGGATCCTCACGGAGTGCTGCACGGAGTGCATTCGCATAGCTGAGTGTATCCATACCAACCTCTCGCTGGTTAACTATTGCCTTGTTGTGATGGTGAATGTACTCTATAGGATCCTCCAGTGTGATGATATGATCCGTAAGGTTCTCATTCGCCTTATTTATAATAGAAGCAAGTGTGGTCGACTTACCAGAACCTGTAGGTCCTGTTACGAGAACCAGTCCTCTCTTTCTCTTGTAGAGCTCCACAACCTCCCTTGGAATACCAAGCTGGTCAGGTCTTGGGATCTGTGTCTCAACTCGTCTGTACGCTGCTGCCATGTTTCCTTTGTCCATGAATACATTGACACGGAAACGTCCGGTCTCAGGTGAGTCGAATGAGAAATCGACCTCTCCTCTGTCCTGAAGTATGGCCTTATGCCTATCCTTCATAGTAGATCCAATTGCCTCTGCCGCATCAGCAGGTGACAGTGCCGGAACCTCAACCTCGGTGAGCTTACCGTTGATTCTGAGCTTAGGTGGTATACCTACAGCTATATGAACATCTGACGCCTTTGCTTCTACAGAGAAGGCAAGTAATTCCTTCATGTCTAACATAACTTGTCCCTTCCTTTCCCTTTTGCATTAATAATTACAATTTATATATAATCTCATTATATATCTCTTATATCTTACAGCTCTCCCATATCCACTCCCTCGGCCACGGTCACTGTACTGTGAACAATCTTGTTCATCTCTGCTATGGATGTGATGCCATCAAGAACGTGCTTGGCAGCTCCCATCTTCAGTGTGAGCATTCCTTCCTTGAGGGCCTGCTTCTCAATGACATCCGCTGTGGCTCCGGAAGCGATAACAGCCTGAAGCTCTCTTGATACAGGCATCATCTCGTATACACCGATTCGTCCTGAATAGCCTGTGTCGTTACACAGTGGGCATCCCTGTGGCTCGTAGATGATGACATCCTCCTCGTCAGCCGGAACACCGAGCTGAACTCTCTCATCATCCTCCACAAGTCTCGGCTGCTTACATGTGGTACAAAGTCTTCGCACAAGTCTCTGTGCAATAACTCCAACAACAGCATCACCGGCGATGTATGACTCAATACCCATATCGATAAGACGGGTGATGGTCGAAGCCGCTGAGTTAGTATGCAGTGTCGATACAACCAAATGTCCTGTGATAGCGGCCTGTACGGCGATTCCTGCTGTCTCACCGTCTCGGATCTCTCCTATCATGATGATATCCGGATCCTGACGAAGGATAGATCTGAGGGCTGCCGCGAAAGTCATGTCCGCTTTGTTATTAACCTGCACCTGATTGATACCGTTGATGTTCGCCTCGACAGGGTCCTCAACGGTGATGATGTTAACATCCTCTGTGTTAAGCTCACTGAGTGATGTGTACAGTGTAGTTGATTTTCCTGATCCTGTAGGTCCCGTTACAAGGATGATACCATGTGGGTTGCTGAGGATATTATCGAAAACCTTCTCCTGCTCTGCATCGAAACCAAGGGCACTCTTCGGTTTTGTCAGACCGTCCTTGGATGTAAGTCTCATAACCGTCTTCTCTCCGAAAACTGTTGGAAGGATAGAAACACGGACATCAAACTCTCTTCTGTCAACCATGATGGTGATACGACCATCCTGTGGTTTTCTCTTCTCTGCTATATCCATACCGCCTATGATCTTGATACGGGCTGTGATACCTGCCAGTATGCTGAGGTCGTATGACATAACCTGCTTAAGTGCACCATCTATTCTGTATCTGACTCTGACGCTGTTCTCCAGAGCCTCTATATGTATATCTGACGCTCTCTGTCTTACTCCGCCTTCGATGATCTGCTTAACCAGAAGTACGATAGGGGAATTATCGATTTCTTCGTTGCCCTCTTCCTCGTCGCCTCCGCCGAGCACATTCTGCTGCTCCTGTCTGTAGGCCTCAGCAGCCTCCATAGCCTGAGCGCTTCCGTAGTACTTATCTATAGCGTTCTTTATACCCTCCTCCGAGGCGAGCATCGGCTCAACCTGAAGGTTGGTGACAAGTCCTATATCGTCCATGGCCATGATATCCATAGGATCCGCCATGGCTACCTTGAGGATGTTCGGGTTATCAGGATCTATCTCTATAGGTATGGCCTGATACTTGGTGACCATGTTCTCAGGCACCATGTGTATAACCTTCTCCTCGATCTTAGCTCCCTTGAGCTCTATGTAGTCAATTCCCAACTGGGTTGTAAGTACCGTAATCAGCATGTCGTTACTTATAAATCCCAGATCAACCAGGGCGTTACCGAGCTTTCTGCCGGTCTCCTTCTGCTTTGCAAGTCCTTCCTGAAGCTGCTCCTCCGTGATAGCCCCCGCTGCTACAAGGACATCTCCAATTCTGATCTTCTTACGTCCCACGCTTAATCGCATTCTCTAAATACCCTCCTCACGTCTCTCGCAATCCTGCGCACAGGCAGAATTATCCAAATACCTAAAGCGTATTATATCACAGTATTTTCACATTTTAAACATTTTGTACATATTTTGATATATTTTTTTGCACATTTATCAGATTTCGGCAATTTTACAGGGTGGATAAGCACTATTTCTGCACAATAAACATATTATATAAGCAAGCTGACTGTACTAATTGTAAAATAGCCCGTCCAACAAATGTGCAGCCGGTACAATCAATTTACGGGAGCAGTTAATATATGGAAGCGTTTAAAAACCCACTAACTCCCGAAGAAGAAAAAAAATATATTGCGCTGTGCCTGTCCGGTGACAAGGCTGCCCGCAGCATTCTGATAGAGTACAATCTCCGTCTGGTCGCCCACATATCCAGAAAGTACAATTCCGCCGTGAGGGATCCCGAGGATCTTCTGTCCATAGGCACGATAGGTCTCATCAAAGCCATAGACAGCTACAGACCCGACAAAGGCTGCAAACTGTCAGGATACGCCGCCAAATGTATCGAAAACGAGCTTCTCATGACTCTCCGCCACGAGAAGAAGAAGGCGCGTGAGGTCTCGATCTACGATCCCATCGGCACTGATAAAGAGGGTAACGAGATCGTCATCCTTGACATCATAGGTTCGGAGAACGTCAACGTTCTGGACAAAATGATACAGGATGACCACCTGTGCCTGCTCCCCTCCTGCATATCATCGCTCCTCTCCTCCAGAGAAAGAGAGATCATATATATGCGCTACGGTCTTGACGGGCAGTCACCTCTCACCCAAAAGGAGGTCGCCTGTACGCTCGGAATCTCCAGATCTTATGTATCGCGCATAGAGAAAAAGGCTCTCGGGAAATTAAGAGGATGCCTGGATTGACATCCAGACATCCTTATGATCACTCTTTTCTTCTCAGTATAATACCGGTCTCAAGCTCCTTATCAAGCTTCACCCTCAATTTCTGCTTTGGATGTGGCGCAGAGTCCATACTGTTTCCTTCCTCGTCGTATATCGCCTGAACCTCGCACTCTATATTTGTTCCATCAAAGCCCATGGCTTCAAGCTTCTCTCCCACCAGAAACTTATTCTTCTGCTCAAAGCATACACAGCCATCCGGGGTAACCTCTCTCACAGTTCCAATATACGTATAGTTTTTTACATATGTGTTGCTATCATATATCTGTGATTCTGAGTCTGTCTTCCCGAAATAAAATCCCGTTGTGAACTGCCTGTATGTGCATTTGGCTATCTCTCTCTTGTAGTATTCCATGTTTGCTCTGTACTTCTCTTCTGACTCCATATAATCATCTATGGCTTTTCTGTAGGTTCTGGCAACGGTAGCCACATACAGAGCCGTCTTCATACGTCCCTCTATCTTGAAGCTGTCTATTCCGGCTTTCATCATCTCCGGGATGTACTCTATCATGCACAGATCTTTGGAGTTAAATATATATGTTCCCCTGTCGTCCTCGTTGATGGTCATATACTCTCCCGGCCTGGTCTCCTCGACGATGGAATACTTCCATCTGCATGGATGTGTGCACGCACCATGATTCGCATCCCTGCCTGTGAAGTAGTTGCTGAGAAGGCATCTTCCTGAATATGATATACACATAGCGCCATGGATAAATGACTCTATCTCCATATCGTCCGGTATGTTTGCTCTTATCTGTGATATCTCCGCAAGGGACAGTTCTCTGGCAGACACAACCCGCTTTATGCCGTGGTCATACCAGAACTTGTATGTCATGTAGTTCGTGTTGTTGGCCTGTGTGCTTATGTGTAATTCCATATCCGGCATAGTCTCACGAGCTATGGTAAACACGCCCGGATCGGATACAAGAACAGCGTCCACACCTGTATCTTTCAGCTCGCCAAAATAAGCTCTTATTCCATCCAGATCATAGTTGTGTGCAAATATATTGGCTGTCACATACACCTTGGCATTATGTGCATGGGCATATTCCACGCCCTGTTTCATCTCTTCTATGGAAAAGTTGTCTGCTTTCGCTCTGAGGCCAAATGCCTGTCCGCCTATATACACTGCGTCAGCTCCATAGTCCACGGCCACCTTGAGCGTGTCCAGTCCGCCCGCCGGGACAAGAAGCTCTGGTTTCTTATCTCTCATATCGTTTCCTCCAACCATTTTTCGTTTATTTCCTGATACTGAGGCTCATTCCATCCCCTATATTGAGTATGGCCGTCTCCAAATGTTCATTGTGGGTGAGCTCGTACAGGTATTCTCTCATCCTTGAATGTATCGTTCTGTTTCTTCTGGTAACTGCAAATCTGCTCTCAAGGACATCTCCGTCCTGAAGCACGTTGTCGCAGAGCAATACCCCCTTTGGAGCAAGCAGCCGTATAGCCTCCGTGAAAAAATTGCCATACTGACCCTTAGCTGCATCCATGAACACCATGTCATAGCTTTCTGTCATCTCTGGTAATATCTCCAGTGCATCGCCCTCAAGCAGAGTAATCTTGTCTGAAGCCCCGGCTCTGACTATATTCTTCTTCGCCTCTTCTATTCTCGGCTGATAATTCTCTATAGTTGTTATATGTGCGTCATCATCCAGAAATCTACTCATAAAAATGGCAGAAAAGCCAACGGCTGAACCTATCTCAAGAATCTTCTTCGGCCTGTTCATAAGAATCAACATCTTGATGAACTCTCCGGCCTCTCGTCTTATGATAGGTACCCTGTTCTCTTCTGCCTCTCTTCTGATCGAGGTCACAACCTCATCGTAGTCTGTATTGAAGGAATTGATAAATGACGCAAGTCTTTCATCACATACCATAATTATCCTCTCTGTCTATTCCTCGGCACTGTCCTCGCTGGAGGAGTCATCACCGCTGTCTCCGCTGCTATCCCCCGAGGAACTCTTGCCATTTCCCGTTATGATCTCTATTATCTCCTGATTTGTATCGCTCGGTGCTATCTGATATGTACCAGGCTGGATATCATCTGCATATCCGCCTATTCTGACCTTCAGTATAAAAGCGTATTTGTCCTTGATGACCTCCGCCGTCTTAAGGGAATCCGCCACATCCAGAAGCGGCTCGTCCTGAGTTATCTGTATAGTTGCCTTCCGGTTGCTGCCCGGATCCGCAGCCCTTGTGGCAAACACCTGATACGCAAAATCATACGAGTATGAGAAAGCCTTTACCAATATAAATAAAATACATACATTGATGAATAGTCCAAAAAGGAACCTCAGAATCTTCTTCATACTTCTAGCACTATCTAAAGCCATAATCGTTATTCTCCTTGTTCACAAATACATCCCAGCCAGCGCGAATCACCGGGCGTCCTCATCTATGATATCGAAATCAAGATCGTCCGCTATCTGTTCATATACAAGCTTCATCATTCTCACCAGCTTCTGCTCCGCCCTGATAAAGTCATTGACTATAGTATCATGGACTATGGAGTCATATTCCATGAATAGATTATTAACTTCATCATATGGATTGTCAAGCATTTCGTTATTCTGTATTTCATAATTTTTCTTACGAAATTCCATGAGCTGCTGAAGTTTTTCTGGTTTCTGTCTAAGCTTATCCTTGCAATACTGATAATTCTTGTAGACATCAGAATCCTTGATGCACGCATTCAATTGTCTGCTAAGTTCCAATGTATCTGTCATTTTCTCACCCTTCTACACCTCTGTGATTATAGGAAGGATCATAGGGCTTCTCTTTGTCCTCTTCCAGAGGAACTCTCCCATGTCATCCTTTATCACGGATTTGATCTTACCCCAGTCTGTCACGCCGCGGCTCAGGCATCTGTCGAGAGCCTCCTGACATGTGATCCTGCAGTCTTCCATAAGTGTCTCAGACTCCCTGACGTACACGAAGCCTCTTGACACTATATCCGGCCCTGCAACAAGCTGGTTGCTGTATCTGTCCAGGGTCACAACTATGATTATGAGGCCATTCTGTGACAGAAGCTGTCTGTCTCTGAGGACGATATTTCCAACATCTCCAACTCCAAGTCCATCCACAAATACTCCCTGTGCAGGAACCTTGCCGACAACGTCGAACTTCTCCTCACCGATCTCAAGAACATCGCCTGTGGTCATGATCTTGACATTCTCCTTAGGGATTCCCATCTCAACTGCAAGCTCTGCATGTCTCTTGAGGTGTCTATACTCACCGTGGACAGGTATTGCATATTTCGGTCTTGTGAGCGCATATATAAGCTTGAGCTCCTCACGGCAGGCATGCCCGGATACGTGTGTATCCTCAAATATAACGTGTGCACCCTTCGCCTCGAGCTCATTTATAACCTTGAATACCGCCTTTTCATTTCCCGGTATAGGATGTGAGCTGAAAATGACCACATCACCAGGCTTTATGGCTACTTTATTGTGTATGGATGCAGCTATACGTGACAGCGCAGCCATGTTCTCTCCCTGACTTCCCGTGGTGATGAGAACAACCTTCTCATCCGGGTAGTTCTTCATCTCGCTTATATCTATGAGTGTGTTATCCGGTATGTTGATATATCCAAGCTCGGACGCCGTGGTGATGATGTTCACCATGCTTCGTCCCTCTATGACAGCCTTTCTGCCATACTTGTAAGCTGAATTGATGATCTGCTGTACTCTGTCAACGTTGGATGCAAATGTCGCTATGATGATCCTGTGATCCTTGTTGTCGTTGAACAAGTTGTCAAATGTTCTTCCCACTGTCTTCTCTGACTGTGTGAAGCCCTCCTTCTCAGCATTTGTCGAGTCAGCCATGAGTGCAAGTACACCCTTCTTGCCGAGCTCAGCAAATCTCTGAAGATCTATGGTTCCGCCAAATACCGGTGTGTAGTCTATCTTGAAATCTCCGGTGTGGACAATAAGTCCGGCCGGTGTGTATATAGCAAGGGCCGCCGAATCTGCTATGGAGTGGTTTGTTCTGATGAATTCCACTCTGAATGCCCCAAGATTTATATTCTGACCATACTTTACAACCTTTCTTCTGGTGTTGTTCATAAGGTTGTGTTCCTTCAGTTTGTTCTCTATAAGACCCATGGTCAGCTTGGTCGCATAGATCGGCATGTTTAATTCTTTCTCAATGTACGGTATGGCTCCTATGTGATCCTCATGTCCATGGGTAACCACGAGTCCCCTGACCTTGTCCGCGTTTTCCTTGAGATAGGTGACATCAGGAATTACCAGATCGATTCCTAACATGTCGTCCTCAGGGAATGCCAGTCCGCAGTCAATGACTATGATAGAGTCCTCATACTCTATCGCAGTGATATTCATTCCAATCTGTTCCAGACCGCCCAAAGGAATGATCTTCACTGTCTCTTTATTATTCTTATTCAATTTTCTTATACCTCCAAATTTACGTCCTCAAGCAGCTCGTCAAATATCTTGATGACCGCCTCTAATTCATTTTCATCTTCCACAATATCGTATGCTGCCATCTCTTCCGTATCAGCTCCGTTGTTCTCGCGAAGGATAAGGAATGATTCATCATCCGCCTTGTCTATAACGAACAGATAATTCACGCCGCCAAGTGTGGTCTGCTCCACAACCGAGAATTCCACTTCTGTTCCATCTTCTGCTTCAAATATGATACTGTTGTCCGTCTTCCTGTTCTCTGCCATATAAACCTCTTAATACTTCTTCACTTCAGGCGTACACAAAACAAAGGCAGAAGGTCTGTGTCTATCACAGACTGCTGCACTTCGCATCAAGATAGTTCTGCAGTATGACCGCAGCCGCCATCTTGTCTATGTACGTCTTCCTGTTCTCTCTTCTCACTCCGCTGTCCATAAGGATCCGCTCTGCCTCCACAGTGGTAAGGCGCTCATCCCACAGAACAACCTCAAGTCCTGTTCTGCGCTCAAGATCCTCCTTGAATGCCTGTGTGGCCTCACATCTGTCTCCCTCTGAATTGTTCATGTTCTTCGGGTAGCCAAGCACTATCAGCTCTATGCGGTCGCGCTCTCCTGCCGCTCCATACTCTTCAAGTATGGCCTCTATGCGGGCAAGTGTCTGTCTCAGCTTGTTCGCCGACTTTCTCTCTATCGTCTCCAGCGGCTGGGCAGTCATCTTGAGCGGATCGCTCACGGCAACTCCCACCGTCTTGGTTCCATAGTCAAGTCCCAATATTCTCATACTATTCTTTTCCTTTACACGAGGTTATTCTTGATGTAGTCCTCAAGTAAAACCTCAATGATCTCGTCTCTCTCCACCTTCATGATCAGGCTTCGCGCATTCTTGTAGCTTGTGATATATGTCGGGTCACCGCTCATTATGTACCCAACAACCTGGCTTACCGGATTATATCCTTTCTCGGTAAGTGCATCGTATACTTCTCCAATTATCTCGCGTACGTCCACTGTCGCGTCCTTGATTGGAACAATATTCTGTGTACTTTCGTTATTCATCAAATCACGTCCTCATCTTGTTATTATCTCATGAGCCAATTAACATTCCTATTCTAATATAAAAAACTACAAAAGTAAAGGAAGGTTTCCCCCATTTTGGGTATATGTCACATACACAAAGCTGTTCACAAAACTCTCCGGCATGGATATGTCGCCCACATCTATGAGTATATCCATGTATCTCTCCGTATGTCCCCTGAGATATGTCTTATTGTTCTTTTTTACAACCTCTTCCACCAGGACTTCAAGCTCACAGCCCTCAAACTGGGCTTCATATGCGGTCTTGTTGTCATGGGCAAGCTTAAGCAGCACATCGCTTCGCTCATTCTTTATCTCAGGGGCAACCTGCTCTTTCATGGCGGCAGCGACTGTTCCCTTTCTCGGAGAATACTTGAATATATGCATCTCATACAGATTGAGCTCCGTCAGATATCTGACAGTCTCTGCAAATTCTTCCTCAGTCTCTCCCGGGAAGCCCACTATCACATCCGTGGTGAGCGCAGGGGACTTATACGCCTTTCTCAGCATGTCACATTTTTCAAAGTATTGCTTGCAAGTGTACTTTCTGTTCATTCTCTTTAGCACTGAATCACAGCCGCTCTGCAGGCTCAGATGGAAGTGTGGACATACTTTCGAATTGGATGAAATTCTCTCCACAAACTCCTCTGTTATTATCCCCGGCTCAAGTGAACCAAGCCTTATTCTCTTGATTCCTTTGATTTTTGAGATAGCCTCTATAAGCTCTATAAGTGCTCCCTCATTATTCTTATCTTTGCCATATGACGATATGTGTATACCGGTAAGCACAACTTCTTTTATTCCTGCCTCCGCAAGCTCTGATACTTCTGCAAGGATCGCCTCCTGGCTTCTGCTTCTTATCCTTCCTCTTACATACGGGATTATGCAGTATGAGCAGAACTGATTGCAGCCGTCCTGGATCTTGACATATGCCCTTGTGTGTCCCACAGGGACATGGCCGCCCATCTCCTCGTACTCAGTCTCTCTGGATATATCCACGAAGTATTCCATGGCTTCATGATCTTTACCTGGGGCATTTTTTCCATTGTTTCTCACATTAATATAATCATTAACTATTTCTGTGATACTTTTCTTCTTATTGTTGCTTATTACTATATCTATAGCTTCATCCTGCTCGAGAATCTCTCTGGCTGACTGCACATAGCATCCTGCGGCTATCACTATTCCATCAGGATTCATCTTTCTGGCTCTGTGAAGCATCTGCCTTGATTTTTTGTCCGCAATATTGGTCACAGAACAGGTATTTACTATATATATATCTGCTTTTTCGTCAAATTCCACTATATTTGCACCGGCAGCCTTCAGCATGTCGAGCATGCTGTCAGTCTCCGCCTGATTGACTTTGCAGCCAAGTGTTGTGGCAGCCACAGACATTCCTTTTAGCATGTATTTTACACTCCTTATATTGACTTTTGTATTCTATAAAAATATAATAATGACAGTACATAAAAAACTTACAAGGGTTAGGAGGACTATTTATGACAGCAGTTAAGATTTCTTTAAACTCAATCGATAAGGTCAAGAGCTTTTGCAATGACATTGCGAAATTTGACGCAGAATTCGACCTCGTATCAGGACGTTACGTAATTGATGCAAAGTCAATCATGGGTATTTTCAGTCTTGATATCTCAAAGCCTATCGAACTTAACATTCATGCAGAGAGCGGTATCGATGAGATTATGGCTACTCTGAAGCCATACCTTGCAGAATAATCATTATTCTGCCCCGTATGTTATATGGATCTGATAATCAAAGAGATGCTTATTATGAAGCATCTCTTTTTTGTTGTCTTTTATCACTGTTTTATATTGTTTTACTGCTTTGCGCGACACATAACGACCTCTGCCGTATCTACAGCCTTGCGGTACAATGGCTCGATGATTCCTGTGAGCTTTGCCTCCGACTTCTCTATCGCAGAGAGAACCGGATGTGTAACCGGATGCTTTGCAACAAATGTCGTACAGCAATCCTCGTATGGCAGTATAGATGTCTCGTATGTTCCGATCTTCTCTGATATGTCTACTATCTCCTGCTTATCCATACCTATACATGGTCTGAACACCGGCATGGTGCTGACCTGGTTGATAACGTTCAAGCTGAACACAGTCTGGCTTGAAACCTGGCCTATGCTCTCTCCTGTTATCGTACACTGACAGTCATTCTTCTCAGCCAGCTCCTCCGCTATCTTGATCATGTATCTCTTCATGATGATCGTGAGCTCCTCATGAGGACAGTTGTCGTATATTGCCATCTGTACATCGGCAAAGTTGACAACATGGAGTCTGATGGCTCCTGAGTAGTCGGCCACAAGACATGCCAGATCTATAACCTTCTGCTTTGCTCTCTCGCTTGTGAACGGAGGTGCATGGAAGTATACCGCCTCCACAACAACTCCTCTCTTGGCTATCATATATGCCGCAACAGGGCTGTCTATACCGCCTGACAGAAGTGCCATTCCTCTGCCGTTCGTTCCAACCGGCAGTCCTCCCGGGCCAGGTATGGTGATCGAATAGATATATGCTACCTTTCTGATCTCCACATTGATTATCTCCTGAGGTGAGTGCACATCCACTGCAAGATCAGGGAACGCCTCAAGGAGGAAATGTCCAAGCTCGGCGCTTACCTCCATGGAAGTCATAGGATATGTCTTGTCATTTCTTCTGGTGAACACCTTGAATGTGAAGTTCTTTCTGTCGTATGCCTTTTCAACATAATCTATTACCTTCTGCTTGAGGTTTTCAAACTCTGTGTTCTCCTCAACCACAACAGGGCATATTCCAACGATACCAAATACCTTTCCAAGGGCATTTACCACATCCTCATAGTCGTAATCCGACTTGCACTCAACGAATATTCTTCCCTGCTCCTTGCGGATATAGAAATCTCCGTAAGGCTTCAGCTTTCTGTTGATGTTCTTGCAGAGTATGTCTTCAAATATATACCTGTTCTTTCCCTTTGTGCCTATCTCGGCATACTTTATCATAAATGCCTTGTACTGCATATTTCCTCCTATTTCTTCCTCACATATCTTCTGAGTATCGGTAAAAGTTCCTTGCAGCACTCGACTGCATAATCTATCTGTTCCATTGTATTCTCCGGTGAAAAACTGAATCTCAGTGTGGACTCAAGCTTCTCAGGTGGCAGACCTATGGCCTTCAGCGTGCTGCTTGTGGAATGTTTATTCGACGAACATGCTGAACCGGATGAGACATATATGCCCTTCTCTTCCAGAGCATGAAGCATGACCTCACTTCGCACTCCCTTGAAGGTTATGCTGGCTATATGGGGTGCATCCCCGGAATTACTGTACACATCGTCTATCTGTGTGAGTTCATCTATAAGATGTTCCTTGAGTTCTCTCATGTGCGCTACATTTGCATCGAGATCTCTGTAGGTCATCTCGGCAGCCAGTGCCATTCCGGCTATTCCCGGTACATTCTCTGTTCCTGACCGCATTCCGCCCTGCTGGCCTCCACCGTATATCACAGGCTTGACCTTGACTCTGTCCTTTATGAACAGTGCTCCAACGCCCTTTGGTCCGTGGAATTTATGGCTGCTTATGGACATCATGTCTATTCCCATACGCTTCGGGTATATCACATATTTGCCAAATGCCTGTATGGCATCCACATGGAAGAGTACACTCGGATTCTTCTCCTTTATACGTCTGGCAATGTCTTCCACCGGCATGACAGCTCCTATCTCATTGTTGACGTACATGACTGACACTATGATCGTGTCGTCGTCGACCTCATCTACCAACCGGTCAACATCTACCACGCCATCACTTCCGGTCGGGATCCTGACAACATCAAATCCCATATCCTCAAGGAATGTCAGCGGACTGCCGACTGACGCATGCTCGACTACAGTTGTGATGATCTTGTTGCCCGCTCTCCTGTTGGCAAGTGCGCCTCCTATCAGAGCCATGTTGTTGGATTCTGTTCCTCCCGATGTGAACACGATCTCCTTCGCCTGAACCTTGAGCAGCCTGGCTATCTTATCCCTGGCATCGCTCACGTATCTGGCCGCATCCACACCCTTCTGGTGCAGTGATGACGGATTGCCATAGTCCTGTTCCATTAACTTTACCACAAGATCTCTCACCTCTGGATAAACCGGGGTGGTCGCTGAATTGTCAAAATATGCTTCCATGTTGTCTTCCACCATTCCGAAACCGATATACGTCCGGCTTCAAGCTTCTTTCTTTCACTAATCTCTACAATATTGTTCTAATTGTCCCTGTCGGCACTGAACATGATGATCGACATAACCGCCAGTCCGGCCGTCTCAGTGCGCAGTATCCTGTGTCCAAGAGTTATACATTCCGCCCCGGCCGCCATTGCCTGTTCCACTTCTTCCCTGGCAAAGCCACCCTCCGGGCCTATGAATACCCCCAGACTTCTGCGGGCAGAGGACGGTGCTGTCACATCAGCGATGATCTGTCTGGACTTTGCAAGTCCCTCCGCCTCCTCATATGGAATTATATTCATATCAAGAGTCTTCGCCATCTCTATCGCCTGTGCAAATGTTACCGGCTCCGTGATCTCAGGGACGATTCCCCTTCCGGACTGTTTTGCAGCAGCTTCCGCTATGATCCGGCATCTCTCGGTCTTCTTTGCAGCCTTCTTCGCATCAAGCTTCACTATGGTGCGCGCAGTGAATACCGGAACTATCCGGCAGACACCGAGCTCCACCATCTTCTGTACTATAAGATCCATCTTATCCGACTTTGGATATCCCTGAAACAGGGTAACCTCCACCGGAAGCTCTGCAAAGTTATCATTCACATCCTCGACGCGGCACAGAACCTCGTCTCTGCCAAGCTCCGATATACTGCACGTATAATCTCTTCCTCTGCCGTTACTTACAGTTATCTCCTGACCCACTTTAAGGCGGAGAACGTTCTTTATATGGTTAACGTCTCCGCCTGTTATGCTTATATCTGTTCCTATATCTCTGCCATCTACGTCTACAAAGAATCTGTTCATATTTGATTATTTCCTCTCACACGCTGGTTCATACATGCTTTTTTGCGACAAAGCTTACCCAGTCATTCATGTAGACAGTATCTACGATATCGAAGTTATTGTCAAGAAGAGCCTGTCTGACCTCATCCTCTTTTATGTTTATAATACCCGATGATATAAAAATACCATCATCCTTCATAAACTTCTGAACTACAGCCGACATTGGAATTATAACGTCTGCAAGGATATTTGCAACTACTATATCATAATTTGCGCCTATTGACTCTACCAGTTTCTGGTCCTCAAGGACATTTCCGCACTTGAATTCCACAGCCTCGGCAGGAATATGGTTCACATCTCTGTTCTCTCCCGCCACATCAACAGCGATCGGATCTATGTCTATACCGAGAACATGCTTTGCACCCAGCTTATTGCAAACAAATGACAGGATACCGCTTCCGCTTCCGGCATCGAGTATCTCATCTCCATCCTTCATGTACTTCTTGAGCTGGCCTATGCACAGTCTCGTCGTCTCATGGGAACCTGTTCCAAATGCTGTTCCGGGATCTATCTCAATAACTATATCCTCGTCCGTTGCATCCTCCGGCACTTCCTCCCAGGTTGGCTTGATGATGATATTGTCATACAGTCTGAATGGCTTGAAGTAGGCCTTCCAGTTGTCTCTCCAGTCCTCTTCCTTCGTCTCACTCTCGGTTATCTTGCCTGTTCCGACAGGAAGAAACTCTGACAGTCTCCTGATCTCTGCAGCCACCTTATCCTTTATCTCCTGCACGTCAAATGTATCGTCAAGGAAACAGGACACCTTTGCAGTTCCATCATTTTCCGGCATATCATCCGGCAGGAGATCGACAAACATCGTCTCCATCTCCTCCTCAGTGAGGGGAATATTATCTTCTATCTGAACACCCAAAACGCCTTCCTCTTCGAGGAAGGCGCTTATGAGGTCTTCAGCTTCACATGTTGTATCTATTGTGAGCTTCGTCCATTTCATATATTTTATACCTACTTTTTCTTTCTTCTCTTGTGATCGCCAAATGTAAATGGTCCTGCTGAATCTGTTGCAGGTCTTGTCTCTACAAGTGTTGCCTGCTCATACTGGTTTAGGATCTTCTTCTGCTCCTCTGTGAGCTTCTCCGGCACCTGTACAACAAGTGTTACATAGTGATCGCCTCGCTGAGTTGGGTTCTTGAGGTTAGGTACTCCTTTGCCCTTCAGCTTTATGCGTGTATCTGTCTGTGTTCCTGGTGGTATGGTGTAATCAACCTCTCCTTCGATGGTGTTGATCTTGATAACTCCACCAAGTGCTGCCTGTGTAAATGTGATAGGCTCTGATGAATACAGATTGTACTCCTGTCTCTGGAAGTTTGGATGACGATCAACAAGTATGGTAACTGTAAGATCTCCTCTCTCACCACCGTTGATACCAGGCTCACCCTTTCCTTTGATTCGGATGTTAGTACCATTGTCTACTCCTGGTGGAATAGCTATCTGTATCTTCTTTCTGCTCTTTACATATCCTGTTCCTGCACAGTTGCTACACTTGTATCTGATGATCTTACCAGATCCACTACAATCAGGACATGTCTGAACATTACGTACAACTCCAAAAAGTGACTGCTGTGTTGTCACTATCTGGCCCTTGCCGCCGCACTTGCCGCAGACCTCCGGCTGGTGTCCCGGCTGTGAACCGGTTCCCTTACATACATCACACTCATCCTTCAGTGGGAGCTCAAGCTCCTTCTGGGTTCCGAATATAGCCTCCTCAAAGGCTACTCTGATGGTGGTCTTGATGTTTGCGCCCTTCATAGGGCCATTTGTATTTCTCTGACGGCTTGCGCCACCGAACATATCTCCGAATATATCTCCAAAGATATCTCCCATGTCTGCGAAGTCAAATCCACCAAATCCGTCGGCACCGCCGCCGTTCTGGTCGAATGCTGCATGGCCAAACTGATCATACTTTGCACGTTTCTCAGGGTCACTGAGGACTGAATAAGCTTCAGCTGCTTCTTTGAATTTCTCTGCAGCCTCTTCATCACCAGGGTTCATATCCGGGTGGTATTTTTTTGCTACCACTCGGTATGCCCTTTTGATCTCGGCTTCAGAGGCTCCCTTGGTTACACCAAGGACTTCATAATAATCGGTCTTTGTCTCTGCCATAGCCTTTACCTTTCATCCTCTATATATTAAACCTCTGTGAAATCTCCATCTACAACATCGCCATCTGAGTAATCAGGTGTGCCTGCACCTGTTCCTGCGTTTGCTCCAGGACCGTTCTGCTCATAGAGCTTTGAGAACAGGTTCTGTGCGCTCTCCATCAGCTTATCCTTTGCAGCCTTGATCTTATCTACATCTGCATCGCTCATATTCTCTGCATCTGTGCTGTCTATTGCTGCTCTTAAGGAGTCAAGATCTGCCTTTACGCCAGCCTTGTCAGAATCTGAAAGCTTATCTCCTACCTCGCCGAGTGCCTTCTCTGTCTGGAATGCAAGTGCATCTGCCTCATTTCTTGCCTCGATGCCTTCCTTACGCTTCTTATCCTGAGCCTCGTACTCTGCTGCTTCCTTAACTGCTCTATCGATATCATCATCTGAAAGTGATGTTCCTGATGTGATAGTAATGTGCTGCTCTCTTCCTGTTCCGAGATCCTTTGCTGATACATTTACGATACCATTTGCATCGATATCGAATGTAACCTCGATCTGTGGAACTCCACGTCTTGCTGGAGCGATACCATCAAGTCTGAATCTGCCAAGACTCTTGTTGTCCTTTGCGAACTGTCTCTCACCCTGTACTACGTTGATATCAACGGCATCCTGATTATCCTGTGCTGTTGAGAAGATCTGGCTCTTCTTTGTAGGGATTGTTGTATTTCTCTCGATAAGGTGAGTAGCTATACCACCCATTGTCTCGATTGAAAGTGTAAGTGGTGTAACATCCAGAAGAAGGATCTCGCCTGCACCGGCATCTCCGGCAAGCTTACCACCCTGGATACAAGCACCGATAGCAACACACTCATCAGGGTTGATTCCCTTGAATGGCTCCTTACCTGTAAGTCTCTTAACCTCTTCCTGTACTGCTATGATACGGGTTGAACCACCGACAAGAAGTACCTTGTCAAGGTCTGCTGCTGTAAGTCCTGCATCAGCAAGTGCTGTGTTAACAGGGCCCTTTGTTCTGTCTACAAGATCTGCTGTAAGCTCATCGAACTTAGCTCTTGTAAGGTTCATATCGAAATGCTTTGGTCCATCCTGGTTTGCTGTGATGAAAGGAAGGTTGATGTTGGTTGTTGTAGCTGATGACAGCTCCTTCTTTGCCTTCTCTGCTGCTTCCTTTAATCTCTGCATAGCCATCTTATCGCCTGAAAGGTCGATGCCCTCTGCCTTCTTGAATTCATCAAGCATATACTGTGTAATTGCGTTATCGAAGTCATCACCACCGAGCTTGTTATCGCCGGCTGTTGCAAGAACCTCGATGACACCCTCACCGATCTCAATGATAGATACATCGAATGTACCACCACCTAAATCGTAAACCATGATTCTCTGCTCCTGCTCGTTGTCAAGACCATATGAAAGAGCTGCTGCTGTAGGCTCGTTGATGATACGCTTTACATCAAGACCTGCGATCTTACCGGCATCCTTTGTTGCCTGTCTCTGTCCATCTGAGAAGTAAGCAGGAACTGTGATAACTGCCTCTGTAACCTTCTCTCCTAAGTATCCCTCTGCATCTGACTTCAGCTTCTGAAGGATCATTGCTGAAATCTCCTGTGGTGAATACTTCTTGCCATCTATCTCTACTCTGTAATCTGATCCCATGTGACGCTTGATAGATGAAATTGTCTTATCTGCGTTTGTAACTGCCTGACGCTTTGCAGGCTCACCTACTACTCTCTCTCCTGTCTTCAGGAAACCTACTACTGAAGGTGTTGTTCTCATACCCTCTGAGTTAGCTATAACTACAGGCTTACCACCTTCCATAACTGCTACACATGAATTTGTTGTACCTAAGTCAATACCTATAATCTTACCCATTGTCTTTTCCTCCTAGAAAAAAAATTTACAATATTAAGAAATCTCCCACTCCGTGGGTCCTTCTTATGAAGTTTAATTTGCTACCTTTACCATGCTAAATCTGAGCACCTGATCCTTGTACATGTAACCCTTCTGCATCTCTTCAACGATTACATTCTCTTCGTAGTTGTCATCCTCTACATGCATCACTGCATTGTGGAATGTAGGATCAAACTGTTCCCCGGCGCAATCCATAGGCTTTACACCTATGCTTTCCAATGACGTCATAAGCTGCTTATATATATTTGCAACTCCCGACTCGAATGGTCTGTCCTTATCCTCATCAGGAATGGCTGCCATTGCTCTCTCAAAATTGTCTACCACAGGAAGGAGCTTCTCAAGAACTCCCTTTGCACCTATGTCGTACAATTTGCCTGACTCTTTTTCATTTCTCTGGCGGATGTTCTCACACTCCGCAAGAAGTCTTGTGTACTTTGTCTCTGCATCCTTGCAGCGTTCCTTGAGCTTCTCGTTCTCCTCACGGAGAGCCTTGCCTCCACGTCTGTTCTCCTTTGCAACATGCTGTGGCTTTGCAGCCTCTGCCTGCTCCTCCGGAACGTCAACGGTCTCATCGACCTTGACTTCTGACTCAACGCCATCCTTTATCTCTGCTGAAGCATCTCCAACTATGGTCTCGGCTGCTGTCTGCTCTGTCTTAACCTTCTTGTCGGATGCAGTACTGTTATTGCTATCAGCCATTACATATCCTCCTATTCATCGTTATAATCTTATCTGTCTATCCATTGTTGTTAAATATGTCATCAAGCTCTCCGGTGAGTTCCTTGAGCATGCTCACAACTTTCTTGTAATCCATCCTCTTCGGTCCGATTATTCCTATCGTTCCTTTTGCGCCCTCCGGCATCTTGTATGTTGCTGTTACAAGGGAGCAGTCCTTCAGGTTTTCATCGCTGTTCTCCTGTCCTATCAGGATCTGTATGTCGCTGTCCTGCTGGATCACATCCTCCACATGTTTTGCAAATTCTTCTTTGTCCTCTATGTCTTCCAGTGTTCCGAGCAGCTTCTCTGCGGATGACGTGTTCGCCAACTCAGGGTACTTGAGTACATTCGTTGCTCCACTGGTATAAACCTTGAGATCATCGGCCTCATGGATCGCCTCCATGATTCCCTGGAATATCGTCTCAAGGATCTCTGCATATTCACCTGCCTGAACCTTCATGGTCTGTATAAGTTCAAGATTGATATCCTGAAGTGCCGCGCCCTGAAGGAAGGTATTTAGCAGAATATTAAATTTTAAAATATCTTCATTCTTCAGGCTGTACGTCGTCTTGATCAGCTTATTCTTGACTATATTGCCATCAACCATGATGACCGCCAGCAATGTGGTCTCATCAACCTGTGACAACTGGATGAACTTTACTGTGTTGTTGTACTGTGGCATCGTAACCAGTGTTGCGTACTGAGTGTTAGTCGCAAGCACCTTTGCCACCTGCTTGAGAAG
The DNA here is from genome assembly GCF_003479365.1 of Coprococcus sp. AF16-5. NCBI lineage: Bacteria > Bacillati > Bacillota > Clostridia > Lachnospirales > Lachnospiraceae > Coprococcus > Coprococcus sp. AF16-5. The sequence continues at coordinate 832,062 of NZ_QUGZ01000001.1, forward strand.
CTTCTCAAGCTTATCAACTCTCTGCAGCAGATTCTCTCTCTCTGTCTGATTCTCTGCTTTCTCTTCATTCCTGTCTGCCATGATGCTGTCAACATAAAACCTGTAACCTGCATCCGTCGGAACTCTTCCTGCCGATGCATGTGGCTGGCATATAAAACCCATGTCCTCAAGATCTGACATCTCATTTCTTATGGTAGCCGGGCTGACATTCATGTCGGCCAGCTTGGAAATGGTTCTCGATCCAACGGGCTCTCCAGTCTCCAGGTAATTCGAAACGATCGCTTTTAGAATTCTGACTTTTCTCTCGTCAAGTTCCATACTCTCATTCCTTTTTGCTTTTAGTCTTATTAGCACTCAACATATCCGAGTGCTAACCACTAAACATAATCTAACACTGCCGCCCCCTTTTGTCAACAAAATAACGAATGTTTTTGTGTTTTTTTTATGTTTTGAAGGACGGTCGTGCCAGTATTATTCTATTAAGAAGTCCGCCAGGATCGTGTTGCTTACGTCGATGCCTTTTTTTGTGAGGCGGATCAGGCCGTGGTCATCTTCGAGGTGGCCGGTGGACTTGTATTTATCTATGACGGGGCCGTATATGTCGTAGATGGAGTGTCCAAAGTAGTCGTTGAATTTTTCTGCACTCACACCGGATATCATACGCAGGCCGAGGAACATATATTCCTCCATCAGCCTGTCTGCGTCAAGTTCTTCTTCCACATTGCGCATGTGTTCTATTATATCTCTTGCCTTACCCGAATTTGCGACGGGATCTCCGAATGTCATGAGCTCCCTGTGTCTTGCCATGCCGTCTATGTAGTCTTCCAGACTGGATGTGTTGGTGTAGCGTCTGCCGTACAGGAAGGACGCTGCTCCGATTCCGATTCCTATGTATTCCCCGAGTGTCCAGTAGACTATGTTGTGTCTGCACTCGCAGCCAGCTTTGGCGTAGTTGGATATCTCGTATCTGTGGTAGCCGCCGGTGCCTAAGAGCTTATTTGTTATGTCGTACATCTGCCTGTCCACGTCCTCATCCGGGATCTGTGACAGCAGGTTCTCATCTGCTGCCAGAGGAGTTTCGTCCTCCACTATGAGGCTGTAGGACGATATGTGCTCCGGCTTACACCTTAATACCTTGTCAAGGGTGTCCAGATATGACCTCATGGTCTGTCCCGGTATGTCTGACATCAGGTCTATATTTATATTGCGAAATCCGGCCTCCCTAGCCATGTCAAATGCGGCGAGGAACTGGTCATAATTGTGTATCCTGCCCAGAGCTTCCAGCTCATTTTTCTGTGCGGACTGAAGGCCTATGCTCATCCTGTTTATGCCATTTGCTATATATTCTGCTGCCTTACGGCTGGTCAGGGTGCCCGGATTTACCTCTATGCTTATCTCCGCATCCTCTGCGACATCGAACAGCTTCCTCACCGTCGTCATTACAAGTGTGATCTCGTCCGGCTCCAGTATGGATGGGGTTCCGCCTCCTATGTATATTGTCCTGACCTTGTGGGTCTCCGCCAGATACGAGTAGCTTTTCAGCTCCTCGCACAGGGCTTCGATGTATTTCTCACGGTACACTCCATATCCCGACATGCAGGCTGCCCCCACCGGAAATGACAGGAAGTCGCAGTATGCACATTTCTTCACACAGAATGGGATATGTATGTATATGCTGAGTGGCTTCTTCTCATATGACTCTAAAACTTCGTCATTATTTGCATCGCCGAAATCCCGATCTGAATTTTCGGTATTTATTATATCTATCATTAGTATCCTTCCTTTTTATTTCAAATATCGTCACCGCATGAAAAAAGCCGCTACTAAGAATGCTCCTGTCAGAATGCTCTCATTAACGGCTTTTCTACGATTCTATTATTTCTTATTTGATATAACCGTGTCACTGTGTTCCCGGTCTTTTCTATTCCTCATCAAGCTTCAGGACAGACATAAATGCCTTCTGTGGTATCTCCACATTGCCCACCTGTCTCATTCGCTTCTTTCCTTCCTTCTGCTTTTCAAGGAGCTTTCTCTTTCTGGATATATCTCCGCCGTAGCACTTGGCAAGGACATCCTTTCTCATGGCCTTGACTGTCTCGCGGGCTATTACCTTGCCGCCTATGGCCGCCTGGATCGGGATCTCGAACAGATGTCTCGGGATCTCGTCCTTGAGCTTCTCGCACATCTTTCTGCCCCTTTCATACGCTGTATCCTTGTGTATGATAAATGAGAGTGCATCGACCTCTTCCTTATTGATAAGGATGTCCAGCTTCACAAGCTCTGAGCGGACATAGCCCTTCATCTCATAGTCAAATGAGGCATAGCCCCTTGAACGCGACTTAAGTGCATCAAAGAAATCGTATATGATCTCGTTCAGTGGGAGGTCGTACTTGAGAAGCGCTCTTGTCTCCTCCATGTACTCCATGCTCTTGTACACGCCTCGTCTCTCCTGGCAGAGCTGCATGATGGCACCCACATACTCTGTTGTGACCATGATCTCCGCATCGACAAATGGCTCCTCCATGTACTCTATGGTGGATGGATCCGGCAGATTCGACGGATTGGTGAGCTCTATCACATTTCCATCTGTGGTATGTACCTTATATACAACGCCTGGCGCTGTGGTTACCAGATCAAGATTGAACTCCCTCTCCAGTCGCTCCTGAACTATCTCAAGGTGAAGCAGTCCAAGGAAACCACATCGGAAACCAAAGCCCAGTGCTATGGATGTCTCCGGCTCAAAGCTGAGCGCCGCATCATTTAACTGAAGTTTCTCAAGGGCATCCCTGAGATCCGGATACTTTGCTCCATCCGCAGGATAGAGTCCGCAGTATACCATAGGCTGTGCCTTCTTGTATCCAGGAAGTGCCTCGTCACATGGCCTGTCCGCCTGTGTGACTGTATCTCCAACTGTGGTATCCTGTACATTCTTAAGGCTGGCTGTTATGTAACCAACCATACCGGCTGACAGCTCATCACATGGTACAAATCTTCCCGCTCCGAATATTCCGACCTCAACCACCTCAGCCTCAGCTCCGGTGGCCATCATCCTTATGGTGGTTCCCTTCTTCACGCAGCCGTCAAATAATCGGCAGAATATGATAACTCCCTTGTAGGAGTCATACAGACTGTCGAATATAAGTGCCTTGAGTGGAGCCTCAGGGTCACCGTGCGGTGCCGGCACCTTCTTCACGATCTGTTCAAGCACTTCTTCTATATTAATTCCATTCTTTGCCGATATCCTTGGGGCATCCTGTGCCTCTATTCCAATGACATCCTCGATCTCGTTCACGACCCTCTCCGGATCTGCTGACGGAAGGTCTATCTTGTTGATGACCGGCATGACATCAAGGTCATGATCCAGCGCCAAGTATACATTCGCCAGGGTCTGCGCCTCTATGCCCTGTGCGGCATCAACCACAAGTATGGCTCCCTCACAGGCTGCCAGACTTCGAGATACCTCATAATTGAAATCCACATGTCCCGGAGTGTCTATGAGATTGAATATGTACTCCTGTCCATCATTGGCATTGTACACGATCCTGACACACTGTGCCTTGATGGTGATTCCACGCTCCCTCTCAAGATCCATATTGTCAAGAACCTGATTCTGCATCTCCCTGCTGGTCAGAGTTCCGGTCTTCTCTATGATCCTGTCGGCAAGTGTTGATTTACCGTGATCTATATGCGCTATTATACAGAAATTTCTTATCTTTGACTGGTCTAAATGCTCCATGTTTTCACATCCTTATCTATGTCCCGCGCCTTGTATGTGCAGGCTCTTTTATTCTTATACTTGTCTTACTCGCATTTGACGTTAATATAACATGTATGAGCATATAACTGCAAGTGCCAATATGCCACTTAATCCTCACTTCAGGAGCACCTTTGCAAGCATTGCGGCAAATGGTTCGATGGCGTTGTATTCCTCCTCCACCGTGTTAGTCTGTGCGCCTATCTCTGCCAGCATGGCGTGCGGCATGAGATCCATGTTGTACCGGCTCGTACTTATGTATATCTTGCGCATCATGTCGCCGTAATTTGCCCTGCCCGCCAGATAGGTCTGAAGTGCAAATGCCATGTTGTCGACCTTGTTGTCATTGCTCCAATAGTCCACATCGTTGCCATCCTCGTCACGGCACATGCCATTTAACAGCATGATCTGTGCTGTGGGCTTTCCATCCACATCTGTAACCAGATGTGTGTCATCCGGCACACCATCCCTGTGGAGATCTATGATGACCTCTATCTCAGGATTGTCCTTAAGTATCTGTGACACACCTTCCCTCGAATAATCATAGGAAGCGTTCCTGTCAAGAACCCCTGTCATCATGTCATATGCCGTGGTGTCGTGGTACACCGGTATGCCATATGTATCCGTGAGTATCTCCGCCAGGCGGTTGCCAAGTCCTATCACCGTGTCGTCCACCTCGCCCGGTCTTGAGTCCGCAAATGCCTCGGAGCTGTGGGTATGATATATCAGAACTTTGTATCCGCCCGTATCCATATCCAGCGACAGATCTTTGCCGAGCAGATTTTCCGCATCCAGCTCGTCTTTTTTTACGCACTTAGGGTATGTGGCGTTATAACAATATGAAAGGAGTGTATCTGCGTCCATACCTATATAAGAGCTCATTATATCCGCCATGGCCGACACAGTCCTGGCATCAGCGGATCTCTGCGCAGCTTCTGTGGTCTCAGTGCTGGCAGGCGCAGAAGTCTCTGAAGTCTCCGCCTGCGATGATGCCTCACCTTCGGAATCCGCATCCTCCGTCTGGTATGTCCTGCCCTCCTCGCACACCTCCCTGACCTGGGATTCCCAGTAATCCATGTAACAGTACACATCCGGCTCAGCCGCACCGGGGCTGTATATACTCTCGCCTGTTTCACCCGAAGAACTGCCATATATCCCGCTATACACCAGCTTCCACACATCATCAGTTATCCCGGTCTTTATCAATATCCCCGCGCACACCAGAATCACCCACGCAAGTATATACACAGTCTTCGTATGAAGCTTTCTGTCCGACATACATTTCCACCCCTTTTGAATATGCTATGGCCTCTGTTATCCATTATTCAAATATATGAGTGTACGTGCCAAATGATTCCCTGTATTTTTCTCTACATCGCTATGGCATTTATCGCCTCAGATATCGTAAAGCTGATGCGGCGCACTAGCTCGTCTATATTTTTCGGGGTCACGAACATATCCGCCATATCCTCGTCCAGAAGATTGCACGCTATCTGGTATCTCTGCTTCTCCGTGAACTCCCTCATGATCCTGCGCCCGTAGGTCTCGTTAAATGCATCAGCCACCTCATCCAGCGAATCGTCTATGATGGATGGAACGGAGATGACTGTCGGAACACCGACTGCGATCACGCGTCTGCCAAGGTTGTCTGAGCTCAGTGTCTTTCTGTTGTTGCCGACACCGGAGCCGGGGCTTATACCTGTATCCGTGAGCTGGATGGTGCATCCGAGTCTCTTGCTGCTTCTGGCCGCCAGGGCGTCTATTGCAACCACGATCTCCACGTCTATCTCATCGCATATTCCCCTGACTATATCCACAGTCTCTATTCCGGTCTGTGCCATGACTCCCGGACATATGGCACTCATGACCAGATCTGGCTTTCCCGGAGTGTCCAGGTGCCTTGTCACATACAGATTGTCTATGACCAGCGGGCCTATGGAATCCGGGGTGACCTGCCTGTTGCCAAGTCCGACCACCAGTATATTTCCCGCATGCCCCATGAGCTCCCTGAGTCTGCCCTCAAGCTCCGCCCTCAGAGGTTCATGTATGGACTCCTCATATTCCTTAAGCTTGGAACACTCTATCGTTATATATTGTCCCTTTGCCTTTCCCAGATTTTTCTCCCCTATCTCATCCAGCACCGTTATGGTGGTGGTCTTGATGCTCCTGTCCTCATTCACCACCGTCTTCACCTTGACCCCAGGCATATTTCTCCTGTCGGCTACATTTTCTCTGAGCTCTATCGCAAGATCCGTACGTATCTCCCTGTTCATATGCGTCCTCCTTACATAACCCATTACATGTATAATAAAATACCCCGGCGGATGCATTTTTATGTATCCGCCGGGGCATTCCACGGTAAATCTTACATTACCTTGCCAAGTATTCTGTTGATCACTTCAGGATATCCGCACACCCTGAGGACAGGTGGCTCCCACTCCAGGGATGCCGTCTGATAAAAGCATGTCGACACACCGACTTCTATTCCGCCCTCCATCTCTGATGATCTTACGATCCTTCCAAATTTCTTCTTGTCCTTAACAAGTCCCCAGGCGGCTTTGTTGATGGTAAATTCCACCACCGGGTAGCCTCCCACATATCCTGTCACCTTTGCGTCGTCCACATATGACAGCTCGTCCTTCCAGTATTCAACCGCTTCGTCTATTGATGCAAACATATATCTTCTCCTGTTTATTCTGCACTTTTTTATATTTATTATGCTTTTGAATCATACCGTTGTCAATTTACTCTTTCTGATTTTTTCGTTCACGTTTATTAATTTTTGTTTTGTTGCAATATTTTTTTCTTTATTATTATACTGTTATTTGATATACTAATTTGAAGTGTATATTAACGGCAGTAGTCTGCCCTTATTTAGAATTTACTTTTACAATTAAATAGCGGGGATCTATCCCCCAGGTTTTAAGGAGGTCTTTTTATGGATTTTACTAAGAAGGGAGCGGTGAAGGCTCAGAAGGAGCTGGTATCCAAGCTTCCAAGAAACCGGCGTAAGCTTAACATTTCTGTGTTTAAGATTATACTGGTGCTGGTGCTCGCCATTGTGATAGTCGGTGTCGGAGCCGGATTTGGAGCCCTCAAGGGTATTCTGGATGACACGCCGAACATCAACGCTGACGCTCTCATACCTAAGGGATACAAGACAACTCTTGTATACCAGAATGGAAAGGAGATCACGACACTTGCCAATTCCAACTCCAACCGAGAGTATGTGTATTACGACTCTATTCCTGAGGATCTTGTGAATGCATTTGTCGCTATAGAGGACAGACGTTTCTGGGAGCACAACGGAATCGATGTACAGGGTATCGCCAGAGCATTTATAAAGGGTCTCAAAAGCGGAGACTTCGATGAGGGTGCTTCCACTCTTACACAGCAGCTTATCAAGAACAACGTGTTCAACGTCGGACTGAATGAGTCAACCTTCCTTGATAAGCTCGAACGTAAGGTTCAGGAGCAGTATCTGGCTGTGGATATGGAGAAGAAGATCGACAAGAAGTCGATAGTCGAGTATTATCTGAACACCATATATCTCGGAGAGGGCTGCTACGGTGTTGAGACTGCTGCCAAGACTTACTTCGGCAAGGAGCTCAGCCAGTTATCGGTATCTGAGTGTGCCGTGCTCGCAGCAATTCCGCAGAACCCTACCAAATACGATCCTCTTCTGTCGCCTGATGACAACAAATCCAGAAGAACCCAGGTTTTGAAATATATGCTGGATCTGGAGTATATAACACAGGCACAGTATGACGAGGCAATAAACGATAATGTTTACAAGCGTATCGCTTCCGTATCTAAGAAGGAAGAAAAGGAGCAGAAGACAGAGGTCAACTCATACTACACTGATGAGGTCATCAAGCAGCTTCAGAATGATCTGGTTGCCAAGGGCTACTCAGAGGATGAGGCTGAGACATTGATCTGGTCAGGCGGACTCAAGGTAATCGTGTGTCAGGATCCTGATATTCAGGAGATCGCTGATTCAGTTGTAAATGATGCATCCTATTGGCCTGAGCCTGTATATCAGCTCAACTACGCTCTCACCCTTGCGGATAAGGAGACAAAGGTTCAGACGAACTACAGCGTGGAGAATCTTGAGAGCTGGTTCACAGAGCAGGAGGGCTACGACTACAGCGCAAGATATTACAGCGAGGATGATGCCCGTGCTGCGGCTGACCAGTTCAAGGATGCAATGGTTGCCAAAACCGGCGACGAGGTCTTCATGGAGACATTCAAGCTGGTCATCCAGCCACAGGTATCATTCACTCTCATGGATCAGAACACCGGTCAGGTCAAGGCACTTGTCGGAGGACGAGGAGAGAAAACTGAGAACAGATCATTCAACCGTGCAACTGAGGCGACCAGACAGCCTGGTTCCTGCTTCAAGATCGTTGCTGCATATCTCCCGGCACTGGAGGCATGTAATATGTCTCTGGCAACCGTATATGACGATGCACCATACAACTATGAGAATGGTAATCCTGTATACAACTGGTACGGCGGTTACTGGGGACTTAAGACTATCAGATACGCTATCATGGAATCTATGAATATCATAGCCGTAAAGTGTATCACAGATGTAACTCCACAGCTCGCATACGACTATCTGCTGAAGCTTGGATTTACAACTCTTGTTGAGAGAAAGACAGACAGCGACGGTCTCATCCTGTCAGATATAAACCAGTCTCTTGCACTCGGTGGTCTGACAAACGGTATAACAAACCTTGAGATCACAGCCGCTTACGCCACCATCGCAAATGGCGGTAATTATATAAAGCCTGTATTCTATACAGAGGTATATGACCATGACGGCAATCTTCTTATAGACAACAGGGAGCCTGAGAAAACCCGTGTAATATCAGAACAGACTGCATGGCTTCTCACAAATGCAATGCACGATGTTGTAACAGGAGGTACCGGTTCAGGTGCCAACTCTTACACAGGTATGTATACAGCAGGTAAGACAGGTACCACATCAGGAGACTTTGATAACTGGTTCTGTGGTTATAACCCATACTACACAGCTTCTATATGGCTTGGAAATGATGAGAACATCACATACAGCCCTGGTTCTATCAAGTGCTATATGTGGAGAGATATCATGGATCAGGTCATTGAGAAGAAGGGACTTGATACATCAGCTACATTTGAGATGCCGGACGGAATCGTACAGGCCACTGTATGTTCGGATACAGGACTTCTTCCATCGAATGGATGTCCTACCGTAACAGATTACTTTGACGCATCCAAGATTCCTACAAAGTACTGTCCAGGTGTCAAGAAGGTTGTCGTATGTAACGAATCACACATGCTTGCCAACAAGGAATGTCCTGAGACTACAACCTTCATCTACAAGCTGAATGATGATGGTGAATATGTTCTTGAGGGTTACACATGGGATGAATCACTCCTCAAGGAGCACTGTAACATCCACGGCAAGAAGAAGGATACAAAGAAAACTACCAAGGCAACCACGACCACCGAGGATACATCGGAGGATACAACGGAGGATACAACAACGGAGGAGCCTACAACGACTGAGGAACCTACAACTGAGGAACCAACGTCAGAGGAACCTACCTCTTCAACGGAGATAACCACAACCGAGGAACCAAGCTCGGATGATTCAACCGATACAACTCAATGACGGAAAGCCCCATCATACAATTCAATGTATGATGGGGCTTTTTATATCCTGCCTGTCTTCTATTCTATTTTGTCATCTTCGGCTTGAATATCAACGATGCAAGATATCCAAATATCAGTGCGGCCGAGCTTCCAACCGCCGCCATCTGGAAGCCTCCGCGGAACAGTCCGATAAATCCATCCTTATCAACCGCCTCAGTTATGCCCTTCCACAGATTATATCCAAATCCCGTGAGCGGCACCGATGCCCCGCACTGTGCAAATTCCAGAAGCGGCTTGTATATTCCAAGCGCTCCAAGCACAACTCCCGTACAGACGAGTATGACCATTATCCTTCCCGGAAGAAGCTTGGTCTTGTCCATCAATATCTGGGCAAGAACACATATTATTCCGCCAACCACAAACGCTTTTACATAATCCATTTACATCTACTCACCTTTCTTTTCGTGATGCTCTATCATGACCGCATGGGCGATCCCCGGTATGGTCTGCCCCTCGTTATAGCTCACCGTGGAAAGCAGGGCTCCCGTCGGAACAAACAAAACTCTCTTCCACTCCCCGGAGCTCAACTTCTTCAATATATATCCGGCGAGGACGGTCGCCGAGCAGCCACAGCCCGATCCGCCAGAGTGGGTATCCTGTTCCTCGTTTTCAAATATCTCTATACCGCAGTCCATATGATTTGCCGATATATCCACATTGTTCATGCTCAGAAGATCCTCAAGTATCGTCTTGCCGACCTTACCGAGATCACCGGTTATTATCCTGTCGTAGTATGTGGGCTTTATTCCAAAGTCCTGAAGATTCTGATATATAACGGCAGCCGCCGCTGGTGCCATGCACGCTCCCATGTTGAGGGAATCCTTCACACCATAGTCCACTATCTGCCCTGTGGTTACGCCCTGGATACACACATCTGACTCTCTGTCTGACACCACAAAGGCACCACTTCCCGTGACCGTCCAGGTAGCTGACAGGGGACGCTGATTTCCATATTCCAAGGGAAAACGGAACTGCTTCTCCGCACTTCCATAGTGGCTTGACGCCTCCGCAATGACGTTGTCCGCATACCCCGCCGCCACAGTCATGGACGCAAGCGACAATGCCTCCCCGCACGTCGAGCACGCACCATACAGACCGAACACCGGTATCTCCATATCCTTGATTCCAAATGTCGACGCTATGAGCTGTCCCAGCAGATCCCCGGCAAATATATACCTTATATCCTGCTTGACTATTCCCGCCTTCTGTATGGCAAGGGTCACCGCCTGACGCACCATCTCGCTCTCGCCTTCCTCCCAGGAATCTTTGCCAAATGTTGCATCCTCGCTCACTCTGTCAAAATATCTCGCCATGGGGCCGTCTATCTCCTTCGGCCCCGCCACCGCTGCTGCCCCCAGTATATATGGGGGATTGCCAAATTTTATGCTCTGTTTTCCTTTTTTCTCATTCATATCATGCAACTCCCTTATATGGATAAATGTAACTGTTACTATAATTCCCTTATGCACTGCAGATTATAATGGTAGTTTTTGTTAATCTCAGCACTGGACAAATTCATTTATTTGCTTTAACATTACTAAAGTTGCTTTACAAAGAAAAAGGAATGGAGAATCGCCGTGGAATTTACAAAGGAATACTGGGTAAACTGTTTTAGCAGATGTGTCAGATATGCTACGACTTTTTTCAAATGGATAGTTTTTTCACTGATAATGGGAACAATATGCGGGCTTGTCGGAACAGCTTTTCATATATGCGTAGAGTACGCCACCGGCTTCCGTGAGAACAATCATATGATAATATATTTTCTGCCGCTTGCGGGAATCGTGATCGTATTTATATACAGGATCTGTGGAATAAGACATTCCAAGGGAACCAATCTTGTCATCGGTTCCATAAGAAGTGTGGAGGACGAGATTCCTTCCCGTATGGCACCACTGATCTTTATATCGACGGTCATCACACATCTCTTCGGAGGTTCCTCAGGAAGGGAGGGTGCAGCCCTTCAGATAGGTGGAAGCATCGGTGTGTCCATAGGCAAACTGTTCAAGCTTGACGACAGCGACAAGCATATACTCACACTTTGCGGCATGAGCGCTGTCTTCTCAGCACTGTTTGGAACCCCAATTACTGCCGCGCTGTTCAGTATGGAGGTCATAAGCATCGGTATCCTCTACTACTGCGCATTTGTGCCTTGTCTGTTCTCGTCAGTCATAGCATACGCCATAACACGAAAGCTTCACGTTGTACACGACCACTACAATATAGCCGGCATGCCGACATCCGTGGATGTTCCTTTGGTGATCAAGGTCATCGGTCTGGCTATCCTGTGCGCAGTGCTCAGCAGTCTGTTCTGTATATTCATGAACGTTGTGCACAAGCTTTTCCGCAAATATTTCAAGAACCAGTATGTGCGCGTATTCGCAGGAGGCGTGATGCTCGTCCTGCTCAACATAATACTCAACACCACCGACTACAACGGAACCGGTATGAACATCATCGCCCAGGCGCTCAACGGAGAGGCAAAACCAACGGCTTTCCTTCTCAAGGCGCTGTTCACCGCCATAACAATAGGCTGTGGATTCCGAGGCGGTGAGATCGTTCCATCGTTCTTCGTCGGTGCCACATTTGGATGCGCCATGGGTGGACTCATGGGACTCGACCCGGGCTTTGCCGCTGCCCTCGGAATGGTGTGCTTCTTCTGTGGCGTGGTAAACTGTCCTCTTACATCTCTGTTCCTGAGCATAGAGCTGTTCGGAGCGCACGGAATACTTCTGTTCACCATAGGATGTGCCGTCAGCTACATGCTGTCCGGCTATTACAGCCTGTACAACGAGCAGAAGATCATCTACTCCAAGCTCCGCCCTCACTATGTCAATCTCTACACCAACCAGGAGATAAAGACCAAGGAACCGGGATTCCTGGAAGGCCTTATAAGGATCAGGGAGGACGACTCAGACGACATTGAGGAGTAGCCGGCAGCTACTCTTCCTGAGTATCTTACTCAGACTCAGTCGTCTTCTTATCTGTGTCTGAGCTGTCACTCTTATCTTTGTTCTGATCCTTATCTTTGTCTTTATCTTTGTCTTTATCCTTGTCCTTTGGAAGCTTTCCTACCTTGTACACCTCGTCACGCTTAGAGTACACGCTTATCGCCTCAGGATTGTCCGATATGACATTTCCATCGCCGTCATACACTCTTCTGTAGGACTGCACTGTAAGGCCCTCTATTCCCACTGTGTCAAGCACCTGCTCATCCTTGCCAAGACTCTTGTCCAGCTCATACTTGGTCTCATATGGCTCTGTCTCAACGGTCTCCGTGTAGAGCTCCACGCTGAACGGCTCCGTGATGGTGCCCCATATCGTACATGATGTGGAATATCCATCGTAGCTTGTGCTTATCTTTATCGGGTAATCCGTGTCATTTGTAAATACAAAGTCACATCCGCCCCACGCCACAGTGGCGTCAAGTCCCGCAGGAACATACGATGAAGGGTATGGATGACAATGTCTCTCATCTATCTCGAGATTCGCATACAGGCACGCCATGTACATGGTGGATGACACCTGACATATTCCACCGCCCATGTCCATGACTGACTGTCCGTCAGCATATGATGGGCCCGGAAGGAAGCCTCTCTCCTCGGTGAGCTCTCCGACTCCGAGGTTATATGAAAATGACTCTCCCGGCATGAGTATGGTTCCATCGCAATACTGCGCCGCCAGCTTGACATTTGTCTTTCTGTTCTCTGAACCCTCAACCTCTGTGCTGTATGAACTCATCTCGTCTCTGAACAGCATCTTCCTGTATTCTTCCGTACTCATATCCGCCGGGGTGTATGTGAGCGGGATGCTCACATCCGTTCCCTTCTTGGCAGATTCAAGGCTCTTCTTTGCCGCCTCCAGATCAAAGTCCACACCGTCCTTGGCCTCAACTACCTCGTAGTTCTTGTCAGGGTCAAGCGTTGGATTCTGCGGCTCACAATGTACCTTTTTGTATACCTCGTCCAGATCCACGTCAGCAGACACGACAGGACATTCCACCACAGTGCCATAGTCTCCTTTTGCTATCTGCTTCTTTATGCGGGTTACCAGCTTGTCTGTGTCTATCCTGTAGCTGCCCTTTCCCTTTGTCACAATGAGGTTCTTGTCCTCTATCCTGTATCCATCCTCTATATCCAGATCAACCTTCATCATATCACTGCTCTCGATGGCGGTCGTTATGATGCCGCTGTCGCCTATATATGGATAAATATCATAGCTGCTTCCAAGTGTCCATGATTCCAGAAGCCCATAGCCTCTTCTCCAGAAGCTGTGTGAGTCATCCTGTATCTTCTGCACAGACTTCTCAGAATCCATATCCAGCGCCGCCGACACATCCAGGGTGTAAGTCTTGTCATCCAGCTTCACCTGTATGCCCACACTGCTGTAATCGCGTCTGAACTGGTCATTTATGCTCTTTGCCGCCTCCGCAGATTTCATTCCGCCAACGTCTAATCCGTTTATGGTGGTCTTTTTGTACAGCTTTCTGTTACCCACACACGCACATATTAGCGCATAAAATATCACCATGAACACCGCCGTGAGTATCCAGCTTATCACTCTGTATCGCTGCTGTCTCTTCCTCCACTGCTCAGATGCACGCCGTCCTGAACGTCCTGAAGCTCTCTGCCTGTTCTGCGCAAGTCTATTTTCAGTTGTATGTCCGTTTCTTCTTTCGTCTGCCATCTACATTCCCCTCATCCTGTAGAATAGGTATTCCTTTGCAAGCTCCGAGTAGAGCTGCTGTACAGTCCACTCCCTGTTGCTCCGTGTCACTACCGACTTCAGCCTTACTGCCGGAAGCCCGGTCTTCTTATACCTTTCAAGAAATATATCAAGTTCTTTGCTGCTCACTCCGTCAAATATGAGCATATCCATACTGAGATCTTCCGTCTGTCCGGTCTCATCTCCACAGCCAGATATGTCAGCCGTGTCGCACAGACTTCCGACCTTCATACCATAATGCTTTCTCTGAATGTCAACGCACTCCGCACCTATGTCACTGCATATATCCTGTACTGCACTCTTCTGCTCAGGTGCCAGATTGACTGTCATTAGCCTCTTCATGTCAGCATTTCTCCTGTCTTTCTTCTTTTGTCCAAATCTATACCCATTATGTTATTTTTTCAAATATTGTCAACCGATGTGGGGAAAATATGTTGATTTTTAATTTAATAAACCCCATTTCACCATATTGAGACTATCCAATATATAACACCGAGCAGCCAGCTTGTAAATATACCGTACAGTATAACAGGCCCCGCTATGGTGAACGCCTTCACGCCCTTTCCGAACACTTCACCCTCAGTCTGGAATTCCACTATGGGCGCACACACACCATTTGCAAATCCTGTGATCGGCACAAGTGCTCCGGCACCGCCGTACTTTGCTATCTTCTTGTAGAGATTCAGACTTGTGAGGATAACACTTGCGAGAACGAGTATCAGCGATACATACGCATACGCCTCGTCTTCCTTCACATCGAAGTGTACCAGCAGGTCAAATATTCCCTGCCCTATCGTACAGATCACGCCTCCCACAAGAAACGCCCACAGGCAGTTTCTCGGAACGCTTGATGTGGGTGTCACAAGCTCCACATATTCATTGTAATCGCTCTCTGTAGGTTCAAACTTCATAACAAATACCTCCATTCAACACAAAATATTTTTGATCTTATCACATGCCAAGAACGACGCTCAGCACCGAGCCCACCAGTTTTCCCGCGGCCAGACCGTATATAACGTATGGAAGATTTCTTCTCACACTGAATCTTCTGGCTGCGATTGGTATGACATTCAGCACCTCCGTAAGTGCCCCCGCCAGACATCCCACAAATATCCCTCCGAACAGACATATGATGGTATATCCCACCCATGTCACCGGAACCGATATTTTGAATACATATATCAGATTTGCCAGTGCCGCACCATATGCCAGCAGACACTCTATGAGCAGATAATGCCTTGCCCCCTTTACCTTCTCAAGAAGTTTTGGGAATATTCCTATCATGGATATAAATGCAAAATACCCGCCCGATATGGCCACACCGCTGGCAAAGCAGGCTATGGCAAGCATAGCGTATCTAATCAGCATCTCTCTCCGCCTTCTTTCTGGAGGCATCCGTTATGACTGTCTGGTTGACCTCCTGTTCATACTGTCTCATCTGAACCTGAAGCGGTGTAGGATCATCTGAGAATTTTTTCTTTGCACCGTGATTGAAAAATACGATTATACCGATGAAGAGCCCCAGGGAATATGCTATTCCCGCCACAGGATAGGCATCCCTGCCCTGCCCCACAAATATGTTGTGCATGACGTCAAGCTGTCCAACCATATTGACATCCGAGTTGTACGACATGATGGAAAAGCCTGCTCCGAAAAATGCGATGAAGCATATCATCAGAAATTTGAAGAACTGCTTTACTTTGTCGCTGGTGTCATATGTCCTGTAATACACGACAACGTCCGTCGCCCCTATGGTCTGTGTCTGGCAGTCCGGGTAGTGCTCCTGTATCACCTGCAGAATGTACATCACCGATATGACCTGCTGCTCCCTGCTGCCGGAAAAGCTCATGAGCTCCAGCTTCTCAACGCCGTATTTTATATCGGGATTCGGACTCAGCACCGTCGCCACATCCTTTATTTTGACCTTTCTCTTCTCCGCCAGGCAGCTCTCCGACAGTTTCAAATACAAAAGTTCAGCCATATACATGTCCCCTGTTCTTATATTCTAAGAATAGTCTGTCCATGTATATGGCTGATATTACTCCAATATTTTCCATCTGAGTCTTCCGAGTATCTTTTTCTCAAGCCGGCTCACCTGCACCTGGCTCATGCCAAGGATCTGACCTGTCTGTCCCTGCGTCTTGTCCTGAAAATACCTCAACACCACAAGTTTTCTCTCATCCGGCGTGAGCGTGTCCAGAAGCTGCGATACACACAGCCTGTCCACGATGCGGTCTCCATCTTCCGTGCCGCACATCTCCGCGTGAAGATCATCTATGCATGTCACATCCGATGCCGCGTCCATCGCCATCACAAGCTCTTCAAGAGTCGCTCCTATAGCCTCACATATCTCCTCCATTCCCGGCTCAGTCCCTCTGTTTTTTTCGACCTCGTGTCTGTATCTGTCTGCCCTGTAGTATATCGTTTTAAGATTTCTGCTGACCTTCACCATTCCGTCATCCCTGAGAAAGCGTCTAATCTCCCCCTGAATGAGTGGAACCGCATACGTGGACAGTTTTACCTCATAGTCCATATCAAACCTGTCTATGGCCTTTACAAGGCCTATAAGCCCTATCTGTATAAGATCCTCAAGTTCCTGTCCTCTCCCCACATATCTTCTGGCAACGCTGACCACCAGTCCCATATTGTCCGTCACAAGTTTATCTCTGGCATCTCTGTCTCCATCTTTTGCAAGTTCAAGCAAACGATGATTATCCGCCATCAATATATCTCCTGACTTTTTCCTATTATCTTCTTCATATTTACCACGGTTCCCTCACCCACGCGGGATTCTACCTTTAGCTCATCCATGAAAGCCTCCATAAATGAAAATCCCATGCCCGATCTGCTTCCGTCCGTGACAGTGGTGTAAAGCGGCTCCATTGCCCTGTCGACATTCTCTATGCCGCAGCCGTGATCTGTGATCGTTATGTACAGGGTGCGCTCCTCTATGTATGCCTCCAGGATTATGCTTCCCTCCCCGGATCCATATCCGTGTATTATCGAATTCGTGACAGCCTCCGACACCGCCGTCTTGACATCCTCCACCTCACTGAGTGTCGGATTTGTCCTCGTCAGCATAGCCGCCACCACGACTCTCGCCACAGCCTCATTCCGGGCATCACAGCCAAATTCCATGATCAATCTGTTCTTATCCATACCATTCTCCTCGTTATCTATATTTTATCTGTCCAATCCTCAGCCTCATCCCGGACACCGCTGTCCAGCCTTGTCGCGATCCTGTATATACCGGACATGAGCAGTATCCTGTCCATTCTCGCATTTACATTTATCACCCCAACGCTTCCCCCTCTGTCGTGGAGCTGTCTGTACCTTCTCGTTATAAGTCCTATCCCCGAGCTGTCCATGAACGTTGTCCTGCCAAAATCAAATATGGCATGTCTCACCACCTCCTCGGCAAATACTCCGTCTATCCCTGCGGTCATCTTCACCGCCGCATAATCATCCACCTCTCTGGGCATATACACGATTATAGTATCCCCCATTTTCTCGTAGATATTCATCTTCAATCCCCCTGTCACAAAATAAAAGGCACAAAAGAAACGGTTAATCCTTATCCGTCTCTTTTGTGCCTTCTATAAATTATAATCTTTTTATATGTCTTTCTGTCTTTCGTTACTGTCCGTCAGTTGTATCTGTTCCATCGCCTGTATACGAACTGTCGGTCGTGTCTGTTCCGTCACCTGTATACGTATTGTC
Source organism: Coprococcus sp. AF16-5 (assembly GCF_003479365.1). Lineage (NCBI taxonomy): Bacteria > Bacillati > Bacillota > Clostridia > Lachnospirales > Lachnospiraceae > Coprococcus > Coprococcus sp. AF16-5. The sequence goes on from NZ_QUGZ01000001.1 coordinate 849,964, forward strand.
GATGGTGCCTGTTCCATCATCCGTATACGTGTTGTCGGTCGTATCCGTTCCATCACCTGTATACGAGCTGTCGGTTGTATCTGTTCCGTCACCTGTGTCCGTGCTGTCGGTCGTACCTGTTTCGTCACCTGTGCTTGATCTGTCGGTTGTATCTGTTCCGTCGCCCGTGTTCGTGCTGGCTGTACTTGCAGAATTCTTCTTTTCAAGTCCCGCCTGTATGGCATCTTCATCCGCATAATCACACGCAACCGTGTAGTATACGGAGTTCGGACAGTTCTCAACAAGCTGGTTAAATACCAGTGTGGCATTGTTATCATCAGAAAGCTTCAGATAACACATCGCCTTGTAGAACAGTGCCACATCGCTGTTAGGTGTATCCTGAAGGACTCTGTTCAGATCATCTATGGCAGCCTCATATGTCATGGTCTCGTACTTATAGATCGCTGACTGTACCCTTGCCTTATTGTCATCCGACAGAACCTGTGAAGCGTAATCGCCATACTTATCTATCTGTGTCTGAAGGTTTTTCGCCTCAGTCTCAGCATTTGTGAGCTTGGTGGTCATGCTGTCCACCTGTGACTGGAGCTCCGATATGGCCACGTTCTTATCCGCTATCTCCTGACTGAATGTAACCTTCAGGTCTCTCTCTGAATTGTCAGCCGCCTTATCCCTGTGCGGGATGATGAGCGTCCACATGGCCGCAAGTCCCAGAACAACTCCCGCTATGATATAAGCGATGGAATATTTGTAGAAATTGATGTCCTTGTATCTTCCAACCGGAATCGGATCCCCATCAAAATCCACCTCGCTGTTGCCGGCTATGAGCTTCTTCTGGTCATCCACGAACAGAGAATCCACATCGTAGTCCTCCTGCGGATAATCCCTGAAGTTCATGATCTCCTCATCAGTGTGGCCCATCTCATTGAAATATCTGACCGCCACTGGATTTGTCCTGTCTATCTTGATGACACGCTTGAGTGCCTTGCGAGCCTTGTCATATCTTCCCTCGTCGATGAACAGAAGTGCAAGGAGCAGGTACCCCTGTATAAATCTGCTGTTGTCGGAAAGTACCTTTCTGAGCTGTATAAAGGCAAGATCCTTGCTGCCCTGCTTCGCATATACCAGCGCCTGATTATACTTTCTGGTTACATTGTTCACCGCCTCCAGCCTGTGTGGGTTGGATTTTATCTCCTTGATGTATCTCTTGGCGACATTCTTGCCGTCAAAATAATTCACACTCACTACCCAGTGGCTGAGCGCCTGAACTATCTCTCCGGTCTCATAGTACACCAGTCCAAGAAGGTTCCGGGCATCTATATTCATCTTGTCATACTTCAGAGACAGCTTGAGCGCCTCCTCCGCACCTGACATATCCCTGACCCTCGCCTTATCAAGCCCTATGTTGTAATAGTACTTTGACGAGTTGAGAGCCTTGTTCACGTAATCTATCTTCAGTCCGCACCTGGTACAGTAACCTGTGACGGCTATCGCTCCACCGCAGTGCTTACAATTCAGTACATCTGCCATATCTTAATCTCCCGACCAATCTGTGTTCTTTACTTCTCTGCTTCCTTTGCAACCCTCATCATCTCCTGCATGACATCCATGATGTCCTTGAGATCATTGTTGTATATTGCATCCTCTGCCTGGTCAAGTTCAAGTGCCGGCTTAAACCTCTTTATCTCTTCATCAAAATTGATCATGTCTGTTCCTCCATCTCTTGACACCGCCCACCAGATACAGGGAACCAACGCAGTATATGTTGGTATTCTCTCTGTCTCCTCTGAGCTCCACTGCCATATCCATGGCATCGTCAATCTCATCGCTGACCATGACCGGAGTATCCGTACACGCCGAGAATATCTCCGCCAGCTTTGCGGAATCCGCCTTTCTGCTGCTGTCAACGCTTGTGACTATTATCCTGCCAAACGTAATATTTCCGGCAAGCAAATGTATCATGGAGTCATACTCCTTATCCTTCACCGCCGCAAATACCAGTATCTTGTCATATTCCCCATGAAGCCTGTTCATGGTCTCTATATATGCATTTACAGCCTCCACATTGTGGGCACCATCCACATATATATGGGGAGCTATCTCCTCCATCCTGCCCTCCCAGTAGAACTGCAGGAGTGCATTCCTCACGGTCTTCTCTATATCCTGTTCCGGTACATTCCGCCTCTTCATGAGCATCCTGAATGCTGTCACGGCAAGGCTGACATTCTCCACCTGGTACAGTGATGTCTTCTGTATCTGTAAATTGCAATAACTATAATACCGATTATGCAATGAAAAATCAATGGTTTTGTTCCCCAAATGATTTATTATATAATCTGATTTTTCGACCGGAATTATGTCCGCTCCACGCTCTTTGGCAGTATCTTCTATGACCCGCGCAGCCGCCTCATCCCGCCTGAAATATATCACCGGAACACCCGGCTTGATGATGCCTGCCTTCTCATAAGCTATCTTCTCTATCGTGTCGCCAAGATACTCCATGTGATCCATTCCCACCGACGTGATGATCGTAAGCTCCGGCGTCAGGACATTTGTCGCATCCAGTCTTCCGCCCATTCCTGTCTCGTATACGGCAAAGTCACACTTCTGCTGTCTGAAATACACCGCCGCCATGGCAAACATGACCTCGAAGAACGAAGGGTGCTCCATGAACTGCCCCTTTACGGTCTCAAATGCCGACACAAAATCGTCATCGGATATATTTGTACCATTTATCTGTATTCTCTCGTTTATGGACACGAGATGGGGTGATATGAACAATCCCACTCTGTATCCCCGGGCTGCAAGCATCTGCGCCAGAGCGCGGCATGTGCTACCCTTGCCGTTGGTTCCCGCCACATGTATCGCAGGAACAGCCTTCTCAGGGTTCCCCAAACGGCACAAAAGACTGGAAAGGTTCTCCTTGCCAATCTTCTGTGCAAAAAGCGGAATACCCAATATATAATCCACAGTCTCTCTGTAATCCGCCATTATGATTCTCCTATCCGTCCGTGCGTGCTGCTCAGACCCAATTATCTATTGTCAACTTTCTCAGGGTAGAGGTCGTGGTTTGCCAGACGGTTCCAGGCAACCTCCTCCCACTTTGTTCCCGGTCTGCCGTAATTGCAGTACGGGTCTATGGAGATTCCTCCCCTCGGTGTGAACTTACCCCACACCTCGATGTACTTTGGATCCATCAGTTTTATGAGATCCTTCATGATGATGTTCATACAGTCCTCATGGAAGTCTCCGTGATTTCTGAAGCTGAACAGATACAGTTTCAGCGACTTGCTCTCCACCATCTTCTCGCCCGGCACATATGATATGTACACCGTTGCGAAGTCAGGCTGTCCGGTGATCGGACAGAGGCTTGTGAACTCAGGACAGTTGAACTTTACAAAGTAGTCGTTGTCCGGATGCTTGTTGTCAAATGTCTGGAGCATCTCAGGTGCATAGTCCATGCTGTACTTTACGTCTTTATTTCCAAGGAGGGTCACACCCTCCATCTCTTCTTTACTTCTTCCCATTATGGTCTCCTATATTACTTTTATGATTCATGCTTATTCTGCTATATGATCACGCTGTATTACTGCTCCTGCAGTGCTTCTGTCACAGACTTGATGAGTAGCTTAACAGCCTCGTCACAGTGCTCCTTCTTAACGATAAGTGGAGGTGCGATCCTTATGATGCTGTCTCTTACCGCTGTTATGAGGAGCTTGTTCTCAAACGCTCTGTGCTTTACTTCAAATGCGATAGGCTTGTTGAACTCAACGCCTATAAGAAGACCACGTCCTCTGATCTCCTTGACACAAGGAAGTGCCTTGAGTTCCTCCATGAAGTATGCTCCTACTTCCTTTGCATTCTCGTAGAGCTTGTTATCCAGTATCTCATCTATCTCTGCAAGCGCCGCTGCACAGCACACAGGGTTGGCTGCGTATGTTGAACCGTGGGCACCAGGTGTAAATGCTGCTGCTATCTTGGTGCTTGTACACATCGCGCCTATAGGCATACCGCCCCCGATGGCCTTTGCCATGGATACCATGTCAGGCTTTACGCCATATGTCATATATGCCATGATGTCTCCGGTTCTTCCCCATCCGGTCTGAACCTCGTCGAACATGAGGAGCATGTTCTTCTCATCACAGAACTCACGAAGTCCTTTAAGGAACTCAGGGTCTGCAGGGTATACACCACCCTCGCCCTGTACAGGCTCTACCATGATTCCTATGGTGTTCTCATCGCATTTGCTCTTGAAGTCCTCAAGGTTGTTATACTCTGCATATGTGAATCCCGGAAGGAGTGGTGCAAATCCCTTGTGGCAGGCCGAATCAGGCTGGCCTGTTGCCGACAGTGCACCGTATGTTCTTCCGTGGAAGCTGTTCTTCGCTGTCACGATCTTATATCTGTCCGGTCCGTAATTGTCCACGCCGTACTTTCTAGCCATCTTGATCATGGCTTCATTTGCCTCTGTTCCTGAGTTCTGGAACACGATCTTCTCCATGCCTATGGTGTCGCACACCTTCTTTGCAAGGAGGATCATTGGAAGTGTATATGCATAGTTTGATGCATGTATTACATTTGCCGCCTGGTCAGCTATGGCCTTTGCAACCTTCTTGTTGGCATTTCCCGCGCTGCTTACCGCTATTCCTGCGAAGAAGTCGAGGTATCTGTCGCCGTTCTCAGCGTACACATACATGCCATCGCCCTTCTCCTCTATGAATTCCCATCTTCTGGACTGCTCTGCCAGATATGTATCTACTATCTCTAAAAGTTCTTCTCTTGTATAACCTGATTCACTAACCTTCATCTTTCTCTCCTTTTGCCTTTATCTACTTTATAGGCAATTGCGAAACATGATTACATATGCAGAGGTGCTTTAGCATACCAATCAGGGGTCGTTTCCACTTAACTCAGTCTGCAGCGGTACTAAAGATGCCGCTGACGCGCCATCTAAGTACCGGCGACTTCGTATTCCCCTGATCTGGTACGGCTAAACACCTCTTGCATGTTCAATTCTTGAATTTCGCAATTGCCTATAATCTACTTCACTGAGTATCGCATCTCGCACGCATACATTATATACACAAAGCCCGCCACTGGCAAGCGTTCGTGAAATATAACAGATAAATGCTTTAACCACCGTTAAAAAGGACTGTACCGTGAGGTATACCTCAAAGCACAGCCCTTTTATATTTATGCATTTCTCTGTATTATCTTGCAAACTGGGAATTGTACAGATTTGTGTAGAAGCCGCCCTTTGCAAGCAGTGACTCGTGATTTCCCTGTTCGATGATGTGTCCGTCCTTCATGACGAGGATGACATCTGACTCCTTGATAGTTGACAGTCTGTGTGCAACCACGAAGCTTGTTCTGCCCTTCATCATCTTGGCAAATGCCCTCTGTATCCTTATCTCAGTTCTTGTATCTATGGATGATGTTGCCTCATCCAGTATGAGCATAGGTGGAAGATCAAGCATAACCCTTGTGATACATAGGAGCTGCTTCTGTCCCTGTGACAGATTGCCTCCATCCTCTGTTATATATGTGTTATAGCCATCAGGAAGTCTCTTGATAAAGCTGTGTGCATGTGACTGCTTTGCAGCCTCGACGATCTCCTCATCCGTTGCGTCCGGTCTTCCGTATGCTATATTGTCCCTTATCGTGCCACTCTTAAGCCAGGTCTCCTGGAGCACCATTCCGTAGTTGCCGCGGAGGCTCTTTCTTGTGACCTCTCGTATGTCATATCCATCCACGGATATGCTTCCCGCATCCACATCATAGAATCTCATGAGCAGGTTGATGACTGTACTCTTACCACAGCCTGTAGGTCCTACTATGGCTATCCTCTGTCCATCCTTCACATTCAGGTTGAGGTTCTTGATGAGCTCCACATCTTTGTTGTATGAGAAGTCAACATTCTTAAGGTCCACCTCACCGTGAACGTCTGTGAGCTCGTGTGCGCCAGCAGGCTCTGCAGCCTCTGGGTCCTCGTCTATAAGCTCAAACACTCTGGCAGCGGATGCCAGCGCGTTCTGAAGCTCTGTGACAACGCCTGATATCTCATTGAACGGCTTTGTATACTGATTTGCATAGCTCAGGAAACTTGTGAGCTGTCCAACTGATATAAAGCCCTTTATAGCTGTTATGGCACCTATGATTCCAACGCCTGTGTACACGAGGCTGTTGACAAATCTTGTACTAGGATTTGTTATCGATGAGAAGAATGTAGCCTGAAGTCCTGCCACATTAAGTCTTCCATTGACCTCCTGGAATCTGTCGCAGGTCTCATCCTCCATGGAGAATGCTGTGACTACCTTCTGGTTCTCAACCATCTCATTTACAAGGGATGTGAGCTCACCCTTGATCTCAGCCTGCTTCCTGAACATACTGTATGTTCTCTTTGCTATGAATGACGCAACAAAGAGTGATACCGGAGTGATACATACGACCACAATGGCTATGATCCAGTTGATCGACAGCATGAAGCACAGTGTTCCTACTATAGTCATAACTCCTGTAAATAGCTGTGTAAATCCCATCAGAAGTCCGTCTGAGAACTGGTCTACGTCAGCTATGATCCTGCTTACTATGTCTCCGTGTGTATGTGAATCCACATATGAGAGCGGCAGGCTGCCAAGCTTCTCATATGCCTTTGTTCTTACATCATTAACCACCCTGTATGTGATCATGTTGTTGAGCACGTTCATGACCCACTGTGCAACAGCCGTTATAACGACCACAATCACAAGCTTTGCAAGCATTCCTTTAAGTCCTGTAAAATCTACTTTTCCCGGTCCAACGACCCTGTCAACTGCATGTCCCATGATGATAGGTGCATACAGTGTGAGCACGACCGATATGGCTGCACATATGAGAGACAGAACCACGAGGAACCTGTATCTCTTGATATACTTCAGTATTCTGAGTATCGTCTTTTTATTTACTGATTTATTCCCTTTATCTTTACTCATGAGACAGTTCCTCCTCCGAAAGCTGTGACTGACATATCTCCCTGTATATCTCACAGTTAGAAAGCAGCTGCCGATGGGTTCCTATCCCGGCTATCTGACCATCATCCATGACGATGATCTTATCCGAATTCATGATGGTCGACGCTCTCTGTGACACAAGGAATACAGTCATGCCCTTTGTCTTCTCCCTGATCGCTTTTCTGAGAGCCGCATCAGTTGCAAAATCCAGCGCCGATGCGCTGTCATCCAGTATCAGTATCTCAGGCTTTCTGACGACCGCTCTGGCTATGGTAAGCCTCTGCTTCTGTCCACCCGACAGGTTCTTGCCCCCCTGGGTGATCTTGAAGTATATTCCATTCTCCTTGCCGTCTACAAACTCCTTGGCCTGGGCTATCTCAAGCGCCTCGTCTATCTCTGCTTCAGTCGCATCCTGCTTGCCCCACCTGATATTGTCTGCTATTGTTCCGGCAAACAATACAGCCTTCTGCGGTACCACTCCGACCTTATGCCTGAGCTCGTCCAGGGTGTAGTCCTTTACGTCAACTCCGTCTATGCACACGCTTCCCTGGCTGGCATCGTAAAATCTTGGGATCATGTTTACAAGAGAACTCTTTCCTGAACCCGTACCGCCTATGATTCCCACAGTCTCGCCCGGTGACACGTCAAATGTTATATCTGACAGGGAATCTGCTCCGGCCCCAGCATATCTGAGATTTGCATCCCTGAAGCTTACCTTTACAGTATTTGCCGGTGATCCTGCTGCCTTGCCTGTTCCGTCTGTTATCGATGGTTGCTGATCCATGACCGCATTTATTCTCTTTGCGCAGGCAACAGCCTTGGTGATCGTCACGATAAGGTTTGCGAGCTTGATGAGCTCGACGAGTATCTGTGACATATAGTTGACAAGTGCGACGACCTTTCCCTGTGTGATGATTCCCGCATCTGTCTGTCCCGCTGCGATCCAGATTATAGCTGCGGTTGAGAGATTGATTATCACATAAGTGACAGGATTCATGAACGCTGATATACGTCCTGCAAGGAGCTGGAACTTCATCAGGTCATCCGTGGACTTGTCAAACTCCTCAAATTCCTTGTCCTGTCTGTTGAAGGCTCTGATAACTCTCACGCCCTCAAGTCCCTCACGGGTGAGCAGTGTGACTCTGTCCAGTCTGTTCTGCACCTTCTTGAACAGAGGTATGCTGAGTGCCATAACACCGAACACAACAATTGAAAGTGCCGGTATGGTCACCACAAATGTCATGGCCGACTTCACGTCGATGGTGAATGACATGATCATGGCACCGAACACTATGAACGGTGAACGGAGGAACAGTCTGAGCACCATGTTGACTCCTGTCTGTACCTGGTTCGTGTCACTGGTCATTCTCGTGAGCAGTGTGGATGTTCCTATGCTGTCGATCTCTGTGTATGAAAGTGATGTAATATGCCTGAACAGATCATTTCGAAGTGCTGTTCCAAATCCTGTAGCAGCCTTTGCCGAAAAATACTGGGCGGTGATAGAACACACCAGACCGATAATTCCCAAAAGTATCATGACGAGACACATCTTCACAACGTAGCTTATGTCACGCCCTGCTATACCGACATCGATTACATTTGCCATGACGATCGGGATAAGCAATTCAAATGTTGCCTCCAACATCTTAAAAAGCGGGGCAAGTATGGACTCTTTCTTATAGTCCTTAAGATATCTAAGTATTCCCTTCATCTCTTCTCCTAACAATACTCATTCCGTATATAACAGACACAGATACCATCCATGTCGTCATTACTCAAATAGAACTTCCACACCATATATAAGGTGCGGAAGTTCTATTTCAAGCTATGCTGCAATGGCGCTGATTATCTGAGTAATTGTCTGTTACCAATGTTATCATATCCCTTGCAATTATATATCAGTCCTCATCGTCCTCTTCCGGAAGATTTGCATTGTGATATACTGCCTGAACGTCATCGTCCTCCTCAAGCATATCTATAATCCTTGTGAACTTCTTGACAACCTCAGGATCGTCTATATCAACATAGTTCTGAGGTATCATTGTGAGCTCAGCCTCAGCCATCTTTATGCCTTCCTTCTCAAGGCTCTCTCTTACCTGCGAGAAATCCTCAGGTGCTGTGATGATCTCGTAGCTGTCATCCTCGTCTGAGAAATCCTCAGCTCCTGCATCCAGTGCCATCATCATGAGGTCATCTGCATCTATATCACAGTCTTCCTTTGCAATGATGATCTGTCCCTTGTGATCAAACATATATGATACACAGCCTGTTGTACCTACGTTACCGCCACCCTTTGTGAAGCAGTTACGCACATTGGCTGCTGTTCTGTTCTTATTGTCCGTAAGAGTGTCTACTATGATGGCGGTACCGTTAGGACCGTAGCCTTCATATGTATTCACTACATAGTTTACTGAGTTTGCATCTCCTGCCGCTCTCTCGATACCACGCTTGATAGTATCGTTAGGCATGTTGTTTGCCTTTGCCTTGGCGATTACATCACGAAGCTTACTGTTGTTCTCAGGATTTGCTCCGCCTTCCTTTACTGCTACCACGATCTCCTTACCAATGATTGTGAAGATCTTACCCTTTGCTGCATCGTTCTTTTCCTTCTTGTGCTTGATGTTCGCAAATTTTGAATGTCCTGACATCGTTAATTCTCCTCTTTCTCTTGATTACTAGTTACGTATATTATCACTATTGCGGTGTTTTTTCAACCTTTGTGATCTTTACCTCACCGATCATGTTGTTATTTACCGACAGGGAAGTGAATCTGTAGTTCTGATACACTATCTCTATCTCCTCATCCGCATATGGAAGTCTCCCCAGCTCATACAGCAGAAATCCGTTCAGCGTCTGGAAGTCCTCGTCCGGGAATTCTATCCCCAGAACGTCACTCAGCTCATCCAGTTCAGCCTTACCACTGACTATGTACATATCGCCACGCTTCTTGATATCCTCGCTGGCGTCATCGTACTCGTCAAGTATGTTACCGACTATCTCTTCCAGAATATCCTCCATGGTCACAATTCCCTCTGTCTGACCATACTCATCCACAACTATGACCATATGTATCTTTGCTGTCTGCATCCTGCGGAACAATTTTGCTATGTTGTACGTAGGATGTACAAATGTAGCCTCAACCATGATCTCAGCCAGTGATTTCGTCTTATCTCGCAGATATTCCTTCACAAAATCCTTGAAATAGATTATTCCAACTACGTTGTCAAGATCACCGTCATACACCGGATATCTTGAATAGTTATTCTCTATCATTATCTCCATGACTTCGTCCAGATCAGAGTTCTTGTCTATAGCCATGACGTTCAATCTGGCCGTCATCACATCTCTGCTCTCCTTGTCAGTGAACTCAAATATGTTTGTAATAAACTGGGCCTCAGAGTCCTCTATAAGTCCCTGCTCATTTCCCTCGTTCACCATGGATATGATCTCTTCTTCTACCTTTTCCTCTTCTGATTTTTTGTTAAAAATCTTCATATAATTGTCTGTATCACCTCATATATTATTTTATGCCAGTTCAAGACTTATCTTCAGAGCTTCATCAACACGCCTCAGCACATCAGCGTCAACGTGACACACCTTTTCTTTCAGGCGCTGTTTGTCTATAGTCCTGAGCTGTTCCAACAATATGACGGAATCCTTCGCTATATCACAGCTTGAAGAATCAAGCATGATATGTGTTGGAAGTTTTGGCCTCTTCATCTTGCTGGTTATCGCAGCTATTATGACCGTGGAACTGTGTCTGTTCCCAGCCTCATTCTGAACTACTATAACAGGTCGTATGCCTCCCTGCTCCGATCCAACCACCGGTCTTAGATCCGCGTAATAAATATCCCCACGTCTGATCACCAATTCTGTTCACCCCACAAATACTTTCATTGAATGTGGCTATATACTTATATAGTATGTATTCCACTCTAAAAAAAGTATTGCCCATGACAGTACCGGTTATTCGTTAATCCAGAAGATAGTTTACCTGTCCAAGCTCTCTGCCGTCCCTTATGTATGTTCTCGGAACTCGTCTTGATATGTTACATACCAGCTCGTAATTAAAGCTGTTGGCAGGCGCTGCCACCTCCTCGACAGTTACCTCTCTGTCTCCATCCTGTCCGATGAGAGTTACGTCATCTCTTACTTTTACACCATCAATGTGGCTCACGTCAACCATGAACTGATCCATGCACACCCTTCCGATGATCGGAGCATACTCTCCATGGATGATAACTCGGCCTATATTGGACTGTGCTCTTGGGTATCCATCGGCATATCCTGCCGACACCGTCGCAACCTTTATATCATGATCCGCTATATAGGACCATCCATATCCTATACCTGTTCCGGCTTTTACGTCCTTCACAAATATAACCTTGGACATAAGTCTCATAGCAGGTTTCAAAGCCGCTATATTCTTATCTACTTCATCTGATGGATAAAGTCCGTATGTGACTATTCCCGATCTGACCATATCAAAATCCGAATTGTCCATCTCCATGATACCCGCACTGTTAGATATATGCCTTACAGGTATGTGTATTCCAAGTGCCTCAAGCTGGCTGTTTATCCACCTGAACTTCTCAAGCTGACCATTTGCAGCGGTCTTGTCGAGTTCATCAGCCTTTGCGTAATGGGTAAATATCCCCTCTATCTCTATGCCCGGCATCTGACTGATCTTTTCTATGTTCTTCACGCCATCTTCATCACATGTGAATCCGATTCTTCCCATGCCTGTATCGACCTTGATATGGATCTTTGCCTTTGTATTCATGCTCACCGCCAAATCCGAGAGCTTCTGTGCATCGTCCACCTCATACATGGCAGGTCTAACATCATATCTGATAATCAGTTCGTAATCCGAGGGATCTGTGTAGCCCAGTATCAATATGGGCTTATCTATATTTGCTCTTCTGAGCTCCAAAGCCTCATCGATGAATGCCACTGCAAAGAAATCCACCAGATCATCAAGTGCCTCTGCCACCTCGACAGCGCCGTGTCCATAGGCGTCTGCCTTTATGACCGCCAGCATCTTCTTATCACCGTCTATAAGCCTCTTCATAGCCGTGATATTATCCCTTATATTGTCAAGATTTATCACAGCCTGCACTCTGTTAAAGTTACTGTTGTCCATCATGTTCTGCTCCTTTTATAACCTCCGATATAGCGCTCACTATATCCCTGGCTATCATTGCATTTCTTCCTCTGTGCTCTGCCGCCATATCTCCTGCCAACCCATGTATATATACTCCCAGCTTCGCAGCCTCATACGCACCAAGTCCGGTGCAGACAAGCCCAGCTATTATCCCGGCAAGCACATCCCCTGCCCCCGCAGTTGACATACCGTTATTACCGGATGTGTTTATGTACACATCCCTGCCGTCACTTACGCATGTTCTGGCATCTTTCAGCGCACTTACAACATTATACTCCATCGAAAAGTCTTTGCACACCTCTAATATATTCTTTTTTATATCCGGTATGGCGACGCCTGTAAGTCTTGACATCTCTCCTATATGTGGCGTTACGATCACCGGTCCTCTGTGTCTTCCAAGAATATCGGGCTTTTCGGATATTATGTTCAAGGCATCCGCATCCGCGATCACGGTCTGCACGGCCTCGCACATAATATATTCCACCATGCTCCTTGCCGCATCGCCTTTTCCTATACCAGGACCGATCAGTATGGCATCCGACCACTCCACGGCATCCCTTGCACACTGCTCCGCTTCATCTTTGTTGCTATAACACATAAGCACTGCCTCAGGAATTCTCACTCCTGCTATCTCCTTGTTGTCGATATGTGTGTAAATCTTCACAAGCCCTGTTCCCATCCTGTATGCAGCCTCCGCCGCAAATGTCATGGCACCGGACATGTCTCTGCTTCCAGCTATCACCGCAAGCTTTCCATATGTTCCCTTATTTGATGAATCACTCCGTCCCGGAAGCATGCACAGATCGTCTCTGTTGTAGGAATATGCCACCGGGTGTACTCTGTCCACTTCAGCCTGTGCAAATCCTATGTCTCTCACAACGACCTCTCCGCTTATCTCGCAGCCGGGATAAAATATCAGCCCTCTTTTATTCAGTCCAAATGTGACCGTCATGCCTGCCCTGAATGCACATCCCATGATCTGCCCCGTGCTGGCATCCACACCTGACGGGGTATCTATGGCAACCTTAAAGCCGACAAGTCCGTTCATCGTCTCTATGGTCTCTCTCCATATTCCCGCCACATCACGCTTGAGTCCGACGCCAAATATTCCGTCCACAACCACATCGTAATCACTGTCAATGATGTGATCCGTCACCTGTATGCCGATTTTTTTCGCTATTTCAAGCTGATATGAAAAGCTGTCGCTTACTCTCGATATTCCATTTATATAACAGACATGGACAATATCTCCCTGCTGGTACAGAAGTCTCGCAAGAGCCAGTCCGTCCCCGCCGTTATTGCCGCCTTCAACAACCACAAGGCACTTTAATTTTCTGTCCGCGTTTATAGACTTCAGTCTGGAATTTATCTCCTCCAGCACGGTGATCGCAGCTCTCTCCATAAGCAGGATCCCTGGCACACCCTTTTCCTCTATGGTCAGCCTGTCTATCTCCTGCATCTCTGTTCGGTCTGCAACATAAAACATATTTCTGCCTCCTTATTGAAGAAAACGGATAATTTCTCTCGAAATTACCCGTTTTATACTTACCTATAAAAATCTTCCGATCTCTTCCTTATCTCTTCTTGAGGAAATCAGGAATCTTTATACTCTCTGTCTTTGGTCTTGACACATGTGCCGGCTCAACTGGTGTTGATGTTACAGGTGTCTGCTGTGCTGGTGTCACAGGTGCTGTGTATGCTGGCTTTGCTGCCGGAGCAGTCTCAGTTGTCTGACCGCCGAGGAACGATGGTCTTGTGCTTGTCTGAGTGCTGTGTGTTCCAAGGCTCTGGCCTGCATATGTAGCAGTCTTTGGCTCTGCAGCAGGTGTTGTTGTAACTGCTGGCTTAGGTGTGGTCATTGTTCCCATAGGAGATGCAGTACCTGCATATCTTGCGGTGACATCGCTCTCGCCTGATCTCTCAAGACCTGTAGCAATGATCGTGATGCTTATATCCTCACCCATGTTGTCATTGTCAACTGTACCGAAGATGATGTTGACTCCATCTCCAGCCTGCTCTGTAAGATATGTAACAGCATCATAAGCCTCAACGATACCAATGTTACCTGAGAAGTTTACGATGATATCTGTTGCACCTGAAACGGTTGTCTCAAGAAGTGGTGAATCCATAGCCTCCTTGATGGCGTCAACAGCCTTGTTCTCTCCGCTTGCTGAACCTATACCGATATGAGCGATACCCTTATCTCTCATAACTGTCTGTATATCTGCAAAGTCAAGGTTGATAAGACCCGGCTTATTGATAAGGTCTGTAACACCCTGAACACCCTGCTGAAGTACCTGATCTGCCTTCTTCAGCGCATCAGGAATACTTGTTCTCTTATCACAGATCTGAAGGAGCTTGTCGTTAGGGATAACAATAAGTGTATCCACATTCTCCTTAAGTCTCTCTATACCTTCGATTGCGTTTCTCATACGAGGCTTGCCCTCAAAACCAAATGGCTTTGTGACAACTCCGACTGTGAGGATACCAAGGTTACGTGCCATCTCTGCAACGACAGGGGCAGCGCCTGTTCCTGTTCCACCACCCATACCACATGTTACGAATACCATGTTGGCGTCCTTGATGATGTCTACGATCTCTTCTCTATTCTCCTCTACAGCGCTGGCACCGATCTCAGGCTTTGCACCAGCACCAAGACCCTTGGTAAGTTTCTCACCTATCTGGATCTTTGTTGTAGCTCTGCTGAGTGAAAGAGCCTGCTTATCTGTATTGATAGCGATAAGTTCCACTCCCTCAACATTCTCATCGATCATTCTGTTAACAGCATTGTTACCTGCACCGCCGACACCAATTACAAGAATCCTTGCCGGTGTTCTCTCGTCATTTGATTTTATCTCAAGCACGGTTGCATCCTCCTTATATACTTATTCTTTATCCATCAATCATTGTCATCTGCTCAAAAGCTGACCGTTTTATCGCATTAGTACCTATATAATACGATTTTTTATATCATTACGCAAGAAATTTTTTATTTATTTTCTTTAAAGATAACGTTCCTCTGCGATTCACTGTAATTCGACATATCAAGAGTTCCCTTTTTACCCTTCACGCTCTCAAGTATGCTCTCAAGATTCATGAATTTCGTCTCCAGGTTTTCACCGTCGCCGATCCTGATCTTTATTCCATCCTTGTGAAGTATGAGATTCTGATCTGTGTCATAAGTAATCTTGTCTATCTGTATTCCGCTCTTGTAAATGAGCTGTGTCATAGTCAGTATCTCCTGGAAGAATCCCGAATCACCGACATCAAGCTTCTTTCCCTGCTCCACGCTGTCACTTGTAAGTCCCTCTATACAAGGAACATCATCAAGCTTTGCATCGGATATCTCGAGCACGATACCATCGCCATCAAAATATGCATACTGATCGTTGTACTTTATGCAGCCCGCCATGGCCTTCTCGTACACCGTGATCTCTACTGAATTCCTGTTCACATATGTGACGTCTATCTTATCTATAAAGGTTACATCCTGGGCAGGATTCAGTCTGCTCTCAAGTATAAACAGCAGCGTATTGCCATAATCCTTACCACCGGTCACGATATCGACCATCTGTTGGTCAGTGTAGTGATCAGTTCCGGTCACTTTTATGGACTTCAATTTATAACATGTACGTATGTATACGAACGCTATAGCACACAGCACCACCAGAATGAGAAGTATCTTGAGAACTATCTTGAATATCCTTGCCGCCTTCTCACGTCTCGCCTTTCTTCTGGCAAGTTTCTCCGCCTGCAGCTTCTTCTTTCTCTCTATCTCCTCCGGGGTAAGCTTTCTGCGCTCTTTTTTGCGTTTTTTCTTGTTCTTCTTTTTTGCAGCAACCGCCTGATCTTGCTTACGCCTGCGTCTCTCCTCGGATCTGCGGTTTTCTGCATCCTCTCTGCGCATCCGGTCATCCGGTCTGCGACGCTCTCCATCCTGTCTCCTGCGCACCTGCTCATCAGATCTACGACGCTCTCCATCTGGTCTCCTGCGCACCTGCTCATCAGATCTGCGGTGCTCTCCATCTGGTCTCCTGCGCACCTGTTTGTCAGATCTGCGGCGCTCTCCGTCTGGTCTCCTGCGCACCTGTTCGTCAGATCTGCGGCGCTCTCCGTCTGGTCTTCTGCGCACCTGCTCGTCAGATCTGCGACGCTCTCCGTCTGGTCTTCTGCGCGCCTGTTCGCCTGTTCTGCGGTGCTCCCCATCAGGCCTTCTTCGTGTCTGCTCATCCGTCCTGCGGCGCATATCTCCGTCTGCTCTCCGCTGTCCATTGCGGCTGTCTGTCTGCTGTCTTCTCTTATCAACCGGAACCTTCACCCTTCCGTCGAGGCGTTTTCCGGTCATGACATCAACATAGCCGCTTTCACGTCTGGTCTGCGCAACATCAACATTTCTGCTCATTCTATTTTTATTAACATTTCGTCTATTGTTGTTTTCCATTCAAATCTTCCTTTAAAGGATCTGTCATATGTCTGTTTCGTCATACGAAATTCCTCTGGATACGGACATCACTATCCCCATCTCCATCAGAATGAAAATTATCGAACTTCCGCCATAACTGACAAATGGCATCGGCACACCTGTCGGCGGAATGGTATTCGTGACAACACTCACATTTATCAGCAGTTGGACCGCCACATGTGCCATCACTCCCGCTGTGAGCATGCTTCCAAATCTGTCTCTGGCATTCATGGCCGTCACAGCCATCCGCCTAAGTAATATAAGAAAAACGATAAGTATAAATGCCGCTCCGACAATTCCGAGCTCCTCACACACGACTGAGAATATCATATCATTATGTGACTCCGGAATAAACCCCATCTTTTGGACACTTCTCCCAAAGCCCACTCCAAACAGTCCACCGGAACCAACGGCATATAACGACTGAACCGTCTGATAGCCATCTGCGTAATTCTCAGGATCAAGCCATATCTTGACTCTGTTCGCCCTGTAGCCTGCGAACATTATGAAAAGCACACTCCCGACAACACCAAATATACCGATCAGAACAAAATGTCTGACCCTGGGGCTTCCCACAAACAATATTACAAAAAGGATTGCAAAACAGATTATAGCCGTGCTGAGATTCTCCACACCGATCAGGGCTATGGTGATCACGGGCAGGATCATTACCTTTATAAGGCAGCCCGGTCTGCACAGATTTTTGCTCTCCACGGCAGTCCTCGCCGAGGTGTAGATTATGATCGCCGTCTTGGCATATTCTGATGGCTGAAATCCTATAGGTCCAATATATATCCATCTTGCTGACCCATGGCTGGCCGTTCCTATTATCAGCACCACCACCTGAAGAACAAGTGATGACAGCAAAATGACCGCAGACAGCCTGAGCAGTCGCCTGTAGTCATATCTTGACACTATGTACATGGCGAGGATCGCCAGCAACATATAAAGTGCCTGTCTTTTAAAAAAGTACATCTGATCTCCGTACAGGTCGTACGCCCTATAACTGCTCGTACTGTATATCATGGCAAGCCCAAATATCAGAATCATCCCCAGCGCCAGGAGCATGGTCACATCCACATATCCTCCCGGACACCGTTTTCGTGCATCTCTCACTCTATCTTCTGAAACCTCAGGACCTCCATGCAATCAGATCACTCCTTATAGCTTCTTACATACTCCTTGAACATATCGCCTCTCTGCTCGTAGTTGTCAAACTGTCCCCAGCTTGCACATGCAGGTGAGAGAAGCACCGCATCTCCGTCAACCGCATTCTCATGGCAATATGCTACCGCATCCTGAAGATTCTCCTCAAATATAATTGAGTTAAATCCATGTCTCTTGGCACAGTCAGCTATCTTCTGCGCAGTCTGGCCTATGAGAACGAGCCACTTTACCTTGCCGTCAAACGCCTCTATCCACTCGTCGTACTCAGAACCCTTGTCGTAGCCTCCACCTATGAGGAATGTAGGAGCCACCATGGCCTGTATTCCCTTTATGGCTGCATCAGGGTTTGTTCCCTTTGAATCATTGTAGTATGCGACACCATCGACGGTGTCAACATATTCTATTCTATGAGCAACAGCCTTGAATGATGTTGCAACATCTCTGATAACATCAACAGGGACTCCCATATAATATGATATTCCAACTGCTGCCAGAACATTCTCAACATTGTGAGCTCCCATGAGCTTAAGATCCTTAATGGCAAGTACATTGATCTTCTTATCGCCATCCTCGAGGATGATATCCCCATCCTCTACATATACTCCACCGGCCGGCTTCTCCAGTCTGCTGAAATATACTACATGGCAATGATCCTTTGCCTTCTCTCCCATGGCGCGTGTATGCTCATCATCATAGTTGAGGACTGTCACATCATCCATGGTCTGATTCTTTGTTATTGAAAACTTTACATTTCCATAATTCTCAAATGTATAGTGCCTGTTCAGATGATCCGGAGTCAGGTTGAGTATTGCACTGACATTCGGATGAAAATCTATAACCGTCTCAAGCTGGAAACTGCTTATCTCTGCAACTGTATCTGAATCATCGTCTGTTGTGTCGCACAGCTCTGTGTAAGGTATTCCAATATTTCCCACAACGATGGTCTTGGCATTGTGTGCCTTGACTATCTCTCCCACAAGGGCTGTAGTTGTAGTCTTGCCGTTTGTTCCTGTTATGGCTGCTATCTTACCCTTACCATAATGGTATGCCAGCTCTATCTCACTCCAGATAGGTATTCCCGCATTTCTCACCACATCTGTAAATGGCGCATCAACAGGGATTCCCGGACTGATGACCATGAGCTGTGATGATGAGAGGGCATCCTCTCCAAGCTCACCGAGTTCTATCTGAACAAGCTCTGAATCGCCTGTCTTCTCCTTTATCGCCTCTATATCTCTGTCCTTGTTCTCATCGAACAGATAAACCTTTACTCCATGATTTACCAGAAGCTTGGTTGCACTGATTCCACTCTTTCCTGTTCCTGCTACTATCGCTGTATTGATCTCCATATCATTTCACCATGGTGCACCACTGCACCATTTTCTCCTTTCTACATTACAGAGCCAGTAAACCTACCACACAGAGGACTGCAGTCACTATAGAAAATATAGCAACGACCTTTGACTCAGGCCATCCCCCGAGCTCAAAATGATGATGTATAGGTGCCATTCTGAACACTCTCTTGCCTGTAAGCTTGAATGAAACAACCTGTATTATAACTGATAATACTTCAATGAAGTATATGAAAGCTATTATAACTATGAATATAGGCATCTTGAGCATATACGCTGTTGATGCAACAAATCCACCGAGCGCCAGAGAACCTGTGTCTCCCATGAATACCTTTGCAGGGTACACATTGTACACAAGGAAGCCAAGAAGACATCCAACCGCTGCGCAGGCAACCGGAGCAACACCTGAGCCTGTTCCCACTGCTACAACCGCAAAGAATGTGGCTATGAGAACCGTGACTGATGACGCAAGTCCGTCAAGTCCATCTGTGAAGTTCGCGCCATTAACTGTTCCAAGCACGATGAAGAACAACAGTATCACATAGAGTGTGCTGTTGAGCTGAACCGTCTTGCCAAGGAATGGTATTATAAGCTCATTGTTGATATCTGAATACTTCTCTACATAATATGCAAATACTCCCGTAACGACAATCTGTCCGAGCATCTTCTGCCATGCGTGAAGTCCCATTGATCTCTTCATAACAACTTTGATGTAATCATCGATAAATCCGATAAGTCCAAATCCAAGTGTCACAAAAAGCACCGGAAGGACATCCGGATATTTCTTCATATAGATAAGCGTCGTGATCGTAAGTGACAGAAGGATTATAAGTCCACCCATGGTTGGTGTTCCGGCCTTCTTCAAATGTGCCTGTGGGCCGTCATCCCTGACAAACTGACCGAACTTGAGCTTCTTCAGGAACGGTATAACTATAGGGCACAGCACCACGCTGATACAGAATGCTATCACTACCGGTAAAACAATCTTTAAATCTAAATTCATTTTGTACTCCTTACCTGCCCGCACACCGCGGACTATGTATTTCTTAAACTGTTTTCAGACTGAGATAAATTTAATACTCATTTGTGGCTTTGTCAATTCCCAAATAGGGAAGAATATTCAAAAAAATATCTCTCACAACAGGGGCCGCTATGGTTCCTCCATAATATGTGCCCTCGGGCTCATCTATTAGCACGACCGTCAGGACTTGAGGATCATCCGCCGGCGCAAATCCTATAAAAGAAGATATGTATCTGCCTGTTCCTCTGGGAAGTTTCTCACTCGTGGCGGTCTTTCCGCCTATCCTGCAGCCCTCTATGGCACACTTTGATCCGCCGCCCTCGGCAACGACTGCCTCAAGCATCTCCCGCATCTTCTGTGATGTCCCCTCATCTATAACCTGTCTCTGCTCGTCAAATTCAATGGCTGTAATAGTTTCTTTACTGCTGTCTATTATCCTTTTTCCCAAATGTGGAGTTACCGTATGCCCTCCATTCACAACCGTGCACACTGCAGATATGAACTGTATCGGAGTCACCTGGAATGACTGTCCAAACGACATGGTGGCAAGCTCTACCGGCCCGACAGTTTCCTTCTTATGCATGATGGAGTTTGCCTCTCCGGGAAGGTCTATTCCGCTCTGACTGAACAATCCCAGCTTGTGATAATACTCGTACATGCCATCCACACCTGTTCTCTCTCCTATCTCCATAAACGCCGGATTGCAGGAATTCATGAGCGCCTCCTTAAGGCTCTGGCTTCCATGGCCCGTGGTCTTGCTGCACCTTATCCTTCTGTCCTCAACTATCTTATATCCCGGGCAGAAAAAGTTTGAGTTGCTGTCGACCGCTCCTTTCTCGAGTGCTGCCGTCAGTGTTATTATCTTGGCGGTTGATCCCGGCTCATATGTGTCGCTTATCAGATAATTTCTCCACATATTGTTCAGCTCATCCATATTGCCGGCTGTAGGCAGCAACATGGATGTCCCGGATGCGCTGTTATTCCTCTCTGCATCTTCCCTTGTGTCTGTCTCTCCATCGTTCTCTGGCTTAACCAGTTTGAACGGTTCGTTCAGATTGTATTCCGGCACATCCACCATGGCATATATCTCGCCATTTTGGGGATTGATCGTTATTGCACACACCCTGTTTGCTTTTTTCTCGATCAGGACTTTCTCTGCAGCCTGTGTCACATATCTCTGTATATTGAGATCCAGTGTTGTCACGAGATCATTTCCGGAAATGGGCTCTGTCCTGGTTTCTGAATATTCCGCAAGCTCTATTCCCCTTGCATCCGTGACCGCATTTATGCTTCCATTTGTCCCTGTGAGCACACTGTCATATGTCACCTCAAGGCCCAGTATTCCCTGATTGTCAGCACCGGTGAAGCCTATAACCTTCGATGCAAGGGTATCATATGGATAGCTGCGCTTGTAATCCTCGTCCACCTTGATCCCCGGAACAGCAGCCGCCTTGATCTTTTTTCCGGTCTCCTTGTCTACATTTGACGCTATGAGCTCCCTTGAGGATACCTTCTCCACCTTCTTCCTGATGTCTGCCGGATCCTTATCCAGATATCTTGTAAGAAGCTCTGTGACCTCCGCCTCATCCTCTATCTGGCTGTGTATCACGGATATTGAACACACCGCCTTGTTGTCCGCTATGATATTGCCATTTCTGTCGTATATCCTTCCCCTGGGAGCTTTTATGCTTCTCTCCCTCTCATGCAGGGAATCTGCTTTCTCACTATAGTATTCTCCCCTGTAGAGCATTATGTATGCAAGACGGCCAACTATAACTCCCAGCGCTAGGGCCGCCATAACGAACACAAACTTTATCCTCCGCCTGTTATAACTGTATACCTTCAACTCTTGATCCCGGACTTTTTTATTATCATATTAGCCGGATGCCTCATGTATTCGCCTATTCGTGTACAAATCTATCTCTGCATTAAAAAAGCACCGGAGGTGTATCTGCACCTTCGATGCTTTGGTTTACTGTGTAAATTATCATTCGCCGGAATAGTCCTCGTCACCGCTCCACGTATCCGTGTCATCGCCTGTTCCGCTGTCATCCTCCCATGTATCGTCCGCCGTATAACTGTCGTCTGCCGTATCGTCATACGACGTGTCATCCGCCGATGTGTCGTCGGTCGATGTATCATCCGCTGATGTATCTTCCGCTGATGTGTCCTCAGCAGCCGCATCCTCTGTTGCCGCCTCTGTATCTGCAGTCTCTGTATCCGTGTCAAATGCTGATGATAGCGGTTCCTCCGTTCCGTCATAAGCCACATCATCTCCGTTTGTTGAGTATACATTCAGGTATGGAAGGAGATCCTGCATAACCTGATTGAACAGCTTTGCTCCTGCTCCTGATCCTGACTGATCCTCAACATGAGGCTCATCAACTACAACGTAAAGCATGATCTGAGGATTCTCAACAGGGGTGAATCCTATGAATGACAGTACGTATTTTCCATTTCCTCGAGGAAGCTTCTCGGCTGTACCTGTCTTACCACCGATGGTGTAGCCCTCTATTCCAGCCGCATATCCTGTACCTTCCTCAACAACCGCCTGGAGGTATGTCTTCATGTAATCCGACACTTCCTTGGATATGGTCTTTCTGACAAGCACCGGATCCATATTCTCAACCACATTTCCGTCTGAATCCAGAAGTCTCTTGACAACATGTGGCACATAATAATTTCCGCCGTTTATTACAGAACAGAATCCCGCTGCCATCTGGATCATGGATGTTGTAACACCCTGTCCAAATGAAGATGTCGCAAGCTCTGTAGGATTAAGATTCTCCACATCGTACTTAATACCTGTCGTCTCACCTTCGAGATCTATTCCTGTCTTGGAACCAATGTTAAATATCATCTGATATTTGTCAAATGTCTCTGGTCCCTCCTTGTCCGCTATCTGCATCAATGCATCATTACATGAAACAGCCAGAGCTCTCTTGACGTCAACCATTCCGTGTCCTGCTCTGTAACTACAGTAAATAGGGCTCTCTCCCTCGACTACGACCTGTGAACCATCACAGAGGAATTCATCTCCGTCTGAGATCACTCCATCCTCCATGGCTCCCGCTATGGTAAATGCCTTGTATGTTGAACCCGGCTCAAACACATCACTTATACAGTAATTCTGCCATACATAGTTGAGTGCCTCATATAACTGGTCTGATGTAAATCCATCTATCGTGCTATGGAACTCTTCATCCGACATCTTTGAGAAATCGTATTCCACTTCCTCAGTCTTTACATTCTTCTTCTGTTCGGTGGTCGCTTCTGTGGATGATTCTGTGGTAGTGCCATCCTCACTGCTCTCCGTTGTTGCTGTTGTATTTTTCTTTGCACTCTCAACGCTTATCAGGCTGTCCGCATTCTCATCTGCACCCTCGATCTCAACCTCCTGGGTGACGGTGACTGTCATGTTCCTGAGCGCCTGTGTGTTCATCGGGTCATTTGGATCGTAGGTACGTGAGCTTGCCATTCCAAGTATCTCGCCATTGTTTGGATCCATTGCTATGATACCTATCTGCTTAGCACCTGTATTCTGCATATACTCAGTGATGTTGTCCTCTATAATCTTCTGTATATTCATATCTATGGTGGATACTACTGTCTCACCATTCTGGGCTGCCACAGTCTCCGAGTCAACGCCGCCTAATCCCGACATATATCTGTAAGTCTTGCCATCCACACCGTTTAAGTAGTCATTATAATAGCCCTCAATACCACCCTGTCCAACATTTCCGCTGGCGGTGTATCCGAGCAGGTGACACGCCAGAGATCCATTTGGGTAATTTCTCTTATACACCGTCTCGAATCTCACTCCTATGACATCTGCGCCCTCATCGGTCTTACAGTAATCCTCAAATGCCTTAACCTTTGTATATGGAAGATCCTTGAGGACTACCTCATAATAAGAATCCTCATTTGCAATGTGCTTGTCAAAATCGTCTCCTGACACATCGAAATACTCCAACACCGCAGCTCTTGTTGCCGCCTTTCCCTTCTCCGTGATCAGAATATTCACAGGCTCAAGTATCAGGCTGTAGGTCTTCTCACTGTTTGCAAGGACATTTCCATTTCTGTCCAGTATCTCGCCTCTCTCATACGGAATATCCGTGGAATTGTAGTCCATCTGCAGAACCACAGCCTCCGAATACTCCTTTCCATTTGCCACGTTGATGTACACAACTCTTATGGTGAGTGCCACCAGAACTCCCACCACCAGCAAATATGCGATCTTGGTCTTTCTTCTCATTCCTTTTAAAAATAGCTTTGATCTCTTTGACATTTTATCTTTCCACCTTAAAAATTAAATATCCCTAAGACTACTTGGCCTTAGGGACATCCTTGTACTGTACTACGTAATCATCATTATTCTGTGAATAGTATAATGTTTGTCCCGGCTGTGAGTATACCATGCCGAGCTTAGTAGTTGCAATATTATATATCTCATCCAGATCTGTCATGGAATCAAGTCCTGCGCTGTAGCTTGCATTCTCGTCAAGCTGTGTTGCCACCTGGCTCTTCAGCGTTGCCACTGACTCCTTCTGTGACTTGACATCTGATGTAAGTTTCAGAAGATAACAGCACAGCGCCACCGCAACGATTATCGCAGCAACCATGCCCGCCGTATATCTTATTTGTGCATTTGTAACTGCCTTTCTCTGTGCCTTTCTGGCTGCAAGCTCTCGTCTCTCTCTGTCAGTCAGATGAGATGATCCCTGTTTCTTTCTTCGCGCCGGCTGTGGAGCTCTCTCAGGTCTCACTGAAGGCTGTGGTCTTCTCGCCGGAGCGGCTGAGCCTCTGACTACAGCTTCGCGGGATCTGTTACGTCCAGCCCGGTCATCATAATTCAGTTGTCTTGCAGAACTACCCTCTGTGTAGTATCTTCTATCTGCCATCTATATCGCCTCTTTCATTTATATCTGTCAAATTGCCTCAAACACTCTGAGCTTTGAGCTCTTTGATCTGGAATTCTCCTCAAGCTCCCTTTCTCCCGGTATGATCGGTTTCCTCGTTATCACCTTGCCGAGAGGCTTTCTTCCGCATGTGCACACCGGAAAGTTCGGTGGACAAATGCATGGATTTTCATTTTTCCTGAATGCTAGCTTCACTATCCGGTCCTCAAGGGAATGAAATGTGATGATACACAATCTTCCTCCCGGATTCAGGCTTGCTATCATGCCGTCTATTGAATCCCTGAGCACATCAAGCTCTCTGTTAAGCTCTATCCTGATCGCCTGAAATGTCTGCTTGGACGGATGTCCCTGTCCATTCCTTGCCTTTGCCGGTATGGAGCCACGGATTATATCGTTGAGCTCTTCGGTGGTCTCTATCACCTTGTTCTCACGATACTTGCATATATGATATGCAATACTCTTTGCATATCTCTCCTCTCCGTAATCCTTAAGTATACGGAACAGCTCAGCCTCGGAATAATCATTGACTATATCCTTTGCAGTCTTTGTCTGCCTGTTGTCCATCCTCATATCCAGTGGAGCATCAACCCGATATGTGAATCCTCTATCCGCATTATCGAGTTGATATGAAGACACTCCCAGATCAAGGAGTATCCCGTCCACCTTCTGTATGTTCAGTTCATCCAATATTCTTCTGAAATTCTGGTAATTATCCCTGACTATGGTCACCTTATCCCCATACGGCTCAAGTCTCTTCGACGCTGCAGCTATGGCATCCTCATCCTGGTCGATACCTATAAGCCTGCCGCCCTCACCAAGCCTCTTCACAATCTGCTCTGAGTGTCCGGCTCCCCCTAATGTGCCATCCACATAGATGCCATCCGGCTTGATATTCAGGTTGTCGATGGTCTCCTCAAGCAAGACCGACTTGTGCGCAAATTCCATAATCAATTACCATTCTCTTCTAAAAACTAAAATCAAGTGCATCAAGCTCATCTGCAAGCTCGTCCATGCTGGCCTGATTATCACTCATGTTCTCAGGGCCATCCCACTCTTCCTTGCTCCAGATCTCCGCTTTCTCACCGTTACCGATGACATACACATCCTTGTCTATATGAGCATATTCTCTCTGCTTCGGAGATAGAAGTATTCTTCCCTGTGCATCCGGCTCACACTTGACCGCTCCGGCAAGGAAACCTCTCTTGAAGGCTCTGGCCGTTCTGTTGGTCATAGGAAGCTTGTTCAGCTTCTCAACGAACTCCTCCCACTCTGTCATTCCATATACATAGAGACAGCAGTCGATTCCTTTGGTTACCATGAATGACTCCCCGAGTTCCGAACGAAGTTTTAATGGCATGATCAGTCTTCCTTTTGCATCAAGCTTATGTTCATATTCACCTGATAAGCATCTGGACATCCCGATCTCCTCCTTTCGTATAACTCCGGTTCAATCACCACTTTCCACCACTTAGTTGCACAGTAATGCCACTTGTAACCACTATTCTATACTATAGCCCCCCAAATTGCAACCCTGTTATATGAAAAAAGTGTGTGCAAATACGCAAAAAAGCCTGTAGATCTAACAGTTTTCACTGTCAAACCTACAGGCTTTTTGTGGTGGGGACAAATCCCAGTTTTTTCCCATTTCGTGGGGGATATCTCCACCTTGTGGGTATTTATCTGTATTGTCTCCCTGTTATATTATTTTTATTGCCACTTTTTCTGCGATGAAATGCTATTTTGTGGCATCTTTGTCATCTTTCTTTTTTTCTCCAGCGTCATCTGATCCACCACTGGTCTCCACTTCTGTACCGGCAGCGTCTGCTTCACCACTGGTCTCCACTTCTGTATCCGCAGGATCACATTCGCCACTAATCTTCACTTCTGTGCCAGCGGCGTCTCCCATAACTGCAACAGGCCAGCCACGCTTGGCACATCTTACATAATTTATGACAAGCAGTACCACGGCAGTTACAAAGCATACAAGTGCAAGCGCCTGGGATACCTTGATCCCTGTATTGCCGATCATCAGGGAATCACTTCTGAGACCTTCGACGATAAATCTTCCGAGTCCGTATCCTCCCACATATATAAGAGCGAACTCTCCTTTGAATTTCTTGTGCTTTCTATATATAAATAAGAACACAAGCAGCATAAGATTCCATAAGGACTCATACAGGAATGTCGGATGGACCGTTATGCAATCCATGCCGTCTATATTCACCACATTATCCAGCATCTTCTGTGTGATGACACCGGTTCTCTCCAGATAGTCAAGATTGCCATCAGATCTGTAGTAATCAAGCGGAATCGCCATGGCCATCTTACTGTTCGTATATGCGCCAAATGCTTCTCTGTTGAAGAAGTTTCCAAATCTTCCAAGTATCTGTCCGATCAGTATTCCAAAAGTGGCTGTATCCGCCATGAGTACAAAGCTGACTTTTCTCACCTTGCAGAAGATTACCGCTGTGATGACTCCTGCAATGATTCCGCCGTATATGGCAAGTCCGCCACCTCTGATATTCAGCATGGCTTTGAGTGTAGCTCCCACATCGCCCTGCACTATATACTGGTCAAGTCTGAACAGGATATAGTAGAGTCTTGCTCCAAGTATGGCCGGGATGATAAGTATAAGTATGAAATCCAGATACATTTCCGGATTCTGTTTTGTTCTCTTTGCCTCGTTTGTGACGAGTACATATGCCAGCAGGAATCCTATCATGATGATGATCCCGTAGAACCTTATCTCAAAATTTCCTATACTTATGTGGTCTCCCACATTTCTGAGTGTTATTCCCAGATTCGGGAAAAATATACTTCTAAAATATTCAGCTATCTGAGCCATATTATTCCACCTTATAAAATATACTTGTAGCAGCCAACTCTCCATATTGCAGAAAGGCAGCTGCCACTTTTCTAATACATCATTCAACGAAATTTACCACGTAAATTTCTATACATTAAACTTAAAGAGAATCACATCTCCGTCCTCAACAACGTACTCCTTGCCTTCCTGTCTTACAAGGCCCTTCTCCTTGGCAGCAAGCATGCTTCCGCAGTCCATGAGATCCTTGTAGCTGACAACCTCCGCCTTGATAAATCCTCTCTCAAAGTCTGAGTGAATCTTACCAGCTGCTCCAGGTGCCTTCGTTCCCTTCTTGATGGTCCATGCCCTTGACTCTGTCTCTCCGGCTGTCAGATAACTGATAAGACCAAGAAGTGAGTAGCTTGCCTTGATAAGCTTGTCAAGACCAGACTCTTTTACTCCAAGATCCTCGAGAAACATCTTCTTCTCCTCATCATCAAGCTCTGCCAGCTCCTGTTCTATCTGTGCACATACTACAAATACCTCTGCATCGAAGTCCTTTGCGTATTCCTTTACCTTCTGCACGTTCTCATTTGAAGCGCCATCGTCCGCAATGTCTTCCTCGCCTACATTTGCGGCAAATATTACAGGCTTCCATGTGAGAAGGTTATATTCCTCTATCCACGCCTGCTCGTCCTCATCTGCGACCTCTATGGTCTTTGCAAGCTTACCATCCTCAAGGTGAGCCTTGATCCTCTGCTGGAAGTCAAGCTCCTTCGCAAGCATCTTGTCATTTCTTGCACCTCTGATGGTCTTGGCGATCCTTCTGTCGAGCACCTCTATATCTGAGAAGATCAGTTCCAGATTGATGGTCTCTATATCTCTGATCGGGTCTACGGAACCGTCAACGTGGATGACATTTGTATCCTCAAAGCATCTTACAACGTGAACTATGGCATCAACCTCTCTGATATTTGCAAGGAACTGGTTTCCAAGTCCTTCACCCTTTGATGCACCCTTTACAAGGCCCGCTATATCTACAAATTCTATAACAGCAGGTGTTGTCTTGGCTGAGTTGTACATCTCTGTGAGCTTGTCCAGTCTCTCATCTGGCACTGCAACGATTCCTACGTTTGGATCTATTGTACAGAACGGATAGTTAGCTGATTCCGCGCCTGCCTTTGTAAGTGAATTGAAAAGTGTACTTTTTCCCACGTTTGGGAGTCCTACGATACCTAATTTCATTTTTTCTATTTTCCTTTCTTAAAGCCTTGATTTTGCTTGATATTCTGACTTTGCCGATTATATGGTGTACCATTTAGTGTACCATCTGTTTTCAGGGCGCAAAAAGCCCCAATAGCACGGTAATTGTACTACACCCGTGGCTTAATTTCAATGTTTATAATTATTATCGGAATCCCATAACTATTTTTTACCCAGTGCCTCCTTCAAAACTACAACAGCCAGCCGGGGTTCACCCCCGGCTGGCTGCTACATTTTATCAGTTCAGATATTTCTCCATCACTGTGTTCAATTTTTCAAAATCAAGCGGTTTCGCTATGTGTTCATCCATCCCCGTGTTCTTTGCAAGCTGCACATCCTCAGCAAATGCATTTGCGGTCATGGCTATGATAGGAATCTGGCCTCTTCTTCCAGGCAGTGCTCTTATAGCGGCGGTGGCCTCATACCCATTCATGACCGGCATCTGAACATCCATAAACACTATGTCATACCAGTTCTCGGAGGCATTCTCTATCCTCTCCACAGCCTCCCTGCCATTCTCAACGATCTCCACACTGGCTCCCGTCATTCCTATGATCTCCGATGCGATCTCACTGTTCAGATCATTGTCCTCCACAAGAAGGACTCTCCTGTCCGAATAATCAGATCTTTTGATATTCTTCAGGTAATCCCTGGCGGAACCATCCGTTTTCTCATTCACTATGCGAACCAGTGTTGCCGTAAGACGTGAACGGAACAACGGCTTTGCAATAAATGCATCCACACCTGCTGCCCTTGCCTCATCCTCTATCTCACTGTAATCATATGAAGTGAGCACTATGATGGTCACATCCCTGCCAATACGCTCTCTTATACGTCTCGTTGCCTCAATGCCGTCCATCTTTGGCATCTTCCAGTCCATAATGATCGCAAAGTAATCATCATTTCTCTCATGCCTTGCATATGCTCTGGCGACAGCCTCCTCACCCGAGGTTACCCACTCTCCGGCAATTCCTATCTCACCCAGAGTCTGAACCGTACTCTCACAGCATAACTCATCATCATCCACCACCAGCACAGGCAGATCTGCCAGCTCCTTTATCTGGTCGATCTCCCTCTCCTTAAGCCTTAGGAATATGGTGACTGTGATCTTCGTGCCCCTGTTCAGGACACTGTCAACCTGAATATTGCCATTCATCATGTTTACTATATTCTGTGTGATCGCCATTCCAAGACCTGTGCCCTGGATCTTCGTAGTCCTGTTATCATCAGCACGGGTAAATGGCTGGAACATGATCTTCTGGAAATCCTCATCCATGCCAATGCCATCATCCTCTATGCTGAACACATAACATCCAAGCTCCGACTGGCCGTTTGGCCGCTCCTCGATGGAGAATACTATATGTCCTCCATCCGGGGTATATTTGACGGAGTTGCTCATAAGGTTCATAAACACCTGCTGTATCCTCAGTGTGTCGACATATACGTCCTCATGCTCGATGTTTTTTATATTCACCTCAAGGCTGTGATGGTGCTCATCCATCTCTGATTTCGCCATGGAGATGAGATTGTCCACAAGCTCTGAGAGATTAAACTCCTCCTCGGCCAGGGATATTCTCCCGCTCTCTATACGTGCCATATCGAGGACTTCATTGACCAATCCCAACAAATGTCTGCTGGCTCTGGTTGTCTTGCCCAGGCATTCAAGCACCTTATCCGGACGATCTATGTTGGCTCCCGCAATAGCCGTCAGGCCAACTATCGCATTCATAGGTGTTCTTATGTCATGCGACATATTCGTGAGGAATTCGGTCTTCGCTCTGTTCGCCCTCTCCGCGGCCTGATACGCGTCCTTAAGAGCCTTGCGTCCCTTAATTTCCTGCTTCTTCTCCTGAGTTATATCCATGGATGCCCACAGCACTCTGGTAAGTACACCTTTCTTCCACTCGATAGGCACAAATGACGCACTCCTGTAGCATTCCTCTTCCATATTGCAATACTCAAACTTATACACATCCGATGCCTTTGTGAGGTTATTTCTCAGATTCTCAGGCTTCAGCAGATCTGTCAGTGAATCAGCAGGAGGCAGTGTCTTATATCTGCTCTCTACACGCCTTATCAGATCACTATAACGTCCCTCTGGCGGATAATCCGATTTTATATTTATCATGAAATATTCATATGTGTCATTTTCCAGATCGCATATAGCGAAATGATCCACCAGTCTTGTGACACTCTGAAGGAGATGCCCCATAGCTTCATTGTCCGCAGACATCTGCCTGTGTATCTCAGCCTCCCGTTTTGCCGCGGTGATATCCCTCAGGAATATGATCGCATACTGCGATTGCTCACGATCTCCACGGAGAATGACATTCCTCGTCCAGTGCTTCTCTCCATGTATAGTGATGCCACATTCCAGACTCAGCTCCCCGTCACACTCACCAAGCCTTCTGGCTATATATCTTCTGTCGTAGAACCTGGCAACCTCATGCCTGAACTCCTCGCACACGTAATTGTCTATAAATGCCGATATAAGTTCATCCCATGTATCGCTGCTCTCAAAGATGGTCATAAGCGACGGCTCAACCTTCATGGAGTCAAATGTATTCTCCTCAAGATTCACGTAATACTCACACAGATTGGTCTTCGTAAAGGCATTGTGGAAAGCAGCTGCCCTCTTCTGCTGCATCTCCAGATCCTTCTCCACGTTAATATTTATAAATGTACCTGTTATCCTGCGGGCTGTGCCATCTGTACGCCTTATCACCTCTGCCTTTGCACGGAACCACTGATAATCTCCATCCAGCATCCGCAGCCTGTACTCCACATCGTATTTATATGCATTTGTCTTATCAGTGACCACAGCCTTCAGGCTGTCCAATACCCGGTCCTTATCGGCCGGATGAAGCAGTCTTGTCCATGAAGATATGTCATTCGGGAAATCTATGATGTCGTGATATCCCAGCATAGTTCTGAACGCATGGCTCCAATATACTTCCTGCAGATCTCCAGTCTCATCAAAATCAAAGTACCACATACCTGACTTCATTGCGCCATTGATGAGAGTCACATTCTCATGCTCCCAGTCAAGCCTTGCGGACATTATCCATACAGGCGTTCCATCCCTGTCCACGGAATCCTCCTTGAATATCCTGACAGTCACCGGGGTTCCGTCACTTGTCAGCATCTCCCCCTCTCCAAGTCCTCTAATCTGGCGTAAATGATCTGCGTCCAGAAAACTTGTATTCTCTCCATAGAACACAGACCTGAGTGATCCTCCTGTACATCGCTGGAATTCCTCATAGCTGTAACCAAGGTTATACAGCATGAAATCACTGACCGACAGTATCGTCAGTTCGTCATCATAATAGCCGATGATCGTTCCAACGGCATTGTTGTTATTTATCGTTCTCTGTATTGTCCGCGAAGCCTCTTCTCCGATCATGGATGCATTACCCAGGCCCCCAGCCTCACCATACACTCTCTCATCATTCATTCTAACTACACGCTTTCCTCTCTGATAACATGATAAATACATTTCAGTTAACACATCTTAAGCGCTCGGATCACACAAAAAGCGACTGTCAAAGAATACACTCCGACAGTCGCTTTTAATAAATATAATTATACTCCTCTTTATACATACTAGTTCCAACAGGGAAATTATACTGCAACCGGCTGTCATAGTCCGAAACAGTTCTCTGTTTTCAGACCTTAGACCCATATGGCTTTGTGTCACCGCTTTTCAACGGGTTTACTAAATATTTATTTTTCAAATTCTTTTCATATAGATTACAATTTTCTGATTAAAGTATTATAATCATTTGTTTTATTTGTCAAGCATTTATTTAATTATTTTCAGGTCTTTTCCGTTTTCCACTTCTTTGACATAACGATGTAGAATATGACGTTGAGCACGATGCCGACACATGTGGCTATCGGCGCTGCAAGTCCTATATTTGTAAGGCTCGCATCCGGCTGTATACTCATGTAATAGGCAAGAGGCAGTCTAACGACCAATGTCTGGATAAGTCCCTGTATCATGACCCACAGTGACTTCTCATGTCCATTGAAATATCCTATCATGCTGAACAGCACCGCGGTGAGTATAGTCTCAGGTGCAAAGCCCCTCAGGTACTCGAAGCCCCTCTGTATAACAGCCGCGTCAGTGGTAAAGATCGATGTCAATTTGTCACCAAAGAACCACACGCCAATGAATACCACCACGCCTACAGATAGTCCTATGCCCATACCGGTAAGCATCGCTTTTCTCGCTCTGTCCTCTTTTCCAGCTCCAACATTCTGCGATACAAATGAAGCCATGGACTGCATAAGCGAGCTTGGTACCAGCATGGCAAAGCTGACTATCTTGCAGGCAACGCCATATCCTGATGATGCCTCCAGGCCAAGTCTGTTGATAAATGCACACAGCGCCAGAAATGACATCTGCGTGAGAAATTCCTGCATCGCCAGCGGAAGCCCAACTGAGAGCAATCTTCTGCACTGTCTGTTTAATCTGAAATCTTTTCTTGATATCTTAAATGGAAGCTTTTTCTTCTTCAGCAGCACAAGCGCTAGGACAACACTAACCGCCTGGGCAACCACTGTTGCTATGGCTGCACCCGCAGCGTCAAGATGACATCCCGCAACCAGGATAAGGTCACCGATAACATTTACTATACATGCCACAAACACAAATATAAGAGGTGATTTGCTGTCTCCAAAACCTCTGAATATCGCGGTGAGCACATTGTAGGCCATAATGAAAAATATTCCGCCTCCGCATATCCTCACATACGACGATGTAAGAGTGACCGCCTCAGCCGGTGCCTGCATCAACACTGACAAAGGTCTTGCAAACGTCACCATGACAACTGCCAGCACCACCGCAAGTATTGCAAATATGGTCGTGGCACCTCCGAGAAGCTCTCCTATCTGATCCGTGTTCTTCTCGCCTATATATCTGGCAATAAGCACTGTGACACCCATAGCAAGTGCTATTATCACAAATGTAACCAGATTGAGAACCTGGCTGCCTGTAGATACGGCTGAAAGTCCCGCCGTCGAACCGAATCTTCCAACCACCAGCAGATCAACCGCACCATATGCAGCCTGAAGTATCAGTGCTCCAAGAATCGGTCCCATGAATGGGAGCATTTTTCTAATTATACTTCCCTGTGTAAAATCTGTTTTATCCTGTACACTCATCTTATGTCTTGACTCCTTTTGCTCATAACATCATAAATTTTTTCAATGGTCGCTATCATAATATCTGCATCTTCATCTGTGATATCGGTAAGAGACTCCCCCAGTCCTGTGAAATACTCATCAACATATTTGCAAACCAGATCTCTGCCAGCCTGAGTGCTCCTGATATACACAAAACGTCCATCCGCCTCTGAAGCCTTCTTTTCAACAAATCCCAAGCGTTCCATATCCTTTATCGTCTTTGTCACGCCCGGTCTTGGGAGCCCCAGCTCATCACTTATATCACTGACCTTTACCTCAGTCTCAGACCTCTCAAATCTCGTTATCACATCAAGATAATGTATATGAGTCGGTGTGACTCCATTTGGCAGCTTTGGCATCATATCTCTGACTCTCTTAGCTTGATAGCAGGCATCCATCACCTGTTTTATCTTTTCCTTTGTCATAGCATTCCTTCCTGTAAATTTATCAAATATTATTTTATTGTTATTTCTTATAATTACTTTAGGTAATTATCGTCGGTAAGTATATTCATATTTTCTCTTTTTGTCAAGGGATAGGATATATAAACTATTCATATGCCTGCGTAATCCATTAGCCACCATGCATAAAAAATGCTCCACCTGATTCTCTCACAGATGAAGCATTTAATTATTCAATCCTTTTTACTAACTACCTTTACTATCCCTATAACCGATTCGATCAATACCACCGCCACAAATGGTATTCCCGCCAGAGTCATTGAAAACATCATATATTCGATCCCATTCAGCAGATGCTCCCATCCTCCTGTAGCCTGCGGCACTATCCACATTTCATTGTTGACCAATACACTGATTCCAAGTCCAAATATCAGCCCGAAGATCAACCACGCCACACATATTATGGCGACGTCTTTCAGCCTCACTCTCTGATTATCATATATCCATCTCCTGAATATAATATACAAAACTACACATACAGACGGAACCACAAATACAACGAACAGGTTATTGCTGTCATTATTCATCTCTTCCATGTAATCAGACAGCGTCATAATGCTCCAGCATATAAGCTGTACTACCAGACATATCAATATTTTCTTCTTCATATGCAAACTCCCCACCACATCTACTTTTTACATACTATAATAAAGTTCTTCACATTACAATTTAATTAAAATTATAATATGCTTTCACTCATATCAGATATCTGCCAGCAAGCCCCACGATCACCTGCATCCCGCCGGAAAGCAGCATCACCCACACAGGATTCAGTTTGAATTTTCTAAGCAGAACAACACTCACCGCAAATATCACCACGAGATTCCACTTAGTTCCAGCGATACTTATCATGTCAATCCCAGACCAGACCGCCGTGACAAATATCGAAACACCCGCTGATGCGATCATCGCCACAACCGCAGGTCTTATTCCTCCGAGCAGTTCCTGAAGGATGTCCTGTTTGCGGTATTTCAGATAAAGTCTTACTATGACTGTGACTATGATACATGAAGGAAGTATACATCCGAGCGTGGCAACCACCGCGCCGACATATCCAGCCACCCGGAGTCCCACAAATGTCGCCGAATTGACCGCTATAGGGCCTGGAGTCATCTGGGATATAGTGATCAAATCCGTGAACTCCGACATGGTCATCCACCCATGTATCTTCACTACCTGTCCCTGTATAAGCGGCATGGCGGCATAACCTCCGCCGAAACTGAAGAGTCCTATCTGGAAGAAACTTAGGAACAACTGCAAATAGATCATTATTCCATCCCCCCTTTGTCGGGATGGTTTTCAGGATTTCCGTCAGAAGTATCCTCTGTCTTTTTATGCCCATGCCCTCTTCTTTTCTCCAGCTGTCCTCTGCAAACGCCGACAAGTCCACAGACAATTACTATGAACACGACATTTATCTCCAATATGTAGGATGCAACAAATGCAGCTATCATAAACAATATCCCCAGATCATCCTTCTGCTTTACTATGTCTGCTCCCATATCATATGTCACTGATGCAATGACCGCAGCTACACCGGCCTGCATTCCCTCCAGCATCTCACTGATCACCCAGTTAGTCCTGAACGCGCTGTAACAGTAAGATATGATGGATATGATGACAAATGGCGGTATGATCGTTCCGATTATGGCCACCAGTGCCCCTGCCATGCCGCACAGTTTATAGCCCACCGCTATCGCTCCATTTACTGCGATAGGTCCCGGCGACGATTGGGATATAGCCACAAGATCCAGCATCTCGTCCTGCTCTATCCAATGGTTTTCATCCACAAACTTTTTCTTCATAAGTGAAACGATGACGTATCCACCCCCGAAGGTAAAGACGCTCAGATATAATGTTGTTATGAATATCTTCAGAAGAGTCCTACTCTTTTTTCCTCTTTCCATAATATACCTTTCTCGTGAAAACGTTTTCACGTTCCAGATACAAGTATATTCCTATTCGAGAAATTTTGGAAACATTTTTTATATAAAAGGGGCAGACACCTTAAAGTGCCTGCCCTGATCTGTATACATACATTTTATTTTATCAGTCTGAACTTCTTCGCAAACCTCACAATAAGACCTCCCTTAGGCATATTGAGAAGTTCCTCCTCCGTATATCCTCCGGCTTTGAGTATAGCCACCGCATAGAATATGATCGCCACAAATACTGCAACAAACATCGCGATCACCCAGTTGCCGAGAAGCTTCCTGCAGCCCTCATATACAATGATCGTAACAACACCCATGAAGATAGATGCTATAGTAGGTGCAACGTATATTCGCCTGTTGTCCATCTTGCCGGTCTTGTACTTTGTGAGCGAACGCTGGTTGAATATACATATGAGCAGTGAGTTCACTATCGAACCAAATACCAGTGCATAAAGTGCCCAGTCTGTGCAGTACAGCATAACCACAAGAACCACCACATGTATCACCAGTGCAAGGGTGGCATTGATAACCGGTGCCATCACCTTACCCATGGCCTGAAGCACACTGTTGGTTACAGTTGACTGTGCAAAGAACACTATGGATATGAATCCAAGATACATACATTTGGCTGCCATCGGATCCGCACCTGAGAACAGGAGCTGTATTATAGGCTTAGCCAGGACTCCCATTCCAACCGCACATGGTATGGTGACCAGCATGGACATGCTGAGCGCCTGATTCAGGAGTTTATTGGTTTTCTGCATGTCATTTCTTGCATACGCACCGGATATTCCCGGAATATATGCGATTCCAACTGAAGCTGCTATGGCAAGCGGAAGGTTCGTGAGAACTGTATACTGTCCTGAGTAAATTCCATACAGCTTTGCCATCTCCAGGGAATCCATGCCCTTCATCTTCATGACCACATAGAATACCTTCATGTCTATAGGTGTGAGCACGTTATACACCACTGCTGCCACCACGATAGGTGTGACTGTGGCGATGATTATTCTGAACAGCTTTCCATAGGATTCCGTGTCAGGACTTGTATCGTTCTTCACAGACTCCATGATACCCTTTCTTCTTCTCGCATAAGCGAACAGTATGAATATCAATCCTCCAAGGACTCCGGCACCTGTACCCATGGCACTTCCGGCAGAACCATACTTTGCATGCTCGGTTGTTCCAGCGGCAAATGGCTTTGCAAGCATATACGCAGCGACGATACTGACTACTGCATTTGCAAGCTGCTCTATGATCTGTGATATAGATGTAGGCACCATCGTGTTGTACGCCTGCAGATATCCTCTGAATATTGCAAGAAAGCCCGATATAAATATAGTAGGGGCAAGTATCTTAAGACTTAAGACTGCATTTGGCTGGTCACTTACAAACCATTCGGCTCCAAAGTACGTGATCAGTGCCGCCACAGCACCCGCTATGACTACATATATAAATGTACAGTAGTATATACGTCTGGCACTCTTGTACTGTCCCATAGCTATCTTACCGGCAACAAGCTTCGACACTGCTGTAGGAATACTGTATGTGGCGATCATTATGACCATGGCGTATATTGCATACGCTGAACCATAATATCCATTTCCCTCATCTCCAAGTATCTGATACAGAGGTGATCTGTACAGAAGGCCGATGATCCTCGACACGATTCCGGCTCCCGCCAGGATTCCTGCCTGAAGCGCCAGATTACTTCCCTTTCCTGATAGCTTTCCTTTCTTTGCCGTACCGGTATTTGTACTCATATCTAACTCCTTATTGCCATTTCTAAATCACTGTTGTAAAATTCAATTTGTATCTTTGATATATATCACAAACTATATATATACCAATTTTATGCAGTTAATTCAACCATAATATTTATAAACACGATGCATATTATGACCAAATATACCACAAGGAGGAACTTTAACAATGGAATACTCTTCACTTCCAAAGGATCCTATGGTGCTTCTCAGCTTCATCAACACGAAGCTCAGAGATGACTATCCAAGTCTTGACGAGCTCTGCAGCTCACTATGTGTAAATGCAGATGATATCAAGAGTAAGCTCGCATCCATCGACTATTCATACGATGCAGAAAAGAACAGATTTGTGTAAAAGCAAATCTGTTCTTTTCTCTTTTGTCAGACAGGGACAGCATCTGCTTTCCCCGTGCTGATATTATGTTTTATTTCTCCTGATTCCCGGAAATTTTTTTATCACTCTCCGGTTTTGCCTGACCATTTCCAACTTCTTCAGCGTCATCTTTGCTGTCAGCTTCCTTATCAGGCTCTGCATCACTTCCTACTATATTATTTGCAAGCTTTTCAGCGTCCGCCCTGCTGGCCACGCTCTTCATAACATGCATGAATTTATCAAATATACTGATAGGATCATCATCTGAATCATCGTCATCCTGAGACTGATCATCTGCATGCGCAGTGCCAGACTTCACATATTCATCATCTGGAAGATCTGATGGGTACTGAAGCATATGCTGCTTCTGCTTGAGCTTCCTTTTGTTCTCACGCTCTGCAAGCTTCTGCTCCGGCGTCTTCTTCTTGAACCTTATATCCTCTTCTTCCTCAGTTATATATATCGGCTCTCCCGTCTCCTCATCTATCCTGCGAATCTTCTCATACTCGGATGTCTTGAACGCAAGATTCTTCTCCTGCAGCTTTGCAGTGCATGTCCTGTTGATGTACATGTAACAGCAGGCAAATACAGGAACTCCGAGAAGCATTCCAAAGAATCCGAACAAACCGCCGCCAACTATGACCGCTGTGAGCACCCAGAAGCTTGAAAGTCCTGTGGTATCTCCGATGATCTTCGGTCCGAGGATATTTCCATCAAACTGCTGCAGTACAAGTATAACAATGAGCAGCACAAGACTCTTTATAGGATCTGCAATGAGCACGATGAAGAAACATGGCACAGCTCCTATGATAGGTCCGAAGAACGGTATGACATTTGTCACTCCAACGATAACACTTATCAGAACCGCATATGGCAGATTGAGTATCGTTGATACTATGAACATGATCATTCCTATAATAAGTGAATCAAGTATCTTTCCGTTTATAAACTGACCAAATATCCTGTTCATCTCTGAAAGTCCGTCAAGGATAGTATTTGCATTCTTCACCTTGAATACCGCATATATTATCTTCTTTCCCCTTGAAGCAAGATATTCCTTGTTTGCCATCACATATATCGAAGCAACAATGCCTATAAGGAAATTGTACAGGAACTTAAGTCCTGAGAACACTCCACTTCCTATGTTCACCACGATCTTGTCCACATTTGGCATGATCTTGGTATTCAGCATATCCTGAACCTTGAGATATGCATTGTTCATATACTTGTTGATCTGATCCTCAGGTATATTGAGCTTCTGGAACTTCTCATTTATATTCTCCACCATCGTCTGAAGGTTGGAATAATAGGTATCCATGTTGCCCACAAGCTGCTTGATACTGTCGTAGAGCTGAGGAACCACCAGCCACACTATTCCGGTTATGATTCCAAGGAACACTATGGTAGTTAAAATAACCGACAAAGTTCTCGAAACCTTGAACAATTTTTTCTTATCCGATATGACTCTCTCCTGGAATATCGTATGAAATAATCTGTCGAAAAAAACAAGTATCGGGTTCATGAGAAACGCAATGACTGCGCCCACTATGATCGGTGCAAATGCACTCGATATCTTGTCAAGTATCGCACGAAATCCCGACCATTGCTCCAGTATCTTATTAAAAAGGAGTCCGACAACGATTATTCCTATGACCGCCAGACTTATGTTGAGAATTCTTTTCTTCTTATTATTAACAGCCAACTTCTTCTCTCCCATTCTTTAGCATGTGTTTA
Source organism: Coprococcus sp. AF16-5 (assembly GCF_003479365.1). Classification (NCBI taxonomy): domain Bacteria; kingdom Bacillati; phylum Bacillota; class Clostridia; order Lachnospirales; family Lachnospiraceae; genus Coprococcus; species Coprococcus sp. AF16-5. Next base: position 890,556 of record NZ_QUGZ01000001.1, read on the forward strand.
TTATATTAGTTTTTCCAAACCTGTTCAATACAGCTTACGCAAAATTAACCATACATTTATCACTTAATCTCATAAATTTTATAATTCGTGCATATAATGCACTTTAGGGGATAGTATGTTCAGAAAATTTATGTTGTTTACCCTACTGTTTTTTAGTAAAATGAGAACTAGCCAAGGGCAAATGCGAAAAGTATCGCATACCAGGATTTCCTAAACGAGGGAGGTGTTCTATATGAATTGGGAGATTGCAACCTGGCTTATCATATTTGCCGTATGTCTCATTGCTGAGATCATATCGCTTGGACTTACAACCATCTGGGCATGTGGAGGAGCCCTGGTGGCAATGATCATCGCTTTTTTCAGCGGATCGCTGCCACTACAGATCGTTGCATTTCTTGTTGTCACCACTATTCTTTTCTTCACGACAAGACCGATTGCCAAGAAGCATCTTGACAACCAACTGGTGAAGACAAACGTAGAAAGTCTTATCGGCAAACACGTTATCGTATCTGCTGACATAGACAATCTCAAGTCCACCGGTCAGGTCTTGATCAACGGAGTTGAGTGGACAGCAAGATCCAAACATGGCGATACCATTGAAACCGGAACCGAGGTCGTGATCGACGAGATATCCGGAGTCAAAGCAATCGTAGAAAAGGCAGGAAAGCCGGCAATATAAAGCTAAGGGCTTATCAGCTTAAGACACACACATTTTTAATTAAGGAGATTATTATGGACGGAGCAGGAATTTCACTTATTATCATTTTATGTCTGATCGTAATCGTTATTATTTGCAGTACGATCAAGATCGTGCCACAGGCACACGCTTATGTAATTGAGAGACTTGGAACATATCAGGCAACATGGTCTGTTGGACTTCACATGAAGATGCCTGTTATCGATAAGGTAGCCAAGAAGGTTACACTCAAGGAGCAGGTTGTTGACTTCGCTCCACAGCCGGTTATCACAAAGGATAACGTAACAATGAGGATCGACACAGTCGTATTCTTCCAGATCACAGATCCTAAGCTTTTCAGCTACGGAGTTGAGAATCCTATCATGGCCATCGAGAACCTGACAGCTACCACACTTCGTAACATCATCGGTGATCTCGAGCTTGACCAGACACTTACATCAAGAGAGACCATCAACACCAAGATGAGAGCAACACTTGACGAGGCTACTGATCCTTGGGGAATCAAGGTCAACAGAGTAGAGCTCAAGAACATCATCCCTCCTGCAGCTATTCAGGATGCCATGGAGAAGCAGATGAAGGCAGAGCGTGAGAGACGTGAGCAGATCCTCCGTGCTGAAGGTGAGAAGAAGTCAGCCATCCTCATCGCAGAAGGTAACAAGCAGTCAGTCATCCTTGAGGCCGAGGCTGAGAAAGCTTCTCAGATCCTCCGTGCTGAGGCTAAGAAGGAAGCAACTATCAAGGAAGCCGAAGGTCAGGCACAAGCTATCCTCGCTGTACAGCAGGCAAATGCAGATGGTATCAGAGCACTGAATGAGTCAATGCCTACAAATCAGGTCATCACTCTCAAGAGCCTGGAAGCATTTACAAAGGCTGCAGACGGCAAGGCTACCAAGATCATCATCCCATCAGAGATACAGGGAATCGCAGGTCTCACCTCTTCTATTGTAGAGGTTGCCAAGAGCACTGAAGCTGCTGCCATATCAAAGCAGTAACATATCAGACTATTACAAATAAATAAGACAGATATTAAAAGACGTGCATGAAAGTTCTTTTTGAAGAATCTTTCGTGCACGTCTTTGTAATTACTATTTGTATTTTTCTGTCATCATGATCACTGCGGAAGTTCTATCCACACAGATTTGATATTCTCTCCTGACTCAACATCATTCAACTGATATACGATCTGCACCTTTCCAGTCCTGCCCTTTTCTACCGATACGATCATATAGCTGTTCACCATAGACATTGGAGCCAGCGAGCCCTCGCAGTTTCCACCTTCTGTATGTACCCTCCATCCTCAACTGAATATACCTCATCAGTCATTCTTGCTCACATTGTTATACTGGAAGAAATCAATCCTGTGATCCTTGAAATAATATTTTGCATCACGCTCATTCACTTCCCTGAGTACCTTACACGGATTACCCACAGCTACAACATTCGATGGGATATCTGTGGCAACCATACTTCCAGCTCCTATGACGGTGTTATCACCTATAGTTACCCCCGGAAGTATCGTAACTCCTGCACCTATCCAGCAGTTCTTGCCTATTGTTATAGGTGCATTGTACTGATAGCCCTGTTTTCTGAGCTCAGGATTTATTGGATGTCCCGCTGTTGCCAGAGTTACATTTGGTCCAAACATGGTGTAGTCACCAACGTAAATATGTGTGTCATCCACCATTGTAAGGTTGAAATTCGCATATATATTGCTGCCCCAGTGAACAAATTTGCCGCCCCAGTTTGCATGGAGTGGTGGCTCTATATAGCAGTTGTCTCCTATCTCCTCAAACATCTCCTTGAGCATCTGCTGACGCTTGACCATCTCTGTTGGTCTGGTCATATTGAAGTCATATAATCTGTCCAGACACTTTATCTGCTCTCTGGCGATATCCTCATCGCCCGGAAGATAAAGCTCACATGTGTGCATCTTTTCCAGCTCTGATTTTCCCATTGTAAATACCTCCTGTATTTTATTTTTGTCTTCATAAACCCGCCATGTTGTAAATCCGTTTCTTTTTGACATCGTGGATTATCACATCATGATCACACTGGCTATATGAAAGCAACAGGCACCACCAAGCCGCACTAAAGCGCCCATGATGATGCCTGTTATATCGTCGTATATACATTATATTCAAATGTACATACATGGCGCACTCGGCACCATATATATCATTTAGTTGTACTTGTAGTAATTGATGAGGCAGCCATCTGTTATGATCTGTCTCTCATCGTCTGTGAGTTCTCCAAGTCTCAGCTCTATCTCAGCAAAATCCTTGTTCACAACATAAGCCTTGATGACCTCTGTCTTGTTCTTCACAGCATCCTTGATTCCTGGGATGAATACATAATCGTCATTGTCAAAGTCAAAATCCTTATCAATGACAAATGGAAGCATACCCCAGTTGATAAGGTTTGATCTGTATCTCTTTGTAGCGTACTCCTTTGCAATGTTTGCCCATCCACCGAGAACCTTCTGGCATGATGCAGCCTGCTCACGGGCTGAACCGTCACCTGGCTTAACAGCATAAATGGTACTTCCAACACCTGTGTTGCTTCCGCATACGTCCTCAAACTTCTCCTTGATGGCATGCATAACTTCCTTGACCTCTGGGAATGCCTTACCCATGCACTCACCTGCCTCACGAACCTTCTCTACAGCCTGGATAGCCTTCGCTCTTCCAACGTACTCAGGATCCTTTCTTGACAGAGTGAACTCTGCAAGTCCAAGAGGATTTGATCTGTATGATGAAGTCTCTCCTGATGGGATAAGCTCATCTGTTGTTGTTACAGGATCATGTATAACTGATGCCACCTTGAGGAGAAGGTTGTCTGTAAGAGGAACCATCTCAGGCCAGTCCTTGATGTTTGGACCAAACTTGATCTCAACCGAAGGATCAGCCTTTCCAACACCGTTGTAAACTCTTCTGTCGTATATAGCCTTGTCGAAGAAATACTTTGGATGTGTGTACTCTATATCTGCAAGGTCTGTTGCTGATGTCAGATAGCCCTTGTTGGCTGCAGTTGCTGCGATAGAACGCGCATCCATAAGCGCAACAGATGAGATCTGACCATTCTGTATCTTTGAACCCTCTCTGTTAGGGAAGTTTCTTGTTGAATGTCTGATGGAGAATGCATTGTTGGCAGGTGTATCACCGGCACCAAAGCAAGGTCCACAAAATGCTGTCTTAACGATAGAGCCTGTCTCGATGAGATCAGCCAGGACACCGTTCTTTGCGAGCTGCATATATATAGGTGTACTTGCAGGATATACTGACAGTGTGAACTCGTCAGCGCCTATGCTCTTGCCTCTGAGGATATCAGCCGCATCGCAGATATTCTCATATCCACCACCGGCACATCCGGCGATGATTCCCTGCTCAACATACAGCTTGCCATCTCTTACCTTATCCTTGAGTGTGAAGTCGACCTTGCCGTCAAGGCTTACAAGTGCACGCTTCTCAACATCATCAAGGATATCCATGAGGTTGGCATTCAGCTCGTCGATGGTGTATGTGTTGCTTGGGTGGAATGGCATAGCTATCATTGGCTTAACTGTTGACAGATCTACATATACGACTCCGTCATAGTAAGCCACATCGCCAGGATTCATCTCCTTGTATGCCTCACTTCTTCCGTGAATGTCATACCAATCCTTTATCTTGTCATCTGTCTTCCATATTGATGACAGACATGTTGTCTCTGTTGTCATAACATCAATACCGATACGGAAATCTGCTGAGAGCTTGTCAACACCAGGACCAACGAACTCCATGACCTTATTCTTGACATATCCGCAGCCAAATGTTGCTCCGATGATGGCAAGTGCCACATCCTGAGGACCAACCCCCTTCTGTACCTCTCCGTCGAGATAGATTGCGATAACGCCCGGCTTTGCAACATCGTATGTCTTACACAGGAGCTGCTTTGCGAGCTCACCGCCGCCCTCTCCAATAGCCATAGTACCAAGAGCACCGTAACGTGTATGTGAGTCTGATCCAAGTATCATGGCGCCACACTCTGCCAGCATCTCTCTTGCAAACTGATGGATGACCGCCTGATGAGGTGGTACATACACGCCGCCATACTTCTTCGCACATGAGAGGCCAAACATATGGTCATCCTCATTGATGGTTCCACCTACGGCACACAGTGAGTTGTGACAGTTTGTAAGTACATATGGTATAGGGAACTCCTTAAGACCTGATGCTCTTGCTGTCTGGATGATTCCTACAAATGTTATATCATGTGAAGTCATCTTATCGAATTTGATCTTAAGATTCTCCATATTGTCAGATGTGTTATGCTTAGCCAATATTCCGTAAGCAAGTGTGTTCTTTGATGCCTCTTCCTTTGATGGAGCACTGCCAAGCTTTGATGCGAGAACCGCACCTGCCTCAGCATTATCCTCAACCAGCTCTGTACCATGTAACAGATAAGCACCGTTGTCAAATAATTTAATCATACTCTTCCTCCTGGTAATAGCTTTTTGTCATTTATGGAATTGCACACAGATGTATACAAAACCCCATGTTTCTCTACATCATACCATATTATTTTCAAATTTTAAATAGTATTATATTACAGCTTAACGCAAAAAATCTGCCATACATGCTCAGGCACATATGGCAGATCCTATGCATCAAATTGAATATACTGTACAGATACCCTTAACCGAAATACCTGTACCTGATACATCCTATCTGACACTATATAATCAATCTCCCCTCAGAGTTAATTATTCTCTGTTACATACACTATACTATTTGTATAATTTTTCCAATAGTTTTTACAAAAATCGACACAAACGACGCGTATAACAACCTGAACGACATAAATTTTCGTGTACAACACACATATACTTTAATTATACCTATTGTAGAAATTCCCATTTGTATGATAGAATGTTCCTGATATGTTAATAATTTAAGAGTTTTGTTTATCTATCAATTTTTCACAGGAGTGTTTGATTATGAATTTTCTGATTGTTGAGGATGACAATATCCAGCTTACCGGCTTAAAACATATAATTGAAGAAGAGTACGCAGACGCTGTTGTCAACACTGCATCAACTTACAACGATGCCATAACAATAATAGATTCATTTGATATTGATATCTTTTTACTGGACATTGATCTCGGTGGAGGAAAGACCGGATTGGATGTATGTGGTTATCTCCGAAGAATTCCCAAATACAATGACACACCTGTCATCTTCATCACCGACATCACCGTTCCAAACCTTGATGTCATCAACAAGTATCATTGCCAGTATTATTTCTCAAAGCCTTATGACAGAATCGATGTCGTAGGAGGGATCAACTCGGTGCTCACACAGCCTGACGACCAGACATCAAGGATCCGCGTAAAGGATATCCAGGGAATACTTTTCCATATAAGCATGGATGAAATAATTTATGTATGTGCATCCGGCCACCACAAGCACATTTTCACATCCGACGGCGATTTTATCGTCACCAACCCGACCTTCGAGTCAATTTTGCAGGCTGCTGGTGATGTACCTCTGGTCAGATGCCACAAAAGCTATTACTTCAATCCCGACTACATACAGAGCTACGACAGATCCAATTCACTTATAACGCTGAAACTGGCTCAAGAATCCATACCGGTCGGGCGCAAATACAAAACTATTATAGAAACTTACCAGGAGAACAGATAATGGCTGCATATTTTGATTTTCTTTCCAAGATACTGTTTGATACCTTTGTATTTTTAGTATTCTTGATGGCGATATATAATGTAAAATTTTCCCAGATAGCAAAGAGACTTCCACCTTTGCTTCTGCTGACTTTACCAGTCTCTCTGATTGCCACAGTTACAGACTCCATGTTAATATTCACACTGATAACATACATATACTGCTTTGTATTCTACTCTCTGGTATTCCGATATCCGCCGATGAAGATCATAACGGGATACGCAATTACACTTATCATCATGACTATACTGAACCTCATCCAGATGGTTGTCATCATGCAGTTTACGGACAATCCATTCACCAACACTTCAACATATATAACCGAAGCCATGGCTTTCATCATAGCTATACTTTTATACAAATTCGGACATATGGATAAGCTGTACGATGCTCTTATAGTGAAAAATCAGGTATCCAGGAATATAATACTCGCAGTATTTGCCCTCATGGTATCTATGGTTTTATACCAGCGTATATCCCCTAAGGACTTCATGAATATATTTATGACTTTCCTGTTTATAGTCATACTTATCCTCATTTTATACTCGGGAATGTACAAGAACTATATGAGCCTCAGAGAATCCCGGAAGCAACTACAGTCATATGAACAGTATCTTCCTATTATAGAGGATCTGATAGATCAGGTGCGCATGAGACAGCATGACTACAACAATGAGCTTCAGGCCATCAGCATGCTGCCGATCAGTTACACTGATTATGATTCCCTCGCTGCTGCCCTTTCAAATGAGCTGGATACCTCCTGCAATGACCATGTCATCAAGAATTCGTATCTTCTGAGGATCAACATGAAACTGATCGCAGGTTTTCTGTTCAGCAAGATGAACCTTGCGCAGGAGCATAATATCAATCTGGATATAGATGTCAAAAATTCCACACTCACATCCAAGGCAGCGGAATTTGAGCTTCTGGATGTCATGAGCATTCTGGTGGACAATGCATTTGACGCAACTGAAGACGGAGGTATGATAAAAGTCATCATAGACTCTGACGGCAAGACTACCACCGTGGAAACCTTCAATGCCGGATCGCAGCTCACCGCGGAAATGCGCAAGAACTTCTTCGCAAAGGGCTACTCGACCAAGCCTCTGAAGGATGGAGCTTATTCCAGAGGTATCGGACTTTACAAGCTGAAACAGCTCACATCCAAGTACCATGGTGAAATACTGTTGGACAATCAGACGGTGGATGGACAGAACTGTATCCACTTTGTCGTCAGCATATAATAAATTTTATGATTCCAAATGCTTTTTTATAGTTTTCAGATAACTTATCCCATCGTTAAATCCAACATTTTTAGGTATTTCTGTTATCCGCGTTAAATTTTTTTGTTTTTCGACTTATTTCCTTAATTTTATTCTTTACTTATTATCTATAAATGGTATAATCAAAAGGATTATTTTTCCTAATAAACGGAACTTAATGAGAAATTTTTGACAGGAGATGTGAAAGTGAAAGATACTATCGAAATCAGATGGCACGGACGTGGTGGTCAGGGTGCCAAGACTGCTGCCCTGCTCCTCGCAGATGTGGCATTCAAAACAGGTAAATATGTTCAGGGATTCCCTGAGTATGGTCCAGAGAGAATGGGCGCACCTATCACTGCCTACAACAGGATCAGCAGTGAACCTATCAGAGTACATTCCAACATTTACGATCCACAGTATGTGGTTGTAGTTGACGAATCTCTGATCGAACCTGTACATGTGACTGCAGGTCTCGCCGAGGATGGCGCCATCATTATAAATACACCTAAGACTCCGGACGAGGTCCGTCCACTGCTCAAGGGTTACAAGGGCAGGGTATACACACTTGATGCCAAGGAGATCTCCATGAAGACTCTCGGCAAGAATTTTCCTAACTCTCCTATGCTTGCAGCCATCGTTGCTGTCAGCGGAATAATGGAGGAGGGACCTTTCCTCGAAGATATGAGACAGTCATATCAGCACAAATTTGCCAAGAAACCAGAGGTTATCGAGGGCAACATGGAAGCATTAAAGCTCGCCTTCAGGGAGGTAATGAAGTAATGAGAACAGATATAAGCAAGATACATGACAATAGCAAATGGACAGAGCTCACACCTGGAAACCACGTATACGGCGGTGGCACATCCAAGGCATTTAACACAGGTGAGTGGAGGACTTCAACACCTGTCCTAGACGAGAGCAAATGCGTACACTGTCTTCTGTGCGCACCTGTCTGTCCGGATTCATGCATTCCGGTCGTATCAGGCAAGCGTCTCGCATTTGACCTGGAGCACTGCAAGGGCTGCGGTATATGCGCATACCAGTGCAAATTCGGAGCAATCACTATGAAGGAGGGCAAATAAATGGCTATAAGAGAACGTCTTTCAGGAAATGAGGCTGTGGCACATGCTATAAAGCAGATCAATCCGGATGTTATGCCTGCATTTCCTATAACACCTTCAACTGAGATACCTCAGTTCGTTTCAACATTTATCTCCAATGGAGAGATCGATACAGAATTTATACCGGTAGAGAGTGAGCACAGTGCCATGAGTGCAGCGATCGGCGCAGAGGCTGCCGGCTGCCGTACACTCACAGCCACATCATCATGTGGTATGGCTCTCATGTGGGAGGAGCTCTATGTGGCAGCGTCCAATCGTCTTCCACTTGCCCTCGCACTTGTAAACAGAGCACTCTCCGGCCCTATCAACATCAACTGTGACCACTCAGACAGTATGGGCGCACGTGATACAGGCTGGCTTCAGATATACGCAGAGAACAACCAGGAGGCATATGACAACTTTGTTCAGGCATACAGAATATCTGAGCACAAGGATGTCAGACTTCCTATCATGATATGTCAGGATGGTTTCATCACAAGCCATGCCGTTGAAAACATCACCCTCATCGAGGATGATCTCGTAAAGAAGTTTGTAGGTGAATACACCCCTGAGCAGTATCTGTTAAATCCTGAGATGCCTATGGCTGTCGGTCCTTACGCCACATCTCCTTACTATATGGAGACTAAGATGGCTCAGAACACTGCCATGAAGAATGCAAAGCAGGTTATTCTTGACGTTGCAAAGGAATTCGAGGAGATGACAGGCCGTCACTACGGATTCTTTGAGGAGTACAGACTTGACGACGCTGACTACGCCATCGTTATGATCGGTTCTGCTGCCGGAACAACAAAGGAAGCTATAGATGAGCTGAGAAACGAAGGCAAGAAGGTCGGACTCTTGAAGATCAGAGTGTTCAGACCATTCCCTGGTGAGGAGATTGCAAAGGCTCTCGCCCACACCAAGGCTGTGGCAATCCTTGACAGATCGGAAGGATTCAGAGCAGGCGGCGGTCCTCTCTCAGCAGAGGTCAAGGAGCACCTGTATGACATTCAGGCAACCACAAAGGCTGTCAGCTACATCTACGGTCTCGGCGGACGTGACTACACTGTGGACAGCGCCAAGGGCGTATTTGCACAGCTTGAAGACATGATAGAGAACGGTGCTGAGATTCCTCAGTATCAGTACATAGGACTTAGACAGTAGGAGGTAAGATGAAATGGCATATAATTTTAAAGAAGTAATGAACAAGCCTGAGCGTCTTGCTCCAGGTCATAGAATGTGTGCAGGCTGCGGTGGTACTATCACTGTCAGAACTGTACTCCGCGCCCTTCACGAGGGCGACAAGGCGGTCATCGGTAACGCCACAGGATGTCTTGAGGTTTCAACCTTCATGTATCCTTACACAGCTTACGAGGACAGCTACATACACAACGCATTTGAGAACGCAGGCGCAACCCTCTCAGGTGTTGAGACAGCCTACAACGTTCTGAAGAAAAAAGGCAAGATAGATGACACTTACAAATTCATCACATTCGGCGGTGATGGCGGAACTTATGACATCGGACTTCAGTCACTGTCAGGTGCCATGGAGCGTGGACATGACATGGTATATGTGTGCTATGACAACGGAGCATACATGAACACCGGTATCCAGCGTTCATCAGCTACTCCTATGTATGCTGACACCACAACCACACCAGTAGGCTCACAGTCAAATGGTAAGATGCAGAACAGAAAGGATCTCGCACAGGTCATGGCTGCCCACGACATCCCATATGTTGGACAGTCTACTCTTCTCGGCAACATGCGTGATCTCTATGAGAAGGCTGAGAAGGCCATATACACACCTGGCGCAGCTTTCCTCAACGTCATGTCACCATGTCCTAGAGGATGGAGATACCCTACAGAGAAGATCATGGACATCTGCAAGCTGGCAGTCGAGACATGTTACTGGCCTCTGTTCGAGGTTATCGAGGGCAAATGGATCCTCTCCTACTCTCCTAAGAAGAAGCTTCCTATCGAGGACTTCCTGAGAACGCAGGGCAGATTCAAGCACCTGTTCAAGCCTGAGAACGAGCACCTTCTCGTTCAGTATCAGCAGGAGGTTGACCGCCGTTGGGAGGATCTGCTGTATAGATGTTCTAAGAATTAAATATTAACAAACGGACGAAAGAAATCCAGTCCAGTATATATACGATCACGTTTGTCTTCCTTCGTTTCCGCTTGCTTCTATCTGCATGCGGCTACGCACGCGATAAGGGCGTTGCGTGCTTCGCCTTAGCAAGAAGCGCTGAAACTCAGTCGACTACACTACCGATCGTAATATATACTGGACTGGATTTCTTTCTGTTCTTGAATATATTGTAATTCTTAGAACATCAAATCTTATCTTTTAATTTAGTTCTTAACTGCTGATTGTTGCATATTGTAATATACGGATTTTCTAGTTGTTTTGTATTCTTTACATGCAAGTGTATAATCACACAATAATGGCATCGCATACTTCATAGCAAGAAATGGTAACTCTCAGTCAATGGCACTATCGTGCTATTTTACACCAAAGAAAAATATCAGTTAAATGGAACCTCATAGAAATCATTGAAAGTGTATTGCGCATCTTCGCCTGCATTTTTCCAGAACAGCAGGCTTTCTACCTGACTTACATCCAACATGCGGTCTGTGGTGAACAGAAGTTCGTATTCTCCGGCTGTGTTTGTATTTTCGTCTCCCGATTCGACGATATCTGTAAGCATTGTTCCATCCTTCAGTTTCACACTGGAAAGGACTGCATATTTTTCATCTGAGGTCATGTTCTTTGCACCGCTTATATCGAGTACATAGTTCTGAACCAGTTCATCATCTCTGAACACTAGCTGTCCATTTTACGCCGGACAGCCTCCTCTTATCTATATAACTTCTGTCAAATATGTTATTATACATTTTATTATTCAATACACATTATCTGTGTCTATTTACTCCAGATGATCGTAACCACAAACTTTCCATCTTCCATGGCTATATCCCCGGTAAAACCTGACAGGTCAAGTATTTTCTTCACTATTGACAGCCCCAGACCATTTCCTGTATGTCCGGTCCTGGCGGAATTGCCTTTTTTCATAGGCTCCCATAACTCAGGGGGATCACAGTCTATCTCACCATCCATATCATTTGATATGACCAGTCTGCCCACACCAATATCAATATTTACAATGCTGTTGTCTGACGCATACTTTACCGTATTCATGATCAGATTATCCAGCATGATATCCATGAGTCTTGCATCGGCGCGTATCTCAGCATGACCGGCGATTTCGCACTCTATATTCCTGTTCTCCAGTTCACCTGTATACCTGTCTGTAACCTGTCTGGCAAGCGCCGCCATATCCACATTGTCATTCTTAATAGTCAGTGTGTTTTCCAGCCTGATGTATGAGAGCATACCGGTTATCATCTCATTGATATATGAAACATTATCCAGTATAGAGGCCGTGTAATGCCTTGATTCAGCATCATGAACTATCTGCTGCAGGTTCTCCGCATATCCTGATATGGCGGTAACCGGGCCTCTCACATCATGTGCTATAGCTGCAATGATATTTCTGCGGGTCTCATCCTCAATGATCTCTTTTTTCTTTTTCCTGTAGGATATCACCGCCGTTATCACATAGCACAGAAGAACTAATGGCGTCATATATATAATGATACGAAACAGCCCCATCTCAGATCTTGTAAATGGATCCTCGTACATTGCAGCTGCAACATAATAATCGTTTCCACCAACAGTCACAGTTCTGCCTCTGTAGTAATATCCTCTCCAGGATATGTCCTCTTCATAATCTGTATTGGTGTCCATCCCTTCCCTCTCAAATACATCATTCAGATATGCTCTTGAGCTCTCATACTGTTTTTCCATATTTACAAAATCCACATTATCCTTCCCCTGCGCAACAAAGTCATGGTATATCTCCGAAACCGATCTTATATCTTCATATACCTGATCTTCTGACTGAACTTTGACAGCTGTTATACCTTCATCCGTGGATATCCACTCATAGGTTACACCATTTTCAACAAATCTGTCTCCCGGCTGAAAATCATCATCCCCTGAGCCTGTATTTGAGCTGTTATCTTCATCCTCAAGCTCAGCGTCATCCTCATATGCAACATCTTCCGCAAACTCAGCATCATCCTCAAACCATGCATCCTGTCCTGACAGCTTAACTCCATCGTCATATCTGTAAACCTTTGATACAAAATAAGGTGTATTGCATTTGCTGAGTATCCCCTCTATATCTTCCTGTATTTCCTGATCACTCTCACCATCTTTTATCACTCTGTACATTCCATTGCACACTGTTCTCACATCATTGTCGAATCCTGATCTCTGGTTGTAATTGACTATAGTCAATAAACCAAGTGCGGCTATGATGATCAGCATAACCATAACTCCTGCAACCAGAAACCCGCGCCAAAGTTTTCGCCTCACTATACGCTTAAGCTCACGTCTTACTGCCGATGTATATTTCTTATTGTTATTCTTTTTATCAGTCATATCGTTTTTCTCCCTTTTTACATTCTAATCCAGGCTTTCTAATACAGATATTTTTATCACCATTTCTTGCCTGATATAAATTATATTTCTTTCACCTGATACCCCTTGCCTATCACAGTCTTTATCTGCTTTCCTGCACTGCCTATACCTGCCCGGAGCTTTCTTACATGATTATCCACGCATCTGTCGCTTCCCTCATAATCATAGCCCCAGATATCAACGAGCAGTCTTTCTCTTGTGATAACCTTTCCCTTATTCTCAAGAAGTATCTTCAGAAGAGCAAACTCCTTTGGTGCAAGATCGACCTCCACGCCATTTACCTTCGTCATATACCTTGACGGATTCATGCTTATCGCTCCACATACCAGCTCTCCATTGCTGTCAGCCCCCTTGGATCTCTTGATAAGCGCCTTGCACTTGGCATACAGAGTTGCAAGTGAAAATGGTTTCACTATGTAGTCATCACAGCCAAGATCATAGCCCAGCATAATATCCCGTTCGGAATCTCTGGCCGTCAGAAATAATATTGGAACCATACTGTTCCTGCGCATCTCACGACACACCGCAAAACCATCCATCCCTGGCAGCATGATATCAAGCAGCACAAGATCAAATGTATCCATCATGAAACTGTCCAATCCGTCATCACCATTATACGCCACCTCGACATACATCTGCCCTTCACTCTCTCTTACAAAATAGTCATGTATGACCTCACTTATGTGTATGTCATCCTCCACCAACAATATCTTGTTCAGAGCGTACATTTCCATTCTTGAAGTCTCCGAATTTTTTTCTGCATATGCGGCATTTATTGACACCTCCATGTCATTTCTCTCCACATCATCACCTCCTTGACCTGCATATTAACAAACCGATATGACTTTCATATGTCCATTATAACAATTTACTACAAATATGTGCTATAGTGATATACATACATTACATGGAGGTAGAAAACCATTTGAATTGGACCGAAGGACTTATTAACGCAATTGATTATATTGAGACTCACCTTATTGACGGTGAAGTATTGGACCAAAATACAATAGCCAGGCAGGCTTACTCCTCTCCCGACAACTTCAGAAAAGTATTTCATCTAATCACGGGATATACTATAGGGGAATATATCAGAAACCGCCGGCTTTCCCTGGCTGGAGAAGAACTCATTTCATCCAACCGCACGGTGACTGATATTGCACTTGAATACGGATATGACACACCCGAAAGCTTCACGAAGGCTTTCACACGCTTTCATGGAAACTCTCCAACTTATGTTCGAAATAACAAGTCCGGTCTCCATAATTTCACCCGGATTGTATTAAGGGTCACAGCAGATGGGGGATCTATGCTCAACTACAGAATCGTTAAGATCAACAACATGTGTATTGCCGGTTATTCCAGGGTTTTCACAAGCCTCGATACCGCGAAAAATAATGTTCTGATTCCAAAATTTACAAGAGAATGCTGCAGTCACAGCTGGGATAAACTAATGGAAATTAAATCCACTGATGAAAAACCAAATAACTGCTTATTCGGTTACAGATCAAATGATTTTATAAATATTGATAAGTTCAATAATGAAATTTCATGCTTTAATTACACATTTGGACGAATGATCACAAAACAAGAAATTTCCGGATTAAATATATCCGATTATTCGATAACAAGCATTCCTGACGGCGAATGGATCTGTTTTGACTGTTCAGATACTACTCCTGCCGGGCAGCAGTCACTTTGGTATAAAATTTACACAGAATTTCTACCGTTTTCTCATTATAACATAGTGCCTGACATAACCTTAGAGTGTAGCAATGTATCATTAAAAAAGGAACAAAATTACCTTCTCCTGCAAATCCGCCCCGACAAAGTTTAACCATTGCTGACAGGTCATAATGCAACTCCTGTGATATTGTTTTTATAGTATTTCTCACTTATATGATAATTACTAAATACAATCAAAGGAGGCCTTTTATGAAAAAGGAATTAACAATTTTGACCACATTCAGCATAGCTATTATATTAGTTGTCACCGGGTGTCAGCACTCGTCAGCATCTAAGAATGACTCTACTGTCACCCAATCGGTCACCAGCTATTCTTCATCCGAAGATACGTCAATCAAAAAAGCAACAACAAGTGAAACCTCAGTCAAAGAAATCACAACTGAGGAGCTTACTACAGAAGCGCCAACTCCAACAGGTTTACTTCCAGAGGAACGTGCCAGCATAACCATGGGAAAACTCTCTCCCGAGCACATGTATTATAACGAGGTGACAACTCTTGATCCCGCCTGTGCAGACTATATCAACGAATTATCCATTTATGATGCTGAGATAGATGACACTTTTGTTGTCCATATATCTCTTCCACCTGATTATAACGAAGCAAGCTCATATCCAATGGTTGTTATGACCGATGGAGTCTGGAGACTCAGTGATCACCCTGAACTCAGACCTCTTATGACATCTGGCCAGATACAGGACGTTATCCTTGTCAGCATAGGATATCCAAACACTTACAATTATGATGTCATCAGAAAAAGAGATCTCCAGACTAACCCTGATTCATTCCTGCATTTTATTGTAGATAACCTGATTCCTTACCTGGAAGAAATATACTCTGTAAACCCTGAAAATATGACTCTCACAGGACATTCCCTAGGTGGATACTGGGCTTACTACGCTCTGTTCCATAATGACACTATAGGAAAAAATACATTTGCAAATTATTATATTGGCAGTCCTTCCATGTGGGCAAATACTGACGGCAAATTCATGTCTACGTACGAAGAAGAATATTACAATAGAACACAGACTCTAAATGCTAATGTCTATGTAACCGTAGGTGCAGATGAGGATAAAAACTTCATATCTTCTATCGAGGATTTCTACAATGATTTACAAGAGAGAAATTATTCTGGCTTAAACCTAACCTACGAAAAAATAGAAGGCTATGACCATAACACAGTCTTTAAGCCTTCTATCAAAAATACTCTCCTTATGTTCTATAAAAAAGATTCCGAATAACTATCTGTAGAACCACCAGCATCCATATCTAGGCATGACTGCTCCAAGCTCGCGGAGTGTCTTGCCTGATATGAGATCGGTATATATGTCAGCCTGATCCTCAGGCATAGTCCAGATGAGCTGATCCATGTTGCTGAAGTTGAAAAATGCCCTCAGCTCATGTCCTGCATATTCCCTCACTATTCCGAGGACGCTTGCACATCCTGTCTCTATGGTGTAGACATTTGCATTACATGAAAATACATCATGCGATGCTCTTATATCCTCCATGTGGCGCAGCGCGTCAAATATCTTCATGGCTACAGGATCTTTATTTTCAACCTTGTCCCATGGGAAGTTTCCTCTGTGCAGATATCTGCTGTCCGCACATTTGTCCGGATCATTCTTATAAGTATAATCGTTTGTCTGTCCTATCTCATCACCGCTGTACAGAACCGGGATTCCGCTCTGTGCCAGCAGGTATCCATGAAGCATGAGATCACAGGCAATGGCCTGTTCGATCTTGTCTGCATTTGCCTCGTACTGGCCGGCCTCAAGGCCTGACAGGGATGCTGTTGTTCCACACAGACGGGCATCTCCGAGTCTAGGATCATCGTTATAGAGCTCACCTCTGGAATCACTGTTGTATCCCTTTCCTGTGAAATAGTCATTCAGGAACTTCTTGTGTGCCACCTCATCTATGCCGAACTGTGCCAGCCAGTCATAGTCAAGTCCCCAGCCAATATCATCGTGGCATCTGAGGTAATTCAGGAACACATAATCCTTTGGAAGTGCACACACCTGATCCATCTGGCGCTTTAAGAGTCCCACATTCTTCGTGGCTATCGTATTCCACGTGGATGCCATGGTTGTCACGTTGTAGAGCATATGGCACTCTGGCTTGTCAACTGTTCCAAAGTATGGAACTACCTTGGAAGGCTCCATAACGACCTCTCCGAGAAGAAGGACTCCCGGACATACTATCTCACTGATTATCCTCATCATACGGACAAGAGTGTGAACCTGTGGAAGGTTACGGCAGTTTGTGCCTATCTGCTTCCATATATACGGAACAGCGTCGAGTCTGATGACATCTATACCTCGGTTTGCCATATAGAGCATGTTGCCGACCATGTCGTTGAACACCATAGGATTTGCATAGTTCAGATCCCACTGGTATGGGTAAAATGTAGTCATGACCACCTGATTGCAGTCATTTATCCATGTGAAGTTACCAGGCGCCGTAGTTGGGAATACCTCAGGCACAGTCTCCTCATATATGTTAGGAACGAACCAATCATCATAGAAGAAATATCTGGATCTTGCAACAGGATCTCCATTTCTCGCTGCCCTTGCCCACTCATGATCCTCACTTGTATGGTTCATTACGAAATCCAGACAGCAGCTTATACCCTGTCTGTGACACTCTGCAGTGAGGTCCTCCAGATCCTCCATGGTTCCAAGCTCAGGCTTTACCTTTCTGAAATCCGCAACAGCATATCCGCCGTCATCTCTGCCCTTAGGGCTTTCCAGCAGCGGCATAAAATGAAGATAATTCACACCACATGACTTCACATATGGAAGCTTTTCTTTTACACCCTTCAGCGTTCCCGCGAATGCATTTGTGTACATCATCATACCTAACAGATCATTCTGCTTATACCAGTCCGGATTCTTGACACGGCTTCTGTCCAGCTTCTTGAGATCAGCATTTCTCTCCTGATAATAACCATACAGAGAATCGCACAGCCAGTCAAATGCCTCCATATTGTTGTTATAGAGCTCGCAGTAGAGCCACTTGAGCTCGTCATATCTCTCATCAAATCTCTTTGTATATTCTGCAGTCTTTTTCACTGTCTTTGAACCTGCCATTTATCTTCTCCTTTTCTGACTATAGTCAATTAACTTATCATTCTCATTTTATTTACATAATCTGTATCATTACCGTACACAACCTGTTTTAATCTGTTGCCGTATTTTTATCTATTACTGTCTCTCGGCAATGAGCTTCTCAACCTCGGATCTCTCCGGCATAACCTTGAGTGCTCCCTTGCGTGTTGTGATGATCGATGCAGCAGCATTTGCGAATACAAGCATCTCTGTAAGCTTATCAGTGTCAAGATCTTCAAGTCCATTATCAAGTACATAATTCAGCACGCATGCACAGAAAGTGTCCCCGGCGCCTGTGGTCTCTATAGTATTCTCCTGGATAAACGGCTTTGCCTCAGCGACTACATCCCCGTAGTATGCACGGCTTCCATCTCTTCCCATGGAGAGAAGTATCAAAGGTATATTGTATGTGTCCTGAAGTATCTTTATACCCTCGTCAAAATCCTCTCTTCCTGTGAACCACTGTATCTCATTATCTGATATCTTGAGCACATCACACTGTCTCATACCCCAGTCGATCTGATCATGGGCCTCGTCCAGAGTCTTCCACAGAGGCTCCCTGAGATTCGGGTCAAATGTGACGATGCATCCAGCCTCCTTTGCAGCAGCCACAGCCTTCTGTGTTGCAGAACGTGACACCTCGTACGTCAGTGAGAGTGATCCGAAATGGAACAGCCTGGCATCCTTTATGATACTCTCATCCACCTCATCTGCGCTTAACATAATATCCGCCCCCGGATTCCTGTAAAATGAAAAGTCTCTGTCTCCGTCCTCGTATGTATGCACAAATGCAAGTGTTGTGTGTACATCCCTGTCAAACTTCAGATTGTCAGTGTTGATCCCGGCATCAGCCACAACACCGGCAAGCATTTTTCCAAGGAAATCATCCCCTACTTTTCCAACAAATGCAGTCTTCTTGCCAAGCTTCTGCAGCATAGCGAGAACATTGCATGGTGCTCCGCCTGGATTGGCCTCCATCATCATATTGCCCTGGCCGCTGAGCCCGTTCTGTGTAAAGTCTATGAGCAGTTCTCCAAGTGCCACAACATCAAATCTCTTCATGGTACATATCCCCCTTATAATCTAAAATAAATACGTGCCTGTTTATTTAACTGTTTATCAACAACAGCAAATGTATGAAACATGTTTCACCATATATGTGTATTCTACATTTTATCATCGCCAACCGTCAAGATGATTTTTAAAGATGTGTTGTTTTTATTATAGCAGACATACAATTTTAGCATATGGCGACATCTATAATATTCTTGTATTTATGTAACACGAGGCCTTGTAGATATTCATCTCAGTTCTACGCAATAGCATGCTCCGGTTCGTTGCTCATAAAAAACATCCCCTGATCATCTGTAATCATAACCCGGGGATGTTCTCCTAATTCAACATGTATTCGCTTTAAATATATGGCTGTTTTGACATATACCGCATTGTATTTACAGTTTTGTCACATTTGCCGCCTGTGGACCCTTTTCACCGTCCACAACCTCATACTCTACTGTATCTCCCTCTTCAAGAACCTTGAAGCCCTCCATATTCAGTGCTGAGAAATGTACAAATACATCTGCTCCATCCTCATCACATATAAAGCCGTAGCCTTTCTTTGCATTAAACCATTTTACTTTTCCTGTCTTCATACTGCTTCCTCCTTAAAAACTACCTGGATTCTTATGATCTGGCTGGTCGTCACCCGCCTGATGTACAAAAAAGGGGCACAGAACGATATCGTTCTGTGCCCCTTTGCACTTACACTGACATTATATGACCTGTTGTCTCATATTGCAAGTTTATTTTTTGCGTGCTTTTATATCTTTCTTGATGTCATCAGCAACAGACACCACTGACTTTTCTATATCTGCTATATCATCCTTTACCTCTTCTGAGATCTCAGATGCCTCCTTTTTCAACTCAGCAGTCTTCTTCTCGGCTTCCTTTTTCAGCTCATCTGCCTTCTTCTCCGCCTCTTTCTTCAGCTCAGCCGCTTTCTTCTCGGCATCCTTCTTTATCTCCTCAGCCTTCTTCTGTGCCGCTGCAGCCTTTCTCTTTGCTGCGTCCACACGCTTCTTTGCAGCAGCCTTGGCCTCAGCTTCCTTCTTCTCAAGCTCAGGTGTCATATCCGTGTAATCGTACTCAAACACAACTGTTGAGAGTGGCGGAACCGTGATGTCTATACTGTAAGGAGTTCTGGCATTCTTCTTGTCCACTGCCTTGACCGGCTTGCCGTTGAGTCTGCCCTTTCCGCCAAACTGTACATCATCTGAGTTGAGTATCTCCTTGTATGTCGTGTAGCACGGAACCGGTATACTGTAATTATCTCTCTCAACCGGAGTGAAGTTACATACGAAAAGCAGCTGCTTCTTCGGAGTTGAGCCTCGTCTTACAAATGAAAGTATGCTCATGTCTGGGTGATCGCAATCTGTCCACTCAAATCCCATTGGATCTGTGTCATTCGCATACATCGCATCATTGGTATTGTAAAGCTTATTGAGCGCTTTGACATACCTCTCCATGCCCTGATTGAGCGGATTGTCTAAGACGAACCAGTCAAGGCTTCTCGCCTCACTCCACTCTCTAGGCTGTGCAAATTCCTGCCCCATAAAGAGCAGCTTCTTGCCCGGATGTCCATACATGAATCCGTACGCAGTTCTGAGATTTGCGAATTTGTCCTCCTCGCTGCCAGGCATCTTTTCTATCATTGAACGCTTGAGATGAACTACCTCGTCATGGGATATGACGAGAACATAGTTCTCAGCATACGCATACGAAAGACTGAAAGTCAGCATGTTCTGGTTGTTCTGTCTGAAATATGGATCCATCTGCATATACTCAAGGAAGTCATTCATCCATCCCATATTCCACTTGAACAGGAAACCAAGTCCGTCCATGGATGCCGGAGCAGTTACACCTGCCCACGCTGTTGACTCCTCTGCTATTAGATATGCCCCCGGATTTCTCTCCTCCATGATGCTGTTTATATTCTGCATAAGTGCTATTGCCTCAAGGTTCTCGTTTCCACCATGTTCATTTGGCAGCCACTGTCCATCCTGCTTGCCATAGTCGAGATACAACATGGATGCCACAGCATCCACGCGGAGTCCGTCTATATGGAACTTCTCGACCCAGAACAGAGCATTTGCCGTGAGGAAGTTTGCCACCTCATTGCGGCCATAGTCAAATATATATGTGCCCCAGTCAGGATGCTCTCCTCTTCTTGGATCCGGATGCTCATAGAGAGGCATCCCATCAAAACGTCCAAGTCCGTGCGCATCCCTAGGAAAGTGTGCTGGCACCCAGTCTAGGATAACACTGATTCCCTTGCTGTGCATATAATCAACGAAATACATAAAATCTACTGCATCACCATATCTGCTGGTCGGTGCATAATAATTGGTAACCTGGTAGCCCCATGAGCCGTCAAATGGATACTCTGATATACCCATGAGCTCTACGTGCGTATATCCCATCTCATTGAGATAGTCTGCCACCATAGGAGCGAGCTCCCTGTATGTGTAGAAGCCTGCATCGTCATCCTCAACCTTCTTGTGCCATGAGCCGAGATGCATCTCGTATATGGACATAGGCATGCGCATTCTGTCAGTACGGCTGATCTTGCTTCTATCCTTCATCCATGATGTATCCTTCCACTTATAGCTGCTTATGTCTGCAACCACTGAGGCATTTTCCGGTCTCATCTGACACTGGTTGCCATATGGATCAGCTTTGTACAGTATCTCACCATATCTGGTCATGATCTGATACTTGTACACAGCACCTGGCTCCACGCCCGGCAGGAACAGTTCGTATATTCCCTCATTTGCCGTGATCTGCATAGGATTTACATTACCATCCCAGAGATTGAAATCACCGACTACACTGACACGTCTTGCATGAGGAGCCCACACTGCAAAGTAGGTTCCACGTACACCGTCTATAGTCATAGGGTGTGCGCCAAGCTTCTCATATATATTGTAATGTCTACCCTCCGCAAAAAGGTATGTGTCAAAATTCGTGATAAGCGATTCAAATGAATATGGATCTGCACTGTTTATAATGGTGCCATCCTCATATGTGGTGACAACATTGTACTTGTTGCCATCGTACTCCTTCTTATCAAAATAAATGGCGAACAGTCCTTCATTTGTCATCTGTTCCATGGTGTGTATCTTCTTGCCTGTGCGCGATGTAACCTCTACCCTGATCGCCCCCGGCTTGTACACAACGATTATCTGACCTTCACCATAATCATGGATTCCCAGCAAATGCTTTGGCGCATTGATCTTGCTGGCAATGAGCTCATCATAGAGCACCCAGTTTATCCACTCCTCGATTCTTTTTCTCATAACTACCTCCCATTATGTAACCTTCTATCTGAATTTGTGTGGACGTGATTTCTTATAGCTTATAACCCTGACTATGATAGTAACCACAAGTCCAACAAATATCGTTCCAACATACACCCAAAGAACCTTCGTTCCCGTACCGGCCGGTATTATATCCGGCAGGACATCGTGTCCCGGAAAAAGCTCCGCATAGCTTTCTCCAAACACCATTCTTCTTATGCCATACATGATTCCGCTGCCGGATACCGCCATGGCTATAAAGCTGATTATTCCTATTATAACGCCTGCAGCGCCGCCCCATACAACACACTCATACAGTCTCCTTCTCCTTATGACTACAAAGCATGCCACCAGAAGCACAATGGATATGAACACACCATTGCTTGCCTTGGATTTGATGTCTGCAAGCTGTTCAAGCCTCATCACATTCTCAGTGGACAGATATACGTTGCCAAACCTGTACTCCTGCTCGCTGTCCCCATCCAGGGCATCCAGCACGATACTGTATTCCACCCACGCATCAAATTCTGATAATTCCTCAGTCTGTCCGTTATTCATGACTGAACTTATCGTGCCGCTATTACTCGGCTTGTAGCTCTTCTCCGCAACCCTGAAAACGCTGAACGAACACATTATCGCCGTGGAGATGATCAGCAAGACCAGCGAAAGTGCCATTATCACCTGAAAAAATCTATATTTAAACATCTGTATATTTCTCTGCTTTTCCTGTATTATAATATGTATGGATCATTAAGACCCACTGCATATATGATACCATTTACCCCTTTTTATGTAAAGGAAAGTAACACGTTGTTTTACTTCATTTTTCTTAGGAAACAACATGAAAATAATCCGCGAAAATGCGCAATTTTTTGTTTTTTAGTCTTGACAACGAATTGCGTTTCATCTATTATATGTGAGTATGTTTACATTGAATTGTCCGTGTCCGGTTTTAATGTAAAACCTTATTATATTTAATTAGATTTTATGGAGGTAAGAATTTTGGCTAATATCAAATCTGCAAAGAAGAGAATCAATGTTATCGAGAAGAAGACACTTAGAAACAAGATGATCAGGTCTAAGGTTAAGACAGTTATCAAGAAGGTTGAGGCTGCTATCGCTGCTGGTGATAAGGCTGCTGCTCAGCAGGCACTTGTTGTTGCTACATCAGAGATCAACAAGGCTGCTTCAAAGGGCATCTACCACAAGAACAACGCTGCTCGTAAGGTATCACGTCTTGCAGTTGCAGTTAACAAGATGGCTTAAGCATCTGGCTGATAACTACATAACTTTGACACAAGGATTTGGATATATTAAACGGCTGCATATATTTGAACCAATCATAGTTATATAAAAAATAACCACTGTTTTCACAGTGGTTATTTTTTTGCCTCAATATCTAATATCATCACCAGTCTCCTACTGCATCTCACACAGCTCCACGATCATGACCTCCATCGCCGCGTTATCCATAACCTGTCCGGTCTTGAGCTTGTAGTCCATGTCCTGACAGTTCTCCACTATGTCTTTAAGCTGTGCCATGCTGTAGCCCCTGCACTGAGCCTTGTAATTCTTCACTGCCCACACCGGGCATCCTGCGATCTTCGCCAGGCTGGCGTCCTGCGCGCCATCTGATAATGCCATCTTTACCAGAAGGAGCTTGTTGAACTGTCTCATGATACATGCGTTTATCATGATCGCCGATTCCTTATTCTCAAGAAGATCGTGATACATACTGCAAGCCTTCTCCTTCTGCTTTGCAATGATGAAGTCTATCATCTGATACACCTTGCTCTCCGCATCCTGACTGCACAGAAGATCCACATCATGCTCGCTGACCTGCTTCGTGTCTCCGGCGTAGCTTATCATCTTGTCAACCTCATTCTTGATACAGTTCATATCCATGTTAGCAGCTTCGATTATCTTGTATATCGCCGTGTCTGTGGTGGCAACACCATCGGCACGGAACAGTGACTTCACCCACGTGACCATCATCTTCTCATCAGGGGTCGCAAAATCCAGAGCCTCTCCATTCTTGTCCACAGCCTTGAACAGCTTATACCTGGTGTCCACATCCATCTCTACAAATATGGCAACTGATGTATCCTCTATCTCCACCAGCTTCTTTGCAAAATCCTCGTTGCTGCTCTTGAACAGACCACTGTTCTCCACAAGGACAACTCTTCTGTCCGCAAAAAATGGCATCTCGTTGCAGAATGCAAGAAGCTCAGATGTATCGATCCCATTTCCGGCAAATTTCATAAAATTCAGATTATCGTCCTTATCAGTCAGAGCCGACAGCAGCTTATCTCTGTACTGGTTCACGAGATACCTCTCCTCCCCATACAGAAGATATATCTTGGCAAACTCCCCCGTCTTTATATGTTGGTTTATGACCGCCATCGCGTTCTTTTTTTCTTTTTTCTTTGTTGCAGCCATTACGTTTCTCCTTCATCAAGCTTATGTCTCACAATATGATTTTCAAAATACAGTACCAGTTTCTACCATAATTATATCTTATGTGGCAAATCTGACCTGTTTTTCTATGTATTTTGATAATATCAGAGGTTATCTGACCTGTTTTTATAATCACATATTGATTATTTCTATAATGTCACTTTGGTTTTATAATCACCTACAGATTGTGAGTTTATGTACACTCACTCCAATAAACACAAATCTAATTATAACGGAGGTTCAACATGGAGACAACAGAAAGATATAAGTTAAATAAGGAACTTGCCCAGATGCTTAAGGGCGGAGTTATCATGGACGTTACAACACCTGAGCAGGCTAAGATCGCTGAGGCTGCCGGCGCTTGTGCAGTTATGGCACTTGAGAGAATCCCAGCAGATATCAGAGCTGCAGGTGGTGTATCACGTATGAGTGACCCACAGATGATCAAGGGAATCCAGAACGCTGTATCAATCCCTGTTATGGCTAAGTGCCGTATCGGACATTTCGCAGAGGCTCAGATCCTTCAGGCCATCGAGATCGATTACATCGACGAGAGCGAGGTTCTCTCACCAGCAGATGACGTATACCATATCGACAAGAGACAGTTCAAGGTTCCTTTTGTATGTGGTGCCAAGGATCTCGGCGAGGCCCTCAGAAGAATCAACGAGGGTGCTTCAATGATCAGAACTAAGGGCGAGCCTGGTACAGGTGATATCGTTCAGGCCGTAAGACATATGAGAAAGATGAACAGCCAGATCGCTGAGATCGTCAGCATGAGAACAGATGAGCTGTATGAGGCAGCTAAGAAGCTTGAGGTTCCTTACGATCTCGTTCAGTACGTACATGAGAATCACCGTCTCCCAGTTGTAAACTTCGCAGCCGGCGGTGTTGCTACTCCTGCCGACGCAGCTCTCATGATGCAGCTCGGTGCTGAGGGTGTATTCGTAGGTTCAGGTATCTTCAAGTCAGGAGACCCTGCTAAGCGTGCTGCTGCCATCGTTCAGGCAACAACAAACTACAATGACGCTGATCTCGTTGCAAAGCTTTCAGAGGGACTTGGTGAAGCTATGGTTGGTATCAACGAGCAGGAGATCGCAATCCTCATGGCAGAAAGGGGTAAGTAATATGCAGGTTGGTGTATTGGCAGTACAGGGAGCTTTCGCAGAGCATGAGCATGTACTTTCCGAGCTCGGCGTATCATGCTTAGAACTTAGAAATGCCGGAGATCTGAACAAGCCTTATGACGCCCTGATCCTTCCTGGCGGTGAGAGCACAGTCCAAGGAAAGCTTCTCAGAGACAGCGACATGTTCGACACTATAAAGTCTCAGATCGAGGGCGGCATGCCGGTTCTTGCCACATGTGCAGGACTTATTCTTCTGGCACAGCACATCGAAGGTGATGACACTGTACACCTTGGCACTCTCCCTGTCACAGTAAAGAGAAATGCCTACGGAAGACAGCTTGGAAGCTTCCACACAGAGGCCGAGCTTAAAGGTATCGGTGAGGTTCCTATGACTTTCATCCGTGCACCTTATGTGGCTGAGGTTTCACCTGAGGTTGATGTCCTTGCAACAGTTGATGACAAGATCGTGGCGGTTAAGTACGGCAACCAGTTTGCCCTCTCCTTCCACCCTGAGCTTGACAGCGACTACAGGATCCACAAGGCATTTGTAGACAGTATCCAGTAATATATTGACTACAGTCTAAAACATATATCAATAAAGAAAAGCCTGTGACATATACAGCAGTTATCTGCCGGTATATGTCACAGGCTTTTTCTAATCTATTTTTCCGGTATGCTCCAGGCCATCAAAGTCCGTCATACTCTCATGCTCAGGAAGCTTTGTGTGCGGTTCTTCCTTCTCCTCTATCTTCTCAAGGATCTCCTTGTATTCATTATCCTTGATGTGGTTGCCGATGATCTCCGCCACATCCGTAACTGTGACAAATGCAGAAGAATCTATGGAATTGATGATGTTCTTCAGCTCACCGATCTCAAATCTCGTGATAACACAGTAGAGCACTGTCTTGTTGCCGCTTATCATTCCCTTGCCCTGCATGATGGTAACTGTTCTTCCAAGCTTCTTGTATATCTTGTCTGCCACCTCTCTGGCATCATCAGTTATGATCATGGCTGCCTTCGCCTGCTCAAGACCGGTCTCAACCATATCAAGCACCTTTGATGTTATAAAGTATGTAAGAAGACTGTACATCGCCCTGTCCAGACCAAAGAGCATTCCCGCAATAGAATATATGATCAGATTCATGCCCAGAACAACTCTTCCAACCGGCCAGTCTTTTTTCTTGTTCAGCATGATGGCCACGGTCTCCGTTCCATCCAAGCACCCGCCGAACTTGATGATGATACCAACTCCAAGTCCAAGTATCACACCGCCGAAGCACACCGCAAGTATGGTCTCTGAGGTTGCATTTTCAAGGGGTTTGAATATCTCCACAAATACTGAGAATACAGCCATGGAATAACCGGACTTCACCATGAACATCTTACCAAGCTGTCTTGAACCTATTATAAGAAACGGAACATTAAGAACGATCGTCAGAATACTCAGGGACACTTCTGTGAGATTATTGATCATGATACCTATACCGATGACGCCTCCGTCAAGTATGGTGTTCGGCACGAGAAATTCTTCGATAGCAAATGCAGCTATAACTGCGCCAAGTGTCAGCATTACAAATTCCAGCAGTAATTTTAGTTTTTTTGTCATACTCATCTTCCTTTCCACATCATAGTCGTTTCTTCCTTCCCCTGTTCTCCTTTCAGAATTCTTATTCTCATAACTCCCTGATCATCTGTATCCGGTTACCGAAATTCCACCATCCGTTATCTCTACACATATAGCTCCATGGTCTATGGTACTCATTACATCAGCTCCACAGGCATCCAAACGCTCCAGTGTCTCCCCGTGCGGATGACCATATCGGTTATTCTCCCCCGCCGATATGATCGCAAGATCCGGGTCGACTGCTCTCAGGAACTCCCCACTCGTAGAATATCTGCTGCCGTGATGTCCGACCTTCAACACATCAGCACTCAGATCACCGCCCTCCGAGATAAGCTCCCGTTCTCCATCTTCTCCCAGGTCTCCCGTAAATAAAACACTGTACCCTCGATACTCCAGACGGATAACCGCAGAAAGATCATTTGCATCTTTTATATCAGTTTTTTCGGACGGATGCAAGAAATTTAACCACACCTTAGCTGCATCCTTGCCACAGGACATTTGAGAACCGCCGTCCATATATATGATATTTACGCCTCTTTTCTCTGCCAGCTCAAGCAGTTCACCCATATTTTCAATATCACCATACATCGGAACCACAAGATTATCTATTCTGATACCGGAGTTCGTATCGCTTAGAAGATATTGGATACCGGACACATGATCCTTATCTCCGTGTGTCACAAATGCATAGTCTACATGAGCTGCACCATAAAACTTTAGAACAGGCACCATCACGTACTCACCAACCTTATTGCTACTCGACGAGCCCCCATCTATCAATATATTTACTCCCATGCCAGCCCTTATAAGTATGCCGTCTCCCTGACCAACATCCATAAATACAACTCTGAACTCCCGGTCAAATGAAGCTGCTTCGTAACACACGCAGCACAGGGTCATGATCACAGCAGCGCACAGACAGACCATCCGCCTCCTCACCCTGGCGCAGTCTGCGCTCTTTGCTCTTACAAGCAGGATCAACACTCCAACCATAGCCATATAAAATACTACGATCATCATAACCGACACATGGCCTGTATTTATACTGTAAAATGGAAGCTTCATCGCCCATTCGCAAAGCTGCCTGTATATTGCAAGTATCAGCTTCACAGGAAACGCTCCTATGCCCACCGCCATCTCATTGCCCTGTAGTATCCCGGGAAAAATAAGCATAGCCGCAATCACGACGATACTCACGAATATTATCACAGAAACCAATGGCACTATGAGCAGATTCAGAAAGATCGAATACAGCGGAAACTGGTAATAATAGAATATAACAAGCGGTCCGGTGGCAAGTGTTATCGCCAGATTCATTACAAGTGTGCTGACTACCTTATTCTTAGTTGGAATAAGCTTTTTCATAAGTGCTCCAGGCACCGCCATCCCCAGCACTGCGGCAAAAGACAACTGAAATCCGGCATCAAGGATGATACCCGGATCAATCAGCGCCTGTATGACTGACGCGGTTCCCGCGGATGTAAGCATATCAGGGCTTCGCCCCTTTACCTGACCGATCACAGATATCACCATCATTATCATGGCTCTTACAGTTGAACTCGCCATCCCTGTCATAACTCCGTAAAGTACGATCACAGATATAGCCATTATACCTGATGCCATATATGACCCTGTAAGCCTTCGCAGCACGCCGAATAATGTCATTCCTATTATTGCTATGTGCACACCGGATATCGCCAGAATATGAGCTATTCCATTCATCTGAAACAGCTTCTTCGTATCCCTGTCAATGCCGCTCTTATCCCCCAGTAGCATTGCCTTTATCACCGAGCCATCCGTCTCTCCAAACACACTGTCTGTGATCTCCCCGGACTTTATACGCAGCCTGAACAGAATGTCTCCTATACGGCTGTAGTCCTCTCCACACTCCAGAATGGAGATATCCTTTCCTACTATATATATTCCCTTGTGCGAATAATATTCCCGCGCATCGAATTCGCCCGGATTATCTGCAGAGTCCGGCCTTGACAGACTGCAGCTTAAGGTCAGCTTCATTCCGGTCTTCAGGCTTCCCACGTCTTCCATGTACAGCAATACCTTTGATCTTCCCCGGTATTCCACAGTTTCTTCTGAGTCGCCTCCGCCAAATGTTATCCATTCCGCATACACATATACCCGCCATTCATCGCCGGACTGCCTGATCTCGTACACCTTTCCTTCTATACCGCCCGGCTGCTGCCCATCGAGCTCTTCTGCGAGTCTCTCCTGCTTTGACATAGCACAGCCATTCATATAACCGGTCAACGAGATCATTCCAAATATCATCATACTCAGAACGCATCTGACGATCCTGTTCTTTCTGTCTTTATCACCATGAGCTTTGCCACTATAAAAAAACATGGCTGTACCGGCTTTGTCCATGTAAACCGACAATACCGGTGCAGCCAATATGATCAGACCAATTATAAGCACTGAACTGTCAGCCGCCTCTTTATACGCCTCTCCAAGCGCAAAGCATACTGCTATCCAGAATAATGGTCTCTTTATATTCGTATCCTCCTGTTTTGTTCAAACTTCTGTTTATCTCTCAAGCTTTGAATAATCAGCAGTAAATTTCCTGCTGAGATCGATGTTGTTCAATCTGTTATTTGTATTATCCACATTTATCTGTACCCTCTTGACATCTTCAAGCTCCATGAGGGAATCCACAACAGAATACACAAGTATCTCATCGTCCACACCTGCTGTTCCATCCGCAAAGCTCTCATTAAATGTTATCGTACACACACCGTCAGCATCATCCACAGTGACACTCTTAACCACAGTTTTCTCATTGAACGGTGCAACTGTTCCATCGTAACTCATTCTCAGTCCTGCAACCATCTGTTCCTCCAGTGATTCAGGAGCTGATCTGTCCAGATCTATGGTCTTCTGAACCAGCTTCTGTCCTGTGCTGTCCGGCATATATATGTTGTACTCTTCATGTGGATTCATGAAGTTGTCCATATCTGAAAATGAATCATTTGTGAGCTCCTCACGCACGATACTGTTCTCATTTGCAATGTCAGTGTATTCATACACAACCTTCTTCACCGATTCGATCTGTGTCAGAGTTCTCACAAATGCCGCCTTGCTTAGCACCATCTCATATGTGTCAGTGGCCTCCCAGTCAACGTTGAACATAAGATTGATAGTTGCCTGACCGTCATATGTATATCTCTGGTACGTAACGCCCTGAGGAACCGGGACCTGCTTATCCGTCATTTCCCCGCTGTCCATCAGCGCATTCATCACAGTATCGATAAGGTTCTCCGTCGTGACGAGCTGGTCACGGGTGACAACCTCCGGGGACAGATCAGTCCACGTTGAGTTTGCATAGTACAGAGTCAGATTTTCAGTTGAATCGTCCACAGTTTTTTTCTTTCTGCCACTCTTGCTGTCGCTTCCACATGCCACAAGGACCACCACCGTGACCATGACCATGGCAGTGAGCAAAATTCTTTTTTTCTTCGTCATATCTATCCTTTACTCCTGAGCCTGTAACGGAATCTTTACCGTGAATGTCGTTCCCTTTCCCGGCTCACTATATACATTTATAGTTCCTTTGTGCATGATAATAATATTCTTCGTGATGGCAAGTCCCAGACCGGTTCCACCTGTGTCTCGGCTTCTCGCCTTGTCTACTCTGTAGAATCTCTCAAAAATGTGATTTATACAGTCCTCCGGTATGCCGACACCGGAATCCGCAACCTTGATATAGAAATTCCTGTGGTCTGAATTGAGAGAAACCTTTATCCATCCGCCATCGATGTTATATTTTATTCCATTCTCTATCAGGTTAGAGATAGCCAGTGTAAATTTCACCTTGTCTATCTCAGCTTTTATATCGCCAAAGCTCTCAAATGAAAGCTGTATGCTCCTCTTCTCCGCCAACGGCTTAAGTCTCTTGAGTATGAGATCCATAAACTCGTTCATGTCCACAGGCTCTTTATTCAGGCTGTCCGGTCCCTTATCTGTTTTGACCAATGTGAGCAGATCACTTATGATCTCCGCCTCTCTGTCTATCTCCTGAACTATATCCTCCATGAATTCCCTGTACATCTCCGCCGGTACATCGCTCTGGGTGAGCAGCGACTCGGACAGAACCTTCATGGATGTTATCGGTGTCTTTAACTCATGTGAGACATTTGATACGAATTCCTGACGGGACTCCTCAAGAAGCTGTGCCTTGTTGAATATATCGTTTATATCCTTTGTCAGCTCCTGTGTCTCCCTGAACATACCGTCCACGCTCATCGGTTCAAGGCTGCCGCCTTTCATTCCCTCTATCTCGTTTCTGACATGGTTCACATCCCTGACTGATAACTTAGCCGCAAAATAAGCAGCTATCAATCCAAGTATCAACGATATCGCAAACAGATAAGTTGCATTTCTCTTCATATATATTGACAGGTTCTCGAGAGCATCGGTCTCAAGAGATATCAGTGCCACCGCATCTGTATAGCCCTCACTGTTGATCACTGGAACTATGCGTCTGTACACATTTTCCTCTGTCTCTGATATATACTTCTGCTGCCCCTTCATTACGCTGAACACGTTCTCATCCACCAGATATCTTCCAGTGTCTTTTCCATAGGAGTCCACCACGACCTTGTAATCAGTATCCACTATAACTATACGTGCAGAGAGAGAATAAGCCATGGTCTTTATCTCGTCCACGGCTCTCCCTATATCATCCTCCGCCTTGTGTTCATTCACTATATGAGCAATGTATTCTGCACACTCCTGTGCGTGTCTGTCAAGATTTCTCTCACTCTTCGAATTCACAGTGCCCGCCAGTATCCACAGTGCTGCATAAGCGATCACTGCCACACTCACTGCCACAATGAGCGATATGATCGTTCTCTGCCCCACTCTGATACTGACCCTTGATCTCTCCTGGGCGGTATTCTTCTCTTCAATTTTTTCTGTTTCAACTGTTGCACGTTTCCTTTTTTTCATATCAGCCCTTGAAGAAATATCCTACTCCCCATTTTGTATGAATGTATACCGGCTCACCCGGATTAGCTTCTATCTTCTCACGAAGTCTTCTAACATGCACATCAACTGTTCTCGCATCTCCCGGGTAGGAATCTCCCCAGATCGTATTCAGGAGTTCATTTCTTGAATATACCTTGTTTGGATGCGCCATGAGCAGTTCAAGAAGGTCAAACTCCTTGGCTGTCAGATTAAGCTCCTTACCACCGACAAATACACGTCTGCTGTCAAGCTCAACCTTCATTCCGTTGATCTCCATTACATTTGACGGTTTTGCAGGTGCCTGCTTGCGGTTGCTTCTTCTAAGTATAGCCTTGATCCTGGCCTTCACCTCAAGAATATTAAATGGCTTTGTTATATAGTCATCTGCACCATACTCAAGTCCCATGATCTTATCCATATCCTCCCCCTTTGCAGTGAGCATGATAATTGGGACATTTGAAAATTCCCTGACCATCTGACACACCTCTATTCCGGTATATACAGGTATCATTATATCCAGAAGCACTATATCATAATCGTTGGCCTTTATCTTCTCTATAGCCTCGCCACCATCATAGGCTGTATCCACTTCCATATCATCCTGTTCCAGGCTGAACTTCAAGCCCTTAACAATCAACTTCTCATCATCCACAACAAGAACTTTCTTCATCTTAACATCCTTTCTACCCCGAGACTCATTTACTCTGTCGATATATATGTCTCCAGTTTCTCATATATACTGTCTCCTATGCCGCTGACATTCTTAAGGTCTTCTTTACAGGCAAATGCTCCATTCTTTCGTCTGTACTCGACAATCTGTGAGGCCTTCGTCTCGCCTATTCCCGGTAACGTCATAAGCTCCGCAGCATCTGCACTGTTGATGTTGACCAGTCTCTGTTCCGACGCATCTGTCCCACCTTCGCTCTCTTCCGGGAGCTGTTCACCTCCGACAGGGAAGTACAGCTTCTGACCATCCTCAAGCACATCTGCAAGATTCACCGCAACGGTATCTGCGTCATCGGAGAATCCTCCCGCCGCCTCAAGGCCATCATTCGCCCTGGATCCGGCTTCGAGCTCATATACACCCTCATTCTTCACTGCTCCGCATACAAAAACTGTTATGTATTCTGGAATTTCTGAATGTATCGTTACGCTCTCGTCTGCTCCGGCTTCTTCCGCGCCTTGCTGCGAAGCTTTCTCCGTAACATTCTCTTCTGAATTACCGGATATAGTCACCTGTTCTTCTCCACAGCCGGAACACAATAATGTCATCGTCAGCACGCATAAATATGCTAAATTTTTAATTATTTTCTTCATCGTGCGACACCTCCTGTGTCAGCACAGAATTACACAGGTTTATTGTATCTAAACACCTCTGAATTTACAACAATATATTTCTATTTTATTTCATTTTTGTTACTTTTTTCACAAAAGAGCCCTTTTATCCCTTATTCATTGATACTTTTTACAATACATAAAAATGTAACATTTTTATAAACTCCCCGATTCAGATCAGACATAAAAAAACAGCATACATGACCGGTAATCTTCCATCCTTACAGATGGCTGTCCACCATGGTCATATATACTGTTTTATAATTTACTATTTTAATATTTGAAGCTTTGTTATATTCTGCCCTGCATCCTAGAATAAAGGCTCCTTGAGGATAGCTGTTCCGATACCCTTCTGGGTGAAGAACTCAAGAAGCAGGCAGTGCTGGAGACGTCCATCGAGGATATGCACTCTTGAAACTCCGTTCTCCATGGCTGAGATACAGTTGTTAAGCTTCGGAAGCATACCGCCGCCGACAACACCCTTCTCTATGATGTCCTTTGCCTCATGTATATCCATCTCTGAGATAAGTGTCGACTTGTCTGTTGGATCGATGAATACTCCCTCGATATCTGTGAGGAATACAAGCTTCTCAGCCTCAAGAGCTGTAGCGACTGCACATGCAGCGTCATCAGCGTTGATATTGTAATCCTCGTAATTCTCATCCACACCTATAGGTGCTATAACAGGGATGAAATCATCCTCGATGAGTGATGTGAGGATAGATGTGTCAACCTTTGTTATCTCTCCCACATAACCTATATCCTTGCCACCAGGGAACTTCTTCTTGACTGTGAACATACCGCCGTCCTTGCCGCTGATTCCGACTGCCTTAAGTCCGATCTTCTGCATGAGGCTTACGAGGCTCTTGTTGACCTTGCCGAGAACCATCTCTGCGATCTCCATAGTCTCTGCATCTGTCACACGGAGACCATTGATAAATTCTGCCTCCTTGCCAACCTTCTCAACCCACTTGCTGATCTCCTTACCGCCACCATGTACGATGACCGGTTTCATTCCAACGAGCTTTAACATGGCAACGTCCTTGATGACGTTGTACTTGAGGTTCTCGTCAAGCATAGCGCTTCCGCCATACTTTACTACCACTGTCTTACCCTGGAACTTCTTGATATACGGCATAGCCTCTATCAGCGTCTGTGCCTTCTCAATTACCTGATCTACTGTGTAATCACCTATAACCATTTCTCTGTCCTTCTTTCTTCTATTTCATATTATTGACTACAGTCTATTTTCTGTAATCCGCATTTATCTTGATGTAATCATATGTGAGATCGCAGCCCCACGCTGTGGCCATCTCATCCCCCATATTCATATGCGCCTTGAGCTTTATCTGCTTCTCTGAGAGTATGTGGCTTGCTTCCTTCTCATCGTAATCAGTTGTCACTCCATGCTTTACGATCTCAAGATGTCCTGCCACACTGGCTATCTCTATATCCACCCTGTATGGATCAAACTTCACGCCGCTCTGTCCCATGGCGCACACTATTCTGCCCCAGTTGGCATCAGCTCCGTACATGGCGCACTTTACAAGATTGGAGGCCACTATCGCCTTTGCCAGATGTCTTGCAGTATCCTTATCCGGCATGCCCGACACATCCACCTGAAACATCTTGGTAGCACCCTCGCCGTCCGAGGCTATCGCCCTGACAAATGCGCGGTTGATATATCTTATTGCCTCGACAAATGCAGGAAAGTCGTCATCGGTCTCCAGCAGTTCCTCGTTGCCCGCCATGCCATTTGCAAATATCATGACAGTGTCGTTGGTGGACATATCTCCGTCCACTGACACCATGTTGTATGTATCGACCACATCAGCCTTAAGCACCTTGTCAAGCAGCTCTGAACTGATATTCAGGTCTGTCGTGATAAAGCTGAGTACGGTTCCCAGGTTAGGATTGATCATTCCTGATCCCTTACACATACCTCCGATGGTAACATGCTGCCCCTTGATCTCTAAAGTTACGGCTATCTCCTTCTTATAGATATCAGTCGTCTTGATCGCCTCCGCGGCATCCACTCCGGCATCTATAGAATATGAAAGCTCCGGCACCAGCATATCTATACCGCTCTGTATGACATCCATCGGAAGTCTCATTCCTATGACTCCTGTAGAAGCCACCGCAACCGTGCTTGGATCTATGCCAAGGCTCTTACCTACATGCGCCGCCATGGCCTCCGCATCATGGATTCCCTGTTCTCCTGTACAGGTATTTGCCACACCGCTGTTTACAACCAGTGCCTGACACATTCCCACATTCTGGCAAAGCTGCCTGTCGTATATGACCGGTGCTGCCTGAACCATGTTCTGTGTAAATGCTCCTGCCACATGAGCCGGAACATCGCTCACCAAAAGTGCCATATCTTTTTTCAGTTTATTTCTTCTTATTCCAACGTGAAGTCCCGCTGCCCTAAAGCCCGCAGGGGCGGTCACGCCTCCCGGAATTATCTTCATCCTACCACCTTATTTCCAAGTGTCCATTTTGAGGCAAATGCTTCAAACCTGATGTTTATGGGAAAACAGGAGCCATGCGAAGGCCCTCAGCCTCGTCAAATCCAAACATGATGTTCATGTTCTGCACAGCCTGACCTGCAGCACCCTTTACAAGATTGTCAAGTGCACCCATGGCGATGACTCTGTTTGTTCTCTCATCTATCTTGAAGTTGACATCCACATAGTTACTTCCCTCAACCCATCTTGTCTCAGGACATACATCCTTGTCGAGGACTCTGATAAATCTCTCATTTGCATAGTACTTATCGTATGCAGCTCTCACTGTATCGTAGTCAACCTTCTTCTTGAGGTTGGCATATGCTGTCACAAGTATTCCTCTGTTCATAGGAACAAGATGTGGAGTGAAATTGATGACTATCGGACTGCCATTCGCATATCCAAGCTGCTCCTCTATCTCAGGGGTATGTCTGTGTGTTGTAACACCATAAGCCTTGATGCTCTCGTTGACCTCACAGTAGAGATTTGCGATCTT
Source organism: Coprococcus sp. AF16-5 (assembly GCF_003479365.1). Taxonomy (NCBI): domain Bacteria; kingdom Bacillati; phylum Bacillota; class Clostridia; order Lachnospirales; family Lachnospiraceae; genus Coprococcus; species Coprococcus sp. AF16-5. The sequence continues at coordinate 927,627 of NZ_QUGZ01000001.1, forward strand.
CGCGCCTCTTCCTGCACCTGATGTTCCAGACTTAGCATCAACGATGATGGAGTTGGCATCAACCAGACCTTCCTTAACCAGTGGGTAGAGTGAAAGGATCGAACAAGTTGTATAACATCCAGGATTTGCAAGAAGTCTGCACTTCTTTATATCCTCCCTGTTTATCTCACAGAGACCATACACAGCCTCGTCAATAAACTGTGGGCTCTTGTGCTCTATCTTGTACCACTTCTCATAAGTAGCAACATCCTTTATTCTAAAATCTGCACTGAGGTCTATGATCTTGACCTTGGACAGTATCTCCTCATTTACCAGTGATCCGCACAGTCCCTGTGGTGTGGCGGTAAATATTACATCTACCTGTGAGGCAAGCTCCTCCATGTTGTCATCCATACACTTTGCATCCACGATCTGGAACATGTTGCCGTATACCTGATAATACTTCTGATCTATAAAGCTTCTTGATCCATACCATACGATCTCCGCTTCCTTATGTCCAAGAAGGATTCTTACTATCTCCTGTCCTGCGTATCCTGTTGATCCGATAATTCCTACCTTAATCATAACTGCCTCCATAATTTATATGTACTTTTTCTATATCTGTATAAAGACATACTCTGTTTGATTGTATACCTGACAATGTATATCGTCAACATACACTATTTAATATGTAGAAATACACTCATTACCCTGAGCTTTTGTATCTCTGTTCCTCGTTTCCTCTGCGGAAACTTTTATAATTATACATTTACAACGTATAATATGCAATGGTTTTTTTGAATATTTGCATATTTGTCCAAAATATACGATTTATCAGCATTTTTGCCACCATTTTGCTCTGTATTTATGCATATTTTTCATGAATAATATACGGTGAACGAATGAATATTTTGAAAAATCACTTGCATAATATACATTTGCGTTGTATAGTTCATGTAGAAAATGTCATATAGAGAATCCCGCTTAGCCGGACAGAGCTCTTGTGATGTGCGTAGATGTATCTTTATTGCATCTGCTCTATATTTATAAATAGGAGGATTTATTAAAATGGCTAAAGAAAAAGTTGTACTGGCTTATTCAGGCGGTCTTGATACCACTGCCATCATCCCATGGTTAAAGGAGACATACGGATACGATGTTATCTGTGCATGTATAGATGTAGGTCAGGAGAGTGAGCTTGAGGGACTTGACGAGAGAGCAAAGTATTCAGGAGCTGAGAAGCTTTACATCATCGATGTTGTAGACGAGCTCTGCGATGAGTACATCATGCCAACAGTTCAGGCTGACGCTGTATATGAGAACAAGTACCTTCTCGGTACTTCATTTGCAAGACCTATCATTGCCAAGAAGCTCGTTGAGGTTGCACGTAAGGAAGGCGCTGTTGCCATCTGCCACGGAGCTACAGGTAAGGGTAACGACCAGCTTCGTTTTGAGCTTTCTATCAAGGCTCTTGCACCGGACATCAAGGTTATCGCTACATGGAGACAGCCTGAGTGGACAATGCAGTCACGTGAGGATGAGATCGCTTTCTGTAAGGCACACGGCATCGATCTTCCATTTGATGCAAAGCATTCTTACAGCCGTGACCGTAACATCTGGCACATCAGCCATGAGGGCCTTGAGCTTGAGAATCCTGCAAATGAGCCAAACTACGATGACCTTCTGGTTCTCTCAGTTACACCTGAGAAGGCACCTGATGAGCCTGAGTACATCGACCTTGACTTCGAGAAGGGCTACCCTGTAGCACTCAACGGCAAGAAGATGAAGACTTCTGATATCATCCGTGAGCTGAACAAGCTCGGCGGAAAGCACGGTATCGGTATCATCGATATCGTTGAGAACCGTGTTGTCGGCATGAAGTCACGTGGTGTATATGAGACACCTGGTGGAACTATCCTTACAGAGGCTCATAAGCAGCTTGAGGAGCTCACACTTGACCGTGATACCATGGAGTACAAGAAGCTTGTCGGAACAAAGTTCGCAGCACTTGTATATGAAGGAAAGTGGTTCTGCACTCTCCGCGAGAGCCTTTCAGCATTTGTTGCCAAGACTGAGGAGCGTGTAACTGGTCATGTAAAGATGAAGCTCTACAAGGGTAACATCATCAAGGCTGGTACTACATCAGATTATACTCTGTACTCAGAGAGCCTTGCTTCATTCACAACTGGCGACCTCTACGATCACAAGGATGCTTCAGGTTTCATCAACCTGTTCGGTCTTTCAATGAAGGTTCGTGCTATGATGGATCAGAAGCGCGAGGAGAAGGACAACGCCAACAATAAATAATTTATAGATTCTTTACAAAAGAAGCGTGTTGGAATAGTATATAGAAAAGGAAATGGGTTTTTACCACATTTTACTGTTGTGGGTTGCTCGTTTCCTTTTTTATTGATAGAATATCATACAGATATTTCTTACCATTTTCTGCATTCTCACTAATTTCATAAAAATCCCCAACATACCCTTTTAAATACCGGGCAACTCTTAATGTATTTATACACATCGTATATCTCGACGATATTTGAATGTATATCTATAAAAAAGATCCGGAGCCGAAGCTCCAGATCTCCCTAAATACATATCATTTACAATATCGCTGCACCAACGTACATTATTTTAAATTACAGTCTATATATTCCATATATGACTTTTTCCCAACTTCTGATTCATTTTCCACATACCACTCTGCGCATTCTTTCAATCCATCTTCCAATGATATTGTCTCCGGGTATATTTTGTTCTGCTGCTGCACATCGAGATAATATTCATAGCTATAAAAACTGAAATAATTTCTCTGTTCTATATCCTCACTGACATTTACAAACGCAGGGATCTTATCAAAGCAGGCGTAACACATCGTCACCCAGTCTTTTATAGTGACCTGCTCCACATTTCCCACATTCATGATATGAGTCTCCGGCTTTTCCTCTATTACTCTCTCCATCAGGATACAGAGATCCTTCACATGGAAGAACTGCAGCTTCATTCCACCATCTCCGGGCAGATAAAATGGTCTGTCCGCCCTGGCGCAGTCAAATACAAAAGCCTCCCTGTATACATTGTTCATAGGTCCATAAATATATGGTGGTCTGAGTATGTAAGCATCACTCACTCTGTCAAGTAATGCATCCTCCGCAGCAATCTTATCCGTACCATATGACCCCCAGTATCTGTTGAGTGCCCGTTCTGAATCTTCACGGAATGGCTGATCTCCATACTCTGGATACACTGCACTTGAGCTGATCATGATATACTGACCAAATGAACCAAGGCTGTCACATAAGTCTGTGATATCTTCCGCATTATATGCGGTTATGTCCGCCACAACATCAAAATAGATGTCTTTGAGTTTGTCTCCCAGGTCATGCCTGTCCGTTTCTATAAGTTTCACACCTGGAACCTGCGGTCTTGAATTTCTGTTCACCACATACACCTCATAGCCTTTGTCCACAAAATACTGCGCCGCATACCGGCTTACAAATACTGTACCACCCGTTATTAGTATTTTCTTCATGAAGAGCCTCCTTTAAATTGGAATTTTTTATCTACTCACCAAGTTCCAGCACCACGCTCTCATTTCCAGCTAATTTCACTGAACTAAGGTCTGACACACCTGTCTCACCAGAACTTGAATAAAGTACATTTGTAACTGTTATGTCTCCGCACTCAGCAAGTGATACCGTCTGATCGCCCTCTGCAAAGTTGTGCACCACTAGCAGTTTCTGTCCATCCGCCTCACGGAAGTACGCTATCACACTGTCGCTTGTGAGCGCTGCCGCTCTATAGTTTCCTTTCATAAGGGCAGGATTGTCTTTTCTAAGCGCTATCAGTGTCTTGTAATATGAATACATTGAATCCGGATCTTTCATCTGTTGGTCAAGTCCCTTTGTCTCTGCATTCTGATCGTCCTTTTCCCACGACGTATTATATGTACTGTCACCTCCCCAAAGAAAAGGCGTCCTTATCATCTCATCCGGCTTACTGCCGTACATTCCAAGCTCCTCGCCATAATATATATATGGATTGCCTGGAAGTGTCATATATACCGCTGCTATCTGTCTCGCCTTATCCAGACTGTTCACCGACGATGCTATCCTGTCCTGATCGTGATTTGCTCCAAATACTCCATTCAGATAGTTGACATCCACGCCGTCATATTTATTCTGTATATTCTCTATCGCCACGGAAAGAGAATCGCCAAATCCTGGCACCGCCATGCCTTTCTGTACGCAGTTCAGTATCTTCTGCTGAATTGCAAAATCAAACTTCGTGTCAAATGGCTGGACATAATTTTCCAGCACCTTGTCATCCTGCCATACCTCACCCACCAGGTATACATCAGGATTTATGCTCTCGCAGTAACCGGCAAATTCGTTCCACCAGGTGATGTTTGCCGCTTCAGAATCTTCCTGCTGCTTGAACTCATGCGCCCCATAGATATGAACTGCGGCGTCCATACGGAAACCATCAAGACCAAGCTCCAGCCAGTGACCGGCGGCATCCTTCGCAGCCTGTCTAACATCCGGATTGTTATAGTTCAGATCCGGCATATCCGCGCCGAACACACCATAATAATAGAAGTCTCCTTCCTGGTGCCACACCATATCTCCCCAGCTTGATTTGTCGAGGAGATGATTGCAGTCTTTCTTGTCGGTCTTGTACACCCACCTGTAATAATCTCTGTACTCGCTGTTCTCATCTGACTTTGCAGCCTGAAACCACGGATGATTGATACTGGTGTGATTGATGACCAGATCCATGATGACTTTCATGCCTCTGCTGTGTGCCTCATCAAGCAATCTTTTAAGATCATCCTCTGTTCCGTAATCGGGATTCACCGTCATGTAATCCGTCACCGAATACCCGTGATAAGTATCGGATGCAGTGATCGGCATGAGCCATATCCCGTCGATTCCAAGTTTCTGCAAATAGTCAAGTTTCTCCGTGATGCCATTCAGATCGCCTATACCATCGCCGTCTGAATCGACAAATGATCTGACAAATATCTCGTAATACACACCGCGATTACCCTCTTCGTCGGTCTTCTTACGAGTCTCTGCCGCAAACTCCGCCACGTCATACGAATCACTTGAGTATGTTCCCTCTACATAAGGCTCATCCTTGTCTTCCGTAGCTTTTTTTGACTCCTGTCCATCTCCTTCTGATGCTCCGGCATCTGTCTGATCGTTTGTCTGACCATCCGCCAAAGTCTCTGCTTCTGACGACGCAGCACCGTCCGCTCCGTCATCTGTTTTGCCGCACCCTGTACCGAATCCAAGTGTAAGGGCCAGCATAACCACTGCAAGTCTCTTCTGCAGTCTGAGTAAGTTGTTCTGTTTCAGCACTTTCTTTTTAAGCACTTTCTCGTTCCTCCTATACTCCCTCCAAAGAACATTATAACAGACCATGCCTCATAACTTCCAGTGTATTTTCTAAGCCATAGCCCTGCCGGCGGTCTTGTACCTGTCAACGATCACTCCAACAAGTATGAACAGAACGGCAAAAAGCACCTGAACTCCCATGCTCACAAATATACCGGACACCGAACTGCCTGATACAAAACTGTCGATGGCTTCCGTTGCATTTGCATACCAATATGCCGGAAGGAAATGTGCTATCGCCATCACAGTGTCACTTAAGAACTCTCTCGGCACAAATATCCCGCAGAGGAATGCCATTCCAAGCGATATTACGTTTGCACACATAGAAAGAATCTGTTCACTCTGGGTCAGCTTGCTAATTAGAAACGCCAGTGACAGTGCCACGCAGGCATACACCAGCATATTCAGTATGAACATTCCTCCCCTTGCCGATAAAACCTCATATTTTATCAGTATTTTCGACAGCACTATGAATATCACACACAGCGCACATCCAGTTGACATCATTCCCAGTACAAGTTCTCTGTTGAGTCTGAAGAATCTGTAGGATGAGCACTCTATACGCGCTCTGAGTTTCTTTCTGTTGTACACCTGCAGAACCGGAGCTATACCAACTATCATTATGCAGATCATGACCCAGCCGAGATAATTGTAGAAGTTATATAACATGGAATGTCCTGAGGTCTTTCCGTCTGCCATATCGACTTCCGCCTTCTGCTCAAGTGCCTCCCTCGCTCTCTTATCTGCATCGTTCACATCATCACCGGCTTTCTTGTACAGAGATACCATATTCATATAACTGTCAAGCCTTGTCTCAAACAGCATGGATGCCTGACTTCCGGGGATAGTCGTTATCTCAAGCAGACCATCCGCAGCATCATTTGCCCATGCATCACCAAAACCATCCGGTATCCTGATCACACAAGCCACCGTCCTGTTGTAGAGAGCATCCTGAATACCTCGTTTGTCTATATCAACGCCATCTACAAGCTGCTGCGTATCATTCAGGTAAGCCACCAATTTTCTGCTCATCTCACTGCCATCCTCATCGCTCACCGCATATTTGATCGTTTTATCCTTATAATAGTTCTGTGGATCCTTGTTTCCCAGATTGATGAACACTATCATAACTCCGCACAGGATTCCCACATACATAATCATCTCCCCAATATATTTTCTCAAAACCTTGAAAAAAGATCTAAACACTTGCATATCTGTTCCTCCTTACCATGAGAATCCCTACTGTTATGAGGACCACAGCCTCAATAGCCATTATGACGATATTCTCAGTGAAAACCTGGTGGTCACTGTAAACATTCAGCGCATAGAATGAATCCGATATCAGAGCCGCGGGATTGAGCTTATTTATAATCGGCACGTGCTGCTGTATCTCATACTTTATCCCGTTTATACACAGATCAGAAAGGATGGACATCACCATGGATATTCCGATCACAATACCTATCTTGGTTCCCTCAGCAAGCTTTGATATAGCCCCAACTATGACTCCAATCGCCAGACCGATAAAGCAGCCCACAAACAGAGTAAGCAGGATCTCCCATACTCTGTCGCCAAAATCCACTCCTATGCAGGACATGTATATAAAGCTTATGACCTCGACAACAAAATGTATAAGCAGCAGTGCAGCAAACTCTGCCAGAACAAATGTCATTTTTCTCTGTGGGGACACATTTTTTCTCTTTCCCGTAGCGCTCACATTTGCCTGAAGATTGTTCATCATTCCTATAGACGAAAGTGATGCAAACAGACAGCTCATGGCAAATATGGCATAGAAATAATTGTTATACACGTTCTGGCTGCCCTCGGTGCTGGCCTTCTCTGTATAATATGATCTCTGTTCTGAGAGCTTTTCCACAAGGTTCGACATATCATCCACACCGGAAGTCCCAGACATATACTGTTGGAGTCCGATGCCATCCTTATATATATCCATAAGTGCATGCTCGTACTGCTTGTACTCAGAAAGCACAGTCTCAAGTATGCTCGCATTGACAGAACTCTCCGCAACCGTGAGTTTCACATCATCCGTATATATGATGCCCTCGACTTCTTCCTCAGCCAGTGACTTTTCCGCATCGCTTTCGCTCATCCTTGTAACCGACAAAAGGGCATCATCGCCATCCGACAGCGCATCCAGCATATAGTTAAGTCCATTTGCCGATTCATCCTCAGTGACCACCGCCACCTTGATATTACTAAACATCTCATCCTGTTCATATATGTTGCCAAATGCCATGTACATGAAAGTGGCAAGCAGTATAGGAAATACCAGTGTCCAGAAAATAGACACCTTGGCACGCATCAATATCTTTATCGTATATAGGAAATCCCGTATAAACATATTTCTCTCCTTTTAATCCCGGTTCATCTGAAATATACAAATATTTGTTTCTTCAACAAATCCATAATCCAGCTTACATTCAGATCAGTCTCTAAGTTCCTTGCCTGTGATCTCCAGGAACACATCATTGAGTGTTGGGAGCTCCGTGACTACCCTGCCAAATGATATGTCGTGCTCCTTGAAAAATTCCATAAGCCTCACCAGATTGTGTCTTCCACCAGAATATCTAAGTGTCAGCATGCCTCCGTTATATTCGTCCTCATACACATGTGGCTGACTGTGAAGCTCCGACATCTGCTCGCCTGTAAGTCCAAGCACCTCAACCTTGATGGTCTCGGTATTCTTGATCATCTTCTTGAGCTCATCCTTTGTTCCGACTGCAACAGATTTACCTTTGTCCATGATGACTATCCTGTCGCAGATCTGCTCGACCTCCTCCATATAATGAGAGGTGTACACGATAGTCGCGCCTTCCTCATTCAGACGTTTTATCCCCTCAAGTATTCTGTTGCGGCTCTGTGGATCAACTGCCACTGTCGGTTCATCGAAAAATATAAGCTTTGGCTTATGCGCTATTCCGCAGGCAATATTCAGTCTTCGGAGAAGGCCTCCTGATAGCTTCTTTGGAAGGAATTTCCTGTAATCCGCAATATCCACGAAATCCATTGTCTCCTCAACACATTTGCGTCTCTTCTCTTTGTCCTTTATATAGAGGCCGCAGAAGTAATCAATATTCTCATATACAGTCAGTTCATCGAACACCGCCACATCCTGCATTACAACTCCGATCTCTCTCTTGATATCGTAGCTGTCGGGCTTCATCTCTTTGCCAAATACCTTTATATCGCCCTTGTCAAATGTGAGCAGGGACAGTATACAATTTATAGTTGTCGTTTTGCCAGAGCCGTTTGGTCCAAGGAGTCCAAGTATCTCCCCCGCCTTCACCGTCAAACTGAAATGATCCAGCGCCAGTAGATCTTTGTACCTCTTTACCAGATTGGTAACCTCTATTGCATTTTCTGAATTACTCATATATATCCTCCTGTTTTGATATCCTGTTTTTTGACCCTCATTATCTTATGAGTGTCGTTCATAACATGATAGTTTGCACTCATCAGCATGCTACATTCTTTATTACATGCTCTCATTATATACACCCTTGATCTGTTTTCACAGTGAACAACGTCATCTTCACAATGTGACATTTGTCATGTTTCTTTTTCCCTCATATTTATTTATAATAATTATTACACTAGGCTGCACACACTGTCTGGCACGGATATTCAGACAGCACGATATATACTACAGCATTTTCTACATTATGGAGAATATTTATGAAACACCTCATCAACAAAGGACTCCTGCTGGTCTCAGCATTTGTCATGATATATGCGCATAATACTGCCACGGACACCCGGATCATCATCGCACTGCTCCTGTCGCTCATTGCCGGTGCGGTCTATCCGGCACTTGCCGGGATCTCCGCAGTGAACAGAGCCACCACGAAGGGCGCCGAGAACCACAGCAGAATATATCCATACATATGCGAGGCACTGGTATGCGCGTATCTTGTATCCGCATTCTGGCTGCACCCAGTCTATATGTTCGTGTCCATAGTCAGCTACGACATGTACAGATACAGACAACGGCTGTCACCAGTCATACTTGTTCTGTTATCCATATACATGTGCGTCAACTATCCTCTGATGTCAGTTCTCCCGCAGATATGCCTCATCGCATTCTCATTTGCTATGAGCGTGTACTGCTGCCGGATAAATCTGCTGAGGGCGGAGCTTCTTGCCATGAGGGACAATACTGCAGAACACGACATGCTGGTTGCACAGAACACACGCCAGTTGCTGGAAAATCAGGACAACATGGTGCTCACCGCCACCCTGTCAGAGCGAAACAGGATTGCCCGGGAGATTCATGACAATGTCGGTCATATGCTCACCAGATCCATACTTCAGACCGGTGCCATCAAAGTTATCAACAAAGACGAGCGTCTTGAGAAGCCCCTGGCACAGCTGCAATCTACGCTGGATACCGCCATGGACAGCATGAGAAAAAGTGTCCACGATCTACACGATGAATCCATAGACCTGCGCACCGCTCTAGATGATGTGATCAACAACGTCAGCAACATGGACATCTACATGGATTACGACATGTCAGATAAGCTTCCAAGAGAGATCAAATACTCATTCATCAACATAGTAAAGGAAGCCATTAACAATACGCTGAAGCACAGCAACGGCGACCATATGGATATCCGCGTGCGGGAACACCCGGCATTTTATCAACTGTATATAACAGACAATGGACAGAACATCCGCTCCGGTCTATCCCCGGCACAAGGAAGCGCTTCTGGCGGGATGGGCTTAAATGGTATCCTGGAAAGAGTAAACAAACTTGGAGGCACAATGAAGATATCAACCGACGACGGATTTTCCATATTGATCAATATCATGAAAAGAGATTTTACAGACTGAATTCCAAACAGATATGCAAAATATCCTGATTATAAATAGGAGGAAACCGACAAATGAATGTAGTTATAATAGATGACGACCAACTGGTGGCACTGTCACTTCAGACCATACTCGAAGCCTGCGACGACATACAGGTATCCGCCACAGGAGGCAGTGGAGCTGATGCGATCAGACTGTACGAAGAATATCAACCGGATGTTCTACTCATGGACATCCGCATGGAGAACATAAATGGCCTTGAGGCTTCTGAGAATATCATGGTCTCTCACCCGGATGCCCGCATTCTTCTCCTGACAACATTTTCAGATGACGAATATATAATCAAAGCACTGAGTATCGGGGCAAAGGGATATATACTGAAGCAGAATTTTGAGAGCATCGCACCGGCAGTAAAAGCAGTATACAATGGACAGACTGTATTCGGGGATGAGATAGTTGGAAAGCTCCCTGATCTTATTGGACATATGGACACTACCTCATCAGATGTCCAGCCATCGCCATTTGCCGGAATGGAATACGAACTCAGTTCCAAGGAAATGAATATTATCAGACTTGTTGCAGATGGACTGAATAACAAAGAAATCGCATCAAGCCTGTATCTGAGCGAGGGTACAGTGAGAAACTATATCAGTTCCATCCTTGACAAGCTGCAGCTGAGAGACCGCACACAGCTGGCGTGCTTCTACTACAAAAAGCTAACCAATTGAGCAACAGTCAATACAACACTAAAAAAGCAAGCCGCACGCCATCCTTGAATGACATGCGGCTTGCTTTTTCTGTCTTACTGTGTTGTACCTGGGTGAGGGGTACTCATATACACTACTACTGAAGTGAGGCATCCACACTTACATATTCTGTTGAAATATATCCGATCGAGCCATCGTATAACTGAACTCCTATCCAGCTCTCATCCTGTGATACAACGTCGAACATCTCTCCACTGTTCACTGTAGCTATGATATCTGATTCTGATGACTGCTCTGTATGGACATACACACCATCATATATCACTGATGCTGTTACGCCCGGAAGCACCTCTGAAGGGGTCTCTTCTGTTGTCGCTTCCTCTGTTGTCACTGCCTCGGTAGACGCTGAAGTCACAGACTGTATACTACCTGATGCATTGCTGGCAACTCTGGCCGTATCGTTGGCCGATACTGAACTTCCTGCAGGCACCACTGCGTCGATGGCAAGCTGCACACTGCTGTCTGCCATCATCACTGCCTGACTCTTGTTGATAGTCACACTATCATTCGCATATAATTCATCCGCAAGCGGGTCAGCCTTCTCTCCAAAACTTATGACAGCAAATACACAAAGAGCCATTACAACCACAAGTGCTGTCATCAAAATGTTATGTCTTAAATATTTATAACTGAGAACATTCCTTCTCATGTGATCTACAAATCTTCCAAACTTACTGCGTGATCTAGTCATTAATTTTTCCTCTTTTACCCTTAATCCAAGCTATTTTCTATGTAGTATTTCGTAATCTAAATTTTACAAAGTTACCGCATTTGTTACATTTCTGTTAAATATAATACACTACACATGTGCATGTGTCAACTGATTCTGACAAAAAAATACCAATTTCTAGTGGTTTTACACAACTGTTTGTAACGACATGTTGTGTTTTGTAACATTTAACTTTTCTGCTGAAAAAAGCGCATTTTCGTGGTATCATATGACATCATACAGTCAACAAAAGGAGTACATTATGAGACTTGATAAATTTCTAGTTGAAATGGGGATCGGCAGCCGCAGTCAGGTAAAGCAGTATGTGAAAAAAGGCACTGTCACCGTCAATGGTGCCCCGGTTAAATCCTCAGATGTAAAGATAGATGAGAACAACGATACTATAAAATATAATGGCAGGATTCTGAATTATTCCAGATACAGATATTTCCTCCTGAACAAACCTGCGGGGTGTGTAAGCGCCACCAAAGATAACGTGCATCAGACCGTTATCGATCTGCTAAAAGGAGAAAATACAAAAGACCTGTCACCCGTGGGACGGCTGGATATAGACACAGAAGGACTTCTACTTCTGACAAATGACGGAGCACTGACCCACCATCTTCTGTCTCCTGCACACCACATTCCCAAGACATATTACGCAGAGATTGACGGATATGTAACAGATGATACCATAAACCTTTTCGCCACAGGTGTGGATATCGGAGATGAAAAACCTACACTGCCCGCAGATCTGCGCATATTATCTTCCGACAGCACCGCTGCCAGATCGGAGATCGAACTCATAATAACAGAGGGACGTTTTCACCAGGTCAAGCGAATGTTTGAGGCCGTTGGCATGAAAGTTACTTTTCTGCGAAGAATCGCAATGGGTGAGCTGAAGATAGACGAATCGCTTCCAACAGGTGCCTACAGAAGTCTCTCGGAAGAAGAGGTCAGTCTTCTCCGGTTCGATATGCCACAATAAAAATAGAGAACAGGAAATCCTGTTCTCTATTTTTATTTATGTTACTGACTTCTATTCTGTAATATATTTATCAAGGCCATCTGCTATTCCCTTGACGATCTTGTTCTGATAATCGTCTGTTACAAGAAGTGCCTCCTCAGATGCTGTAGTCATATAGCCAACTTCCACTATGGTTACCGGAACTGTACTCCAGTTTATTCCGCTCATGGTATCCGTCTCCCATATTCCATCGCTCTTAGCTCCTGTGGAAGCCAGAAGTCCTGATAAAACATCCGTGGCAAGACTCTTGCACTGATCATAGATAGCTGAATTATATGGATTAGATGATGTCTGACATACTGTCATCACACCTGTCGCATTACCGTCTGTCGATCCATTTGTATGGATCTTTATAACTGCATCTGCCTTAAGGTTGTTCGCATATTCTGCTCTCGTCGCATTACTTATATCAACATCATTCGATGTTCTGATCATCTTAACTGTATAGCCTCTGGATGTGAGCTCTGCCTCAAGCTTCTGTGCGATCTGAAGATTCAGCTCATATTCCTTTATTCCTGTTGATACACCTGTGTTGCCAACGGTTGCCTTTACTTTTGTCTCTGTAGCAGCAGGGCCTATCGGCTCGGTCTCTTCATTTGCATTCTGCTGATGTCCGGCATCTATAACTATCATCTTGCCCTCACCAACATTGGATGTAGTTCCCTGTTCTGTGGATGCATCCGATGAATTCTCTGTTGTCGCCTCTGTCGATGCATCAGACTTATCTCCTCCGCCTACGACCTCAAGGAGCTCTGAGAATATATAGTATTCCCCACCATCTATAGATACCTTGCTCCACTCATCGTTATAACCGATTCTGTCCAGCTCAACATCATTTGCAACTTCCTGATATATCTCTCCATCAGTTGATGGGCTCGTTCTGACATTCACATAGTCAAGAGTCTTTACTTTGTCATTACATATTGTAAAGCCATCCTTGTCCTTCTCCGGCTGTGCCTCAGTGGTTGCTTCCGTAGTCGCCACCGTCACTGCCTCTGTGGTCGCCTCTGTCTCCGTCGGATTGGCTGTGGTAGCATCGTCACCTTTGCTTCCGCATCCGGCAAATGCCAGCATGGAAGCAAGTCCAAAGCAGAGCACTGCATATTTTAAATGTTTCTTCTTCATGAGTATCCTCCGTAAGTGATTATTGAAGTTAAAAATACATCATCTTATTGTAACACAATCGTAATAACTGCACAAGTAAATTGCTCAAATACCTGATTTCAACATACTACATTCCAAATACGGCCCCGCACAGCTTCTCAAGCTGGGCATAATCCTCCGCACTTCCCAGCTCCACCGCTGAATGCATAGCCAGTATAGGTATTCCCATGTCCACAGCCCTGACCGGCAGATAAGATGAAGCTATAGGACCAAGAGTCTGTCCTCCTGCCATCCCCGATCTGTTCACCTGTCGCTGTATCTTTATATCATGTTTTCTCGACAGAGCCATGATAACCGCAGATGCCTCACTGTCAGACACATATCTCTGGCTCGCACTTGATTTGAGTGCCACTCCGCGCCCCATTACAATCTGATTTGTCGGATCACTTTTCTCTGAATAATTGGGATGGGTTGCGTGCGCCACATCAAGTGACAGCATAAATGCATCTCTCATAAGGCGTCTTCCTGCTCCATCCTCAATATCCAAGCCTTCCATGATTCGCTTTATTATCTCTGACAGAAGCACTGAATCTGCTCCCTGCTTCGATCTGCTGCCTATCTCCTCATTGTCAAACAATGCTATAACATTTGTATTATTGCCATTTGTCTCTCTGCACATGGTGTCAACAAGCGCTGACACGGAAGTTACATTGTCAAGTCTCGGAGAAGCTATCATATCCTTATCTGCCCCAACTATCTCCATTCCATCCATGTTATACAGATATAGATCATAATCAAGAATATCGTCCTTCAAAAGCCCAAGGTCATCTGCCACATACTGTAATATATCTTTGTCTTTCACCTTCTGACCATCCAGACCATATACAGGTATGAGCTCCTTCTGCACATTCATTTTCTCCCCGGGTGCATCCTTTCTCAGATGCGGTGCAAGGCTTGGCACTATGCACATGGCACGCTCTGAATCATACAGATACGTCTTCGGCCTGAACGGATCCGTGGTCTGCGCCATGACCTTGCCCGCGATTCCAAGCGGTCTGTCAAACCATGTCTCCTTGATAAGTCCGCCGTACGGCTCTACATTCAGTGTCTGGTAGCCGCTTCTGTTCATATCCGGCTGAGTCTTGATCTTGAGCATAGGAAAATCTGTATGTGCAAGGCCGATATTCAGCCTGCCATACTCAGGCATCTCCCCTGCGGCAAACGCCACCATCATAGATGAGTATGGCTTCACATAATATCTTCCTCCGGCCGTGAGCTCCCAGCACTCCCCAATATCAAGTTCTCTGTAACCATGATCCTGCAGCACAGCTTCACATTCCCTCACAACATGAAACTGTGTGACACCGGCGTCAAGTAGTCTGCAAAGTGTATCTATCATAATAAATTATCCTCCTTATAATGGTCGGTCGACAAACGCACACATCAGTATACTTTCTTATGTGCATCGTCCGCGTTCTCCACAAAGATTTTAGTACAAATCTTCAGCTTATACAATTCCCTTACTTCTTATTTTAGCTTAATATCCACATCTGATATTCAAGTTTTTTTATCGCAATGTGAATCTTCTCTTGCCCTGTCATTCAAAAGGCTGTATAATCGCCAATAGATACTTTAACGCTTTTATGCGTCAAACTGTTAAAGGAGAACGTAAAATGAATGATTTTTCAATAGGATTTATCGGTCTGGGACTTATCGGAGGATCTATTGCCAAATCCATCCACCGCATTTTCCCTGATTACAGAATAGTCGGCTTTGACAATAATCTATCTACACTCAAGGAAGCTGTCTCCGATGGGACGCTGACTGAATATACAGATGATATCCATACCATAGCAGAATGTAACTATATCTTTCTGTGCGCACCGGTTCACTATAATATAGAATACCTGCGCCAGCTAGGGCCATTCCTTACAGACAGCACTATACTGACTGATGTCGGAAGTGTGAAGCTCGACATATATGAAGCGGTTCAGGAGCTCGGGCTTGCCAGATATTTTGTCGGCGGGCATCCTATGGTCGGCTCTGAGAGATCCGGCTACGAGGCGGCAACCGACAGGCTCATAGAGAATGCCTACTACTTCATCACGCCAGCAGATGGAGTTCTTCCGGGCAAGACTGAGGAGTTCTCCACATTTATCGGAGATCTGGGCGCAATACCGATCACATACTCACCTGTTGAGCACGACCGTATAACCTCTTACATAAGTCATGTGCCCCACGTCATAGCCGCCTCACTGGTCAACCTTGTCGCAGCGGCAGACAGCCCGGACAATATTTTCAAATCACTGGCAGCCGGTGGTTTCAAAGATATAACCAGGATCGCATCCTCCAATCCCGTGGTATGGGAGCACATTCTTCTGGCAAATCCTGACAATATCGTAAACGGTCTTCAGGAATATGTTGAGCTTATAGACAAAATGATTTATCATATTAAGCAGCGCGATGCGGCTGGGATAAATGCTTTTTTTGCATCCGCCAGAGATTACAGAGATTCCATTCCTAACAACAGCAGCGGTGTCATAAGAATGCACCATGAACTGTTTGTAGATATCCCTGACGAGGCTGGTGCGCTGGCAGAGGTGACAGCTTTTATCGCAGAGGCAAAGATAAGCCTCAAGAACATCGGAGTCTCCCACAACCGGGAGGATGAGGAAGGGGTTCTCAGGCTTTCATTCTATGACGAAGCTGCCAGAAAAGCTGCGCAGGATGTGCTTAAAGGTGCGGGATACAGTATATATAATCGTTAGACATAACCGGCTTTATCGGCAGATAAAGGTCACGAACTTAACTACATTTATTACATTAAAGGAATACCATAAATTATGAAAATCAACAGAGTAAGATCACTTAACGGAGAGATAACAATACCGGGGGACAAATCCATCTCCCACCGTTCCATCATGTTCGGCTCAATCGCAGATGGAATAACCGAGGTACACGGATTTTTAAATGGAGCAGACTGTATATCATCCATGAACTGTTTCAGGCAGATGGGTATAGACATTGATTACGACGGCAGTGTCGTTACTGTACACGGCAAAGGACTGCATGGACTGTCAAAGCCTGAAGGCACACTCGATGTCGGCAACAGCGGAACAACCACCAGACTTATATCGGGTATACTTGCCGCTCAGCCATTTGCAAGCAGACTCATAGGTGATGCTTCTATATGTAAGCGTCCTATGAAGAGAATCATGACGCCTCTCTCCATGATGGGTGCCGACATCACATCCGAACTCGGAAATGACTGTGCACCGCTCCTTATAAACGGAAAGGAACTCCATGGAATACACTACAACTCACCTGTCGCGTCAGCACAGGTAAAGTCATGTGTACTCCTTGCCGGACTCTATGCAGACGGCGAGACAAGTGTCACCGAGCCATATGTGTCAAGAAACCACACTGAACTCATGCTTGAGTCATTTGGCGGCAATATAAAAACAGAGGGAACTACGGCTACCGTAAAGCCTGTGGATAAGCTTGTTGGACAGAAGATACTTGTACCTGGAGATATATCATCAGCTGCTTACTTCCTTGTTGCAGGACTTATCACTCCGAACTCATGCATCACCATCAAGAATGTTGGAATCAACCCGACCAGAGACGGAATACTTGAAGTAATCAAGGCAATGGGCGGCGATATGGAATACTCCAATGTAGTGAGCGGATGCGGTGAGCCAACCGCTGACATAACAGTCAGGACATCAAGTCTCAAGGGCTGTGTCATTGAGGGTTCCATCATACCAAAGCTCATAGATGAGATCCCTGCCATAGCAGTTCTCGCATGCTTTGCAGACGGTGAGACCATCATCAGGGATGCCCAGGAGCTCAAGGTCAAGGAATCAAACAGAATAGATGTCATGGTAAACGCTCTCTCATCCATGGGCGCAGACATAACTGCAACCGATGACGGAATGATAATACGCGGCGGAAAGCCTCTTCACGGTGCAGTGATCGACAGTCACTTGGATCACAGAATCGCCATGAGCTTTGCCATCGCAGGACTTAACGCTGATGGCGATACAGAGATCACCGGAGCCGAGTGCGTGAACATCTCATATCCGGGATTTTATGATGATCTGGGTGGGCTGGAACGTTAAAGATATAAAGATTATTTTTAGCACAAATAAAGGCGACACTACAGTCTGTGATGCTTTGCATCCTACCAGACAGCTGTGTTGCCTTTATTTGTGTTACTTTTTATCCTAATAATTTAATGATATCCTGCTCTGTCCAATATTCATTTTACCACAGTTCATGGACTATTCACAACAGCTTACTCCGTTGCCCTCTCAAACTCATCCGTTCCAGTATCTTCCCAGTTTGTCTTTCCACTACTTATCACTTCTCCACTGGAAAATACATATGCATAGATATCTTCTATTTCGGCGCTACCATAATCATATGTTCCATCACCGCCTTTTTCAGTACGATACCTTACATACAGACCGCACTTCTCATTTTCTGACTTGCCATCATATACAATGTATTCCACTGTAGTGTCACTTTCAGACAATATACATCTTGATGATGACTCCGAGGCGCCGTAATATACTTCGAATTTTCCAGCTGTGGCATCTGAATATTTCTCAAAGATCGCCTGATACCCGACTGTAATTTCCTTATTTTCTGGCTGATCATTTACATCAGGATCAACAGAGGAATCAGTGGAGCTCTCTGCATTCTCCCTGCTGTCACCCGAAGCTTTTTCCGTTATCGCAGAGTCTTGTTCGCTGTCTTTTTCTATATCCGTATCTTCTCTTCTATATCTGGTCGTGAGACGTCTACTGCTGGTCTGCCCATTAAAACGCATGGTCACAAGCTCGTCACGCTGTTCAGAGCCAGACACTACCACCTCCACACGATCAATATACCATGTCGTCTTTAGATCGCTTTCATCAAATCTTGCACCATCATTTGCCACTTCAAATGACCTATATGCAACCGTCTTCTCCTTGCCATTCAGCACCAGTCTTCCATGGGCAGCTCCAAATGGAAAATCCGGGTCACCAACAGAATAGATCACAAGCTTATAATCACCATCTGGAGACGTTGACACACTTATCTGCTCAGCTTCGTAACGCGTCTTATATCTAACATAACCTAATGGTAGCAACACCACCATTACCAATATGCAGGCTATGATAACAACATACTTTGGTATCTTATTCATGACTATTTCCTGCCTGTCTCCTCATACATTCCTATCTTCTTCATGTTATCCACTATATCTATGTAGTTTCCATCTATCGCATTTATATATACCCTCTGTATCGGCATGTCACATCGGTAATCCTCATTATATTCATTCTGAGAAAATATCCATGTCGGAACAAAATACTTATTTCCCGACTCATCAGCACATGGTACATAGGCAAGTTCCACATCATTAAATTCCACCGTTCCATAATTTGTCGGGTGATCCTTATAATATTTGGCTATACTCTCGCCCGCAGCTTTAATCATCTCATCCCAGCTTAAAAGCTTGACCTCCTCTTTATCAAACGTATCCTCGTCGGCATATACATACACTGTAGATGAGACAACCCCAAACTTATCAACACTTATTACCGCCTTGTCAACTCCACCTTTATAGGTAAGGTTATCGGTATCAATACTATCCACGGTGTCGATATCTGTTGAGTATACCACATCTATCCCATCTATCTTCCGTCCGAACTGGAATCTGTATCCATCAGGCTTTTTTATGACATCTTCACCATAAGTACCGCCTGTCCAGGCTCTCACCGCCTCTTCTGTCCCTGTGCAGGCAAATCCGCTTATCCCCAGATTGTCTAGTAACTTCATTGCAGAACTGAGTCCTTCATCTTCTGTGATTGGGTTCTTCTCATCCCCATCATATATGTCTTCACCGACAACATTGATCTCATACGTACTTTCAGTTCCTGGAACCTCTGATACAAGAGCCTTATCCTCACCCTCAGGTGTCATACCATATGTAAAATAGTAATTGTTATATCCACCTCCATCTTCATTATCCGATGCCGCCATAAATATTCTCTGTACCCCACCGGATTCCGCAACATAATGCTCATTAATCTTATATTCTGTAGCTATTGGTAACTCATCATCAATGCTATTTCTCTCGTCTACCCATCTTTTCATACCTTCCTCTAAAAGCTCTGCATAACCAGGATCATCACTCGCCAAAGCCTTTTCTATGTCCGCCTTATATGAAGCTATCGTGTTATCCAGGATTTCCTTTGACTCAGCAGCATCGCCATCCTGCCACCTTATTTCTGATGTCTCGTCAAAAAGTCTGGATATTATAGTTTTAAGTTCATCATCTGAACATGGTGCATTTACCATGTCAAACCCGACTTTATATACTCTATCAGCATCTGGAACCTCTATATCATCATCCTTCAATGTTATCGATGAGAGTTTTGATTCTCCTATGTCAAAAGTAACATCGCAGTTATCGGGTATATCCAGCTGTCCCTCAAGACCTCCTGCATTACCTGTATCATCACTTCCCCCATTCATTCCATAATCAACTTTTTTATTTCCACACGCAGCAAGACTTAATGCCATAACAGAAATAAGTGCTGCACATATTATTTTTTTCTTGTCCATCGTACACCTCCGTTTTATTTTACAGAAATACCTAACATCTTTACCGGGTAACATTTGACAGATATATGACCGTATGGAATCTTTGATCATCCTCTGAATAATATGTATCAACACTTCCACCATACTTTTCCGCTACCCTTTTCATACTCTTTATTCCAAATCCATGGAATTTTTGATCCGGCTTACCGGACTTTCGTGAATCATATCTGTGCGTACAATCATTTGTCATTGCTATGATCGTTCCACCATCGTTCCCCTGTGAATTCATTCTAAGTTCCACACTGGCACTGCCTATTTCACTCATTGCCTCACTGGCATTGTCCAGCATATTACACAGAAGGACAGTTAAGTCATCTACCTGCATGTAATCCATACGTGCCCTTCTCACATCAAAATCATAATGAATCCCCGCATCAATGAACCTGCTGGCATATCTATTAAGAATAACATTTACCATATGATCATCCGAAAACCTTATAGTCTCTTTCAACTCGTTGTATTCATATATCCTTTCAATATATTCGACTGCCTTATCGTAATCATGATGTTCGAGCAGATCATGTATCCCGCTGATATGCTTTTTTATGTCATGTATCATTATTTTCTGCTCTTCGTCCTGACTGATAATTTTTTTATAATACTCAATGTCATATTTTTCTCTCTGGATCTGCAATGTTTTATCCAGATTCTCCTTGTAGACTCTCTGCAAATATCCGTAGATCACAAATGAAATAATAATTATCACCAGACAGATTATTGAACAATACAACATTATGGATTCCTGCATTTTGCTGATGTCAGAAAAGTAACACATGTAATTGAGCAGACACACAACAACTATCACACACACTGGTATGACAAGAATTACCCAGCCCTGTGCTCCCATATGTACATCAACCCTGTGTCTCATCCCGTATCGGCTGATTGCAAACATCACAAGGAAATACACAAACTTGCTTAATATTGCTAGAAATAATACAGTCAAAACACCACCAGATGGATCCCAGGATTTTTGACTAATTCCAGAAAATACCGCCACAACCACCATCTCTGACAATGTCATAATTACTGACATTGCCACACTGTGAAAAACTGAGCTTAAAGTTTTTTGTCCATATACGAATTTTATTATTATCCAGTTGAATACTGGAAATGAAATAAAATTAAATATCAATATATTTAGTTCAAACAAACCAAATAAAACAACATAACACGCCAACACCAAAACAAATCTCTTTATCACCGTATATCTTGGTTTTACAAACATCCACTCGAAGTATTGAAATGCTATCAACGCTTCTATCAGAAAAACGATTCCATAAATCATAGCCATTGTCATGTCCTTGCCCCCTCCAAATACATCATAAATGCATGCTTAAAATTTTGATAATTGTGTTTCGTTAGATAGGCTGTTACCCCAGTATCCAGATACACCAATGAATGATCAAACCTTACTACATGTTCCATATTCACAATAAAACTTCTGTGTGTTCTAAAAAACCCCCTTGTATTCAATGTCTTCTCCCAGTAATCCATCTTTCTCACAGAGATGTATTTTCCCTCACTGGTGTTCACAAATAGCGTATGTCCCTGTGCCTCCAGGTAAATAATCTCCGGAGCTCTGAGGATTATATTTTCATTCTTTGTCTCAATCAATATCTTAGTATTTGATGTTGTGTATATCTTAAGTCCATCCTGTATATTTCGGTATATACGAGATTTGTCAAGCGGCTTTGAAATATACCTGAACACCCTCAAGCTCATAGCAGCATCAAGATAGCTGTCGTATGCCGTTATTATATATATCAGACACTCCTCATTCTGCGCCAATAGCCGTCTGCCTATATTTATCCCATTCATTCCCGGAATTACTATATCCAAGAATACAAAATCATATTTCACTTCGCTTTTTATCAGATTCTCGCCATTGTCAAACTCATATATATTAGGTTCTTCCAAATGATTGGAAACAAAATATTCCTTTATCCATTCACTCAGCTGTTCAGTTACAAATATATCATCATCGCATACCGCTATATTAAGCTTACTTCTTTGGTCCATATGCTCACCCCATTATTATTATACACTTTGTTATATTACCTCTTCAATGCTGAATGCACGAAACGACATTATAGTGCCGATTTTGGACAAAAAAAGGCTTTCCGGTTACGAATAAACCGAAAAGCCTTTTTGCAAACATATTCAATTACAGATTCCAAGGATGATCCAGAGCACTGCTATCATACATCCGACTAAACATCAAGAGGATACTTTCTAAACGCTTTCTAAACGCTTTCTAAACAATCTTATTAATCAAAATGTGACATACTCTTCTGCATCTCCACAATCAAAAGAATACTGTGAAATATCTCCTAATTCTACTGAGGTAACTGGAAATATCGTCACATTATCCAATGTACTTTCAAATTCTTCTGTTGTCAAATAACTCATTTATTTTCAATCCGCTTTCTTGCCTCAAGCATCTTTTTCTTCTTATCAATGGATTCTGATGAAGGAGTTCTTAATACCTGTTTAAAAATTAATTATTATTCTGCGAACAATTGGCCGCATCAATGGCAATCACAAGCATAAGTGCCATGATCTCATCACCCGGATCTGAGATATCAAGTGTGTATGTATCTCCCCAGCTGAGAAGCTGCTTTGCTATATTTGCCACCAGCCTGCTTCCAGCTGTGACACTATAATTCCACGAAAGGAAATCTCCATCACACTGCCATCCACCATACTCAATACTGTACGATGGCTTGAAGAATGTAAATTCCTTCCTGATACTTCCACACGGTCTGCCACCCACACTGATGTCAAATGTAGGCAGGAATGTGAATAATCTCTGACTGATAAGACCTATCTCATTTCCCGCAATGTCATATACGTGAACCTGATGCGTCAGCCGGAACGCCTCCGACTTCACAAAATATTTTTTGTTTCCCCATTCATCATATATATCGTAGGTATCTGTCCAGGCAAATACCCGTTGTTTTATCATAAGTCTCATGAAACCACTCCTTATATCATATGTCGACGTGCATAAGCGCTATGACATGCGCACGCCTACTCAACTTGCGCTCATTATATGACATACCCCGGCACCACCAGCTTCACCACGTAAGACACCACAAATATCCCAAGCCACACATACACATACCACAGCCGGAATCTCACAAGCGGTGCCCTGCCATTCGTGGCAAGCCTGATCGTATTGCCTACCAGATAAATGATACAGATGCACGCCAGATACACAGTCGCCACATGGTAATACAAAGCCGTCAGCAGATGTCCGTGGAGCATGGCGAGTACAGCCCTTGTCGTACCGCATGCAGGACATATCACTCCTGTAAACCGGCGTATCTGGCACCCCTCAAGCCATGAGGTATCCGGCAGGACACGAAGGAGCAGTATATATACCGCCGTGCCAATAAGCAGTGTTATGAGCACTGCTATCTCCGCAATATATAACTGCCCCTCTGTATGTCCTAGAAGTTCAAATAATCTATATATTTTTCCGCTATGTCTTCCTGCGTTCTTATGTTCCATAGAATATCCTTTGTCTCTATTGAATGATTTCCGCCCTCGTATTTATACAGAGGGATGTTCTTAGCCTCACAAAGTCTTGTCAGCTCACCCGTATTCACTAGTGGATCCGCCGTTCCGTGAAAAGCTATGCCATTTGAATTGGCATATTGCATGGTAATCTCAAGTGGTGTGAAATATATATTTCTTACTTTAAGTCCTTTCTCCGCCACATATCTTGCAGATATAGCCGTACCTATACTCTTTGATAGAAATACTATATCCTCAGCATCCGAGAAATCCACATTCTTCAGACAATCTACCGCTTTATTCCAGCCATCATCAAATACCTTCTGTATCTCCTCCGGGAGATGTCCCGAAAGCTTGCCGTATGTCACATCAACAATATCATATCCATGTGCTATCATATATTTTTTACTGTAGTAAAGTAACGGTTTATCAGTGTGATATCCGATTCCCGGGAATACCACGCATATCTTCTTTCCCATTGATAGTCTCCTCTTATGCTACTTTATCAGCATAGCATCGCCAAATGAGAAGAATCTGTACTTCTCCTCAACCGCCACCTTGTACGCCTCAAGTATATGCTCTCTGTCGTAGAGCGCAGAAACAAGCATAAGAAGCGTTGACTCAGGCAGATGGAAATTCGTGATGAGCGCGTCAATAACCTTGAACTTGTATCCCGGATAGATGAAAATATCCGTCCATTTGCTGCCTGCATGAACTGTTCCATCGTCGTCCGACATGGACTCAAGAGTTCTGGTACTTGTCGTTCCTACGGACACAACTCTTCCGCCTGCAGCCTTTGTCTCGTTGATCATATCAGCAGCATCCTGCTCTATGATACAGAACTCTGAATGCATGTGATGATCCAGAATATTCTCCTCCTTAACAGGTCTGAAGGTTCCGAGTCCGACATGGAGTGTCACATGCGCTATCTTGATTCCCTTTGCCTTGATCTGATCAAGCAGCTCTGTTGTAAAGTGAAGTCCTGCTGTCGGCGCTGCTGCTGATCCGTCGTGCTCTGCGTACACAGTCTGATATCTGTTCTTGTCCTCAAGCTTATGTGTGATATATGGTGGGAGCGGCATCTGTCCCAGTTCGTCAAGGATCTCCTCGAATATTCCATCGAACTCAAATCTGATGAGTCTGTTGCCCTCCTCGACTATACCAACAACCTCTCCCACAAGTTTGCCCTTTATAAGTCCTGTCTCAGGGTCAGGTTCATTTGACTCCGAGCCAAATACTATACGAGCACCTACCTTGCACTTTTTGCCCGGCTTTACCAGCGTCTCCCAGGTGCGGTCATCCTTGCGCTTTAACAGTAGTACCTCTATTGATGCTCCCGTATCCTCCTTGACGCCCATGAGTCTCGCCGGAAGGACCCTTGTATCGTTGATGACCAGACAGTCGCCCGGATTCAGGTAGTCTATCACATCATAAAAGTGCTTGTGCTCTATCGTATTGTCTTTCCTGTCCAGAACCATGAGACGGGACTCACTTCTCTTAAGAAGTGGATCCTGCGCTATAAGCTCCTGTGGCAGATCATAGTAAAAATCTGTTAATTTCATCATATCGTAATTCCTCGCATCTTCTAATCTATCATGTTCTGAGAAACACAAAACGTGTTTTCAAATTTATACAGCCGCTTTGCTTCTTGTGTGATCATATTCTCTGATACCTTGTCCGCACAAAAATAACTGTCTGGCATCAGATACAATATATCCGTTGCCAAACAGTTACATATTATACTACTATCACAAATATTTCAAGGACAGCAAACAACGCTTTCCATCTCTATTTTTTTCTGTAAAATAAAATTACCAGCCCCACTCCATTCAATACAATGCCTACAACCAACGCTCCAATTCCAATCCCTCTCCACATACATGCGTTCATCAGATATATTCCACCTATCATAAACATCACACCTATCATGATAGGTATAAATCCTGCCACCCTGAGCTTCGGCGTGTTCTCATCAGGCTTTCTCGTTGCAAGAAAACACGCAAGGGCAATCCCCATGAATACCCACGGAAGCGCCGCCGCAAGAAAATCCAACACCGCATTTCCCGTCATGATACTTGCAAATATGACAACGACAGCCACTATGATAGCCACTATGCCCACAGCGATAAGCCTACTGTTGGACCTTACGATATTTGTGTCCTTCTCTATCTTTTTCATCATATCCTGATCTCCTTTCAACAGTTCATCCAGACTGATATGATAGAGATCACTCATTTTGATCACGCTGGCAATATCTGGCATAGTCTTTCCCGTTTCCCTTAATTAAAGATATTATTGGGTAAAAAAGAAAGGTCAGTCAATTTTGCCGATGAAGCGGTAGTAGATTTCTACTTCCTGCTCACGGCTTCCGTCCTCGCCCTTGACAGCTTCGTGGACGGTTATTTTTTCAATTAGAGTGTTCAGAAGTTCTGCGGTCAGCTCCACAGGGTTGACATACTGTTTCATTAGGGCAATCCACTTTTCAGCATCCGCTGCGGTCTGTACGGCGGCTTCCATCGTTTCGTGAAGCTGTCTTATTTTTGTTTCAAGCTCCTTTTGCTCGTTCTGGTACTTCTCGGACAGCATATTGAAGTTATACTCGGTTATGCGTCCGGCAGACCAGTCCTCATACATTTTAGCAAACAGCCCGTCAACCTCGGCTTTACGCTTCTCTGCCTTTTTCAGCTCCGCAGCCTGCTTTTTCTTCGCAGAGTTTCTTTCCCTGTCGCTGGCATTGAGCAGGCGTTTCAGCAGCTTGTCCTCGTCTTTCTGTGCCAGCATAGACCAGTATTGCAGTCTTGCAAGCACATAGGCATACAGTACATCATAGCGGATATAGTGCATGGAACACTGGCGTAATCCCTGTCCGTTCTTGCTGCAATGGTAGTACCCGTATGGGTTCTTATTCTGCTTGTTTTCCCCATAGGCTAAAGACCATCCGCAGACAGTCTGTGTGTCAGTGCTTCTATAAAACCCGATGAAAATGGAAAACCGCAGAGCGGATTTCTCTTTGCGGCGGGTACACAGGGGATAGCCGCTTTAGCGGCGCAAGGGGGTGTAGCCACCTTGTCGGAGCGAAGCGAACGCAGACCTCGGACTGCTGATTTTATCAGCGGCAGAGGTAAGCTCCGCAGGACGCACGATACATGGTCTTTAGACTATGTATAGAAGTGCGCCCTTAGTTCCTAAGGGATTTTGCCGTTTCCGGCAGTCTTGTCCTTTTTCTTGGAACGCTTGGAAAGATACTTCAGGCAGTCACCACAACCGCCCGGAAGCTCTGTTTACATTCGTGCTGGCATTTCCGGCACAGTTCGTTGTAAGTGATACGGCTGCGGTCATTTAAGAAGAAAGACCATTCCAACCGCCGCTTGTTGCTCATTCTTGCCATAACCGGCTCCTTTCTCCGTTTCTATCTGATGTACGCAGATAGGCTGTTTTGGTGTAGCGTTTCGGTATCATTTTTAAGGTTTTTTCCCTCTGTATGCCCCTTTGGAAAGTGCGGCAGTATTGCAGTCAGGGGATAATACCTCACGCTTATTTGTCGCTTATTTGTCGCTTCTCAGTACGTTTTCGGAGCCTTTTGCCATCCATTCAAAGAAAGCAATTTTGCTGACCTTGATAAGCCTGCCCCTGCGGAACGCCGGAAAGCTGGGTGTGTGTACCAGCTCATAGGCGCTCGCTCTTGAAATTCCCATAATCCGCTGAATGTCCGCCACATCCAGAACCAGCGGTAAATCCTCGTAGCTGTTCAATCTCTTTTTATCGTTCATTCTGTTCCTCCCATAAATCAAATAGGTTAAAATGCTTCCTGTTGCCGTTCTCCCCCCAAAGCCGTTTTCCTGCCCCATTCCTGCGGTGTTTCCCTGCATTAGTGCGCTGGATGCGTCACTTCTCCTGCCGGTCATATCCCTTTTGGACGGTCATTCACTTGTCAAGGTACTGTGTGGTACGAAATTACCAACTGCAATCATCATAGCGGACTATTCTTGACAAAACAATGCTTCTGCGATACCATGAGTGTAATTAATATAACTAAATTATATAATTACCATAAACAAAGGCAGGGGATAGGGATGGAGAATCAGTTTATACGGCATGAGCCATGTTTTGAGAGGATTTTGTTTGTCCTGACGCTGGACAGGAAGAAAATGAAAGAACGGATTTTGATTGGGGAAGAACAGCAGATCCGCTTCCGGCTGAACGGGAGCCAAAACGCAGAGGTGCTTTGTGATATGACACGCCCGCTGGGAACTTTTTTGATAAACTTTGAGCGTGACACGGACAGAGACTGGAACTTATGCGGGCTTTCTCCGTTGCGGCAAGCCCTCCACTCCAACCGATGGAAACAGCCGGAGCTGGAGCAGGCGGCAAGCGAATTTCTCTGGGGAAAATATCTTAGCAATGACCCTCTGGAAATGTATGTGGCGTTCCGTATCTGGAACAGCTATCTGCTTGCCAGAGAACCCCGTGACCGTAACGCTGCCTGTGACCGCTTCATGGATAAAATGAGCAGCCTGACCGGGGTATTCCATAACGAAGACATGAGCTTTGACAGGGAGACAGGAAAACCGAAACATTTTCAAGCTGGCAGCCTTTATTTCAAAGGCGCACCGTCAGAAGATACCCGGCTTGACCTCTGGTTCCCGGACAACCGGCGCACAGAAGAATGTGTGTCTGCCTATGCGTCCCTCTACCCGTTGATTACCTATTATCTGAACAGGCTGAATGACTGGGGGCTTTGCTTCCGGCGGTGCAAGGTCTGTGGAAAATATTTTCTGGCAAAGAGCCAGCGGTATGAGCTGTGCAGCGATAAGTGCCGAAAAGCACAGGCGCTTCAAAACAAGCGGGAATTTGACGAGAGGGCAAGAGAAAATGCCTATGACCTGCTTTATAAAAATGAATGCCAGAACTGGCGCAACAAAATAAACCGGGTAAAAAATACCGCAGGCTTTCCGGCTGACCGTCTGGAAAAAATACAGGCTGCCTTTTCTGACTTTAAGAAAGAAGCCTTACAGAGAAAAAAGGCTGTAAAAACAGGAACAGCCAGCCCGAAAGAATTTACGGACTGGCTGTATCAGCAGAGTAATGTAATTGTGAAGCTGACTGAATACTAAATTTTTTCTCGTTGTGAGGTTTCTGTGACATTTTGCTGATACTATAAAAAGAAAAAGGATGTGATACTATGCGAATACTGGTTGTTGAAGATGACCAGCTTTTGAATAAGACATTAAGCTATAATCTGTCGGCTGTCGGATATTCCGTGGATGGGGCTATGTCAAAGGCTGTTGCCATAAGATTTCTTGAAAAACAGGATTATGATTTAATCGTTTTGGATGTCAATCTGCCGGATGGGAACGGATTTGATATATGCCGCGAGGTAAAAGAACGCCGTCCCGATATCGCCGTGATTTTTCTAACCGCAAATGATATGGAAAGCGATATGCTGAAAGGATTTGAATTGGGTGCAGATGATTATGTAACAAAGCCCTTTCCTATCAGCGTGTTCCAAAAGAAAGTATCTGCTTTACTGAACCGCATTTCAGTACAATCCGGCGGCGATTTCTACGATGACGGGAATTTGTATATCCATTTTTCCGAATTATCAGCGTGTCTCGCAGGACAGCCGATTACCCTTACATCGTTGGAATATCGTTTATTAAAAGTGCTAACAAGAAACTCACAAACTGTCCTAACACGTCAGGTATTGCTTGAAAAGCTGTGGGATGTAGATGAAAATTATGTGGATGAACACGCACTTACCACAACGATCAGCCGCATCCGCAGTAAAATTGAAACGAACCAGCATTCCTACATCAAAACCGTTTATGGTATGGGCTATATGTGGATTGGAGGAGCGCAAAAATGATTTCCAAAAAACTCTCCTTAAATAAAGTCTGCATAATACTGGCAACTACCATTTTACTTTTATCCGTGGTCATGTTTTCAGTTCTATATATCCTGACAAAAGAAATGTCTGTGGTATTTTGCAGCATGGCGTTTTGTCTGCTTTTTCTACTTTGTGTTACTGCTTTTGTGATACTGATACGGCGAAAGCTGACTTTGTTTTCTGAAATACTTTGCTGCACCTTAGACGAAATGATGAATGGAAAAATAGATATATCACAGGTTGCCGAAGAAGAAAACCTATTTTATAAAATCAATCATCGGCTGGTGCGCCTTTATGAGGTTATGCAGGAAAGCAAAAACAGCGTTGCCAGTGAACGAGCTGACTTACAGGAATTGATTTCCGATATTTCTCATCAGGTAAAGACACCAATATCAAACTTAAAAATGATAAATGCCACCTTATTAGAACAAGAAGTGCCACAGGATAAACAGCGGGAATTTCTACTTGCCAGTGGCACACAGCTTGATAAACTGGATTTCTTAATGCAGGCTATGATAAAAACTTCCCGACTTGAAACTGGCGTTATCTCACTTGAAAAGAAACAGCAGCCCATCTATGATACTCTTGCTATGGCGCTGGGCAGTATTTTTATGAACGCTGAAAGAAAGCACATACAAGTTGAAGTAAACTGCCCGGAAACATTGGTTGTTTCCCATGACCGCAAATGGACAGCAGAAGCCTTATTTAACATATTGGATAATGCAGTTAAGTACACGCCGGAGTACGGTTCTATCCGTGTTTGCGTTGAAAGCTGGGAAATGCACCTGAAAGTCAGCATTACCGATACCGGCAAAGGTATTCCCGAAAACCAGCAGGGAGCAATTTTTAGGCGCTTTTATCGGGAAGAAGATGTCCACGATATAGAGGGAATCGGCATTGGGCTGTATCTCGCAAGGGAAATTATTAGCTTGCAGAACGGTTATATACAAGTAACTTCCCAAGTAGGAACAGGCTCAACATTCTCCGTTTTTCTTCCCCATGAATAACCTGTTTTTTGAAATATCACAGGATTGTGACATTTCAGGGCGATTTATTATGTCGGCTGTGACATTTCTGTGAGGTTTGGTCGTTATAATGGATTTATCAAAAAGAAAGGATGGTGTTCTTTATGAGCATTTTGCAAACGACTGAACTAAAAAAATATTATGGCGCAAAACCGAACATTACCAAAGCCTTGGATGGTGTGACCCTCTCCATTGAAAAGGGCGAATTTGTTGCCATCGTAGGGACCTCCGGCAGCGGTAAATCTACACTGCTGAATATGATTGGTGGATTGGATGTGCCGACCTCTGGCAAGGTTATTGTGGATGGACGTGAACTCTCAACATTGAAAGATGAGCAGCTTACCATCTTCCGTAGGAGAAAGATTGGCTTCATCTTCCAGAACTACAATCTGGTTCCGGTGCTGAATGTCTATGAAAACATCGTGCTGCCTGTGGAGCTGGACGGAAACAAGGTGGACAAGACGTTTATGAACGAAGTTGTTCAGATGCTGGGGCTGGAGGATAAGCTGAACAATATGCCCAATAACCTCTCCGGCGGTCAGCAGCAGCGCGTAGCCATTGCCCGCGCCTTGGTGTCAAAGCCCTCTATTGTTTT
Source organism: Coprococcus sp. AF16-5 (assembly GCF_003479365.1). Taxonomy (NCBI): domain Bacteria; kingdom Bacillati; phylum Bacillota; class Clostridia; order Lachnospirales; family Lachnospiraceae; genus Coprococcus; species Coprococcus sp. AF16-5. The sequence goes on from NZ_QUGZ01000001.1 coordinate 959,134, forward strand.
GGCTGATGAACCCACCGGCAACCTGGACAGCAAGACCAGCGCCGATGTGCTGGGGCTTTTGAAAACCACAAGTCAGAAATTCCACCAAACCATCGTGATGATTACTCATAATAATGAGATTGCCCAGCTTGCCGACCGTATCATTCGAATTGAGGATGGCAAGATCGTGCAATAAAGGGGGCGGGACTATGAATGACATTCTATTTGGCAATAATAACACAAAAACCATCAAGCGGCTATCTAAACAATATTTCAAAAAGAATAAGGTTCGTAATCTGGCAGCGATTCTTGCGATCGTTCTGACAGCATTTTTGTTTACATCCATCACTTCACTGGTATTTAACATGGTATCCTCCATGCAGCTCTCTATGCAGATGCAGAAAGGCAGTAAGGCAGATGGAACCTTTGGGTACATGACCGAGGAACAGTTTGAGCAACTGAAAAACAGTGATTTTGTGGAGCAGGCAGGTCATCGGCGGATGATTGGATATGCAAGCAACGCCCTGGGTCATTCTGTTGAATTAAACTATGCTGATAGCATACAGCAGGAACTTACATTCTGTGTGCCAACGCATGGTTCAGCACCGGAAAAGGCAAATGAAATTGCTACTACCGAACTGGCTTTAAAAGCCCTTGGTGTGGAACCGGAGATTGGAGCAGAAGTTCCTCTGGAATTTGAAATTCGGGGAAAAACCTACCATTATGATATGGTGCTTTCCGGTTGGTGGGAAGCAAGCAACGATATGGTCAGCGTGGCGGTTCTCTCAGAGCAGTTTGTAAAAGATAATCCGGATGTAGTGAAAAATACCCGCGCAGTGGACGGAGAAATCTCAGGGGTTACTTTTTCTGACGTTGTGCTGAAAGACAAGACGAACATTCAGGAGCAGATGGATAACTTTGTCTACTCTATTGGCGGCAATCCAAAGGATATGTCTGCTGATAACTTTATCCTCTCTGTTGAAAACCAGATGGGGAAAGCCATGATTTCTCCGGAGTCCATCTTATTTGCCGTAGTATTTGTGCTGATGTTTGTATTGTGCGGCTATTTGCTGATTTATAATATTTTTGATATTTCCGTTATGCAGGATGTTCGGCAATATGGCTTACTGCGGCTGATTGGTGCTTCTACGCGGCAAATTAAAAGCATCGTCAATCGGCAGGCGGTATGGCTGACCCTGATTGGGCTGCCTATTGGTTTAATTGCCGGGTTCTTTGCTGGCCGGGCGTTGCTTCCGGCAGTAATGGAAATTTTTAGCTATGAGTATTCTACGACAAGTTTGCAGACATCGACCTCCCCCGTGTTATTTATTATAGCTGCCTTGTTTACGATTCTGACGGTATTTATCAGTACCCGCAAACCAGCCAAAAAGGCCGCAAAAGTATCTCCCATGGAGGCGATCCGCTATACGGAGCAGGATGATTATAAAAAGAAAACCGTTACACGAACCAGAGGTGCAAAACTCTCCCATATGGCATTTTCCAACTTGGGACGCAATAGACGCCGCTGTGTATTCATCGTTGTTTCTATGCTTTTGTGTATCGTTCTGTTCAACTCTATGATTATTGTGACACAGAGCATGGATGAAGAAAAGTGGATTACCCGCACAACGAAAACAGATTTTACCGTCTATAATTCGATTGCAGTCAATGCTTTGGAAGGCTTTCGACATCACGAAGATGCACTTCCACAGCAAGTGGTAGATATGATCCGTGAGCAGGACGGTCTGGAAGAAGAACGGTATCTTTATCGCAATACCGCAGATGACAGTAACGTGCTGGTTGATTATGGTTTTGAGGGACTGGAGTGTACTTCAACCTATGAAGATCAGGACGGTAGCCTCCGCAAAGCCTTTGGAAATTATAATATGAAGACTGCCCCGGATGCAGAAAATCTTTTCTTTGGAAATGTTTTTGGCGCTTCCGAACATTTTTGGGCGGATATGATGATTTATGATGGAGAAACAGATCCTAATGTACTGAAACAAAAAATGCTAACTGGAGAATATGTCATTATTGGAGAAGGGTTGGACCGACTGAGTGGTGGTCCGAAAAGTACGCCCCTGACAGAACAGTTACAGATTGGCGACAGTATTTCTTTTTACAGGGATGGCGAGTTAGTCAAAACCTGCACAATTCTTGCAAAAGCCTGTACCGTTGGAACTGAGGACGAAACGCCGTCAACAACTACGGCTATGAGGAATATTGGTGGCGATGCGCCCTTTGTGTATTTGCCGGACACTCTGTTCAAACAGATTTACACGACTCCAACTCTGCTGAGTTATGGATTTAATATGGATGATTCCTTACAGCCGCAAATGGAGGAATTTTTGAGCAGTTATGTTGAAAAAAACCCCTCTGTTACCTATACCTCAACAAAATTACTGAAAGAACAATTAAATTCTGTTGCAAGTATGGTTCTGGTTGTAGGCAGTCTGATTGGCTGTATCATGGCTTTAGTAGGACTGATTAACTTTACAAATATGATTATCACCAATATTATCACCCGCCGCCATGAGTTTGCGACTATGCAGAGTATCGGTATGACAAATCGCCAGCTTCAAAGGCTGATGGTTTATGAAGGCGTCTACTATGCCGCTGGTGCAGACATCATTGGTGGAGTGGTTGCGCTGCTGCTTGCTGTGACGGTGCTGGAAAATGTCTTGAACTCGCCATCTATGTGGTTCTTCACTATGAATATCACATTGGTTCCTGTTCTGGTCATTGGTGTGCTTTATCTGCTGCTGGCTGCGGTTATTCCGCTGATCGTTCTCCGCTTCTTTAACAAGGGAACTGTGGTGGAACGATTGAGGACCTCGGAATAAGAGTAATTTTCTTAATAACCATGTAAAAAACAAATCAAAAAGGTACTTGATATTGCGCTTCATTGCTTTTATCAAGTACCTTTTTTCATGCAGTATCATATAAGCGTGGATTCGTTATCTTTGGTGTGGTATCTTTAACTATGGGAAACTCCAGTTTCCCAGTTGGATATCGTCTGCCTCGAAACCATAATCTTCTCAGCAGCCTGATCCTGGGTTAACCCGGCTCCGTTTCTCGCTTCCTTTATCTTATTACCAATCTCCATATTCTTCCTCTTTTACCTCCTTTATCAATCACTCTGAGTTCTCTATCTGAGCAAATGCTAACACCCATATCACATCTTTTCCATCAAAAGGCTTTGTCCTTGCCCCGGATACAGTGTAAAAATCCTTTTACATACCTTACCATCCCGTCTCTCAGCATTCAACATAAAAATGCCACCCGGTAACAGACCTTCTGAGGTACACCTCATTTGCGATCTGTTACCGGGTGGTATTTAAAATATATAGTATTGATCATCTTAAGCAGAATCTACACCGCATGCCTGGCTTCCATGCAGTGCAGCCCAGATATTACGCTCTGATCTCGATTCCGAGCTTTCCAAGCTCCTTGAGGATCTTGGCAATGATTCCATCGACCTCTGACGTCTCAAGTGTTCTATCCTTAGCACGGAATGTCATTGTGTAAGCCACTGACTTCTTGCCCTTGGCGATCTGCTCACCCTCGTATACATCAAAAAGTTTGTAGCTCTCAAGCAGCTTGCCGCCACATTTCTTTATGACTTCCTCTATCTGTCCGACAAATATTTCCTTGTCCACAACAAGACTCAGGTCTCTTGTACTTCCCGGGAACTTTGCGATTCCCTCGTACTTGGTATCGAAGTTTGAAAGCATAACCAGTGTAGGCATATCGATGACTGCCACATATACCTCACCCTTAAGGTTGTAGTTGTCACATACCTCAGGATGTACCTGTCCGATAAATCCAATTGTCAGGTTGCCCTTCTTGAGCTTTGCCTGACGGCCCGGATGAAAGAATGTGTACTCTGACTCAGGCTCGTATGTCACCTGTCCCTTGAGACCAACCTTGTCTGTAAGCTCCTCGAGAACTCCCTTGAGATCAAAGAAATCTCCCTGACCATACATACCGATAGTCAGCTTCATTCTCTCCTCTGGAAGCTCTGTGAGTGGAAGTGACTTTGGAAGGTATACATTTCCGAACTCATAAAGTCTTGCGATCTTGTTCTTTCTATTATAATTTGTTGCCAGTGATGTGAGAACACCGTTCAGTGATACAGTTCTCATGATACTGAAGTCCTCACCGAGAGGATTTGCTATTGTAACGGTCTTTCTAAACTCGCTGTCAGCAGGAAGAAGCAGCTTGTCAAATACCTTAGGGCTCTCGAATGAGTAGCACATACCGCCAGAGAAACCATTTGCCTCAAGGACATCCCTTGCGATGGCATTGATCATCTGGTCGTATGGGAGCTTACCAACTGTTGCCTCACCTCTTGGAAGTGATACAGGAATGTTGTCGTATCCGTAGAATCTTGCAACCTCCTCTGCCAGATCTGCCATACAGTTCAGATCCTGTCTGAAGCTTGGCACATCCAGTGTGTTTGTCTCTGCATCATATGTGAGTCCAAGTCTGCCGAAGTAGTACAGCATCTTCTCAGGCTCAACATCTGTTCCGAGAAGCGCATTCATCTTGTCTGGCTCAAATGGGAGCTTCTTGTCCTGTACAGGATTTGGATATACATCGACAGCTCCGCCGACTACCTCACCTGCGCCCATCTCCTCGATGAGCTGACACGCTCTGTCTATTGCCTCCATAGCAAGATTTGGATCAAGTCCCTTTGTGAACTTGGCTGCCGCATCAGTTGCAAGACCGATCCTTCTGGATGAAAGTCTGATATTTGTTCCATCAAAGCAAGCTGCCTCAAAGAGCAGTGTATCGATACTGTCTGTTACCATGGAGTTCTCGCCGCCCATGATTCCGGCGATACCGATCTCCTTCTCACCGTCACAGATCATCAGAACGTCATGGTCGAGCTTTCTCTCCTGTCCATCAAGTGTTACAAATGTATCTCCGTCATTTGCACGGCGGACAACGATCTTGTTGCCAGCTATGGTGCTGAGATCATATGCGTGCATTGGCTGTCCGTACTCTTCCATAACGTAGTTTGTTATATCGACAAGGTTGTTGATCGAACGGATTCCCTGTGAAGCAAGTCTCTGCTGCATCCACTTTGGTGAAGGTCCGATCTTCAGGTTCTTGACAACCCTTGCTGTGTATCTAGGGCAGAGGTCAGGATCCTTTACCTCTACTGATATATAGTCATTGACGTCCTCGTCATTTCCTGTCTTTGTTACCACTGGTGGGTAAAATGACTTGTCAAATGTAGCTGCTGCCTCTCTTGCCATACCGATCATTGAGAAACAATCAACTCTGTTGGATGTGATCTCGTATTCGACAACAACATCGTCAAGTCCAAGTGCCTTCACAGCGTCATCGCCCGGCTTCACACCTGACTCCACCGGGAATACATACACGCCATCCTCCGGTGCTTCCGGATAGAAGTCTCTTGATGAACCAAGCTCCTCTATACCGCACATCATACCATTTGACTCAACTCCTCTGAGCTTACCCTTCTTGATCTTGATTCCGTCAGGGTACTCATTGTTGTCGCCGTGTGCTGCCGCAACCTTACCACCGTCAAGTACAAGTGGGATGAGATCATTGACCTTTACATTCTTTGCTCCGGTCACGATCTGAAGAGGCTCCGCCTGTCCAACATCTACCTGACATACTACAAGCTTGTCCGCATCCGGATGCTTCTCCATAGTGAGAATCTTGCCGACAACAATCTTGTCAAGATTCTTATCCTTCTGTTCGTAACCCTCTACATGTGATCCTGAGAGAGTCATGGCGTCTACAAACTCCTGAGCTGTCACGTCCAGATCAGGAACATATGCCTTTATCCATGAAATTGGTGTATTCATCTATTTGTCCTCCTATTTATCATTGAACTCCAGCCATGCAAAATTTGCCTTCGGCAAATGGCTGGAGCTGCATGTCAAGTTTTCACAGAAAACTTGACACATACTTAAAACTGGTCTAAGAATCTCATGTCGTTCTCGTAAAGAAGTCTCATGTCATCTATCTCATACTTGAGAAGTGTTACTCTCTCAAGTCCGATTCCAAATGCAAATCCTGAATATACCTCAGGATCTATTCCACAGTCGCGGAGAACCTTTGGATGAACCATACCACAGCCAAGGATCTCTATCCAGCCGCTGCCCTTACATACTCGGCATCCCTTGCCGCCGCACTTGAAGCATGTGATATCACACTCTGCTGAAGGCTCTGTGAATGGGAAGTGGTGAGGTCTGAACTTGACCTTTGTGTTCTCACCGAAGAACTCCTTTGCCCACTGCGCCAGTGTTCCCTTGAGGTCAGCCATGGTGATTCCCTTATCTATTACAAGTCCCTCTACCTGATGGAACGATGGTGAATGTGTTGCATCTACCTCATCAGCTCTGAATACTCGTCCAGGTGAGAGGATTCTGATCGGAAGATTGCCCTTCTCCATGATTCTTGCCTGAACAGGTGATGTCTGTGTACGAAGGAGGATATCCTTTGTAACATAGAATGTATCCTGCTCATCCTTTGCAGGGTGATTTGCAGGAATGTTCAGCAGCTCAAAGTTGTACTTGTCATACTCTACCTCTGGTCCCTCAACTATCTCGTAACCCATACCGATGAATACTCTCTCCAGATCTTCAAGTGCTATCTGGTTTGGATGTCTGTGTCCTGTAAGCTTCTTCACTCCTGGAAGAGTTACATCTATGGTCTCTCTCTTCATCTTCTCTGCACGGAGTGCCCTGTTGATGGACTTTGTCTTCTCATCAAGGGCTGTCTCGATGGCCTGACGCGCCTCATTTACCATCTGGCCTACCTTTGGTCTGTCCTCCGGTGCTACATCCTTCATGCTTTTGAGAACCTGTGTGAGTTCTCCCTTCTTACCGAGTATCGCCACCTTCACATCGTTAAGTGTCGATACAACCTCTGCGCTCTCGATCTTGGCAAGAGCCTCTGCCTTGATGGCTTCCAACTTGTCTCTCATCGTGTTTCTCCTTTTTCTATTTATAGGGATTTCAATGTGGATCCTATATTAATTACTTCCATATATAAGTCACGGAATTGCCCGACTACGGCTTCCGCAATTCCTACAGTAATTCGCGCTCCGCCCTATCGGGCTATGCGCTCATTCCTCTTTTGGGCGTTTACCGGGATTGCTCCGCGCATCGCAGCCGCTTGTCACCCTGTAAACACAAAAGTCCCTAGCATGTTATACATACTAGGGACGAATTATATCCGCGTTACCACCCTGATTCCAGACACTCTATGTATCTTGTCCATGTCTGACTCTCATTAGACGTTTGTCGCACGTCACACGCCACACCCTACACAGACCAACATCTGTCATCTGATAAAACAGATATCTTCAATCCTTCAGCCGTGGTGGCTCTGATGTGAAATTAAATACGCACTCTTACCTGACCTGGCTTTCAGCCGCTGACCCGGTCTCTCTGATGGTGACATACGTATCTTTTGCATCGTCACTGCCTGTAGAGATAATATACCTACATGTGGGTGTTAGTCAACATCTTTTTTGTCATACTGTCATGATCAACAACAATTCAATTTTCAGAAATATTATATAACTTGATTGTGAAAATAAACCTTACGAGTACCATACTCCTATTTAATCATCTTCCCGTTTCTTTTTCTTTATTTGTAAAGCAATTGATGCCAAAAGTAATATCCAGCCTATCAATAAGATTATATAAAACATCACCTTACCAAAATCTCCTTTTAAGATAAAATCGATTGCAAACAAACATGCACTAAGCACTAACAGAAGTATAGCTTTTTTTTCTCTCATATATTTTCTCCTTTTTATATCAAAATCGCTTTATATCTTTCACTCTTTATTTTCTTTGTATCTGCAAGTCTTCCTTTACTATTATACGTAAGTAAATAAATATCAAATCCATCTTTACTGCTATTTGTTACATATTTAAATCTATATCCCCAGTTTTCAATACCAGGAGACCTAATATCAGTACTTCCATAGTTACTTATTATATCTGAAAGAAGCTTAGACAATGTATACCCTGTTGCTAGACTTGCTGTGACTGCCCCCTTAGTTACCAAAATATCAATTGCCACTCCACCAGAATAGGAGGCTTTTATTTCATTTATCTACTTCTACATCAACTTCTTCGTCCATCTTTAAATGTCGATTTTTTCGCATCCGCCTCTTCTCCACACGCTTTTTCTTCCTCTCAAGTCGTCTCTTCTTACGCCCGGCCTTGTGCGCACGCCTTCTTATTCCCCGGATTCCATTATCCATGAATTTGTTGATCTCCGCGCCTATCAGCATGACGTACATACACATGTAAAGCCACAGCGCAAGCAATATCACACTTGCAAGGCTTCCATACATATATGTGTTGATTCCCACTATATTGATATAGCTTGATACGCCAAATGACAAAAGCATCCAGAGTATGGTCGTAAATGCAGCTCCCGGCACAGCGGTCTTGATCCTCACCCGCTCAACCGGCAATGCCCAGTATGCCACGATCATAACCCCAAACAAAACCGTAGGGGCAAATGCTATCTTGACGATCGACAGGATATTCGCAACGGTATCCACCAGTTGGAATCTCTCCACCGAATCCAGCCGCACCAGCATTTTTGACACAACTACATCGCCGAGGATATATATGACCATAACCGCCACCAGCATCACACAGAATATCAATGTATACAGAGTGTGTATCGCTCTTCTGAGGAAATAATTGACGCTGTCCTCCTTGCCTGCCATGAAAGTGAGTCCGCGGCCTATAGCCATTGTTCCCTTTGACGCCGACCACACTGTGAGCAATATGGTTGCTGTGGTGGCAAGCAGTGAGCTCTTGCTGTCGAAAATCTCTGCAAACATGAATTCAAAATTGGAATTGATCTCCTCCGGGAACAGTTCCTTTATTATCTCCAACACCTGGGTCTCTGTGAATGGCAGATATTTGACAAATGTAAGCAGCGTCATCGCCAGTGGAAACAGTGACAGCAGCAGGAAAAAAGCAGACTGTGCCGCAAATGCCGCCACCTGATCCTTATTCATCTCTGCCATAAACAATCTGACTTTATGGTATATGAGCACTATGCGCTTCTTTAACTTCATAATTAGTGATTCTCTCCGTTACTTTTCAACCGAACTGAGAACTGCTCCGTTGTAATAATGGCTTATTATCTGCGCTGCAGTATATCCCAGCTTTGCCAGTTCATTTGCACCATTCTGACTCATTCCGACTCCATGTCCGTATCCGCCGCCCTTAAGTGTGTAGAGTCCTGTGTCATTATCCTTCTTTACATAGTAGAAATTACTTGGAACGCCTGTCCAGCCCGTGAGCTCTGATCCATCCTGCTCTGTTATAGCCTTGCCATCCGTGGCGAACAGAACTCGGATATTGCTCTGGCCGCTGACTACCACGCTTCCCTTGTCGCCTGTTATCGTAACTTCCTTCACAAGTCCACTGTCATCTCTTCCCGTCACCATTATTGACTTGATCTTGCCAACCGATGTCGCAGACACATCCGAGCATCTTGAAAGGCCGGTCTCAACCGCATTTCTCATCTCATCTTCTGTGTATGTAACCGTCCACCTGTACATAGGAAGATTTCTCTCAACCACATCTGTGTCCGTCTTGCCATCCATGAAATCCCTGAATGCCGCTTCATCGCTGAAATATGGGATGTCCAGCGCCGTATTCTGAATACGTGTACAGGTATATGGCATGCTTCCGCCCCACACCTGGTCACTCGTGGTAGTCGTTCCGCACGATGTTGAGAAATATACAGCATTTATGATCTCTCCGTTATATGTAGGTACAATTCCGGATGTGGACTGGACTGCATCTATGGAATTTCCCGTCTCAGGGAAGTTATTGTAGACCTGGCACGATGTTGTGTCATCAAGGTCTGCATTGTATCCCCTGTAGTTACTTCCAAGCTTTCTATATGTAAATCCTCTGGCGCAGATTGCCATAGCCTTGAGCGCCTCCGGGCTGTAGCTCGATGAAACCTCACTTGACACTACCCCATACAGATACTGTTCTATATCTACCTGATTGATGATCATGTATCCCGACGAATCCTTTGTTATCTCAAGGGCTCCGTGATACCTCGGGGTGCCGCTTGATTTGCTGAGACTCGATACTGTTATCATTCCATCCGAACTCTCAGGCTCAACTATGATGGATGAGGCCTTGTTGTCGCTGCCAAGTGATACAAATTCATCCGCCTTGTAGGTTTTCTTCTTGCCATCGCTCGTCACGTTAAATCCTGTACTGCAGGTAAATTCCACATAGCTCTGATAATAATCTCCGCCATTTGTCAGGATGACTCTGACACTGTTCTCCATACCGGATATAACTACTGACGATCCGCCATAGCCGCTGCCCCCGCTGGTTCTGTCGGTGCCTGACGAGCTGCTGCCTTTATCCTCTTTCTTCTTTGAAGCCACAGTTCCTGCTCCCTGAATTGTGTAGTCATACTCCGCGATCTCTGTACTGTCCGTGTCGGCTTCAACATATTGCTTCAGATCTCCCAGCGGATCATCCGGAGCTTCTATAACTATGGTCTCCACTGAATTACCATCGTTGTTATCATCAGTCTCTTCGCCTACTCTGTTTTTACCTGTTATCATCATATATCCGACAACACATACCAGAATTATAGTTATGAAACTCACTATCTTAAAATTCTTATTGTATTTGATCTTCTGATACCATTTCTTCCTCTGATCTATTCGCATTCCCCTGTCTCCATTTCTCCGCAAATATATCCACATACAGAGAAAAAGCAGCATATACATGCTGCTTCTTCATCTTGTGTAATAAACTGAAATGCGCCCTTGCTTTTGAGTCCTAGCAGCGCTAGGTGGGCAACCGCAATTGTATATCTGCCTTCCACTAGAACTTATATAACGAGGCTTGACTTCAATAACAATGATATAGGAATCCCGTTTATTCAAATGTAGGTTCAAAATCACAAGAGACTTAATACATCTCAGCTATGAGCACATTATACCTTACCTTTACATCTCTTGCAAGAATTTTTCACGTGAACTTTAACCACTATAATTGACATTATATGCCTTCTTGAAATACCAATCTTACCTGTGTTAGAATGTAGATACTTATGGGAATTTATAATTATTTCCAAACATGAAAGGCAGGTGTTCACCAAATGGATAAAACCAGCTTACAAATGTTATTCGGCGTATTGCTCGGAGTATTTCTGCTTGCACTCATAGTCATGACTGTGGTGTATATCAGAAGAAAGCTTGCCGATAAGCGCGAGGAGGCACTGAGAGATCTCGATCTCATGCAGGAAGAGGCTATCAGGGAGGAACAGAGCCAGAGCAAGGGGTACTGGATAAACCGTGATGACATTGAGGACGAGAATCAGGCTCATCTGCTCCGTTACTACCACTATTTCGATAATATCGATGAATGTATCCACGATCTCATAGTTGAGATGTATGACTGTGGATTTGTCAGGACAGAAGAAATATTTGTCGCAGCATACGGTGAGGAAGCACTCACACCTGATTCATTCATTTACATGACAGATGCTGACTGCGATCTTGAAAAGGCAAAGGCTGCACTTCCACCTGTCAGTGAGAAGAACCAGAAGATCATCTATGACCTCTGGTGCTCATATGTCGAAAAGCTTCTGGACACTGTTGAGATACACACAACCGATGCCAACAAAGATATAATCAAGGACGCACTTATGGTTTATGGCCGCAAAAAGATAACCATACTCCTGCGCAGTCCAGAATAAAATAAAACCTTTCAAAGGAGATTTACAAAATGAAAGATAACTGTATAGTAGCTCAGTCAGGAGGTCCTACCGTAGCGATAAATGCTTCGCTGGCAGGTGTCATAGACGGAGTTAAGAAAAGCAACAAATTCACCAGAGTTTACGGTGCAATTCACGGGATCCAGGGAGTGCTGGACAATAATTTCATAGATCTGTCCCTCATGGCCCTCTCAAAATTTCCTCTGGTAAATACTCTGGAGCTCTCCCCTGCAATGTACCTTGGCTCATGCAGATACAAGCTTCCTGATTTTGAGGTTGACTCAAAACCTTATGAGATAATATTTGACAGATTTGAGGAATATCAGGTTGCCGCATTCTTCTATATCGGCGGCAACGACTCTATGGATACAGTGGATAAACTCAGCAAATATGCAAAGAAGATCGGATCGGATGTGAAGATCGTCGGCATCCCTAAGACCATTGACAATGACCTGTGCCATACCGACCACACTCCGGGATTTGGCTCTGCAGCCAAGTATGTTGCATCCACCATGCTGGAGATTGCCCACGACACTTACATCTACCAGATACCAAGTGTTGTCATCGTGGAGATCATGGGCCGTGATGCAGGCTGGCTAACCGCTGCATCCTGTCTGGCAAGAAATGACTACAGTCCTGCTCCTCATCTCATATATCTTCCTGAGGTAGACTTCGATGAGGATCAGTTTATAGAGGACATCAAAAATGTATTAAAGACTTCAAGATGTGTCATCGTGGCCGTATCTGAGGGTATACATGATAAGGATGGCAACTACATCAGCGCAACTTCTGCTGTGGCAGACAAGTTCGGACATGCCCAGCTCAGCGGAACCGGCAAGGCTCTCGAGAGTCTTGTTAAGGACAGAATGGATATAAAGGTTCGTTCCATCGAGCTCAATGTCCTCCAGAGATGTGCAGCGCATATTTCCTCAAGGACAGATATCAACGAGTCATTTGCACTTGGTCAGGCTGCTGTAAAATACGCCGCCGAGGGAATGACTGCTGTTATGTCCACGATCAAGCGAGTTTCTAACGATCCATACCAGTGGATCATTGAACCTGAGAATGTATCTCTCATCGCCAACCAGGCTAAGACAATTCCGCTTGAGTGGATCACACCTGAGAAGAATGACGTCACACCTGAGATGGAAGCATATCTCAGACCTCTTATAATCGGCGAGGTTTCCCTTCAGTACAAGGATGGACTTCCTATGTACCTGCCGGTAAACCACCTGCTTTAAAGAATAAAATATCCCTAACACCTCAATATCTGTGGTATTAGGGATATTTTTTATAATTCACTCAGGGAACGAACCAAATACGTCTATCCTTTACTGTAGATTCGTGTATCCGAGCAGCAGCTCTTCTACTGCCATGGCGGCCTCGCGGCCTTCGCGGATGGCCCATACGACCAGTGACTGGCCTCTGTGCATGTCTCCGGCTACGAATACCTTTGGAACATTTGTTGTATATGAGTTTGGACATGGAGTCTTGACATTTGTTCTCTCGTTGAGTTCCACGCCAAAGCTCTCTGCCACATATGTCTGACATCCGAGGAATCCGGCTGCGATGAGTACCACATCACAGTCAACGATATACTCGCTTCCCTCTATCTCTGTCATAGTCATTCTTCCTGTCTCAGGATTCTTCTTCCAATCGAGCTTCACACACTTGGCTGCCTTGACATTTCCGTCCTTGTCCTTGATGAATTCCTTGACTGTAGTCTCATATATTCTAGGATCATGTCCGTATACTGCTATTGCCTCCTGCTGACCGTAGTCTGTCTTGCAGATCTTCGGCCATTCTGGCCATGGATTGTCTGGTGTTCTTGTATCAGGTGCCTTTGGCATCATCTCAAGCTGTGTAACGCTGACAGCGCCCTCACGGACTGCTGTTCCCACACAGTCATTTCCTGTATCACCACCACCGATGACGAGAACATTCTTGCCTTTACAGTTCACGAACTGCTTGTCAGCAAAGCCCGAATTTACAAGGCTCATTGTCGTAGTCTTGAGGAAATCAACAGCGAAGTAGATTCCCTTTGCATCCCTTCCAGGTGCTTTTATATCTCTTGGATTGGCTGCACCACAGGCAAGCACAACTGCGTCGTATTCCTTGAGCAGATCCTCAGCCTTCACATACTTGAGGTTCTTGTTCTTAAGATAACCTGTCATCTGATCATCCTTCGGACACACAGCCTTCGCAGATGCCTTTCCGGTTGCAACCTCTGTGTTCAGTACGAACTTTATTCCTCTCTTCTTCATGACATCTATTCTTCTGTCTATGATCTGCTTCTCAAGTTTCATGTTTGGGATACCATACATGAGAAGTCCACCCGGTCTGTCACTTCTCTCATACACAGTCACGTCGTGGCCTCTGCCGATCAGCTGGTCTGCCACGGCCAGTCCCGAAGGACCTGAACCTATGACTGCCACCTTCTTGCCTGAGTGAACCTTTGGCTGTTTATCATTTACAAGGTCATTTGCAAATGCATACTCTATGATGGCTCTCTCGTTCTCACGGACCGACACTGGATCACCGTTTAAGTTACAGGTACATGCCTTCTCACAGAGAGCCGGGCACACACGGCTTGTAAACTCAGGGAAACAGTTGGTCTTGCTGAGTCTTGCAAATGCCTGCTCAAGATTGTCGTTATAGAGCATATCATTCCACTCTGGGATCAGGTTGTTCAGCGGACAGCCCGATGTCATTCCGCATATGTTCATACCTGCCTGGCAGAATGGAACGCCACAGTCCATACATCTTGCAGCCTGCTTTCTCTGCTCATCACGGCTAAGCGGAGTGTGGAATTCATTGAAATTCTTGATTCTGTCCTTAGGAGCAAGCTCTGCGCTTGTCTTTCTCTCATATTCTAAAAATCCAGTTGGTTTTCCCATTCCTACTTACCTCCGTTCTTAACCTTGTAGAATGCTTCGATAGCTGCCTTCTCGCGGCTCAGGCCCTTCTCCTCAAATGCAACTATCATATTCATCATCTTCTTGTAATCCTTTGGTATGATCTTCTTGAACTTTGGAAGATATCCCTCAAAGTCCTCAAGAATCCTCTTGCCTATCTCTGAATTTGTATAATTTACATGATCCATGATGAGCTGCTTCAGCTCGCTCACCTCGTACTTGTCTGTCACAGCCTCTATGGATATCATCTCTTTGTTAAGTCTCTTGTACAGATCGTTGCCCATATCAAGTACATATGCGATACCACCGCTCATTCCGGCTGCAAAGTTCTTGCCTGTTGTTCCAAGAACTACTACTTTACCACCTGTCATGTACTCACATCCGTGATCGCCAACACCCTCAACGACCGCCGTGGCACCAGAGTTACGAACTGCAAATCTCTCGCCGGCAACACCGTTGATGAATGCCTTACCACTTGTGGCACCGTACAGTGCAACGTTTCCTATGATGATGTTATCCTCATGCTTGTACTTAACTGAACGAGGCGGATAAACTATCAGCTTACCACCTGACAGACCCTTGCCGAAGTAATCGTTGCTGTCGCCCACCAGTTCAAGTGTAAGTCCCTTTGGAATAAATGCTCCAAAGCTCTGTCCGCCGGCGCCGTTGCATTTGACGATGTATGTGTCCTCATCAAGTGACTCGCCGTACTTCTTTGTGATCTCTGAACCGAATATCGTTCCAACAGATCTGTCTGTGTTGACCACATCAAGCTCAACGCTCTTCTTCTGTCCCTTCTCAAGTGCAGGTCCAAGCTTCTTCATGAGAATTCTCATATCTACTGTCTTCTCAAGCTGGAAGTCATAGACATTCTTCTCGTGATACTTTACCTTGTTCTGTGGCATATCTATATAAGGATTGTTAATTATCTTATCAAGGATGACATTTCTCTCATCTGCTCTGTCGCTGCTCATGAGGAGATCTGAACGTCCAACCAGCTCATCGACTGTTCTGACGCCGAGCTTGCTCATGTACTCTCGAAGCTCCTCTGCTATGAACAGCATGAAGTTCTTCACGTACTCAGGCTTACCTCTGAATCTCTTTCTGAGTTCTGGGTTCTGAGTTGCTATTCCGACAGGACATGTGTCAAGGTTACATACCCTCATCATGACGCAACCCATTGTTACAAGCGGTGCTGTTGCAAATCCAAATTCCTCAGCTCCGAGCATTGCAGCTATCGCAACGTCACGGCCTGTCATCAGCTTACCGTCTGCCTCAAGGATGACCTTATTTCTGAGATCATTCATGATAAGTGTCTGATGTGTCTCTGCAAGTCCAAGCTCCCAAGGGAGTCCTGCGTAATGGATGGAGTTGTTAGGTGCTGCACCTGTTCCTCCGTCGTAACCTGAGATCAGGATGACCTGTGCTCCGGCCTTTGCAACACCGGCAGCTACTGTACCAACGCCAGCCTCAGACACAAGCTTTACTGATATTCTCGCATCACGGTTTGCATTCTTGCAGTCATAGATGAGCTGTGCAAGATCCTCTATCGAATAGATATCGTGATGTGGTGGTGGAGAGATAAGGCTTACCCCCGGTGTTGAAAGTCTTGTCTTTGCGATCCATGGATATACCTTTCCGCCAGGAAGATGTCCACCCTCACCAGGCTTTGCTCCCTGTGCCATCTTGATCTGTATCTCCTTGGCACTCACAAGATATCTCGATGTGACACCAAATCTTCCGGATGCAACCTGCTTGATGGCTGAGCATCTGTTCTTGCCATCCTTGCCGATCGTAAGTCTCTCTATCGACTCACCGCCCTCTCCTGAATTGGACTTGCCGCCCAACTCATTCATGGCGATTGCCATACACTCATGTGCCTCCTGTGATATACTTCCGTAACTCATGGCACCAGTCTTGAATCTCTTCACAATCTCGCTTGCAGGCTCGACCTCATCGAGTGGAACCGGCTTGTCAGCGAACTTGAAGTCCATGAGACCTCTCAGGTGGAATGGCTTCTGCTCATCGTGGAGCGCTGCTGTGTACTGCTTGAACAGCTTGTAATCGCCGCGCCTTGTAGACTCCTGAAGAAGATGTATAGTAACAGGATTGTACAGGTGCTCCTCCTTGCCGCTTCTGAACTTGTGTGCACCGATGCTTGTAAGGGCAAGGTTTGTGTTAAGTCCAAGCGGATCAAATGCTGATGAGTGAAGATCATCAACTGTCTTCTCAAGCTCCTTTATACCAGAACCACCAACACGGCTTACTGTATTTGTAAAGTATCTGTCCACAACGTCCTTTGAAAGACCGATACACTCAAATATCTGTGATCCCATGTATGACTGGATCGTTGATACACCCATCTTGGATGCGATCTTTACTATTCCGTGGCATATTGCACTGTTGTAATCATCGACAGCCGCATTGAAATCCTTGTTCAGCAGATGCGAATCTACCATCTGCTTGATCGTCTCTATTGCCAGATATGGATTGACTGCACATGCACCATATCCGAGAAGTGTTGCAAAGTGGTGAACATTTCTTGGATCAGCACTCTCAAGGATGATCGCAACCGCTGTTCTCTTCTTGGTTCTTACCAGGTGCTTCTGCATAGCTGATACTGCAAGGAGTGATGGTATTGCAACATGGTTCTCATCCACACCTCTGTCTGAGAGGATGAGGATATTTACACCGTCCCTGTAGAGCTTGTCGGCCTCGATAAACAGTCTGTCGAGAGCCTTCTCCATGGATGTGTTCTTATAATAAAGAATAGGAAGTGTCGCAACCTTAAGGCCAGGAACATTCATATTCTTGATCTTCAAAAGATCCGTATTTGTCAGTATTGGATGGTTGATCTTCAGCACATGACAGTTCTCCGGCTTCTCCTCGAGGATGTTTCCGTCCTTTCCGAGATATACCGATGTGGATGTGACAACTTCCTCTCTGATCGCATCGATAGGTGGGTTTGTAACCTGTGCAAATAACTGCTTGAAGAAGTTGAACAGTGGCTTGTGGCTGTTCGAGAGAACTGCAAGTGGTGTATCAGTACCCATGGCACTGATTGCCTCTGCACCTTTCTCTGCCATAGGATATATGGTATTCTTGAAATCCTCGTAGGTATATCCAAATGCCTTCTGAAGTCTTGCCCTCTCCTCGTCTGTATACTCCTGAACTCTGATATTCGGGATCTTCAGATCAGCGAGATGTACAAGATTGCTGTCTACCCACTCTCCGTAAGGCTTTGCAAGCGCGTATTTCTCCTTGATCTCCTCATCTGAGATAAGACGTCCGTTCACTGTATCTACCAGAAGCATCTTGCCAGGTCTGAGTCGGTCTTTCTTCACGATCTTGGATGGATCAACGTCCAGGACTCCGACCTCAGACGAAAGTACAAGGTAATCATCATCTGTGATATAGTATCTCGATGGTCTCAGTCCGTTTCTATCAAGAACTGCTCCCATGAGCTCACCGTCTGTGAATAATATAGAAGCAGGACCATCCCAAGGCTCCATCATGGTTGCGTAATACTGGTAGAAATCCTTCTTCTCCTGACTCATGGCTCTGTCGTTCTCCCATGGCTCAGGGATCGTGATCATGACTGCCATAGGAAGTGGTATTCCATTCAGTACAAGGAACTCAAGACAGTTGTCAAGTCTTGCTGAATCCGATCCATCCGGATCAAGAACAGGCATAACCTTGTACATCTCATCCTGCATGATGGTGGACTCCATGGTCTCCTCACGGGCGATCATCTTGTCCTCATTTCCTCTTATTGTATTGATCTCACCGTTGTGGCACAGGTATCTGTACGGATGAGCTCTGAGCCATGATGGCGTTGTATTCGTTGAGAATCTTGAATGAACAAGTCCTATGGCTGACTCATAGTCAGGATCCTGAAGGTCGTTGTAGAACATTCTGAGCTCACCGACGAGGAACATTCCTTTATATACTATAGTCTTGCTGGAAAGTGATGGAACATATGTGTCATCATTACTCTCCTCAAATATTCGTCTGACGAAGTAGAGCTTTCTGTCGAAGTCCATACCGGCCTTCACTGTCTCAGGTCTTCTGATGAATGCCTGCATGATGCATGGCATGACATCTATTGCCTTCTTGCCAAGGATTCCAGGTGTTGTAGGAACCTCTCTCCAGCAAATGAACTCCAGCCCTTCCTTCTCCACTATGACCTCAAACATTTTCATAGCCTGCTTGCGCGCCAGCTCCTTCTGTGGAAAGAAGAACATTCCTATTCCATAATCGCCTTCCTTTCCAAGGTCATATCCAAGCTCTGCTAAAGCCTTGGTGAAGAACTTATGTGATATCTGAAGGAGTATACCTACACCGTCTCCGGTCTTGCCCTCTGCGTCCTTTCCTGCTCTGTGCTCAAGATTCTCAACAATCTTGAGTGCATTGTTCACTGTGTCATGTGTCTTTATACCCTTGATATTGACAACGGCACCGATACCACAGTTATCGTGCTCAAAGCTTGGGTCGTATAATCCGGTATTCTCCGCTCTCTTATTCTCAATCATGTCCTGTTCCGTCCTTTCCATGTTTTTGTCATTCGCAACGATATTTTGCTTTTAGCTTTTGTTTCTCAAGTAAATATTGTTATTTTTGTATTTTTCTCAAGTCGTTTATCGTTTTTGATATATTACTACCATTTACACTGTTTGTAAACAACTTTTTTCAATAAATTATCTGACAGTTTTCGATTAAAAAACAATACTCTGTAATGTATATACAATTCTTTATGTTGTAGCCTTTCCTTAAGCATCGGATGTCTCATATCTCAATGTCTCCGATGCATAAAAAAAGGAAGCCCCATATCTGAAGCTTCCTTGCTTAATTATTATGTTTAGTTTTTTATTCCTCGACGATCATTCCCTTTGGAGGAGTTGTTATCGTCCTAAGATCTCCATCCTCGTCGCTTCCATCTGATATTCCATCACCCGGAGCCTCCGTCGTCACCTTGACCTTCTGTGCCTTAACACCTGATATGCTCTCTATATTGCTGCTTATCTGCTTTACTGTGCCTGATATGACGTATTTGTCAGCACCATACAGATATTCGTGTAATGCCTCCACATTGGATGCCATATCAGCAGCCACAAGGCAGTTACCCTTGTCCGAGAGTTCCTTTGCCTCATATGCAAATGGGAATCCTGCGGTATCTACAACCTTATATCCAGCCACATCCTTGACAAGAGCATGTATATCGTCCTTGTTAAGACTTGTTGATATACATTTAAATGAAACATCAACAAATGAATCAAGTGAACCTGTGTCTGCACTGAGCAGCTTGTCTATAACCTTCATGAGGACTATTCTCTGTCTCTCGGTTCTTGTTATATCTCCCTGGCCAGTGGATCGTATTCTTGAATATGCAACTGCCTGCTGTCCATCAAGAGTATACTCTCCTGCCTCAGTTATTCCTGATGAATATTTGCCTGACAGGCTTATCTGCTCTGCAAGGTTCTTATTGAAGTTGTTCACCTCTTCATCAACGACCTTGACATCAACGCCTCCAACAGCATCGATTATACTTGCCATTGCACTGAAATCAACTGCCACATAATCTGTGATATTCAGGTCGAGATTGGTATTCAGTGTGTTGATAGCTGTAACCGCACCGCCGAGCTGGTATGCGTAATTCACCTTCTGTGTGGTATCCATGGAACCGCTTGCTATCTCCATCAGAGTATCTCTGTATACAGATACAAGCTTGATCTCCTTGGTGCTCTCATTGATGCTCACTATCATTATACTGTCACTGTTAGTTCCTGAATTCATATTCGAATCTCTGGAATCCACTCCGTAGAGTGCAATGGCACGATATCCCTTGGTCGCATCCTTGACACCGTCATTGACAAGTATCTGATCTGCACTTATCTCATTGATATCCATCTCATTGTACTTCATTCTGGCATAATTCTTGACATATATTATACATATGAGTATAAACAGTGCAAGCAGGACAAAGAACGCTATCGCCCACACTCTTGTACTGATGTTAAGCTTCTTTCTCTCCGGATTGACAACCTTTGGATCAGCCTCATCGAGAAGATTCTCCCTGAAGAACTTTTCGCTGTCTGACTCCTCGTCCTCCTCAGGCTCTTCCTCATCATCCTCAAGCTCCTCTTCATCGAAGCCCAATGCTTTGCCTATGTCTCCAAGTCCCAGATCAGCCGTATCTGATTCCGAATAACTGAGCTTATCCTCATCAATATCATTCTCTATACGCTCAAGCTCATCCATGTCCAGCATGTCATCTGTTCTTCGGGATGATACTGTCGAAGCCTCTTCAACAGGCTCTGCCTCTGCAGCTTCCTCGACCTCATCGTCAAGGACAGGCTCCGTATTCTTCTCCAGAATATCTGCCGGCTCAGTCTTCTGTTCATGCTCTTCTACTGGCTGTGTGGCAGTTTCTACAACTTCCGCATCACTCTCCTGCGGCTCAGTGATCTTGTTATCTTCCTCAACAGGCTCTTCCTTTTTCTCAGCTTCTTTCATCTGCTGGCGGCGCTCAAGCTCCTGCTGAACCTTAAGCTTTCTTGCCTCTTCGCGGGCATTCTGCTCTCTCTCGAACTCCAGCCTCTCAACCTCAGCCTTTGCCTTTGCAACATTTCTCTGGGTGCGTTCCCACGCCTCACGTCTAAGCTCCTCATGTCTTGTCTGCACATCTGTCTCAATATTGTCAACTTCTCTGAGCAGATTGTCCACAGATGAGCTTCCTGTGCTCTGTATACTCCTGCGTGGTCTCTGGGCAGCTTTTGAAGGTCTCTGCACGGTACTCTGATTGCTCTGTGTCCTCGGTACAGTGCCCTGTGTCCTCTTCACCGGACCTCTGTCCACAGCTCTGTCTGCTACAGGCTGTCCGGTCTGTCTCTGCTTTGCCCGGGCCTCACTCTTCACTCTTCTTGCCCTGCTGTCCTCGTGATAATACTCGTCATAATCCTCTTCCGGCTTCACAGGTCTGGAAATATTCTTCTGAGGCTTCTTCTCCGGCTTCTTTTCCGGCTTCTTTTCCGGTCTCTTATCAGCCTTTCTCTCCGGCTCAGGATCACGTCTTTTTTCTTTCTTCTTTTTATCCCCGAACAACAATGATCCTATCAATCCACCATCATCAAGATAATCATCATCGTCATCCAGCCAATCCATGTCCTCATCGTACCTGGATCTCATTCCATTTTTCTTCTTATTATCCATTGGAACTCCTTTTTCAAATATCTAAAAATGTCGTTACCTCGCTCTATAATACATTATATTTTTTCCTTTTACAACATGTATTATATCTTAATTAGTATAAACACCTTCATATTAACACTATTTTATTTGACACATGATGTATAAAAAAGTATACTCGTATTAATAATGTCTAAATATCAATGCTTATTTTTTAAGGAGCAGGAAATGGATAATAACAATATTACTTTGTCGGTGGTTATGCCCGCCTACAATGAAGAACAGCACATCAAAGATAATCTTCTTGAGACTAGCCGAATACTCAGCCGTTTTCTTCATCGTTATGAAATAATCGCTGTGAATGACGGCAGCAAGGACTCCACAGGCAAACTTATTGCCGAGGCAGCCGAAATGGATTCTCATATTGTAGATACAGGATATGATGTCAATCAGGGAAAGGGACATGCTATCACAACCGGAATTGCCAAAGCTTCCGGCAAATATATAGCATTCCTTGATTCAGACCTTGAACTGAGTCCATCTCTTCTCAAGCCATTTATGAAGCAGATGAGGGACACCGGTTCTGACATAGTCATAGGATCAAAGCTTCACCCTGAATCCAAGCTTGATTATCCTCCTATTAGAAAAGTCATGAGCTACAGCTATTATATTATACTCAAAATGCTGTTTCATCTTGGTATCCATGACACCCAGACCGGTATAAAGCTTTTCAAAGCAGAAGTCATAAAGCCGATTGCCGAGAACCTTTCCATATCGGGCTATGCCTTTGATATTGAAATCCTTGTGGCTGCACACAGACAGGGATATTCGATATCCGAAGCTCCTATCGTCCTGAATTACAGCAGGGATGATGCAGCAGATGGAAGAAGGATCAAGATCAAGGACATTTGGAAGGTATTCACAGACACTATTGAGATCAAGAAGAAATATCATTAATTTAGGAATTATACACGGATAGAGAAAATAAATACAAACTACACATTTATTAAGGAGATTTTTATGAATTACGAAAACGCTTACAAGCTTCTCGAAGAAAAAGGACAGCTACACTTATTAAAGTATTATGATACTCTCAGCGAGGCTGAACAGGCAGCACTCCTGAACCAGATCAGTGAAATTGATTTCTCACTTATCGATATGATCGGACACAATTCATCAGGAAGTGATTCTGATATCGCTCCCGTTGCAGCTCTCCAGATGGACAGCATTGCAGAAAAATATGATATATACAAGAACGCAGGCCTTGAAGCCATCAAAGCTGGCGATCTGGCACTGGTCCTCCTGGCAGGTGGTCAGGGCACCCGTCTTGGATTCTCCGGTCCTAAGGGAACCTTCAACGTCGGTGTCACCAAGGATATGTTTATATTCCAGCTTCTCATCGAGCACACCCTCGATATTGTGAAGATGGCAGATACCTGGATCCATTTTTTCATCATGACCAATGAGAAGAACCACGATGACACAACATCATTCTTCAAAGAGCATGACTACTTCGGTTACAATCCTGAATATGTTCATTTCTTTAAACAGGAAATGGTTCCTTCAGTGGACTTCAACGGCAAGATATATCTCGAGGAGAAGGGAAAGGTTGCCATGTCTCCTAACGGCAACGGTGGATGGTTCTCATCCCTCTGCAAGGCAGGCCACCTCGACAAGCTCACGAAATACGGAATCAAGTATATAAATGTATTCTCAGTTGACAATGTACTTCAGAGAATCGCAGACCCAGTATTCCTCGGAGCAGTTCTCACAAAGGGCTTCCTCTCCGGCGGAAAGGTTGTCAAAAAAGCATACCCGGACGAGAAGGTTGGCGTCCTGTGTACTAACCACGGAAAGCCATATATCGTCGAGTATTATGAACTCACAGATGCCATGCGTGATGAGCGCGATGCCAACGGCGATTACGCTTACAACTATGGAGTTACATTAAACTATATTTTCCCGGTTGACAGACTGATGAAGATCATGAATGAAAGTATGCCTCTCCACATCGTCAAGAAGGCTATCCCTTATGTCGGTGAGGATGGAGAGATCGTCAAGCCATCAGAGCCAAACGGCTACAAATTTGAGACACTGGCTCTCGATATGATCGCTTATATGGGAACATGTCTTCCATTTGAGGTCGACAGAGAGAAGGAATTTGCTCCTATAAAGAATGCTACAGGAAATGATTCTATAGACTCAGCCAGAGAGCTTCTCAAAAAGAACGGCTACACACTTTAATCCATGAATATATAACAAAATAACAGGTCGATGGTATATGCCATCGACCTGTTATTTTTATTCTGCCTCATTCTTCTGCTGTTTTTCTTTTTCTCTTCGGAATATCTCATCTATCGCTTCCCTGACAAGCTCTGACATAGATACCTGTCGCACCGCCGCACATTCACTGAGCTTCCGATGAGTATCTGTATCTATCCTAAGTCTCAGGATCGTATCTTTTCTCTTTTCCGTCGGCCTTCCCGGGCCTCTCTTCTTATTGCCATCCGTCATTTCTTTTCTCCGCCATATAATTTATTCCTATCAGAACAGATATTTTACAACACCATTTACCGCATAACACATGAAGTAAAAGCAGCTTCTTATAACTCCATATCCAACTTTTCTGTATACGGCAAATGTCTTTTTTGCAGACGACAGTTTTGAACCAGACTTACTGTTTCTCATCTGCCTGTATAATAGCAACGGCTCATTTATCGCAACCGAGCTTCCGTATTCCTTCAGTATCTGCAACCAGCAAATATAATCCTCATGGATATCGTCGTTGCCCATCGGATATCTGAGTGCAACCTGTCTGTCCATCACAACCGATGAACAATTGATCACATTTCCTCTGAGCAGCATCTTATAGGTGACCTTTTCAGGAACTCCGATCACTTTTCCCGTTCTGGATCCGTCTTCGTTCACAAGCTCCCTGGCCGTAGAACACAGAACCGCACCTGTCTGCTCCATCAGCTTCAACTGTTTAGCCAGTTTATCAGGCTGCCACTGATCATCCGAATCTATAAATGCAACGTATCTGCAAGTTGCAGCCGCAACCCCGCGGTTACGCGAAGCTGCAACTCCCATATTTTTTTCATTTCTGATGATATTCACACGGTCATCTTCCGCGTATCCATCAAGTGCTCCTGTCAGATCATCCGTCGAACAGTCATCAACTATTATGACCTCCACAGGAATCCCCTGCTTCATAACTGAATCCACCGCAGAATAAATGGTTCTGCTGCTGTTATACGCCGGAATTATCACCGATACTTTTTCTCCAGTCATCACACACACCTACATCGATATATATCGCTTATTATTTATCTGTTTTCTGCACAGTCTTTCCGAGGTCATAGAATGCATCCTCAGACTCATCAAGCCCTTCCGGCTTCACATTTACAGGTGAAGGTATCTGTACCTTCTCGCCATCCCTGAGTGCCGTGGTCATATTTGATGCGATTCCCTCTGATGTCTCCTTCTGGAACATGATCTTTACCGTCAGGAGCATCAGCTTGAGATCAAGCCATATTGAATACTGCTCATAATAGGTAAGATCCAGCTTAACCTTATCTCTAGGGGTTGTGTTGTATTTGCCGTAAACCTGTGCATATCCCGTAAGTCCGGCCTTCATCTTGAGTCTGTAGTCAAACTCAGGGAATGTCTTCTTATAAAGCTCGGCGATCTCCGGTCTCTCAGGTCTCGGTCCGACAAGTGACATATCACCCTTGAGTACGTTGAAAAGCTGTGGCAGTTCATCAAGATGCAGCTTTCTGAGCCATTTTCCCACAGGGGTTATTCTGTCATCATCCTTCTTTGCAAGCTGTGCTCCACCTGCCTCGGAGTCCATCTTCATACTTCTGAACTTGATGATCTTGAACACCTTGCCATTCAGTGTCAGTCTGTCCTGCTTGTAGAATACCGGTCCTCTGTCATACAGCCATATCGCAAGTGCTGATATGAGCATAAATGGTGAAGCTATGACAAGCAGTATAAATCCACATATAACATCCATGATCCTCTTAATGATCATATCGTCACCGGTAAGTCCCTGATTTCGTGATAAGAGGATAGGCGTATCGAACAAATGAATAGGCTCAGCTCCTAATATGATTATGTCGGAAAGCTTTGGCACAACATACGATCTGATGGAGTGTTCAAAACAATACTTCACAAGCTCATTTCTTATATAAGCCTTTGTCTCGCAAATGATTACTCCATCGTACTGGAGTATCTTCTCCTTGATCGCCTGCTCGCCCTCGCTGACATGTATTCTGTCTTCTATTACATACTTGTCCTTACGGGCATTGATCTTGTCTATGAACTCTATCGGAGTCTTATATCCATATACCAGCAGCAGATGCCTTGGCGGATACATCTTCGCATACAAAAATCTACACGCAAATATCCAAATCAATATCACTATCGCTTCAAGCCCGGTTACCTTTAACAATGGTACCGGATTTACATAGTCACGACAGATTATACAGAGCTGCAGGTAACCAACTACATTGGCACACACGAGAGCCAGCAGCTGTGAGTAAACTATATCAAGCAGTCTGAAGAATCCGACTCTGTAACCACCATAAAGCTTGGTGAAAAGTATGATGATTATTCCATACATTCCGATAACTGCCCAGTTTCCTCTTCTCCAGAACGGAAGCGTAAGCGTTACCTCATAGTCCCGGTACCACATGAGTCCAAACAGCACCAGCTCCACAGCGATGAGTACACAGGCCTCACCCACTGTTATGAGACGTTTGTATCTGTCCCTCTTTCTAACTCTTCTGTTTTCTTCCATATTTATAGCATCTCCCTAAGCATCTTGTTGACAGATCCAGGATCTGCTTTACCCTTCATAGCTTTCATAACCTGTCCGACAAGTGCTCCGAGAGCCTTCTCCTTGCCGCCTCTGTAATCATCAACAGCCTTTGGATTGTTATCTATGGCTACCTGACATGCCTCCTTAAGTGCATTGTCATCCTGAACAGTTGCAAGTCCGTTATCCTTGACATACTTCTCAGGATCTATATTATCTGCAAATATCTTTTCGAACACTTCCTTTGCAACACCGCCATTGATAACCCTGTCATCAACAAGCTTGATGAGCTTCGCAAGATTCTCCGCTGAAAACTTCAGGTCTTCCGCATCAACACTGTTCTCCTTCATCAGTCTCATGGTCTCTCCCATGATCCAGTTGGAAACCTTCTTTGCAGGTGCTCCCAGTGCAATCGCGTCCTCAAACAGATCTGCCAGCTTCTTGGAGGCCGTGATGATGTCTATATCATAGTCAGGAATCGCATATTCCTCTTTGTATCTTATCTTCTTCTCGTCTCTGAACTCAGGCTGTGCATCCCTTACCTGCTGGAGCCACTCATCGCTGATGTGGATAGGTACAAGGTCAGGATCAGGGAAATATCTGTAATCCTGTGCATCCTCCTTGGATCTCATAGGATATGAATACTCCTTAGTATCATCCCATCTTCTTGTCTCCTGGACAACATTTTCACCAGACTCGATGAGATCGATCTGTCTCTCTCTCTCATTCTCTATGGCTCTGGCAATGGCCTTGAATGAGTTCAGGTTCTTGGTCTCTGTACGTGTGCCAAACTCCTCTGAGCCAACCTCTCTGATCGAAAGATTGACATCAGCACGCATGGATCCCTCATTCAGCTTACAGTCTGAAGCTCCGAGATACTGTATCGTCTCCCTGAGCTTTTCAAGATATGCTATTACATCCTCCGCAGATCTCATGTCAGGCTCAGATACTATCTCTATAAGAGGCACACCTGAACGGTTGAAATCCACAAGTGAGCTGTCTGTATATGGATCATGGACAAGCTTACCTGCATCCTCCTCCATATGTATCTCATGGATCCTCACATATTTCTTAACTCCGTCAACCTCTATCTCAACCTTACCATCCCTGCATATTGGATAGTAGAGCTGTGATATCTGGTAGTTCTGTGGGTTGTCCGGATAGAAATAGTTCTTTCTGTCAAACTTACAGTTCTGTGTGATCGTACAGTTGGTTGCAAGACCGACCGCAATCGCTTTATTTACAACCTCTTTGTTAAGTACCGGAAGTGAGCCCGGCATTCCTGTACATACAGGACATGTATGTGTATTAGGAGCTCCTCCAAATGCTGTGCTGCAGCCGCAGAATATCTTTGTCTTGGTCGCAAGCTCTACATGGACCTCAAGTCCGATGACTGTCTCATATGTCTTTGCCATCTCTTACAGCCCCCTTTCTGAAACCTGTGCAGGTCTCTTGTACTCTCTAGTCTGCTCAAATGCATATGCAGCTCTGATAATAGTCTTCTCGTCAAATGCATCTCCAACCATCTGCACACCTATAGGCATTCCATCCTTGTCAGTTCCACATGGAAGTGATATTCCCGGAAGTCCTGCAAGATTTACAGGGACTGTGTACACATCTCCCAGATACATCTTGATAGGATCTGAGAGTGACTCTCCCATCTTCAGTGCTGTTGTAGGTGCAACAGGTCCGAGAATGATATCATACTTCTCAAACGCCTTGTCATACGCCTGTTTGATGAGAGCCTTTGCCTTGAGGGCCTTTACATAATATGCATCGTAATAACCTGAACTCAGCACAAATGAACCGAGCATGATTCTTCTCTTGACCTCAGGGCCAAATCCTTCTGAACGGCTCTTCTTGTACATGTTGTGAAGATCTGTGTACTCTGGTGTTCTGTAACCATATTTTACACCGTCGAATCTCTCAAGATTAGAGCTTGCCTCTGCTGATGCTATAATATAGTACGCAGGGATAGCATACTCAACCATACCGAGATCAAACTCCTCAACTATTGCACCCTTTGCCTTGAGCGCCTCAGCAACACCATATATAGCTTCCTTTATCTCAGGCTCAAGTCCCTCTGTGAAATAATCTCTCGGAAGTCCGATCTTAAGCCCCTTCACATCATCCACAAGTGCACTTGTGAAATCATTGTCATCTCTGTTCACTGATGTTGAGTCCTTCTTGTCATACTGTGATATGATCTCAAGGATCGTTGCACAGTCCTCAACATTCTTCGCAAGTGGTCCGATCTGGTCAAGTGATGAACCGTATGCTATAAGTCCGTATCTTGACACTCTTCCATAGGTTGGCTTGATTCCGGTAACACCGCAGAATGAAGCCGGCTGTCTGATAGATCCACCGGTATCTGAACCGAGGGCGCATGGTACCTCCTCACCGGCAACTGCTGCCGCTGATCCACCTGATGAACCGCCTGGGACTCTATCTGTATCCCATGGATTTCTTGTCTCGCCGAAATATGATGTCTCCGTTGTGCTTCCCATGGCAAACTCATCCATATTGGTATGCCCTACTATGACCGCTCCTGCTTCCTTGAGCTTTACAACGGCCTCAGCAGTATATGTCGGAACAAAATTTGACAGAATCTTGGATGAACAGCTTGTCTGCACACCCTCCTGGCACATATTGTCCTTTATTGCTATCGGCACTCCTGCAAGAGGACCGCTAAGCTCTCCTGCATCTATCTTCTTCTGCACTTCCTCAGCCTGGGCAAGTGCTCCTTCACGATCAACCGTGACAAAACTATTGTAATCTTTCTCGCACGCCTCGATGCTGTCAAGACAGGCCTGTGTCGCTTCAACTACGCTCACCTGTCCATCTTTAATAGCTTTTCCCAGCTCTACAGCCGTCATACCCATTAAATTCACTTCAGCCTACCTCCTAGTCAAATGTCTTTGGCACCTTGTAGCATCCGTCCTTCTGCTCAGGTGCATTCTTCAGCATGTTCTCTCTGTCGTCTCCATTTACGACAACGTCCTCACGGAACACATTGTTGTATGGGAATGTATGGCTCATAGCCTCCACACCATCTGTATTAAGTTCATTCAGTTTGCTGACATAATCAAGCATGTCTGACATATCCTTCTTTGCCTGCTCCTTCTCCTCAGGGGAGAGCTCAAGCTTAGCAAGGATTCCAACATAATCAATTGTCTCATCAGTTATCGTCATGTTCTTGTTCTCCTATCTTTAATGAGCAAAAATAAAGAATGTGCCTTCTTATTATTCTGTGTCAAATAATGTAAACACATTCTCCCGCCATGGTATTTTGTACCACAAAATTCCTCTAAAATATATCACATTCCAGGATATTATGCAAGACTATGGGCATTTTTACCTGTATTACGCAAAACACCGCCATGTAAAACGCTGCATACATGGCGGTGCTGTAACTCTATTTAAATTATATACAGTACTAACTGTATTTTACTAATGTCTCCCTGGCCTGACTATCTCCTGAACACGACCAAGCTGTAGCCCAGCTCTATGTCCTATTTCAATTGTCGTTGGCTCTTCATCCGGGAAATTATTTCCCGGTACTCTGTGAAACTCTCCGCCATTTGAGAATACTTCACTCACCACACAACCATCCCAGTTGTGTCCGAGATTTACCGCCGCCTCTAGAGCTATCACTGTTCCTGCATCCGACACACAGCCACACATCCGTTCCGCATTTTCAAAGTAGAATTTCTCATATACTCCATACGAATTTCTGAGTCCCGAGTTGGAATTTGCACTGAGTGTCTTTGTGATAAAGTTACTGTGAAGATGTGTCTGTGCATACAGTGTGTCAAAACATATCACACCAAAGTCCCCCATTAGCTCCGTTGCAGAGCTGCTTTGCAGCATATAACTGCTATGAGCTGCATATTCTGAATGCACATCCTATTATCATGGTTACCTCTCATTCAATGTCCGCCTTAACTATTCTGTCTCAAATACATAGTATTTAACAGACTTCCCGCATATTCGTTATAATAAAAAAATCCCCGAACAGATTCGACATAATTTTCACTATGTCTTATCCATCCGGGGATGAGCCAGGCAGGTCAGAATGGTCTCTCAATATCTGAATATCCTTACCAGACTTTGACTGCTTTGTCACTTTTGCCCGCCTCCGCATTCTCAAGTCTCTACTCTATGATACTCACTATCTCCTCAGAGTCAGCCTTGACTTTATATGTCTCGCCTATGTCAAGTTTGTCATATATAGACTTTTCAACTTTATATGTCTTTTCCTTATCATTCACTTCACATGTGACTTCATATTCAACTGATTTTTCCCCTAGCCTCTCCTTGTCTGTGAGCTGGGGATCTGGGTATTCCGGTGTCTTTCCACCGCCCTCCGCAGTCTCCGTCCTGTCGTACTTCCACCTCCATATCGTATAGTAATACTTCGTATTGTATATCGGCTTATCTCTGTACACAGGAACAGACCTCGTTCTCGTCACATATCCGTAATCATCCACATCATTTGCCACCTCGGAAAATGTTCCATCACCATTGTCCTCGTAGCTGTACTCCACATGGGAACCTATCACTTCATATGAATCATAGGTCTCCTCACGCTCACCCACATATTCCTGTTCTGTATGATGAACCTCCTGTTTCGTGGTCTTTAGCGTAGCGCCCTCTGGGAGTTCCCAGTCATCTTCATCACACAGAATATATTTCTCCACATCAACACTGGTCTTCCATGTCATATCCTTGACTGTGACTGTTCTCTTCTTTGGCATGGTTATGATTGCTGTAAGTCCGATTATCGCCGCTATCACCAGCATGCCGATCAGTACTATCTTCAAAGCACCAAATGAATGTCCTCTTTTCCGATTGCCCTGCCCGCTGTTTTGTCCGCCGGCAGCCGTTCCTGTACCTGATGCATTCCTGGCATTCCTTGCGTCCTGCTCTTTCCTGACGTCAAAATACCCCTTATCCTTCGCACCTCGTTCAGCACCGCAGCTGCTACACCGTGTATTGAGAGCAGAATTATAGTTTCCACAGTGATCACATAACCAGTCTGCACCTTTTCCCTTTGTCTGGCTCTCCTCCTCAGACAGATACCTCACTCCATCCATATAGAACTTAACTTCCTGTCCTCTCGGCTTTCCGCAGGAGGGGCACTCGCGCCTCGTTCCCTCTATATGTTTCGTACTACAATAAGGGCAGTCCCAATACCCCATCACAAGTTTTCCCATATACAATATCCTCCCCGTATATACTACAGATAACTTACCTGCACAGAAGCATCGTAATCATGTGGTGTCTTGTTGTCAGTCTTGTGTCCAACGGCAAGAGCTATCTGGAATGAATATCCCTCCGGTATTGCAAGTGCCTTGTCAAAATATGCTTTCTTCTCCCCGTGAAGTGCATCATACACGCAACCGATTATCAGATTTCCGAGCCCCATGCTCTCTGCCGCTATAGCCATATTCTGAACTGCAATTCCTGAATCCACCTTGCTCCACTTGAAGTCATCCTCAGCGCTTAAGAATATGAGCACCGGAGCCTCATAATAGAAATTGTGAGGCTGCTTATCCTGTCCGCGAAGTGCACGCTTCTCTGCATCAAGCTCTTCCAGAATTGGAGCATCACCCTTAACAACTGTAAAATGTATCTCTTTCTTATTCATACCTGTAGGTCCCTGAAGCCCAGCTTCGATGACCTTCTCAAGCTGTTCCTTCGTAACCTCTTCATCACTGTATGCTCTCGCTGAGCTTCTCTTTTTTATTACCTCTAATACCTGATTATCCATTGTCTTTTACCTCCTATTCTGTCATTCCTATTCTGTCATTCCTATACTGTTATCTCTATCTGATTATCCTCTATGCAGACCACACAGCTCTCATAATAGCCATCGCCTGTCGTTCTCGGTCCGCTTATCACCTCGTAGCCATCAGACTCAAGCAGCCTGGTAAGTTCATCCACCTTCTCCTTGCAGCCCACGCTGAACGCTATATGTATCAATCCTGTTCTATTAAGCGTTTTTTCAGGATCATCCATTCCAGGTCTGTTCATTATCTCAAGCCTTGCACCATCATCAAATGTGAGGAAATACGAACGAAAGCCCGTCATTTTATTGTGATACCCCTTGTTTGCCGATGCCCCCAGATATCTCTCAAAAAAACTCTTCGCCCTTTCAAGGTCATTCACATACATGGCAACATGCTCAATTCTCATAAATACAACTCCTCATCATCTTATACGCTACACTCAGATATAAGTTATTTTAACCTAGCGCTGCGATTTTCACAATGGTATAAAAATATCACCTTTATCCATTTGTCTGAATAAAGGTGATATGCTTCTTTCTTTATATATTCTCAATGCTTTTATTATCTTGAATCACTTTTTAAAGCATTCCCTCAAGTGTCTCTCTGATAGCCTTGATAAAATCCTCACTGTTGAGGACTGTTGGGTTCTCAAGTGTTGTGATGAGAGCCAGATCCTTTGTCATCTTGCCATCCTCGATAGTCTTGATGGTTGCTGCCTCAAGCTTATCTGCGAAATCCTGAAGTGCCTGGATTCCGTCAAGCTCTCCACGCTTTCTGAGTGCTCCTGACCATGCGAAGATAGTTGCAACTGAGTTTGTAGATGTCTCCTCACCGGCAAGGTGCTTGTAGTAATGTCTCATAACTGTTCCATGGGCAGCCTCGTACTCATACTTTCCATCAGGGGATACGAGAACTGATGTCATCATGGCAAGTGAACCAAATGCTGATGAGATCATGTCACTCATTACATCTCCATCATAATTCTTACATGCCCAGATGTAACCGCCTTCGCTCTTCATAACACGGGCAACCGCATCATCTATAAGTGTGTAGAAGTACTCGATACCTGCTGCATCGAACTGCTCCTTATACTCCGCATCAAATATTTCCTGGAAGATATCCTTGAATGTGTGATCATACTTCTTTGATATAGTGTCCTTTGTCGCAAACCACAGTGTCTGCTTTGTATCAAGCGCATACTTGAAACAGCTTCTTGCAAAGCTCTCAATAGACTTGTCCACGTTGTGCTGTCCCTGAAGAACACCAGGGCCATCAAACTTATGGATAGTCTCCTTTATAACCTGTCCGTCATCGCCTGTGAATACAAGCTCTGCAGTTCCAGGACCTGGAACATCGATCTCTACACTCTTGTACACGTCACCATATGCATGTCTTGCGATGGTGATAGGCTTCTTCCAGTTCTTAACACATGGCTCGATTCCCT
This sequence comes from Coprococcus sp. AF16-5, assembly GCF_003479365.1. Classification (NCBI taxonomy): domain Bacteria; kingdom Bacillati; phylum Bacillota; class Clostridia; order Lachnospirales; family Lachnospiraceae; genus Coprococcus; species Coprococcus sp. AF16-5. The sequence goes on from NZ_QUGZ01000001.1 coordinate 993,049, forward strand.
TTACAACGATAGGTGCTCTGAATACTGTACCATCGAGAATTGCTCTGATAGTTCCGTTAGGGCTCTTCCACATCTCCTTGAGATTGTACTCCTTAACTCTTGCTGCATTAGGTGTGATGGTTGCACACTTTACAGCTACACCATACTTCTGTGTTGCATATGCTGAGTCAAATGTTACCTTGTCATCTGTCTCATTTCTATGTACAAGTCCAAGGTCATAGTACTCTGACTTGAGATCGATAAATGGATAGATAAGCTCATCCTTGATATACTGCCAGAGAATTCTGGTCATCTCATCTCCATCCATCTCTACAAGTGGTGTGGTCATCTGAATCTTTTCCATGTTTATGTCCTCCATTTTTATATTTCTTTTTTGAATTTTATTTTTGAATGTTTTTATAGTTCTTTGAATTTTCTAAGTTATGTTATATACCCACTGCCGATTATAAACCATAAGGGGCTATATTTCTAGTTTTTTTGAATCATGCCTGCCATTTATTAATATTATTTAGCCCCATATGCTGACATGCAAATGACTTTTTATCTCCAATACACGATCCGCAGCTTGTCATCACAAACAGATATGGACTTTGTTCATACACATTATACTTTATCATATATCATACATATCCATATATGCCTCTGACGGATACTTCACCTGATATTATATCGCGCACAGCTCCATCAGCACCCCTGACAAGAAGTCCGCCATCCGGGGAAAGTCCCAAGGCTGTATACTCAGTTTTCTGATCTCCCTCTATGACATATACCTGCTTATCCTTGTTCACAAGATAACTGTTGTACTCATCAACAAGAAATCCCAGATCTTTATTTTTTACAAACTCATCATATAGTTTTTCAAACTCATTTGACACCTGCGCTATGAACCATGACCTGTCACATCCCCTGCCGTTCTCTAGAAGAATTGATGTCGCCTTGTCCGCAATGTCCTCCGGGAAACTCTGGTTATATACATTTATACCAATTCCCACGACAACATAACTAATATCAGTTCCCTCTGAACTCATCTCTGTAAGTATTCCGACAAGCTTCTTTCCATCTGAAAGTACGTCGTTGGGCCACTTTATCTGAGGCTTGACACCATCCACTTTGCCGAATGCTCTTGCAAGTGCAACCGCCGACACCAGAGTTATCCTGGATACGCACGAGATATCTATATCCGGTTTTAGCAGATACGACATGGATATCGTTGTTCCCTTATCTGAATTCCAGCTATGTCCCCTCCGGCCTTTTCCTGCCGTCTGCTCATTTGCAACAAACAATGCGCCGTGTACAGGATCCGTCTCACCAACTATCTTAGCGCGGGTGTTTGTTGAATCAGTTTCATCATAGTAGTAGAGTTTTCTTGCAAATGTCTCCGTGTTGAGGTGCCTCGATATATTTTCCTCAGACATGACATCAGGAACGCTAACCAACCTATAGCCTTTATTATTAACTCCTTCTATGACATATCCATCATTTTTCAGAGCCTGTATATTTTTCCACACTGCGGTTCTTGACACACCCAGCAGCTCACATAATTCCTGTCCTGATACAAAACCATCCGTACTCTGGAGTTTTTCAAGAATTTTCTTTTTCATCTGTTCTTACCTTCTCTCTGAAAATATTGTACACTGATTCACATTTTGCCTTCGCCCCGGCAAACGGCACTACATAACTCTCCTTCCCCCTGTCGAACTTAAAAATATAATACTTCATCTCGGGATCTGGTTCTATCATTGTATAACCCGTCACTGCTTCGTATGGTATGATCTTACTTCCACCCTTTTGAAGTATCGTTATCCTGTCCTGTCCAAACAAATATGTAGCATCATATGCTGCACTCCTGAATGACGCCCTTACAATATAAAACCCATATGCCATGGCTGCTATAGAAACCGCCGCCTTCAAAAACCTGTAGTGACCTCCCATGGCCCACCACATACACGCGATTCCAATCAGTATAAATACTATTCCCACAATACGATAGGCAGCCCTGGTATTCTTTCTCTTGATAACCTTCTGTCTGATTATTCCATCAATCTGGGACTCCTGCTCCTCTCGTCTCGCCCGCTCAAGCTCATCCACTAGCTTTCCTGCCTGATTCACAAGAACTTTCTGCCTGTAAGATTTTGCTGTGCCACCGTTCATACTATTTATATTCCTGATTTCTTCTCTGCCCGTTTTATTATTCTTGCCAATCTTTTTATCGTTCTTTTTTTTATTATTTTTTTTATCGCTATCTCTGCTCATTCCATATCCCCCGCCAGGTCATTGTCGTTATCGATATTATCCCGGGTTGTATCCATGCGCTTTATGCACAATTATTTTCTCTTTTTTCATCACTTTTACGACTATACTTATATTAGTTCAGAGGCTAATATATATCAAGTTTTCAGCATTACAAAAGTGTTTACATTTTACCACGTTTAATCACCTTTTTTCCATATATAAAATCATTAAAAGGTGATTAACTAGCAAATACACGATATCGTGAAAACAAATGATTTATACACTAGCAACTAGATTTTTGAGAGGTGAATCACATGAAGAATTTTATTGCGCGCATCAGTGGCACAAAAGACCTCACTGAAGGAAAGCCTTCAAAGCTTATATTGAACTTTGGTCTGCCACTTCTCTTTGGTCTGATATTTCAGCAGTTTTATAATATGGTAGATTCTGTCATAGTCGGGCAGAAACTTGGAACGGACGCGCTGGCGGCGGTGGGTTCCACCGGAAGCATCAACTTCATGATACTCGGTTTCTGTATAGGAATCTGCAACGGATTTGCAATCCCTGTTGCCCAGGCCTATGGAGCAAAGGATTTCAAGAATCTCAAAGCTTATATAATCAACAGCATATGGTCATCCGTTGCACTGGCTGCTGTTATAACTGTGGCCGTAAGTATATTCACAATGCAGATACTCAAGGCTCTCAGAACACCTTCGAATATCATCGATGACGCATACATATACATATTTATAATATTTCTGGGCATTCCTGCAACATTTCTCTACAACCTGACTGCCGGAATACTGAGATCACTCGGAGACAGTATCACACCTGTCATATTCCTTGTGGGATCATCGCTTGTAAATATCATACTTGACCTTATACTTGTCGTTCCTATGGGCGTCGCCGGAGCTGCAGTTGCCACAGTAGCTTCACAGGCAGTGTCAGGAATCATATGTACGATATACATGACAAAGAAACTGAAGTATCTTGAATTCAGTAAAGAGGACTGGACATTCAGCATGCGCCACTGCCTGAAGCTCTGCGGTATGGGTCTGCCTATGGGACTGCAGTACAGCATAACAGCCATAGGCAGTGTCATTCTACAGACCGCAGTCAATGATATGGGTTCAACATATGTTGCAGCCGTATCAGCAGGAAGCAAAATCTCCATGTTCATGTGCTGTCCTTTCGATGCAATGGGCTCCACCATGGCAACGTACGGAGGTCAGAATGTTGGTGCCAGGCGTCTTGACCGTGTTGATCAGGGGCTTAAGGCGTGTATCAAGATGGGAATCATATATGCCCTCGTGGCTCTGGCTTTCTCCATCGTGTTCGGAAAGCAGCTTGCACTTCTCTTTGTAAAGAAGGAACAGATTGAGCTTATCGGCTACATATATGAATTCGTGGTTATCAACGCAGCATTCTACATATTCCTGGCTCTTGTGAATATCGTAAGATTCATGATACAGGGGCTTGGCTACTCGACTTTCGCCATACTTGCAGGCATATGTGAGATGATTGCTCGTTCTGTTGCCGGTTTCGTGCTGGTGCCTCATTTCGGTTTCATCTGCGTATCACTAGGAAGTCCGCTTGCATGGGTATGTGCTGATCTCTTCCTGATACCTGCGTACCTGTGGGTTATGAAACAGCTGAGACGAAAGTTCGGGGAAAATAAAATTAGCCGTGCCAAATCCGCAACGGCAACAATATAATGCTCACTTTATAAAACGACTTCAAAAATCGTTCCCCCAGACGGATTAGACTTAACTGCAATATTGCCATCATGCACTATCACGATCTCGCGGACAAGAGCAAGTCCCAGTCCTACGCCGCCAAGCTCACGGCTTCTGGATTTATCCACGCGAAAGAAAGGTTCAAACACGCGATCCTTCAGTTCTTCCGGGATACCATTTCCGGTATCCTCTACTGACAGGTAAACGTGTTTTTCCTTCTGACGCGCTGTCACTGTAACCCGTCCTCCTGTGCGGTTATATTTTATAGCATTCTCAACAAGATTGTATAACATCCTGTAAATAAGGATGTCACTTCCTATCATCGTTACATCCGTACATTCTCCAATAAGTTCTATATCCTTTTCCTGTGCAAGAGGTTCCAGATCCGCCAATACCTCATCAACAAGCGCGTCGACCATTATTTTATCATCCCGGCTCACAGTTTGAAGCTCACTCATATCAAGAAGTGTCTTTACCATTTTGCTGAGTCTCTCATTCTGTTCAGTTACCATCTTTATCGTCTGCAGAGTAACTTCATCATCTCCCGGGTGCCGGGAAGAATTATATGAATCAAGCTGTATCTGCATTAAAGACAGTGGAGTTCTGAGCTCATGTGCTGCATTTGCAGTAAACTGTCTCTGTATCTCAAATGCATCCGAGAGGCGTTCAAGCATCTTGTTATATGAAACGCTGAGCTGGTTCAGTTCTTTAACATTGTTTTCTTCTATTCGTGAATCCGCCAGATTCTGTGCCTGTACCTCTTCAATTTTATCAGAAAACTCACTGATAGGCTTTAGTGCATGCCCACTTATAAAATATGTAGCTACTCCGCCAAGCAGGGCCAGCAAGGCAGAAATTATCAGGCTGTTTTTCTTGTAATCAGCCTTATTATTGTACACCTTAACAGAAAAGTCATTTGCAAATTCATCCCACTTATCCTCCGGAATACTGATATATATTTCATCAGTACCGCTCCCATTATCATCTCCCTGGGCATCAACGGTTTCTTGCAGAGAATCAATATAATACACGCCATTTTTATAGACAAGCAAAGTAAGGCATCCACATATAAGCGCAATATATAATGTGATTATACAGGTAAGCCTCCACTGCAGCGACATTCTTTTCATCTGTCGGACTCCTCTCGTATTTTATAGCCTTCTCCCACCTTGTTCAAAATCGGATCATATCCAAGCACTGCCTTAAGCTTTCTTCTCAGCGAAGACATATGTACTCTGATTGCTCCACTGAAGCTGTCAACCGAAGCATCCCAGACATGCTCCATCAATTCCTCCTGGCTTACCGGTCTGCCCAGATTAAGAAGCAGATATTCCAGGATTCCATTTTCTTTTCTTGTAAGGGGAACCTTCTCTCCTTTTGCGTATGCCTCACGTTTTATCGTATCAAACTTTATCCCGCCACTTTCCAGACATACATCCTTCTGTACAAATTTTCTTCTTGTAAGACTTCTGATACGCGCCTCAAGCTCCTGCAAATGAAATGGTTTTTCCATATAATCATTTGCACCTGCATCCAGCCCTTCAACCTTATCCGCAATTTGCCCCCTCGCAGATAATATGATAACCTTTGTCTCCTCATTTTTCTGTCTGAGTTCCTTTAAAATCTCCATTCCATCCATACCCGGCAGATTCAGATCCAGAACGATCAGGTCATATTCCTCTGACAGAATGCATTCAAGAGCCGCTTCTCCGTCATAACAGGTATCCACCTCATACCCGGCATCATACAGGCTTTTCGCAACCATATCACATATCTGCTTCTCATCTTCAACTATCAATAATCTCAAAACTGTCACCTGTTTCTTAACAAAAATCCTTCTTAACAAAAATTTTACAACAGCTATTGTATAATATCCAAGTCAGCTGGTCAACAAACACAATCATGAAAGGAGCTGCAATAACTTGAAGTACAGGAAAATATCTCAGATCATTTTACTCATCACGGGTATGGCAATGATCAGCTATGGTGCAGTCAGAGGTGAAGCGGCTGCCGTGCTCAGCAAAGCAATAAAATTATGTCTGGAGTGTGTAGGAATTGGATAAGAACAAATCACTGTCAAAAAAAACAGCCAGAATACGCGGATGGATACAGGCAGCAGCCACGCTGCTTACCAATATTCACATCCCCAATTTATTTAAAGGCAAGATCTATCAGGGCAATGCAAAAACAGTATGCGTACCAGGACTAAACTGTTACTCCTGTCCTGCTGCAACAGGAGCGTGTCCCATTGGTGCATTTCAGGCGGTCGTCGGATCATCCAAATTTAAATTTTCTTACTACATAACCGGTTTTTTCATTTTAATCGGTGTGATCCTCGGAAGATTTATATGTGGGTTTTTGTGTCCATTTGGATGGTTTCAGGATCTGCTTCACAAAATCCCCGGGAAAAAGTTTTCCACAGCCAGGCTGAAACCACTAAGATACCTGAAATATATAATCCTTATTGTTTTCGTTATACTTCTGCCGATGCTTGTAACGAACTCCATAGGAATGGGAGACCCGTTCTTCTGTAAGTATATTTGTCCACAAGGTGTTCTGGAAGGTGCTATACCACTTTCACTCGGAAATGCAGCTATACGCTCTGCTCTTGGAAAGCTGTTTTCATTTAAATGCCTTATTTTAATTACAGTTGTCGTTCTGAGTATTCTGTTCTACAGACCCTTCTGTAAATGGATTTGTCCTCTCGGCGCAATCTACTCATTATTCAACAAGGTCAGCCTTATGAGTATCAAGGTTGAAAGCAGCAAATGTGTCGGATGCGGTAAGTGTTCAAAGGCATGCAAAATGGATGTAGATGTATGCAAAACACCAAATCATCCGGAATGCATACGATGTGGAGCGTGTATAAAGGCCTGTCCAAAAGACGCGATCCACTATCAATTTATGGGAAAGCCATGTTCCCAAAAGGGACATGAACAATCTTCCAAAACCAACGTGTAACAATCAGCCACACTAATATTATCTAAATTATTATTTAAAGGAGCAATTATTTATGAAGACAAAAAAAACATTAATATCTATTATCACTCTCTGTGCAGCATTATCTCTCACGGCATGTAACGGATCAGGATCTGCCACAACTGAGAGTTCACCAAAAACCCAGACAGAATCTACCACTGAAGCTGCGGACGATTCCAACACGAAGCTGGATGATTTATATCAACAGGAGAACCAGATCTTTGCAGATCACCAGGATGTATGGAACAAGGTATTTGGCATGATGAATAAAAGCAGCGCTGATCCAAGCGGAGATTATGCCGATTATCTGGCCAGCGCCGTTGAATCAAACAAGGAATCCTTTACAGATGATGAACTTAAAACACTTAACGATGATATTGAAACCATCAGACAGATTGAAAAGCAGATATCCGAAATCGAAAATAATAATACAGGATCAGATAGCACCGACCAGAACGACAGTTCCGAAGAAATCACACCTTTCAATAGTTTCTCCGGCAAGGATTTGGATGGTAATTCTGTTGACGAAAGCCTGTTTTCCAATAATGCAGTAACTGTCGTTAATTTCTGGTTTACCGGCTGCAAGCCTTGTGTCGCAGAATTATCCAAGCTTAATGAATTGAACGATGCCATCAAATCGATGGGAGGCGAGGTAGTAGGTATCAACACAGAGACATTTGACGGAAACGAAGATGCTATCAAGGAAGCCGCAGCCATTCTTGACAGCCAGGGTGCAAAATACCGCAATATCTCCATTGACTCTGATTCAAGTATAGGCAAGTATGCCTCCGACATCATGGCATTTCCTACAACCATACTAGTCGATAGAAATGGTAATATTGTCGGAGAACCTATGCTTGGAGGAATCGACAATCAGGACAACTATGACTCTCTTATGAAACAGATCAAGTCAGTGATCGACGCTGATAACAAGGATAAATAATTATAGTTGACTTTAAATTGAATATACTAATGAAAGGACAAGAAGCCTTTCTGCTTTTCAAAAAAAGGTCATCTGGTTTTCAAGAAACCAGATGACCTTTTCCCGTGCAATAAAATTTCATATGCTTACTCCCTTCTTTTTGCCCCCCGTCTTTTACACTTCGATTCCCATCGTACGTATTGCGTTTAAATTTTTTTCTGCACGTTCTGCTTTTAATCGTGCAATCTCATTTTTAGTTATTTCATCTGAAAAAAATTTTTCATATTGTTTAATATCATCATTGTATCTTCCTTCACACCTAAGCAATCTCTCCTTTCCTTCCTTTTCTGTCATCTTTTTTTCTGAAACAAGTTGCATCACTCTCCTATTTGCCTCTTGGAAATCATTTTGTACTTTTGCGCTGTAAGATTCTACATCTGGATACTTTGCTGGCAAAATAAATGCATCTACATTACATTCTGTTTCTAATCTGACTTCCAACTCATCAAAGCCATATAGTTCCAAATAATCCACACAAGTCTTTAAATCCACCACCTTGTCAAATGCAGGAATTACATAATGCTCTATGCCAGTCATGGCAAACGCAATCTGTTCTCTGAGAGAAGCTTCATCTCCCTTTTTGATGATATAGTCAACTCCCGGCTGTTCATTCTCGTAAACCGGTATTCCATTTCGCTTTGCCGTAAAATACATATCTAGCTGTGTTGTATTTATCCAATCCATGCTGGCATACACAGACCGGTTCAGATTGATCTCCGGGCGGTATATACTGCCGACCGCACAGTATACTTCAAACCGTTTTTCCTCCAACTGCGGCGACAGAGCCTGCTCCAGCCGATAGTTGATGACTTGAATAATCTCGGGAGTTGCCATCCTCACAAAGTGCGGATACCTCCCCTTTACTTTCTTGAACCCATGCGGCTCCAGCGTTTCCTTAAACGCCGCTTTAAGACTCTTGTCCACTTCCAATGTTCCCATTTCTCTTTCTCGCACACAACAGATGTACGATACCCCCTCCTAATATATAAGTTGTAGGGAATACACCACCTAACAGCCAGTTAGGATGTTTCCCTCTTGTTGCTAAAGCTGTAAGATAGATAAGTATCGGTCTGACCTATTTCTCCTTGGACCATTAGGCGTCCGCAGAAAAGCCTGTCAGCCAGCTTATCATTACAGCCGTTCGATTTATGTAGGTGGGACTGCTATGTGCACGTCCGATTGAGACCCCAGGAGATTGAATAAGCAATGAGGAATGCTGAATACCATACAATTTCAACTTATGGAGGAAACCTTTATGTACAACGCAGTCGGAATTGAAGCTTCTAAACTCAAAAGCACCATCACTATCATTCAGCCCGCATGAGTTGTTATTCGCAACCCCTTTGATGTCCTACATACATCTGATAAGCTGAACACCCTTGTAACCTATCTCAAGTCTCTGGAGGGTGAAACCAGAGCTGTCATTGAATGTACAGGTCGTTATCACGAGCCTGTTGTCAAATCTTTATCTGAAGCAGGTATCTTTATCTCTGCCGTCAATCCAAAACTGATTAAGGGTCAAAAACAAAATACACTTCGTAAAGTAAAATCAGATCCCGCTGATGCGAGAAAAATCGCTAAGTATGCTCTTGACAACTGGGCAGAACTGCGTGAGTATTCAAGTATGGATACTACAAGAGAACAACTTAAAACACTAAATTCGCAGTTCACTTTCTTCATGAAACAGAAAGTTGCTGCCAAACCCAATCTTATTTCACTCCTAGATAATACTTATCCCGGTGTGAACAAACTCTTCGACAGCCCCACTAGAGACGATGGTAGTGAAAAATGGGTTGATTATGCCTATTCTTTTGGGCATGTTGATTGTGTCCACAAAATTGGGCTAAAAGCCTTTACGGAACGCTATGAAGCATTCTGTAAGAAGCATCATTATAACTACCAGAAAAATAAGCCAGCCTTACTATTCGAGGAGTCCAAACAACTTGTTGCAGTGTTCCCAAAGGAAAAATCTTACAAACTCCTTATTCAGCAAAGCATTCAACAGTTGCGTTTGGTATCGGAACACATCGAAATCATTCGTAAAGAAATGAATGGGCTTGCTTCTACACTGCCCGAATACGAAACCGTAATGAGCATGTATGGTGTTGGTGAAACCTATGGACCTCAATTGATTGCTGAAATCGGGGATGTATCTCGTTTTACACATCGAGAAGCTATCACTGCATTTGCCGGTGTTGATCCTGGTGTAAATGAATCTGGACAATTCATGCAACGAAGCAACCGCGCTTCAAAGAACGGTTCTACAAGGCTTAGGAAGACCCTTTTTCAAGTGATGTCCACATACCTTAAAAACAAGCCTGTAAACGAACCTGTCTATCAGTTCCTTGATAGAAAACGTGCTGAAGGAAAACCATACCTTGTTTACATGACCGCTGGTGCCAATAAATTCTTACGAATCTACTATGGCAGGGTTAAGGAGTGCTTACGCAACTTAGAGCAATCTCAAATCGAAGAGTTTTAAATATCAAACGATTATCTCCTCCGCTAAGCTAGCCGTTTTGGGCAGCCTATTTCTTGTGCCTATTTTTCAATTCTTAAATTTCTTCAAAAAGTACTTGACTTTTTATTAGTAGGCTCTTCCACCTATTATCGCTGTATTAACTATACATGATACATTCTTTTTCAATTGACAGAACAAGTCTTTCAGTATATTCACCAACTTATAATCCAGGTCATTTGTTGGTTGATCAATAAAGATCATGATGAAAACATTTTTTCTGCTATCATTCGTCAGATTTTTGATGTCATGATCTACGATATCCGCTGCAAGAAGAGAAGTGAAACGAAGCCAGTTTGTTTTTGTAGAATTAAGGAAACGGTAGAACGTGTTCTTGGAAAAATCTTCCTTAAAAGAGCTGGTCCGTTGCTGCATATACATGCTTCTTCCAACCAAAATATTGCTGAGTTTGTACCAAAGCAGAGAAACAGGAGAAACACATTTTTCTTTCGTTCCATTGCATCTGGCAAGAAACTTGCCAACATGGTGTTTAGAAAAAAATCTCTTAACACAGTCAACTAAGGCTTTTTCATCGGAATGGTTTTGTGGTATACTGGACATGGCATAAATCTCCTTTGTAAAGATGGTTTTTCGACAACTCCATTATACCAAACGGAACAGGTTTATGCCCTTTTTATTGGCTAAAATATTGAATTTTCAAGGCTCAACACACCATATCGGTGTGGGAAGTTTTAGTAAAATTACTATTCATATCAGGAATCATCATAAGCTCATTTATGACATCGGTATTCGTTTTATGGGCAGTTGTCCTAGCTTTAAGGTCATTCAAGATACAGTTGCTATGCGTAGAGGCATTTCGAATTGAATAATCCGGGGTGAAATCCATCACCTGTTGCATTTACAACTTAGGCACGGGAACGGGCTCCTATGTCGCCCCGCATATCATAATTCCACATCACCTAAAATGCACCTGCCAAATCTGGCGGAGCTACAACTTTCATTCCTGGCTTCGTATCTGCGTGAGTAGGTGTGGAAAAAGACCACTTCTGGTCCTGAGGCCTAGACGTGATTCCTGTATAATTTGCTTTATGAACTTCTGGCCCTTTACCAGAAGTTGTCCGTACCGACATAGGAGTACAGGTTTTCCACCTTATTAATAACGCGGATCCTGTTTGGCAGTTACTAATAATATGTCCGCAGGACTTGTAGTTCCTCCCAAAAGAATGCACAGTACAGCAACATTTTATCTTAAACACCCATTATACTTATGCAATTGAAACCAATCTCTTGATTTGAGGATTACTAATTGTCAATTCCTTCAAATTGTATTTTTTAATTACTGACTTCCATTGATTTCTCATTTTATTGCAATCGTTGATCGAATCGATAAGATTTGTCTCTTCTAACATATAACTCTCCAAATATGTTATCCATTCCGACTCCGTTAGGCGCTCTAATATTCTATCTGCAATCGTTTCAGCAGACCAACTTGTTCCATATGAATTTCCTAACTTAACATACAATACAGAAGTAATTGTTTCCTTTAAAGCTAACGTAGGAATTTGAGAACCCAAATCCTCGAGTTTTTTTATTATACCCGGCTCGTTATAGAAATTATTCACATCAAAATGAACATCTAGTAACTTGTTTGCAACCTGAATATATGTTCTTGAACGCACGTTCTCTTTAACATAGTCAAATGCATGGACTTGCAACATTATTTTATTTAAATCATTTATTTTTTTATGTTCAGAAGCATTTATATAATCAGTATATGCATCTGCAAGAGCTCGTCTCTCCTCAATTTTTAAACGTTCCCATATCGCTGGAAACATAATTTGCATATTGATAACAACATTATCATATTCTATTCCTTCGCAATCCCTAAATAAATTTAACAACGATCTTACTGATGTTTTTAAATAAAAATATGGACATGTTGCAAACATAGCCCTATCGTCATCAAACAATTCAGTAACTCTTCCACTTTTCAGTTTTTCTCTAAAGTCATTGAACTGAAGACCAAAGGATTCATGATTATTATATAAAATGTAGCTAATGCATGTTTTAATGATTATATTTGCTTCGTCTTGTGGCATTTCTTCATATTCATCAGCCTCATCATTATTAAAATAATTATAAAACTCATTCGCCTTTTGTAACTTTGATTGTCCCGCTTTATTAATAAAACCAAGCTCATGTGCCAAATCGATCAATCTATAAGCTGGAAGATTTCTAACATAGTCAATGTCACTTGCTTCCACCATATCTGCCACAAAATCTTCACCTAAAGATAATACTCTCTTTCTAAGCAATCCCATTGACCTAATCCATACCGTATTTGCTGCGGTAACAAAGTCTCCACCCAAATAATAGTTCTTCACTTTTGATTGTAATTGCGGCGGAAGCGCAATTCCATACTCTACCAATTGTGGAATATCTGTCATAATAGGTAGTTTCAACCCCTCCGGATTGCATAATTCTGTGCTTGGATTAAGATGTCTAATCAACTCACTATATCTATATTTTTCTAATCCTCTGTTACCATCAATTGCAATAATATCATTCATTTCGCCACCTCCTAATATGTTAAATCTGGACTCGTTAAGTGTAGCCATCTCTCTTCTCATATCTCCAGCAGAATGATATCTTTCCGAAAGATTATTACTAAATGCTTTATCAAAAAAATAATTCAAGCTCTTTAAAACAGTATTATTTTCTACTTTCTCGCTAATAATTCGCTTTGCATTATCTCGTTTATGTGGAGGTTTTCCTTCTCCGTCAAATAATGCATTTGGAATCTCACCTGTTAATACATAAAGGAGAATTGCTGCTGACTGGCTTAAATCTGATTCCAATAATCTTTTTTGTTGACTGGTTCCGCTTACAAGTTCCGGCAAAATTAAAAAACGATTTCCTAATTGCTGATTAGTTGGGGTACATCCATCATCATCCTCCAAGTTGAATGATAGCCCAAAATCAATTAATACAAAATCATCCAAATTACCTTGTTTCAGCATAATATTATCAGGCTTAATATCTCTGTGTATTATTCCATTGTTATGGCAACATTCAATTGTTTTTAAGAATTCCATGTAAAAAGAAATCGCCTCAGCGTAGGATATATCATGAGTTTCGACATACTGTTCCAAAGATATCCCATCGATAAAATCTGAAACATAATAAAGTTTTTCCGATAAATCTTTATATTTTTCCGCATTAGAATATGTAATATTCATTAAATGTCTATCAGATAGATGCTTTACATTACAAACTTCCATAAACATTCTTTGTCTTCGTTCTTCATCACTTTGCTTATTAAGAAATTTCAGCGCATAAAAACAACTGTCTATAGAATCTGTAACTTTAAAGACTTCACCTTGACCTCCTCGCCCCATTGTTTCACTAATTATCCATTGACCGTCAATTGTTTGTCCCACCTTCATCTGTTTACCCCCTTAATTTCTAGCACATTTGTTATTGTAATTCGTCAATTTTTCCTGCCTGTATTGCTTTTATATTTTTAGAGATTTTTTCTTTCGACCAGTTCCACCATTGAATACTTAATAATGATGAAATAGTTTCGTCAGAAAAGCGTTTTTTAATTGATTTTGCAGGAACACCACCTACAATAGTATATGGTGGTACGTCTTTGGTAACAACAGCACGTGCGCCGATAATTGCTCCATCACCGATACTTACACCTGCTAATATAACAGCCTCATATCCAATCCATACATCATTACCAATAATAATGTCACCTTTATTATCCCATGATTGAGCAACATTCTTCTTATCCAAATTCCATTCCTCAAAAAATAATGGAAACGGATAAGTTGATAATGAAGATAATGTATGATTAGCACTATTAAATAAGAATTTAGCACCACAGGCAATCGAGCAAAATTTCCCGATTATTAACTTATCGTGATTTATAGGATAGTGATACAATACATTATTTTTTTCAAATAGCGTTGGGTCATTTACAAAATCATTATACATTGTGTAATCTCCAACTTCTATATTAGGATTTTTGATTACATTTTTTAAATAAATTGTTTCTTTATCCCCAGTACGTGGATAAATTTTATTTTCTGGAATAGTCATTTAAAGTCCTCCAGCCTTTTAACATATTCGCTTTTGTTGCCCTTCCACAAACACTTTACACATCTTCCTTGATGAAAAATATGTTTGCAGTTTTCATATCCATATAAAACGGATGCACATTCAGGGCATAACCCCATCATTTTAGATGAACCCACTAAAAATTCACTACCACATTCATCACATATTTTTATACCTTTATTATTCATGGTGTCTGTGTTTTCAATATTCAACTTCTCATCGCTCTTACCTAACTCCATAGCCTCTCCTATTCCATACGTTTGCGAATTCCGTAAAATTATTATCGTTTCTCGACATATATCTCCCTATCATTCTTATCAATTTCAAATCTATCGGAACTAACCCTTATAAGTGCTGTTCCTACCGGCTTATCAATATGCTCCTGAGCCTAACCACTCTCCATAGAACCAGATATATGATTTTGCATACCAATCTTCATCAAAAAGTTCTTCTATATAACCTATCTCTGGTAACCTCGTTACAATTCATCTAGGAAAAATACAGGCGGCAGGCGTAGAAATCTCCACGGGGTCGCCGCTCTTTATCGCTTCCTGTATCTGGTCGACCTGGCTTCCGAGACCGAATATTGCCATCATCGGTTTTAGGATGATTCTGAGTGATGTCTTGCACATGCCGTCGCACATGAAGCCGACTACCACGCAGTGCACAGATTATGACTACAGAACTTCGTGCAATCTAATTCTCATTACCACTCAATGAACGCTCATATTCCAACTGTTTTACATATCCCCAGACTAAGTCTCTTTCAGTACAATATCCCCAAAACACAAGATCTTTATTAGAATATTTATCATTGTGAGGATATCTGAAATCACCACACTTTCCCAAATATGTCAAATCCTTTGGTCTTTGTCTTTTTGAGCTTTCCAGTATTTCTGCTTCATAGTTAATCTGAATTGGAGGCCAGCTGAACAGTATATTTTTCATACGTTTTATATCATCCGCAGACTGTGGCTTGTCCTTTGAAAGAAAGAAATAAGCATCAGCCACCTCGTCCCATACGCCTCTGACTATCCAATCCTCCTTATACACCTTATCCACATAAAACGTTGCATACCAACCAGTATATTCTTCATAGCCATCTATCGTCTCCGTTATCTGAAAGCAATATACACCGCCTTCTATCCACCCTGCTTTATACGGTCTGTGCACAGGCACTTTTTTTCTGGGCGGCATCTCACTCTCAAGCTTCTCCTTGAACTTTTCAAGTTCTATGCATCTTTTCTGTCTAATCTTCTCGCCTTCCCAGCGTTCTGCAGTCTTGTCTTCTTCAATCTCCGCAAGGGCTCTTTGTTTTATTTCCTCCGTAAGTCTGCCCTTATCCCACATAATCCCTGCAAGTGCGATAAATAAATCGCACTTGCAGTCTATGTCATCTGCCTCCTCTTTGTACTCATCAAGCATCTCAGCCAATGCCTGTTCATCACTCTTTCCAGCCTTGAGTTTACTTATATAATCGTCTTTCACATCTGCGCTGAGGTCATTTTGATATATTCCTACTTCCCATGTTCCCATATTACTTTACCTTCCACCATGCACCAATATCTTCATATATTGCATTTATCTCTTCGCTAATATAATTATTAATCAACGATGGGTAGTCTTTAAAATATTCATTTGACTTATCATGATATATTGTTTTATTTTTATTTCCTGCACCTATACCATTTATCATATTGTATCCTACCATACCGCCATCATCTTCTATCCAATTTCTTGTATGGAATGCAACCATGAGTGTATATACTACATAGGAACTCCGTTTTGTTCCCCAAAGGCTCCTTGCGATATTGAGCATAACCATAGCATTAATTGCATTTGCACTTTGCAGACAGGCTTGTCCACTCGTTTCAACCGATGTCTCCGACAGTGAGAAACTTCCGTCACTTCCCTGAGAACACATTCTCCCGTCTCCGTGTCCTTAGACCAGACATAGTCTCCTGCCTCTATGTCAGCTATCGGCGTAAGCCCGTATTCCGCCGAAACCAGCGTGTCGCCCGTGAAGTACTGGCTTGTGAGCCCGAACAGCATACACGTAAGCTGCACGAACCGCACCGCTATCTCCACAGGATCGCCGCTCTTTATTGCTTCCTATATCTGGTCAACCTAGCTTCCGAGACCGAATATTGCCATCATCGACTTTAGGATGATGCCGAGTGATGTCTTGCACATGCCGTCGCACATGAAGCCGACTGCCACGTCATTGAGGGCTCTAAATCACGATGTTTACAATCCGCTTAATTTTTGCCGTTTTTTAAATTCTATGTTCTTTACAAAAAACATCAAAATCCTCTTTGAATTTTTGAAAGTCTATCCTTCCCTTTGTTTTTATTGTTTTTACAGAATTTAAAACACATTGAAGCATTAACTTTTTTTTCTTTTCAACATCCGCAGAAACATACTCTTCATAATCTATGTACTCCCTGACGCTTGCAAATCCATATTTTGGTTCACAATGATACCCTCTTTTACATAAGCCTTTATTTATCGTCTCCTTAGGAGCAATTATAGGTATTATTCCAACTATATCAATACTTTCGCTGTAACATTTGTTTTTAAAGTATTCATGAATATCTTGGCACAGATTATATATATCGTCATCTATCCCAAATTCATTTGTGTAATACTGTGGCGAATTAATATTTATTTCCATACTACCAACCTTTCTTATTCAGCGGTGGAAAATCTCCATATTTATAAAAATAATACATGTTCATATCATGCTGCCATAAATGAATATCTAATTTTTGTCCACTGACCAATACTTTCATTTCTGCATTTATGCTATCTAAATAACTTTGTGTATATCTTGTGTCTGGATATAAAGTTTCTCCAAATTTAAGTACCTCACTTGTATTCTTATCAATCAATGCATATCCATAATTTTTATTAAAATTATTGGTCAATGAGTTACCATGAACACCTTTTCCACTCGCTGTCTTACCTGTTATCCCAACTTCCGAATTTGATGCAAATTGCCCATTGGATCTGTGCCATCTACCATTTGCATCTTGACTATAACCTTTAGTTGCTCCGTCTAATTTAGCTATGTCTACTCCATCTATTATTTTGCCCAAACTTTTATATGCAAAAATTGACACGATGGCTCGAAATATTGCTTGAGCAGGATGTCCTTCTTCAGCCGATATAGCTACACCTACCGTTCCGCTCACCAACAATAATTTCTGTGAGGCACATAGCAAGGTCATGCAAATTGGACTAATTGTTGCAAAACATGTTAAAGAAGATAGAACACATCCAAACAATGCCCCTTGCCAAAGTCCTTTAAAAGCATCCTGCAATACCGTCGAGAAATTATTTCCTCCTAAAATGGAATCAACAGCTCCAACAGCCGCTCCAGTCAAAGAGCCTATCAAAGTGTTTAGTCCTATAAATTTCCACGATGATGACAACACTTGCGACATTGTCATGCCAGCACTAAGTTCAGGTAGTGAGAAATATCCGCTCGGGTCCGTATACGTAACCGGATTCGCATTCGCATACAGATACTTGTGCAAGCTTATCGGATCGTAAAGGCTTCCCTGATAGCTGTCCATGCTTATGAACGTGCCCGTGCCCGGATTCATGTATCTTGCTCTCAGGTAGTATAGCCCCGTGTTCGCATTATACTGCTCGCCCGTGTAGAGGAAGTCGTTCTCAGTGCCGCCGCTCTTTTTCAGGAGGCTGCCGTATGCGTCGTAGGCATACTTGTCTGTGATACGTCCCGCTTCATTTGTAAGAAGCCTTGTGCTGCCAAGTCCGTCATACAGATAATACCATACTTCCCCGCTTCTTTCCATCGACATCAGCTCGCCGTCGCATCTGGTGTATGAAGCAGTCTCTTTGCCGTCCGCATCCATCTCGGCTGCCACATATGCAAGACTTCCGCTCGTGTCGGTCACGTAATATACCGTGCTGTCTTCATTGACTGTCTTCGATGTGCGGTTGCCTGCATAGTCATAGGTATAGCTCTCTATCGTGACGCTGTTGCCGCTCTGTACCGTCGCCTTAGTCAGACGGTTCTCCGCGTCATAGCTGTAGGAAGCCGTCTTTCTGCCCGCCTGCTCCGTCAGGTTTCCGTTTGCATCGTATGTATACGTGATGGTTCCGTCATCTGACTTCTCGTTTACGAGCTGGTTTAAGGCGTTGTAGGTGTAAGTAGTCGTACCTTCAGTTATCTCCACCTCGTCAAGCTGCGTGTCCGCAAGCTCCGTGATGTCACCCTTAACCTTGGTTTCCTTTGACGTGCGGTTTCCCGCACTGTCATAGCCGTACTCGTTTGTAAGTTTGTTGTCTCCGCGTTCTATGACCTCTTTCGTCAGGCGGTTCAGGCTGTCGTACTCATACGCGATGTCAGTCTCTATGCCGTTTGTGATGTCAGTCACACTGAGACGTTCCCCTGCCTTGCCCAGACCGTAGGTATACTTTGCAAGCGTCACACCGTCTGCGTTTACTATGCACTCTTCCTTGAGCCTGCTGCACGCATCGTAGGTGTATGTCATGACATTTCCGTTCGGATAGCACACTGCGCTTCTGTTGCCGAGGGCGTCATACTCGTACACCGTCGCCTGACCGTTCCTGTCTATGACACGCGTCACGCGGTCCATGATGTCGTATTCGTACTTTGTTCCGCCGAATCCGTTGTCCATGGACGACAGCCTGCCGCACTTGTCGTAGGTATACGTCAGCTTATTCCCTGCTGCGTCTGTCTTTCCTGTGAGTCTTCCATAGCTGTCATAGCTGAAGCTTACGGTTCCCATGCCGTCCGTGACCTTTGTGAGAAGTCCCGCCTTGCTGTAGGTGTATGAAGTCTTTTCTCCTGACACGTTCTTCTCCGTGAGGCGGTCCATATCGTCATAGACATATGTCGTGACATTTCCCGCACAGTCTGTGTACTTCGCCACGTTTCCTGTTTCATCATATACGTATGAAGCAGTTCCGCCCAGAGCATTCTTAACCGTGGACACCCTGCCGCCTGCATCATAAGTGTAGGTGGTGGTGTTCCCAAGCGCGTCCGTAACCGTTGCCAGATTGCCGTTTCCGTCATAGCCGTAGGTGTAGGTTCCGCCGTCTGCGTCTGTCACGCCTGCAAGACGGTCTGCGCCGTCATAGGCATACTCCGTCTTACTGCCGTTCTGGTCTTTCTGCTCAGTGATTCTGCTTCTCGCATCGTACTTAGCAGTTACGCTGTTGCCGTCCGCATACGTAGTCTTTGTCACGTTGCCGTTGTCATCGTATTCATATGACGTCACGCCGCCAAGCGCGTCCGTCTGAGATACAAGTCTCGAAGCCTCGTCGTATGCGAACACGGTTGTGTTACCAAGTGCGTCCGTTACGGAAGTATTCCTGCCGCGGCAGTCGTATGCATAGGTGGTCTTTCCGCCGCCTGTGCCTGTAACTGACGTCACGTTGCCTGCTGCGTCATAAGTGTATGTCTCGCTTGTCCCGTCAGCGTATGTTTTCTTCGTAAGGCGGTTCAGCTTATCGTACTCCATCTGCACTGTCTGCCCGCTTCGGTCTGTCGCCGACGTGTTGTTGTCGTTTGCGTCATAATCGAAAGTCTCACATGTTCCGTCCGGGTATGCAGTTTTCACCGTGTTGCCGAGGTCATCATATTCATACGTGATTCTGCGTCCCTTTGCGTCGGTTGATGCTATCATGTTTCCATCCGCATCATACTCATATGCCGTCACGTTTCCGGAGTTGTCAACGCTCTGGATAATGTCTCCCGCCTCGTTGTAGTTGTAGGTGCTTGTGAATGTGAGCGTCTCACCATTCTCTATCCGGCTGACCGTCACCGAAGTGCACCTTCCGTCTTTATCGTAAGTGTATGATGCTGTCTCGCCCGCACCGTTTGTGGTGGAAGCAGCATTTCCGTCCGCATCGTATGTCACCGTCTGGACGGTTCCTATCCCGTCAGTTACTCCCGTGAGTTTTCCGTCTGACGAATATGTGTATTCCGTATCATTGCCGTCAGCGTCAGTCAGGCTTGTCAGTCTGCCATAGTCATCGTACTCCATTGCCATGACGGTCTTGTCCATCATCTGTATGCCGGACACAAGGTTATCCTGTGTATATTCACTTGAAACGGCTGTGCCGTCTGCGGCGGTTACCTTTGTCACGTTGCCTGATGAGTCATAGTCATAGCCTGTGGTATTCCCGTTTGCGTCCGTTGTCGAGAGAAGATTTCCCATGTCATCATAGGTATTTGTCGCCTTTCCTCCGCATGCATCCACCGTCTGGAGTATGTTGCCGCTGTCATCGTAGGTGTATACCGTGGTATTCCCTCTGCGGTCCTTCACCGCTTCCGTTCTTCCGTCCACATCATAATCGTACTCTATTCTGTTCTCGTCCGCATCTATGGTCGCAATAAGCCTTCCGTCATCGTCATACTCATTCCTTGCCACTGCTATGCCCATCGGGTCGGTGATTGATATCAGGTTGTGCTCCGCGTCGTATGTGAAGCTCACCGTGCGGTCTGCACTGTCAGTCACGCTTATAAGGTCGCCCGCATCGTCATATGCGTACTTCGTGGTGTTCCCGTTCGGATCCGTCGCCGCCGTAACACGCTCTTTGCTGTCCCTGTCAAATATGATGCTTTTTCCGTTTTCCGCATGGTATCCGTTTTCATCAACCGTTATTACGTTGCCGTCGGTGTCAGCTATTTTGTATACGCCGCCATCCGCCGTCATGTACATCTGCACGCCGTCCTTGTTGGTGAGCTTGTATTTCAGGTCGTCAAACATGCTGTCCTCGTAGAACATCAGCCCGTTGCCTGTAAAGTATGCAGTCGTATCGCCTATAATCTCGAGCTTCACCTTCTGGCTTGTCACGCATTTGTATGATACCGTCACCTCGGATATCGGCACGAGCGCCCTGCGCTCCGGTGAAAGCGATACTTCAAATCTGTCGCTTGTCCCGTCGCCGTATGTCACGGTTACGTCATGGCTTACCGTTTCGCTTATCTGGTATGCTGTTGAGAACAGGGAACCCGACTGTGTCATCTGGTACCCGTTTGCTATATCATTTGTCTCGTACAGCTTCATGCCTGATATGCCGAGCGTCCAGCCGATACCGAAGTCGCCCTGCTGCTTATTCCTGCTGTCGTACATGCGGTTTACAGTCACCGTGGAACCGCCCATCTTTGCCGTTATGTCGGTAAAGCCTATGTTCATGGCACCGACCTTGAGACCGCCTTCTACCACGTAATCATTTTCAAGTCTCGTCCTGTTGCCGCCCTTGTCGCATACCGTCAGCCTTAAGGTGTACTGTCCGTTCATAAGCATGGTTGTGTCAAGTCGTCCCAGAGTACCGTCCTTCACTTTCTCTGTACCTTCTGAGAGAAGTATGTATGTGTCGGAATCTGTCATGCGGTATTCCAGCTTCCAGTAATCAAGCTCCGTCTCATCATATGCCGAGCCTGTTATGTCCACAGGCTCCGTAAGCGCCTCATCTATCGCAGGCGATGTTATCTCCGCTACGGGAGCCTTCTTGTCCTTGTCGTTGAAGAGGTTACAGTAAGCAGTCACCTGTCTTTTCTCGCCTGCTGTGTCCGTTCCGACTGCGGTTATCCTAACTTTTCCGGACACTGCGGACGTAAATTCCGTCTTCCTCGTTCCGCTTGCTATCTCCTCTTCGCCCTTATATATAACCAGAGTACTCTCATCAATATCCGACGGCAGTGTCACCTGTACCTTGACCGCAGTTCCTATTGCAGCCTGACTGTATGACAGGCTGACAGAGAACGGCTTGTCCTGCGTCTCCGGCTTCTGTTCTTCTCCGCCGCCTTCTTCTTTTCCTTCTTCTTCCTTTCCGCTGTCTTTGCCTATCTCGCCCGTGTTCTCATTTTCAATCGAAGATGTCCCCACGGTATACCCAAACGACGCCGATGCAGTTCCGCTGTTGCCATTTGTATCCGTGGCAGTGAGCGTCAGGTAATAAGTTCCGCCCGATAGCTCTGACGTGTTTATGGAGCCAAGTATGCCGTCTGTTACCTCTTCCGTGCCTTCCGATATGGTCACCTTGTCGCCGTACCCGCCCAAGCTGTATGTGAGCGAGTATCTGTCTAAATTTCCTTCCGCGTTTACACTGCCCTTTATATCTATCTGCGACTTGTCTTCGGACAGTGATATCGAGTCGATGGAACCCGAAAGGGCGTATGACGATGTACCCGTACCCACCTCGATATACAGGGTTATGCCATAGTAAGAGACATTTCCCGCCGCATCCTTTACGGTAAGCCGTATATCGTATGTGCCGGCAGTAAATTCCGACACGTCAAGCGTTCCGAGTACGTCATCTGTCACTGCCTCGCTGCCCTCGGCAAAGACGTGATACTCATCTTCACTCTGCGCGCGGTACGAAAGTGTATAGCTGTCAAATTTGGTTTCATCATCAGCTGTTCCCTTTATCTGTATATTAAATCCAAGCTCCGAACCCGAATTTGGTGATGTAATCTCTGCCACAGGCGGCGTAGTGTCCCTGTCGTCCACCACGGTGATGGTGATTTCCTTCTCGGAAGTATTGCCGCCGATATCCGTGGCTACCGCCTTTACTTTTATCTCACCAGCCTTGTCAGGAGTTAATATCACTCGTCCAAAAGAGCTGAGCACAAGCTCCCCGTCTATATACATCTCATACGAATCCACGCCGTAATCATCCAGCGCATATCCGTCTATCAGAAGTTCCTCTCCCACTTTTATCTCTGTCTTTGCTGTGTCTATATACACCGTAGGCGGAACCGTATCATCAATCTCCTCGTATACTCCCGGCTCAGTAGTACACACAACCGCCACGGCAGGGAAAGACAGCGTCCCCTCCGCATCCTTTACCTGATACTTAACCAGATATGTGCACCCTGCTGCAAGCCTGTTCGGAAGCTTGCCCTCAGTCCATCCCGCGTCTTTTACATTCTTGTAGCAGAAATATTCCTCTCGTATACCCTGTGTGCTGTCATCAGTGTGGTCTGCATCATAAGCCTCATAAACTGCATTTGCAATACATTCCGAGCTGTCCTCACTGTCTTCCGAAACCGTTACGGAAACCGACGCAGCAGGGCGTGTCTGTACAAGAAGCAGCCTGTCATACTGCTCCGTATCAGACCACAGGCGGTACCCGTCCAGAGCATCGTTGTCACCCGTCGGATTGTCCCTTACTGCAAGCCGTATGGAATATGCTCCCGTATTTTCAAACACCGTAATAGGCTCGTCCACTTTCTTTACTATATTTTCAGCCTCACCTGACGACGACGTGAAAGCCGACGGATCGTATTCATACTCCCACTGTTCTTCATATATCTCATCATTTTCGGCATCCTGATAATAACCCTTGTAGGTGATTATATCATCTGTTGTTATGTATTTGTCTATGCTGTAGTCCTTGCTGAGTACAGACTGCAGTATGTACGTGTTTATCGTGTCCATCTTGGAAGATAGGTCGTCCAGTGATACGTACATGCCGCCCGTATTCGCGGCATTTAAAAGTCCGAGATACTGACTTTCGTTTGTATCACTGCCGATTCCGGCAAATGCCGCCTGATTTCTTATGAGTGCAGCCGCAAGCTCCGCCATGGCGTCATCGGAAACCAGTTCCGGCACCTCAGCGCTGCTTATGTTCAGCACATAATGTGACGCCCCTGCCCTCCAGTCATATCCGTCTACAATATCCGAAAGGCTGCTTCCAGTCATTGTCTCCATGGTTATGTTCTTGAATGTGAAGTATGACCTCTGCCAACAGTCGTGCCATGCCTGACTTGTGATAGGTCCAAACCCATAGCCATAATCGTTTTCAGGCAGAACAAAGTTATCTATCACAAGAGTGTCCCCATCCCACACCGATATGGTGCTGCTGTCAACCACTATCTTGAAATGATGTTCCGCATACAGATTTGGTATGCTGTAGGTCCTTAAAAGCTGACCGACATTCTGCACCCACTCTACACCGCCGTCTCTGAATCTCTGAAGGTTGTCGCAGTCTATACGGACGAGTTTAAGCCCCGACCGAGTCACAAGTATACAGAATCCCTTTATATAATTATCATCATCGGAAACCGTTGTGTTGAACAGGAAGCCGCCGCCCTCCATGCTGTGCCAGTCGGTGTTATCACGCTGCAAATCGAATTCAAATGTCTTCTGCCCAGGATTGTCATTTGCTATATAAAGAAAATCCTTCTTTGGAGAACTGTAATATCCTATCATCTTGATGGCATCTTCTTCATATATGATGTGCTCTGCGTAGCCGTCGCAGTTGTAGTGTCCGTATTCCTTCCACGCAAATGTGTCCTGCGCGGTATATGTGGATGTGGACACAGCATCCACCTTGGCGTCTATCCCGTTCTCTGCAAGCAGAGTCTTAAGCTCATCGGCTTTCTCCGTATAGACAGCCATGGTGTCAGCATCGGTCTCGCCGACCGTGAATACTATATCAGCCGACTTTGACTTTTCAATATCAAGCGCTGCCGTCGGCGCCTCATTGCCTACTTCAAACACGCACTCCGAAACAGCCTTGCCCGATGTATCATCATGCAGATACGCATCTTCCGTCAGGAGCTTTGGTATTGTGTCGTCAAAGGTCTCGTACACTGTAATCGATACCTTATATCTGCCGACGTTCTCTGTCGTGTAATCAACAGCCGCCTCATTTTCGTCGCTGATTACCGTGCCCTCAGATTCGTCAAACTCTCCATTGTTGTCCTTATCATAATATATCGTCCACACACGTCTGCCTATAGTATCTCCATCCGGTGACACCGAACTGTCGTCTATGTGCACATATGTCTTCCCCTCTTCATCACGCATAAAGTATTTATCCGACAGTTCAAAATCAGCGCATGGCGCTTTATCCTCCTCAATCACCAGTTCTTTTGTAACCGTGTAATTGACCTTCCCTGTTGTCACGGTGACAGACACCATATAAGTGCCGGCTTCCCTAAAAATCATCTCCCTGTGGAAATAATCTGAATTTTCTTCATCCACAGCATAATACTGTCCGGCATCTTCCCCGTCTCTGGTTATGCTCCAGACCGTATTCTCTTTCTGTATGTATTCCGTGTTCATAATCTCCTGCACGGACAGGCTGACCCTGCGGTTTTCTTTCTTTGTACCATCTGCCGCTACATCAATCTCTGGCTTGAAGATGAAATCAAGCATGTCCAAATCACACGGTCCTGCATTTATATTTACTTTTGTTCCGTTTATACATACCTGTTTTGCTATGATGCGACCATTCAGGTTCAGTTCGTTTGAATTGATACATACACAGCCGTTTGGCGCGTACAGAACGGCATTCATTGATATCCCGGAACCATTGATGGTAATGTCTCCGCTCTCTGAGGCAATAAACAGCCTTGAGCCGTTCGCTGTGCTCATGCTTCCCGCATTGTATGTAACCGCTCCCGTTGCATATATGATTCCCTGTCCCATAAACTCTGTCGTATTGAATGCGGCATCGCCGTTTATATAAAGCGATGTATCAATGATTATGCTGTCGCTTCCAAACTGCGTGGAAGCGTCATAGCATACGCCGTTTGCTGATGTGTATTCGGTCAGCTCTTCTGTGATATCCGGCATCTCTATTCTGTCTGCTTTTTCCAACTTGGAGCCTATCTGTATGGAGTCAGAACCGACTGCCGTCTTTATTGTTATGCCCTTTGAAGCCTCAAGCACTCCGTCTATCTTTATGCTGCTGCCCTGATAATAAAAATCCTGATTTGTATGGACTGAACCGCTTATACTTGTATTTCCCGTATAAAGCGACAGATTTGAATCTCCGGATGTGAACACTGCGTAGTTTAGTCCGCTCCACTTTTCCGGGACCTCATATGTCTGCCCCGGAATTATGACCTACGGTGTATCTGTACCCTCCGAATCCCCGCCTTCTGTATCTTCGTCCTTTTTATCCTCCGAAGCCGAAGCATCTGCAAATGTTATGCTCTCCGGCATGGCAGGTTTTGCACTGCTTCCGTGAGCCATAAACCCAAGGGTTACGGACTGCCCCGCAGCTATCGTGCTGTTGTATGTTTTTGCTTCAAGCACATACGTGCCGTCATCGTGGTTTTTTATATCAGCGTTCCATATACTGTCTATCTCGCCGTCATATGAAAACTGAATCTCCCACAGACTCTTTGCACTGTCCGTGTCGTTTGCAAGCGTTATCTCCGCATTCACATAATTGTCCCATGCACTTGCTTCCTTGTAAGTAATGGTGAATCCGTCTGACGAATAAGTCTTCTGAGTGTCTGTGCCTTCAGACGGTGCCGCATAGACGGACTGCGGAATCAGCCCCAGTATCATGGCGCATACAAGGACGCACGAAATGACTCTTTTCAATAAGAAATTTTTCCCCTTTAACATTGTTTCTTCCTCCCTTTGAAATGTGGTTTATGGTTATTGTTTACTTTTTCTCCTCAGCTTAATACAAACTATACCCTGACTTTAACTGCCTTTAAAATTTATTCTGAATACACCAAATTCCTAGTTCAAAAATCAGTACATAACCTGCAACCGTTATTAATCTATTTCCTTTTTTGCATTCATTACTAACCTCAATAATTGATTTACGTTCTTTTTGAACATCGGAAATTGCTACATAACATGCTACAATGTCACCTTACTTATAATATTTACTTGAATATGCTGTCACATGAGTATCTTCATCTGTAATATCTATTTCATACTCATAATACCATTCTGCACTTCTTGAACCTGGGCTAAAATCTCTCGACGATATTACCCCGTCTACTCGTTCACCTATTTTACATTTGCTTGAGTATATAACATTTGTATAACAACCGAATGCAAATAATATAACAGTCACAACTAGTAATAAGCAATTAATAAATACCTTATGTTGAAGTATTACATCTTTTATTCCATGCTTATATATTCCATAGACAT
Organism: Coprococcus sp. AF16-5; assembly: GCF_003479365.1. Classification (NCBI taxonomy): domain Bacteria; kingdom Bacillati; phylum Bacillota; class Clostridia; order Lachnospirales; family Lachnospiraceae; genus Coprococcus; species Coprococcus sp. AF16-5. Next base: position 1,020,496 of record NZ_QUGZ01000001.1, read on the forward strand.
ATACAATTATCCATAAAATAAATGCAAACCCAAAAAGTTTCATTAGCCCTCCTATGAACCAATTTTTGAATATCCATCCAAAATTCCTAAAAACCCATCCTTAAACATATCAATCCAGTTATAACCCATTAATTTCATTATCGCTTGATTCATTCCACCATAAGCAACTGCCGTTGCTAGCATGCCATCAAACAAAACTGCATAACTGAGTATTTCCGCCATTGAAACTATTCCCTGTACTTGCGATTCTAATGTTACGCTAAAATATAGTTGACTGACAAGAAACATACTATATATGGCTTCCGCCGTGCTTCCCCCACACAGCCCGCCTGATATCATATACGCCCCTGCTCCGGTCTCAGGGTCTATGACCATATACCCTGTTCCCGACCAGCTGCCTATCGTCATGTCCTCTGCCGGAATTGTGACTATCTTACCTGCGTTTACGGCTTTGATTTATATTTTGTAACTATATCTTTCTGCACCTCTATGTGAAATTTATTCCACGCCAAACGGTCTACATAAATTGCCGTTCTCCAATCCCCTGCCCGCACGCTGGCTTCTGCGGTCGAATCGGCAAACGCTTCCGCTGATGCCTCGCCCATACTTGAAATCTCATCTGTCAAAGATGCAAGAATCGTCTCTCCTGAATTTCCACTTTCTGCGAAAACTATACTGCAGTTTGTCGGTAACACTGTCAATAACATTGATATTGACAGCACTACAGCAATAATTCTTCTTGTCATTTGTTTTAATTTCATATGCTTACTCCCTTCTTTTTGCCCCCCGTCTTTTACACTTCAATTCCCATCGCACGTATTGCATTTATATTTTTTTCTGCGCGCTCTGCCTTTAATTGTGAAACTTCTTTTTTGGTTGCTTCATCTTCAAAAAGTTTCCCATATCTTTCAATATTGTCACGAAACCGCCTTTCATACCAAGTCAATTCCCGCTCTCCTTCTTCTTCCGTAATTTTATTATCTAGAATGTCTTGCTTTAATTCCATTTTTATCTCTTGATAATCACTTTGCACTTTCACTCTATAGGATTCTTTATTCGGATACTTTGCCGGCAAAATAAATACATCCTCATTACATTCAGTTTTTCTGCTGATATACAAATTACTAAAATCATATAACTCTAAATAATCCACGCATGTCTTTAAATCCACCACCTTGTCAAACGCCGGAATTATATAATGCTCTATGCCTGTCATGGCAAACGCAATCTGTTCCCTAAGAGATGCTTCATCCCCCTTTTTGATGATATAGTCAACTCCCGGCTGTTCATTCTCATACACCGTTATTTCATTGCGTTTTGCCTTCATGTACATATGAGGCATCGTAGTATGTATCCAGTCCATGCAGGCATACACAGACCGGTTCAGATTGATCTCCGGGCGGTATATACTGCCGACCGCACAGTATACTTCAAACCGTTTTTCCTCCAACTGCGGCGACAGAGCCTGCTCCAGCCGATAGTTGATGACTTGAATAATCTCGGGAGTTGCCATCCTCACAAAGTGCGGATACCTCCCCTTTACTTTCTTGAACCCATGCGGCTCCAGCGTTTCCTTAAATGCCGCTTTAAGACTCTTGTCCACTTCCAATGTTCCCATTTCTCTTTCTCGTACACAACAGATGTACGATACCTCCTTTTCGTTAAATTTAATGTAACTGTTCAGAGCCAACCTTCTTTTTTACCCTCGTTTTTTACACTTCGATTCCCATCGCACGTATTGCATTTATATTTTTTTCTGCACGCTCTGCCTTTAATCGTACAAGTTCTTTTTTAGTTTCTTCATCTGTAAAAAATTTTTCGTATCGCTCTATTGTATCATCAGCTCTTTTTTTACAGCGCAGCATTTTTATTTCTCCATCCGCTCTCAACATTTTACCTTCATCAATATCATGAAACACTCTTTCCTTTATTGCTTCATACTTATTCAGCACATTCTCCTTGTAGCTTTCTTGATTAGGATATTTGGCTGGTAAAATTAAAGCTTCCTCGCTATTTTCAAACTGATACCTGTTCCATACTGTTAAGCACATAGAATCATATAACTCTAGATAATCCACGCATGTCTTTAAATCCACCACCTTGTCAAACGCCGGAATTATATAATGCTCTATGCCTGTCATGGCAAACGCAATCTGTTCCCTAAGAGATGCTTCATCCCCCTTTTTGATGATATAGTCAACTCCCGGCTGTTCATTCTCGTAAACCGGTATTCCATTTCGCTTTGCCGTAAAATACATATCTAGCTGTGTTGTATTTATCCAGTCCATACTGGCATACACAGACCGGTTCAGATTAATCTCCGGGCGGTATATACTGCCAACCGCACAGTATACTTCAAACCGTTTTTCCTCCAACTGTGGCGACAGCGCCTGCTCCAGCCGATAGTTGATGACTTGAATAATCTCGGGCGTTGCCATCCTCACAAAGTGCGGATACCTCCCCTTTACTTTCTTGAACCCATGCGGCTCCAGCGTTTCCTTAAACGCCGCTTTAAGACTCTTGTCCACTTCCAATGTTCCCATTTCTCTTTCTCGCACACAACAGATGTACGATACCTCCTATCTCACCATTATTTTGATTCAAAACATCCTGTACACTCTGTAAACCCATGCAATGATTATACGAATCATCTTTGGTGGTAAGGAAATGTCTCCCTGATTTACGCAGTTGACCATATACTGATAATCGGCACAATTATCAGAACCACACTCGGCGTTATCTGCTGCTCATTCCGGCTCTGCATTATCCTTCTCAGAAGACACATAAACACAATCTCCATGCTGTAATTATTCAGTCTATGCCGAATATACTGTCCTATATCTACGCCGCTGGTCGTAATCAAATCAATATCCAAGAATAATAAATCAATCGCATTTCCATCAACCCCTATAGTTAAGCAAAATATTTACATTTCAGATTATATCACCCATACCATCTTAAATCCAATGCTTTGTAGTAGGCTGCTAATCAGAACCGCCGCCATCATCTCCACTTTCAGATAAGCTCCGAGTATCACACCCGGAAGATGTATTCCTCAATGATTGCCGGTACTATTGCAAAACAGACATTCCTTTGCACCAAACCGATCATTCGCCAATTGTTTTATCAACCGGCCACGACTTTCTGAGAGCCATATAAGAGATCAGGAAGTTTGCAAGCCATCCCGCCGGCACCGCAAGCCAGACAAATTCGATACCAAAACGGGGCGCACAAATCAGGGCAACTGACAGACGAATCGCGAGGTTGACCATATTTGCAATGAGAAATGGGCGCATGATCCCAAGTCCTCGAAGGACCCCGTCGGTTGCCATCTTGATTCCCATGAAGATGAAAAAGTAGCCAATCCATCTCATATAGCCCCCAGACACCTGATATGCCAAAGCGGTTCCATCTTTGCCAAGGAATAAAGATGAAATCTGAGTATGCAGTGTTTCAATGACTATAAATGCGATGATCGCAAAGCACACATCCAACACCAACGCAGCCCGATATCCTTTTTTGATACGTTTGATTTTCTTTGCGCCAAGATTCTGAGAAACATACGGTGAAACTGCATTTCCAATGGATACAAATATCAGTGAAAAAACATTCTCTACCCTCATCGTTGCTGAGTAACCTGCAAGTGCCTGTGTACCGAATGGATTTACAACTGCCTGAACGATCATCATACCAATCGACACTGTGGACTGCTGAAGAACCGATGGTACGGCAATTCTAAGCATGAAATGTAACTCGTGCCTGTCAAACCAATCAAAACGGCCTTTATATTGACGCATCCGCCAAAGAAAAATCAGCAGTGAAAACACTGCGGATATTCCCTGGGCAATAAGAGTTGCAAGAGCTGCACCGAAAACGCCCAGGCCGAGGCCTGCCACCATCCAAAGATCCATAACAATATTCAAGACAGAAGAAAATATCAAAAGGCCCAACGGTATCTTTGATTCACCGATTGAATTGAACATTGTTGAAAGAATATTATACATAAACAAAAATGGAAATCCGGCAAAATAAACACGAAGATACAGCACCGCTTCATCCAGTATGTCAGCAGGTGTCTGAAGCAGCGTCATCATCGAACGTGAAAAGATAAGACCAAATACACCCAAAAGTATGCTTAGGATCATAAAACTTATCAGCGATGTTGATACTATTGTTTTCATTTTACTATAATCCCTGGCTCCAAAATAGCGGCTCACAAGCACGCCCGCACCTATGCCGGCACCGAGTGCCACACAAATGAATACATTTGTAAGGGCGGCACATGCGCCAACAGCCGCAAGTGCAGATGATCCGACATACTGGCCAACTATTATTGAATCAGCCATATTATACACTTGTTGAAAAAAGCTGCCCAAGATCATAGGCATTGCAAAAACAGTCAGCGCTTTAAGCGGTGCATCTGTGATCAAATACTCATCTTTTGACATTATGTTATTCCTCCAAACTGAATATTAATCCACTTGTCCTTATTTACAACAACAAAAGGAACACTCCCTAATAATCTCTTACTGGAAAGTGTCCCTGTTTTTTTCTATTATTTGATTTCCCTGTGAATCAGGTCAAATTACTTTGCGTTTCTGTAGATGATATCGTTTCTTCCCGGACCGTTTGAGATCATGGTGATTGGGAATCCGATATGCTCTTCAACGAACTCAATGTACTTTCTGCAGTTCTCTGGAAGATCCTCGTACTTCTTAATTCCTCTGATATCTGTCTTCCAGCCTGGAAGTGTCTCATATACAGGCTTTGCTTTCTTGAGCTTTGATGTTGTTGGGAAGTCTGTTGTAACCTCACCGTCGATATCATAGCCTACACATACCGGGATCTCATCGAGATATCCAAGTACATCAAGTACTGTAAATGCAACGTCTGTTGTTCCCTGGATACGGCAGCCATACTTTGATGCCACACAGTCGAACCAACCCATTCTTCTAGGTCTTCCTGTTGTTGCACCAAACTCACCGCCATCACCGCCGCGGCGTCTGAGCTCATCTGCCTCGTCGCCAAATATCTCACTTACAAACTCGCCTGCTCCTACTGCGCTTGAGTATGCCTTACATACAGTGATGATCTGCTTGATCTCGTATGGAGGTATACCTGCACCGATGGCACCGTAAGCTGCCAGAGTTGAAGATGATGTAACCATAGGATAGATTCCGTGATCCGGATCCTTCAGTGAACCAAGCTGACCCTCAAGAAGGATGTTCTTGCCCTCCTTGATCGCCTCATAGAGGTATGCTGATACGTCACATACATAAGGAGCAACCATCTCTTTATACTCCATGAGTGTGTTGAATATATCATCAACCTTTAAGAGTGGCTTGTGATACAGGTTCTCAAGAAGAACGTTCTTCTGTACTATAACTCTCTCGATCTTCTCCTTCAGTGCTTCCTCATCAAAGAGCTCGCTTACCTGGAAACCGATCTTTGCATATTTATCTGAATAGAATGGAGCGATTCCTGACTTTGTTGATCCGAATGACTTACCTGCAAGTCTCTCCTCCTCGTATTCGTCGAAGAGAATGTGGTATGGCATAACCATCTGTGCTCTGTCAGATACAAGGATCTTAGGCATTGGTACATTTCTGTCTGTGATGGACTTTATCTCCTTGAAAAGAAGAGGGATGTTAAGTGCAACACCATTTCCAATGATACTTGTTGTGTGACTGTAGAACACTCCTGATGGAAGTGTATGTAAAGCAAATTTACCATAGTCATTGACAATTGTGTGACCTGCGTTGGCACCACCCTGGAATCTTACGATTATGTCTGACTCCTGGCCTAACATGTCTGTGATCTTACCTTTTCCTTCGTCGCCCCAATTGGCTCCTACAACCGCTCTTACCATAATACTTTTCCTCGCTTTCGCAGCATTTTGAAATATTTTCTGATATCCGTATTGTGGCTGTTCAAATGTTTCTGCCTATACATAATATTTATAAGCAGATCACTCACAATACCTTCTCATTATAACACTATAATGTCATAAGTAAAATCAATATTATTTATATTTATTATAAGTGTATCTTATATTTATCTTTACATTTTGCGGAAACCAACATAAACTGTAAATATAATGGATTTTGTCCACCTCAAACACCATTTTACTTATATTATATATGCATAATTTTTTAAGCAAAATTATTTCAATCGTACCATTATAGAACGGTAAAAAGTTCTGAATTATTTTGCAATAAAACATATTGTTGACACACACATATTAAACGATCTCTATTGAATCTGGAGGAAATTATAAATGAACATAAATTTCGAATATTACAAAATCTTCTACCATGTTGCCAAAGCATCCAGCATATCCGCCGCTGCCAGGGAACTGTGTATATCCCAGCCAGCCGTAAGTCAGGCGATCAAAGCTCTGGAACAGGCGATCGGCATAGAACTGTTCATCCGAACCAAGAAGGGCGTCTCACTGACAAATGCCGGAGAACTCCTCTACTCCCACGTTGCAGCGGGATACGAATCCATCTCCCTGGGTGAACAGCAGCTCTCACAGCTCCTCCACATGGAGACCGGTGAGATAAGGATAGGTGCAAGCGATATGACACTGCAGTTCTATCTCCTGCCATATCTGGAGCATTTCCACCAGCTATATCCGGGGATCAAGGTTCATGTCACAAATGCTCCGACTCCCAGCACGATAAATCATCTGCTATCAGGCAACATAGACTTCGGTATCGTCACCAGTCCTCTTCCTGCAGATCCTCACATGGAGATCAGGCAGGCAAGGGAGATCGAGGACATCTTCATCGCCGGACCAAGGTTTTCATATCTTCAGGGCAAAACTCTGGATTACCACGAGCTTGACGAGCTTCCGATCATTTGTCTGGAGCATGACACAAGCACACGCGCATATGTCGACACATTTCTGAGCCATGAGGGCGTGACTCTGCAGCCCGAATTCGAGCTTTCTACCAGCGATATGATTGCCCAGTTCGTCATGAGAAATCTCGGCATCGGCTCCATCATGGCAGACTTCGCCCAGAGCTATATAGACCGCGGCGACCTGTTCCGCCTGCAATTTAAAAAGCCCATACCAAAGCGTCACATGTGTATCATCAGTGACAGGCGCCGTGGTATGAGCGTTGCTGCAAATAAACTTATGGAGTTGTTGTAGAAATCATCCCCACACCCATATATCATAGCAAAATAGAGCATGTTCGTCCATTTGAACACGCCCTATTCTTATCACATATTTCTATAATCCGGAATCAGTTCATCACACAGCCCTGTCTCTTCAAGCAGTTCTCTTGATGAGTCACCGTAGATTCCCACTATATATCCGGCTCCGGCTGCCGCCGCTGCCCGGATTCCCGACGGGCCATCCTCTATGACCATGGTTTCTTCCGGCACTGCTCCGATACGCTCCATGGCACGGATGTACATATCAGGAGCCGGCTTAGCATTCATGGTTCCGTCATCGTATGCGCACAGCGTTATGTCAAACCACCTTCCGAGATCAAACTCTTTAAAATAGAATGCGAGATTTGTCATATTTGACCCTGTGGCTATGTTCATATTTATCCCCTGTCCCTTAAGTTTATCAAGGTATGCCACTAGGCCGTCCACCAGCTTGAAGTTTGCAGTATCTTCCATGTACATCTCTCTGTACATAGCCTCTTTCTCCTCGGTAAGTTCAAGTATCCTCTCCTCGGTTAGCGTACCCTTTCCCATGAGGTATTCCAGAATATCCTTGTTCGTGTGCCCCAGCACATGATGCTGAAACTCCTCCGTGCTCATCTGTCTGCCAGCAAGTTTCTCCGCATAATCCTTCCATGCTATCTCATGATACTTTCCGTCAAATATCATTGTGCCGTTCATGTCAAATATAATGTTCTTTATCTTATTATTCATCTTATTCATCCTCACTAAGCAAATGCTTGTACGTTCCGTCTATTCCTATCGCTCCAAGCGGCGCAGTCACCACGATCGCCAACACGGCAACCGACAATACTATATTACCACATGCCAGCCCTGCCGCAAGCGGAACTGATCCGATGGCTGCTTGAACTGTAGCCTTTGGAAGATACGCGATGACACAGAACAGCCTTTCCTTCCATGTAAGTGATGTATGTGCCACGCAGATCAGAACACCAACCGTTCTAAATGCCAGTGCGACAAATATCATAAGTAGTGCCGGAAGTCCTGCTGCCAGGGTGTATCTGATATCCACAGCCGCACCCACAAGCACGAATAATATGACCTCCGCCGCAAGCCACAGCTTTCCAAACTTCTGTGAGAGTCTTCCCGACACCGACTCTAGGCATTTGAGTTTCAGGACACATGCCATAGCCACCACCGCAAGAAGTCCCGACACCGACACCTTTCCCTCAAGCCAGCCCTCTATCGCTATAAGCAGGAACGAAAATCCCAGCACGATGATGACCTTCATGCTGTTTCTCACGCAGTGTTTCCTTGCATAGGAAGTCTCAAAGAACAGATAAAGTCCATATCCAACGGCCACGCCAAGCAGTACTCCAAGCACGATGGATATTGGAATATTCACGAAATCCATGACATGAGCACTTCCGCCCTGCGCCATGCTGAGAAATGTGGTAAAAAGCACTATGACAAATATATCGTCGCAGGATGCTCCCGCAAGTATCATCTGCGGAATCGCCTTGTCAGTTCCGTACTTTTTCTCTATGAGATTCACCATTCTCGGAACAACGACCGCCGGTGATACCGCCCCAAGCACGGCTCCCATGACCGCTGCCTCAATGCGGTTTATTCCAAGTATAACTGGTGCGCACAGTATGTATCCGATGATCTCAAATGACGCCGGGACAAATGAGAGCAGCACAGCCGAGCGTCCTGCCTTCTTCAGATCCTTAAGGTCAAGGGACAGTCCTGCCTTGATAAGTATGATGATAAGCGCTATCTTTCTGAGATCCGCAGATATGGACAATATAGACGGATCAAAGAGATCCAGCACATACGGACCAAGAACGACTCCCGTTGCCAGCATTCCTATGATGCGCGGCAACTTAAGCCTCTGACAGATGGCGCCCATCGCCAGTCCGACTATGAAAATGAGTGCAAGTGATGTCAACATGATAAATAATACCTCCTTAATTTAGCAGACGCATCAGTGATTGAAAAGTGTTAGGCATAAAAAAGCTGATGCTTTCTGCGACAAAAATAATCGTAGAAGTCATCAGCTATATTAGCAGTTTAGGTTGCCCATTCAGGTTTTCCAAGGGAGAACCTCATTCCCTTTTATAATAATTCTACATCTTTATCCAGCCAAGTGCATTTGCAACAGAGCTGAGCAGGATAATGATGGCAAATACAGGACAGAGATATTTGATCATGACTACAAATACCTTCTTTCTCCTGAAGGCACTCTCGCCGTGAATTATCTCCTCCTCTATCTTATCTATTCCAACTACCCTTGACACAAGCAGGCTTGTGATGAGTGCCGCTATAGGCATCATCACCGAATTGGTGAGGAAGTCGAACAGGTCAAGGAACTGCATGCCTATGATCTTGATTCCTGCCAACGGGCCATATCCCAGGGATGACAGACTTCCAAGCGCAAGCATAATAACTCCCACAAGCACCGTTGCCTTCTTTCTTCCCCATCCAAGCTCATCCTCAAATGTTGACACTGCACTCTCCGTAAGTGCTATCGAACTTGTAACCGCTGCGAACAGCACAAGAACAAAAAACACAATACCTATGACAGTTCCAAATCCCATGTTCTGGAATACTTTTGGAATAGTGATAAACATCAGTGATGGTCCGGCCTGAAGGGTATCCGGATCTCCCCCAGAGAATGCAAATACCGCCGGGATTATCATAAGTCCCGCCATGATCGCTATACCAGTGTCAAATATCTCTACATTTCTGGTCGAATCCTCTATCGCCGTATCCTTCTTCATATAAGAGCCAAATGTTATGAGTATTCCCATGGCAATGGAAAGCGAGTAGAACATCTGCCCCATGGCAGAAACCACTGTCATCCACGAGAAGTTCTTCACATTTGGCACAAGGAAGTATTTTACCCCCGCAAGTGCGCCCGGTCTTGTCACGGAATATACCGCAATGATGACAGACAAAACGATCAGTATAGGCATCATGATCTTGGATACCCTCTCTATTCCGTTCTGCACACCGGCAAATATAATGATAAGTGTAAATGCGCAGAATGCCACAAAACACAGCTCCGTTGACACACCATTCGATATGAAATCGGTGAAATATCCATCCTCAGCCAGCAGCTTTGCATTTCCTCTGAAATACTCCACCAGATATTTGATAACCCAGCCGCCGATAACCGAATAGTACGGCACTATAAGCACAGGTATAACGGCATTTATCCAGCCGCCAAACGACAGCCATTTCTTCTTTCCAAATGATTTGAATGCCCCAACCGGACTCTTTCTCGTCATTCGTCCGATCGCAGTCTCCGCAACTATCATAGTATAACCAAATGTAAGTGCAAGCACGATGTATATTATGAGAAAAATCCCTCCGCCGTACTTTGCCGCAAGATAAGGGAATCTCCATATATTTCCAAGTCCCACCGATGCACCTGCCGCCGCCAGCACGTACCCCAGCTTGCCCGAAAATGAACTTCTCTTACCATTCTTCATATCTTCCATATACTTTCACCATAGTTTACCTGGAACTAATCCCCGTAATCTTTCCTTCCACATTTATTTGCATATACATGTGATTCTAACATGCCCCGAGAGGAAAAGCCACTATATATTTGAACATCATCCGACCAACACTATTGTCACAAGAAAAGAAATCCATAACCTGATTTAAAAAAGGATTATGGATCTCCAAACTGTATCTTCATGGTCTTTAATTGTTCTAACTGATCTCTTCTATCATATATCACGGCTGTAACATATACTCTACTCTCTACTTTATTTATCCAATAGTACACCAAGAAATTACTAACACTTACTTTTCGTATACCATCTGATCTCCATGGTTCCTCATCAGTCAATTTGTGTTTCTCCGGGAATACAGATAATGACATTATTGTATTTTCTAATTTGTTCAAAAGACTTTTTGCAGCCTCTGGCGCAAACAATTCACGAGAAACATAATCAACTATCTCTTCCATCTGTTCCTGTGCTTGTTGCGTAATCTTAACCTCATAAGTATTTACCAAATGTTATACTCTCTTTCTCAAATCAGCAAAAACATCTTTAGCTGGTCTTGAATCATCTGTCCTCGCTTGTTCAAGTCCTTTTTGCATCAATGTATCAAACCTTGTATCAGTCATAGTATCTCTTGTTTCAATTTCTCTTGAAACCTTCAATTCAAAAGGGATACCATTGGCAGAAATGACCTGTCTATAGGTCATATCAATAAATACAGATACTGGAATTCCTAATTTTTCTAAAATCGCCTCCGCAGATTCCTTAATATCCGGTTGTATTCTAGCTGTAACGTTAGCTGTTTTAGTTGCCATAATAACACCACCTCTCAGCTTGAGTGTACTACAATGTATTTCTAATTGCAATACATTAGTCTTTTTAACATAGCAAAATTTTTATGTGTTGGTTTTATATTTCACACCTTTTTATCAAACGTGCATACTTATTCTCCGAATCCTCAACAACCTTTATCCTGCCCTGCCTTATGAAATGTTCTATCCTCGCCGCATACCACCAGTCACCGACTCCGATCGGAACCTGTCCCAGAATGTCACCGATCAACCTGCACTCCTTAACCGGCTTGTCCGTCAGCCCGTTCCAAATGATAAAATCATAGAAATCCTCTGACACACTGAGCACTGTTCCATTTACCACAGCCCTAAGCGAAGCATTTTCAAGTACAAGCTCGCCCCACATCTCCGCATACATTCTTATCTCATTTGATGTGAGTTTCCTCTCATTTCCGAGAAATCCGGCAAATTCCTCCGCTGCCACTTCGCTCCAGCTATGATATGTCACTATGACATTTTTCTTCACAACATGCTCTGGCTGAGTGACAACAGACACTTCATTTGGATAGTCCTTCAGTATGCTGCATACATGGTAAAATCCACACCTTGAATACGGAGCGTCGCTGTACCATATTCTTACCGGCTCGCCATTTTCAAGAAATCTTATAAGCCTTGCAAGCTCCCCAGCATACACATCGCCAAGTCCCTTAAGTTCATTATCATATTCATCGTCCTGCTCCCACTGGTTCTGGGCATACATTGAGTAGATAAAGTCCTTGCGGTACTGACTGTCAACTGCCTCACCTATGTAGCCCATATCCAGCATGAAACCAAGACAGATCACCTCGTCAGAAGAACCCTGTATCCACAGTGACTGGCCATTCTTATATTCCTCATCCTCGCATTTTGCCGCTTTCATGGAGCCTGCCGAACTTTCTCCAAATAGTATCTCTACCATAATCTGCTCCTTTTGAATCTCGTTTCTATTTTGTGCATTTATCTGCATCACATTCTTTTACCCATTCGCCCAGTTTATCCTGTAGTAGCTTTTTATCTGGTAAATAAAGCTGATACTTCGACGCAAATATATTTGAATCCTTTGGAAGAGTCAATTCCACCATAGAATCGTCCTTGTCTTGGCAAAGTAGAACTCCTATAGTAGGATTTTCATCCTCCTGCTTTTCATAACGATCATAGTAATTCACATACATCTGCATCTGTCCTAAATCTTGGTGTTTCAGCGAACCTATCTTTAAATCAAAAAGAACAAAGCATCGTAACATTCTATTATAAAACACTAAATCTACCCTGAAATGTTCTTCATTAAAAGTAAATCTTTTCTGTCTGGCTACAAAAGTATATCCGGTGCCCAACTCTAGAAGAAATGACTGCAGATTATTGATCAACCTCGTTTCCAGTTCATTCTCTGAATACTCACTTTTATCCTCCAGCCCCAGAAATTCTAAAACATAAGGATCTTTAACCAAATCAGAAGATTTCTCTATTATCTGTCCCTCCACAGATAGTCTCTGAATCTTATCTTTATCAGTACCAAGTAAAATTTTCTTCCCGTGTTAATCGATGGAAGATCCTTGAATTGGCTAAACACTGTTTCGCCAATTTGATCCGCAGAATAAACCTTATAAAATTGACGAATATTTTTTAAATTTCCAACAGAAAATCCTTTTCCAAAATTCTGTGTTAAATAATCAGATAATCCCTTCAAGAGTTGCTGTCCATATGCTGCTCTCCGTTCTCCGCGCTGTTCTTCCTCTACGATTATTCTGCCAATTTCATAATAGGCATATACCATAGTGAGATTAACTGCCGTTTTAGCATTCTTCCTTGCTTGTAACAATACATCTCCTCATCTGTATATCCTACAAATGACTTGATATTGTATATTTTTTGTAATAAATCATAATCCATATACATTTCTTTTTATCCTAGCAATTATTTTTTTTAACCATATTTATTAATAATTCTTCCATTTTAGGAGATAAGCAGCTTTTGGGCTTAAGCATTCTAATTATTTCACTTAAAACAGCACCAAAATCATCTATTATTTCTAACTCACCATGGTCAACCCAAACAAAATTCCTTGTTATTTTTGAAAAACATAATTGTTCACCATCACCTATTAAATCTGCAATTACAATCAAGTCTTCTGGTAAGTCTCCAGAGTTCATAACAAACTTGTCCGGCCCATAAAAATGTGCCAATGAGTTTCTAATTTGTGCTTCATTCGTGAAACTTAACCATTCTTTATATGTTTCAGGAATAAAAACATTGTGTTTATTTTCCCAATTAGAAATCATTTCATCTGATGCAGGTTGTTTGAACCATGAAGCATCGTCACCATAATCAGATGCAATCTGTTCGCATAAGCGCACAAGTTCTTTGATTTTCTCCATTAAACTATTGTGAGGAATATTCATAATAGTATCTCCCTGATTCTCATCCCGGTTTTAAGTTTCGGTTTATCAACTCTCAATCCACAATTTCATACCCTGCTGCCGCCAGAACTTCAAGTGCATCTTGAAAATTCTCCTTCTTCACCATAACATAATCCGTATTATATGTGGATACTGCAAATATCGAAATTCCGTTATCCGCCAGAACAGATGCGATTTTTGCCAGAATCCCGATCAAAGAAAAGTCCAATACGCCCTGAATGCGGAAGGCTCTCCAGCCATCATCACGCTTTATAACATTTGCCGGCACTTCACTCACCGGGCATACCAGAGACTTTTCCTCATCAGTTTTTCCTAGAAAACAATACTCAGAATCGAGATTCGCATATGTATAAGCTTCCACCTGACACACTGAAAATTCTTCATCAATCTTTTTTATCTCCATGACCTCTCCTTAAATCTATTTTGTAAGCACCTTTTTGCAATATCTATGTGCACCACAATGAGGACAAACTAATTTACGCTTTGTTAATGTATGTGCTCCCATTACATATGACTTCATATCCGGAACAAACCTTGTGTTACAATCAGGGCATTCAAATGCTCCTGCCTCTCTATCAAGAATACACGCAATCACTATTCCGCCACATACCACTACTAACCCTATTGCGATAAGCAGAACCCTCAACCAATTCTCCATCTCCAGAATTCCTGACAATAAAAACAATGGAAATGCCGCAACTATCGTAAGTGTCGCGACCATTGCAGACAAAATAATTTTCTTTTTGCTTTCCTGTGCCTCTCTAACTAAATTCACCATATTAACCTCCGCTTTCTTTCGATAATCCTCTTCAGATACTCTTTCGCCAGATAGTAATTCATTCACTGTTATCTCTAATTCATCACATAACGGCAACAGTAATGAAACTTCCGGAAAACCATTTCCTCGTTCCCATTTTGAAATTGTTTTATCGCTGATTCCAAGTTTTTCAGAAAGCTGTTTTTGAGTATATCCCTTTCTCTTTCTCTCATCAGCGATGAATCGTCCAATTTTAATCTGGTCCATATGTTTCCCTCCTTTCTGGCTCAATTATCTCCCCTTTTTATTGCAAATCACACCCACGAGGCGTAGAATATGGTGAATCTATGCGGGTTCTACGCTTCGTAGACTAGGCAAAATAAGCTATTTGCTCTGAATGTTCCATACATATCCCCTTGCATTTATTATCAACGCAATTGAACATACCACTGTCATAAGCAATGGCACCACAACAAATCCAGCGCTAATATTTTCTTTACTTCTAAATGGCGTTTTTTCCACCTGACAATTATGTCATGAAATAATTTCATCTATTTTTGTCGCATATTTCTCACCAAAACCACTTATATCTTCTAAATCACTTACCATCTACGACAGCCTGCAAATCATTATATATTCCTCATCATTCTCGTCCACTATCTGGAATCCGACTTTTCTATACATTCCGACTGCATAGTTCTGCTTTTGCACAGACAGTGAACCGCTCTTATATCCACAGTTTTTCAGCTCCGCCAGCATCCTTTTCATCAGCTCCGTTCCAATGCCGTAATTCCTGTATTCTTTGAGCAGTGAGATTGCAAAAGACGGTGTATCGTCATCAACATGCCCATAGTCATCCATAATACGAACCCACACCGCTCCAACAACTTTATCATTTACCTCTGCGACAAATGCCATATCCCCCGCTCTGTTTCCAAAGTCGTCAACGTACACTTGCAATTCCGGCTGATTGATAATGTCCCTTGGAGGTGCCTCCACGCCCTCCGGAATAAATATTGCCTCATATAAAAATGTATCTAATATCCCGGTTTCTTCCTGTTTTAATCTTCTTATTGTGTAATCCATAAAGCCTCCAATAACAATCACCTATGCTCCTATATGCATGATCTGCACACACAAGCCTTCATCAATACTCAGAAATTCTGCACAAGTACAATCAATCTTTTTCTTCTTTGATGCGGTCTCCACCGCCCAATCAAAATTCTTCTTTGTTATAAAATCAGGAAGACGAATAACAGAAATCCAGTTAAATGCAGATTTATCTGTATAATCCACACCTTCCACATTATCCTGCCACCAAAAGCCTTCAAGCGGTGGGACTACATATTCAAAAAATCCCTCTATTTTGTAATCAGTCTTATAACTCATCTTGAGAGTGTACGCAACAGCATATAAAACGCCAATCGCAGCTTTATATTCTCCGCCCTCTTCATTCGGGTCGCCCTTGCCCCTTACCGCTATGTAATTCGCCTTTGGAATCGTTACGATCTGTGGCTTATTTTTCGGCAAATAAAACTCTTTATATTCTTTCTTAAAATCAAACGCCATAACTTATCTCCTCAATCTTAGCAATATCACCATATTACTCCTGTTTTTTTCAAGCTTATTATCATAACCCTTGATAGTCCATATACGCACTATGACAATGCTGTTACTTATCGTAACAGGTGTTTGCCGAGCCCATTTTTCATTCTCATGTATATTCAGTATTGTGTATCGAACATATGTTTGTTATAATATATTTGGTGCTACCCTATTCGGTAGGCGGTTAACCTTCACCACAGGAGTTTGTAGCCTGTGTTTACATAGAAAATCCATTTATGGAAATCTATCACGGAGGTTTTTGCTTATGCTTACAACGGATCTTTTTATAGCCATCATCAGCTTATGTCTTACTTGCTTTAATCTTGGTTATGCCGTTGGCTCTAGGAGCAAGAATAAGACAAAAAAATAACCGCCCAGCCTGGTAAACTGTGAGCGGTTATTTTATACCATTCATATATCAAGGCTAACCGTCTATCGGTAGCACCTTTTGATATTATACTAGCATTTAGCCGCTTGCATGTCAAACGTATATTTGCTTATCATTTACCCTTATAATTTTCACCTATCTCACTTATCCACTATCTCAAGCTCATCCCGTGTAACCCGGCACGTGAGATTTAACACCTCCACGCCAACCGCCTTCGCCTCATAGAAAGTCTCCGCGAACTCCCTGTGTATTTCCGCATTTGGCCTGACCTCAGTTATCCCCGTCATCGGAATGACAAATGCCACATAACATTTATATTCCTCGGAGACCGCCTTCATCAGCTCCCGCAAATGCCTGACTCCCCTGTCGGTGGGTGCATCCGGGAAATATCCTATACCACCGATCTCCTGAGTGCAGCCCTTGACCTCCATGAGATACTTCGTGCCATCCTTTTCCATATAGAAATCAATCCTTGAATCCCCGTATACATACTCCGGCTTTATAAAGTCATAATCCTTAGTTTTAAGCCATTCCAAAACCACCTTATTCGGCACCTGACTGTCCACATTCACCCAGCCAAGCTTTGGATCTTCCACCGCTATGAGATCGTATTTCGTCTTGCGGTTTGGATTTGCAGACTTCTCAAGGCTGACCGTGTTCCCCGGTATCAGCAAACTGATAAGCCTCCCCGTGTTCTTTACGTGCACGGTCTCTGTAACTCCGTCTATCTCCACATGGGCTGTGAACCTGTTTGGTCTGTCTACGAACTTGCCTGAGATAACATTTGTATATTTCACCTTGCCTTACATCTCCCATCTATTCCACAACAGAACGGTTCATCATGTAGAATGAGAACCTTGCCTTGTCAACAAGCTGTCCCTTGTCATCGTAAATATTTGCCTCGTACAGTGACACCTTCTTGCCCTGGCGGATCTCGATTCCCTCACAGATGAGATACTCCGTGTTCATAGCCGGAGCTATATATGTCATAGTTCCATCTATAGTTGAAGAAAACTTTCCGTAGGTACATGCTGCGATCCCGCTCACTATATCCGCAAGTGAGTACAGGCATCCACCATGCACAGAACCATATGGATTAAGGACATCCTCTGTGACCATCATCTTGCCCTTCACATATCCAAGGCTCATATCGACCAACTCTATCTTCAGGTTCTGGACATAGATGTTGTCCTTGTTAAACCTTATCAGCGCCTGTTTCACATCCTCGGACATAGCTTTTTTGTTGTCGTTTATCTCATTCATGCTTAGTTTTACCTTTCAACTCTATTTTCATGTTCATACATCCTGCGCACATATCAAAAGCACTTGTCCAGAATATCCGGATCAAGTCCTTTTCTTCCCGTTACAAATCCAATTCCAAAGTACAGCACCGCACCTACCATCAGTCCCCACACGACCGCATTTATCCCAGCGATCTTGATAAAATACGTTGCAAATATATATGTCGCGATCGCACCTACGCTGCTGCACACCGCCGCCTGCTTAGTTCCCTTCTTCCAGAACAGACCTCCCACAAGAGGCCAAAAGAATGTGCATTCAAGTCCGCCAAATGCAAACATGTTGAGCATGAAAATTATATCCGGCGGATTGATCGTGAGAACCATCACCACCACGCCGAGCAACATCGTAAGTATCGTGCTCACCAGCTTGACATTCTTGTCGTATTTCTCATTTTTCACCGGATCATCACCCACCACGTAATTCTTCCACAGATCCTTCACTATAGCTGCTGTGGCAAGTATGAGGAGCGAATCTGCTGTCGACATGACTGCTGCCATCGGCGCTGCGAGGAATATCGCTGCTATTCCAGGCGGCATGATCTTCTGTACTATATATGGTATAAAATAATCCGAAGTTGGAAGATTGTCAGTATCGACAAGTGCGCCAGCCCATGTTCCTGCAAGATGCATTCCCACGATCACAAAGCTGCATGTGAGAACTCCGATCCACATCGCTCTGTGCATGCTCTTCGTATCCTTAAATCCCATGGCGCGCACAGCAGTCTGGGGAAGTCCCAGCGTTCCAAATCCCACAAGCACCCAATAGCTGAGCAGTCCTCCTGGCGTGTATTTCGAGAAAATGTCATCGTACACCTCCGGCAGATTTGTCTGAAGACCGGCATCTATCGCGGCAAGACCGCCCCCGCTCCTTAAGACAAAGAATATAAACAGGAATGTTCCGATACACATTACTATTCCCTGAATCGTGTCAGTTATGACAACCGCACTGAATCCGCCAATAGCTGTGTACAATATCACGACTGTGCCAAATATCAAAAGTGAACTCACATGATCCATTCCCGTTATGGATGCTATAAGTGTGGCCCCTCCCGTAAACTGGCTTATCATCTGTGCTATGAAGAAAACTATAAGTCCAAGGCTCGTGATGACCACCAGCGCATCGCTCTTGTATCTCGCCTTGAAGTATCCCACCACTGTCACAGCGCCCGTTCGTCTGGACACTATCGCAAGCTTATTTCCAAGCACACCGAGCACCAGAAATGTGACCGGGACCTGGATAGCAGCTATCCACGCCTGTGCATATCCATATGTAAGACCCGCTGCACCCGGCCCTGATATAAATGAACTTGCGGAAGTGTATGTCGCCATGATCGTCATGGCTAGGACGATTCCGTTCATATTTCTTCCGCCTATGAAATACTTCTTCTCGGACGTTGTGTGCAGACTTTTCTCCGCCCTTCTGCTGTAGACAAAGCTCACCACAACATTGAATAACAGATATCCGAGAAAAACCGATAAGATCAATATCTGATTACTGTTCATTTTCACCCTCACTCTCATCCTCTTCATATTGGAAATCTACAAACACAAACTTAAGCAGCCAGAATACACCGATTACCGCAAGCACCACTGTTCCAAGCACCGAGACCACAAACCACGCCGGCATATGGAACACCGTCCACCCGGTGCCATTTAGCAGGAACGCGGTTAGCACATGCCATAAAAAACATATAAATACCACAAGCAACGTCGCTTTGATCTCTTTTATACACTGCCTGTGCTGTTCTTCCTTTGTCAGTTTCATCATAATAATATATCCCCTTATATTTCATAAATACATCGAACAATGCTCATTATATCACGCTGATCAGTTTTTTCATAGTTGCCCCGACAGCCACCCAAATCCTGTGCATATACAAACTCTGTATTATTGTCTGCACAAAAAAACTGGCGCACAGACGTTTCGTCCATACACCAGCTATTTATAGTTTACTGTATACCGATTTATGTTACGCTATTTTCTCTTTAACATTTTCCAATTCATATAACGTATCCGGATCAATATCCAGACATTTTGATGTATCCCTCGTTCCTGTCACATCCCATGCCAAAGTTCCATTCAAAATTGTACATGAATTCAAAAAGAAATCTTTGTCTCTAAGCGGTTCAAACACTTTCTTATCCAGTAGTGGTTTTGCATCATAACATACAATTTTGCCATCCTCAAAATACACATATACTGTATAATCTTCAAATGGAACTACCTGTACTATATCATATATCATGCCAATTCCCCCTCTCTGTATAATACATAACTTTTAAATCAATGGATTTATTCTGTTTAATGGCAAACCATCCTTCGATAATTCCCAATTCTGCATTAACTCATCTTGATGAATTACGCACCATGCAAGTATGAGCTTTAACTGCCTTGAAGGCAATGCACCTTTTATAACCCGTGCTTCATTTATATCTATTATAGCTTTATTTCCGTTATATTCTGCATGAAAATGTGGCGGATTATGATCATCATAATACATAGTTATTCTGATTCCATAAAACAGTGATATTTCTGGCATACTATCAACCTCCAATTATTATTGATAATATTATACTATATCATTCCAAGGCTGTTCAATAACTATCATGACTATATCAAAAGATAACCTAAGTAGATTTAGTCTTTTCTAAAACAGCATACACACCCCGGCGACCACAGCGCAGATAGGAATATATATAATAAAGTGCATAACATGCATCTTCATATTGTATCCGAACATATGAGGTCCCACAACTCCCTTGACCTCCGGATAATAACGCGGGAAGAAGTTTGAATGACAGAGCAGCACCCAGTCAAAGAAACCTATATCATAGATCTCCATCACATACATTATCACTATGAATCGCGCGAAGAACTTCCAGTAGCCGAAATCATGCCGTACGCCATCCCACACGCTAAGCACGATAGCTCCTATAAACAGCAGAAGTGCAACTACTTCTATACACCATCCAACCGCATGAGCTCCGCGAAATCTCTCTTTTCTGTCAGGAATCACCGCCAGATTCTCCTTCGGTGCTGTGCTCATAAATCTCTTATCCTGTACAAATGCGACCATTCCGTACAGAAGAAGGAAATAGGCCACCATGACAATTACCGCCGCAACTATTGTCACCAACATCTCTTTTGCCCCCTTAACACTCTTTTGTATTAATTTTTAGGTTAGTTTTCGCTAACCATACTAACACATCTATTTCCAAATGTAAACCTTAGAATGTACCTATTCGTACCTTAGCAAATGCAAATCTAATGAAATTACGACAAGAATTTTTATGCGTAGAATTGAGCTGTCTGTCAGTCCATGTAATCCGCATTCCGCCGCAAAATGACACCCATTCAATATATAAAAAGCGCCGGCACATAAGCTTGTTGATATGTCCATGACAGAACAGACATATCAACACTGCAAATGCGCCAGCGTCTTATTTACTCTATATACATTTTAATTCAGATCTTTATACATTGATCTCCGCAGTAACACCGAGGATATCCTTGTTCTCATCGAGGATAGGCTGAATGACCTCTGCAAGGAACTCTCTTGTCTGCTCAGGAGCACGACCTACGAAGTTCTTTGGCTCAAGGATAGATACGATCTCCTCCTTTGTCATACCAAAGTCAGGGTCTGCTGCGATACGGTCAACGAGGTCATTCTCTCTTCCGTACTTCTTGACCTGCTCGCCTGCAAGCATTGAGTACTCTCTGATCTTCTCATGAAGCTCCTGACGGTTGCCGCCACGCTTAACAGCATCCATCATGATATTCTCTGTTGCCATGAATGGAATCTCCTTCATGAAGCACTGGTAGATAACCTTGTCATATACCACAAGACCATCTACAACATTCAGGTACAGATCAAGGATTCCGTCAACTGCAAGGAATGCCTCTGGAACTGAGATACGCTTATTTGCTGAGTCATCCAGTGTTCTCTCAAACCACTGTGTTGCGGCTGTGATAGCAGGATTGAGCGCGTCACACATTACATAATTGGCAAGTGATGCGATTCTCTCACTTCTCATTGGATTTCTCTTGTATGCCATAGCTGATGAACCGATCTGGTTCTTCTCAAATGGCTCCTCTATCTGCTTTAAGTGCTGGAGAAGTCTGATATCATTTGAGAACTTGTGTGCACTCTGTGCGATGCCTGAGAGCACATTAAGAACTCTTGAGTCGACCTTTCTTGAATATGTCTGGCCTGATACAGGATAGCACTCAGCAAATCCCATCTTCTCAGCGATCTTGCCATCTATCTTTCTCACTGTCTCGTGATCTCCTCCGAAGAGCTCAAGAAAACTTGCCTGTGTTCCAGTTGTTCCCTTTGATCCGAGAAGCTTCTGCTGGCTGATCATGTACTCTATATCAGAGAGGTCAAGGAGCAGCTCCTGCATCCAGAGTGTTGCACGCTTGCCGACTGTCGTTGGCTGTGCAGGCTGGAAATGTGTAAATGCAAGAGTTGGGAGATCCTTGTACTGATCTGCGAACTTTGCCAGCTCATTTATAACATTGATGAGTTTCTTTCTGACAAGCTTTAATGCCTCTGTCATAACGATAACGTCTGTGTTATCGCCTACATAGCAGCTTGTTGCTCCAAGGTGGATTATTCCTGCTGCCTTAGGGCACTGAACACCGTATGCATATACGTGGCTCATTACGTCGTGACGAACCAGCTTTTCTCTCTCTCTGGCAACATCATAGTTGATGTCATCAGCGTGAGCCTTGAGCTCCTCGATCTGCTCATCTGTGATTCTTGGATTGCCGTTCTCGTCCTTGAGACCAAGCTCCTTCTCTGTCTCAGCAAGAGCTATCCACAGCTTTCTCCATGTCTTAAACTTCATATCAGGTGAGAAAATATACTGCATTTCCTTACTAGCGTATCTTTCACACAGTGGGCTTTCGTACTTGTCCTTACTCATGTCTTTACCTCTTTCTTCCTGTAGTCTCCCGCATCTGCCGGCTGACAAATGCTTTTATATCTTATCACACAACTATTATACATGGGTTTCAGATTATTTCCATGCTTTTTTTGCATAAACCAGAAATTCGGAATCAATATCCGCTTTTTCCGCTGATATGATTCCGAATTTTCACAATTTTCGTCTTCCGACAAGTGCGCACTTTCGTGCGCTATCACCAGGACTCCTCCCGCTTACGCGGGCCCCTCCTCATGATATAATGTGAGACTCCGAGCCTCTCTTGAAGTCTTCGTGGTCGCCTCTGATGTCCTCTGTAGGCGGTTTCATAGGATATTGGCCGCTGAAGCATCCATGGCAGTACTGTCTTCCGCCTGAGAGCTCCGGAAGTCTCTCCATCTTCAGGTACGCCAGAGAGTCGGCACCTATGATCTTGCATATATCATCTACAGACCTGTTGTATGCTATGAGCTGCTCTCTGTCCGGAATGTCAGTTCCAAAGTAGCATGGATACAGAAATGGAGGTGAACTGATCCTTACATGGACCTCAGTCGCTCCCGCCTCCCTGAGCATGCCAACTATTCTGTCACTCGTAGTTCCACGAACTATAGAGTCATCTATCATTATGACACGCTTGCCATTTACAGCCTCCTTAAGGACGTTCAGCTTGACACGCACGCTGGACTCTCTCTGGCTCTGCTGTGGCTTTATGAATGTTCTTCCCACATATCCATTCTTGACAAAAGCCGTTCCATATGGAATACCCGATTCAAGTGAGTAACCCATGGCCGCTGCATTTCCCGATTCAGGAACGCCAACTACCACATCAGCGTCAACCGGGCTGTCCTTTGCAAGGCATCTTCCGGCTGTGATACGCGAATCGTACACAGACATTCCATCTATGACTGAATCAAGTCTCGCAAAGTATATATACTCAAATATACATCTTGCATGCTGCTCCTGGCACATGTTCTTGTACGACTGGATTCCGTACTCAGGTGATATGGTTACAACCTCTCCAGGCTCCACATCCCTGACAAATTCGGCACCTATTGTATCGAGCGCACAGCTCTCAGATGCCAGTATGTATGCGTTATCACGCTTTCCTATACAAAGCGGTCTGAAACCAAATGGATCTCTGGCTCCGATAAGCTTTCTAGGACTCATGATGACAAGTGAATATGATCCCCTTACTTTCTTGAGAGCTCTAGTGACAGCCTCCTCAACGGAACCACACTTAACTCTCTCCCTGGCTATATGGTAAGCTATTACCTCAGAATCAATTGTAGTCTGGAATATAGCGCCTGTGAGTTCCAGCTCACGTCTAAGCTCAGGAGCATTTACCAGATTGCCGTTGTGTGCAAGTCCCAGAGTTCCCTTTACATAATTGAGAACCAGTGGCTGTGCATTCTCTATAGTGCTGGCACCGGCTGTTGAATATCTCACATGACCCACACCGATATTTCCCTTTAGCTTGCTCAGTGAATCAGGTGTGTACACCTCATTCACAAGGCCCATGCCCTTTAAGGAGCTGACCTTGCCCTTAGGACCGGCTGTGTCTGACACCGCTATACCACAACTCTCCTGCCCACGGTGCTGCAATGCAAACAGACCATAGTAGATCGTGTTCGCCACATCATTTCCATCGAAATCATAGATACCGAAGACTCCGCACTCCTCGTGCATCTCGTCCTCGTCATAATAATGGGATCTTAAACATTCGTTCATAAATATATGCCTCTCATGTTATATTATTGTAACTGTCACGGCCACATAATTCTCATCGTATGTCTGGTGACAGTCATATCTTTCGCCACATAAAACTTTATCTGTTTTGCCACAACATGTCAACAGATAAATTCTATCATTTTTAGGATTATACCCCACTTTTTTCATGCATTTTCGCCAACAGCAGTATATTTCGCAAGTATTTGTCTGTTTGAACTTGAGAAAATCCACATATCTCTGCCACAACCTCGCCTCACCGGTCGCGCTGTACTTCTCTCCTGACGCGGCAGGTTACCACATAGTCCTTCCGGCTTCCACCTGGAATTGAAAAAAGCCCAAAAGATACAAATTTTACGTACTTTGTATCTTTTGAGCTTTTATACCACTCTCTACTCCACTGCGTATCCCTTTGCCTTTATGAGATCCACCATCTTGTATACATACTTCTCACACAGCTCATCTGTGGCTGCCTCGACCATAACTCTGATGACAGGCTCTGTACCGCTCTGTCTGAGAAGAAGTCTTCCGTCGTCTCCAAGCTCAGCTGCTATCTCATCGTTCAATTTCAGCACATCAGCATCGTTCATGACTGCATCCTTGCTTGAAACTTTGACATTCACAAGGAGCTGTGGATATATCGTCAGGCTGTGGAACAGCTCTGAGAGCTTGACCTTACGTCCAAGTATAGTCTCCATGATCATCAGTGAGGTGAGGACACCGTCACCGGTTGTTGCATACTTGGAGAAGATGATATGTCCTGACTGCTCGCCGCCGATGGAATGTCCGTGCTCCATCATATTTTCGAACACGTACTTGTCACCGACTGCCGTCTTCTCATAGTTGATGCCCTTCTTGTCAAGTGCTTTGTAAAGTCCAAGGTTGGACATGATAGTTGTGACGATGGTATTGTTGTTCAGCTCGCCCTTATCCTTCAGATAACGACCGCAGACATAGAGTATCTTGTCTCCATCCACGATTTCGCCCTTGTCGTCCACTGCAAGACACCTGTCCGCATCACCGTCAAATGCAAATCCCACATCAAGTCCCTTCTCCTTGACAAATGCCTGAAGCTTTTCAATGTGTGTTGAACCACAGTCCGTGTTGATGTTTGTTCCATTTGGCTCATTGTTGATGACATATGTCTTTGCTCCGAGAGCGTCATACACCGACTTTGCAACCAGATATGACGCACCATTTGCACAGTCAAGACCAATTCTCATTCCCTTGAAAGGTCTGGTAGGGATCGTGAGCAGATAACCTATATATCTGTTTCTTCCCATTGTGTAGTCGGTGGTCTTACCGATGCTGTCCTTCTTTGCAAATGGTATCTCGCCAAGCTCACCATCTATATACTGCTCGATCTCATTCTCGATGGCAGCCTCAAGCTTGTAGCCCTGACCATTGATGACTTTTATACCATTGTCATAGTATGGGTTATGACTGGCTGAGATCATGATACCGCAGTCAAAATCACCTGTGCGGACTATATAAGACACACTAGGTGTAGGTGTTACATGCATCAGGTATACATCAGCTCCGCTGGCTGTAAGTCCCGCAACCAGGGAATACTCGAACATGTAGCTTGAAAGTCTCGTATCCTTTCCGATGACGACATGAGCCTTTCCATCCTCATGCTGCTTGCCATAGTAGTAGCCAAGGTATCTTCCAACCTTATAGGCATGCTCCACTGTAAGGTCTACATTTGCCTCGCCTCTGAATCCATCTGTTCCAAAATATTTACCCATTGTAAAATCCTCGATTCTATTATTCTATAACCTCATCCTGCTCGCTTTCTTGAACGACCAGAAGATCTATCGCTCTCCTGTGGATGTGTATCTTGGTCTCCTTATATTCTCCGCCGAACTCACCATCACATGTCCATGCAACCGGATCCTCTGCATCAAACTTGACCCTGTGAGCCCTGAATGAAACCATGCTCCTCTCATTCACATCACCTGTAAGAAGTGCCCTGACCACTCTCTCCAGGTCAGCCGGTGTCTTCATTGTCCTTATCAATACTCCCTCAAAAAGTCCGTCATCGAACTCAACTCCTTTTCGGGTTATACTCTTAAACCCTCCAACGGATACCGAGTTGGACACCATACCGAATATAAACTCGCCTTCCTGCTCGTCCCCGTCTATTGTAACCTTCATCTTGTAAGATGGTACATTTGCCAGGCTTTTTATCCCCTGCAATACATATGCCGCATGTCCAAATATATTCTTCATATTCTGCGGCGTTGCATATGATGTATCTGAGAACATTCCAAAAGCTGCGACATAAACAAAGTTCTTGTCGTTCAGACTTCCTATATCTATGGAGAACGGCTCTGCCTTCACTATCATCTCAGCCGCCTCAACCGTCTCTCTCGGTATGTCCATGCTCCTTGCAAAGTCATTGGTGGAGCCACACGGAATATATCCAAGTGGAACCCTTATCCCGCTCTTCATATATCCTGTAACTGTGTTGCCCAGGGTTCCATCGCCCCCCGCACATACGATCACATCGTAGTTTGCGCCTTCCTCCTGAACAATTCTCTCTGCGTCATCTGCCGATTTCGTAAGATATGTCCTGACCGCGTAATCGTTATTGCAGAACACTTCCAGCACATCCACCAAAGAATTCTTCAGAGTAGTCCTACCCGCTTTGGGATTCATGATGAACAGCATATTCTTCATACTTTCAATAACACAACCTTTCCCTTTGATACTGCTTATTTACTTGTGATCCTCCTTGTACTTCATGTACAGATCATACCCCTTCTTGCGGAGCTTGCATGATGGACAATGTCCGCAGCCCTCGCCCTTGATGCCATTGTAACATGTGAGTGTCATATCTCTGATAACATCCAGTCCGCCCAGCTCATCAGCCATCTTCCATGTCTCCATCTTATCGATCCACATCAATGGTGTTATTATATCAAACTCGTAGTCCATTGCAAGGTTAAGTGTTGTATTTAACGATTTGATAAATATATCCCTGCAGTCCGGGTATCCTGAGAAGTCGCTCTGGGACACTCCTGTTATTATATCAGATATTCCCCTCTGTTTGGCAAATATTGCTACAAATGTAAGAAATACCATGTTTCTTCCATCGACAAATGAATTCGGCGTGCCCTCCTCAGGTGCATTTTCGTCAACCTTCATATCTGTTCTTGTCAGTGAATTTGGCGCAAGCTGGTTAAGCAGGCTCATATCAAGTATGTGATGCTCCACTCCGAATTTGTCCGCGATCTCCTTAGCACACTCAAGCTCTAACGCATGTCTCTGTCCATAGTCAAATGATACGGCGTACACTTTCTTATACTTCTTGAGTGCCCACAACAGACACGTTGTGCTGTCCTGTCCGCCGCTGAATACTACAACTGCCTCATCCTTATTCTTTAAATTCTGCATGATCTCATCCTCCATATATAATCAAATATGATATTCCGAACCGCATTATAACGCTCACGGATAAACAAATTCACCATTATCAATTCAGTGTACCGATAACTATCTTCCCGCATTGTACATCATCAGCATCTTGTTCTGCAGAGCTGTGTCGCTCTCAAATCTTCCCCTGAGAGTGGTCGTCATGGTCTTGCTTCCCGGTTTCTTGATGCCCCTTGCCGTCATGCAGCTGTGATGTGCCTCTATCATGACCGCCACGTCCTCAGTTCCAGCAGCCTTGGATATGACGTAGGCTATGTCCGAGCCTATCCTCTCCTGGAGCTGAAGTCTCTTCGCCACCATATCCGCAATCCTCGCTATCTTAGAAAGTCCGAGCACTCTTCCATTTGGAATGTATGCGACTGACACCTTCATGTCGTACATAAGCGCCATGTGATGCTCACAGTAGCTGAACACCTCTATATCCTTGACAAACACCATGTCACCGACCTGCCTTGCCACTCCATCCTCAGCAAATGTCTTGCCGAACATCTCGGCCAGCTCGTCATTGGTGTAGTTCATTCCCTCAAATACTTCCTCGTACATACGCGCAACCCTGTCAGGAGTCTCTACAAGTCCCTCCCTGTCAGGATCATCTCCAAGGGCAATCAATATTCCTCTTACGTGTTCCTTTATAGCCTCTTTATCTATCGCCATCTTATACACCTCTTTCTTCCGGATCCCAAATGAACTTGTGAAGCTGTAACTGAAGCTTCACATCATTCATATCGTTCTCGATCATAAAATCCACTATATCCGCAGGATCTATGCTGCCATACACAGGGCTGATGAATACTCTCGTCTTCTCATCCAGCGCATACTCCCTAACTATCTCAAAACATTTTTCCAGATCCTCCTGTGAACCGACCACAAATTTCACCGAATCATTCTTGTCTATATAGTTATAATTTGCAAGGCACATGTCATTCTCCATGCCGCTGGATGGACATTTGTAATCCAGCGTGTACGATACATTTCCCCCAAGAGCCTTGAACTCTGCGATATCCACACTTCCATTTGTCTCAATCTCGACCCTTACATCATCCTCCAGCTCAAATGCAAGGAGCAACTTATCTATGTCCTTCTGTATCAGCGGTTCCCCACCTGTCAGGGTTACATTCTTCACCTTTGTTCTTCTGACATAATCGATGATCTCATCCTCGGTGAGTTCCTCATAAGGAACGCCTGCCTCATTTGCCCACTTGGTATCACAGTAACCGCAATCAAGATTGCATCCCGCAAATCTTATGAACACGGCAAGTTCTCCGGCTCTTGCAGCCTCACCGTTGATACTTATAAATCTCTCTACTACTCTGTATGTGCTCACGACTGTATTTCCTTTCTCCCGGTGTATATTCTCCATTCTCTCACATCTTCCAGATTTTTAGACCTGCCAGCTTCTCACCGGAATCCTATCATATATATTTACTCACAATAAGAAGCCACGTTGTTCGGTGTCTCATACACACTTGCCTCTATGACCTTGTAGCCCCGGCCTGCCATCTCATCATATATATACTTTGCAAAGTTCTCAGCAGTAGGTCTGAAATCAACCTTCACGATCCTCAGATTTTCCGCCAGCAGCGCATCCTCCGTCGCCGGCTTCAAGCTTCCCGTTTCCATGATAAGGCTGTGGTCAAAGTGATCCGCAATCTCCTTCAGATCCTTCTTCAGATTGGAGAAATCAACCACCATTCCTCTGTTCTGTGTATCGCTCTCAAGAGTCTCTGCACCGACCTCGATCTCCACAGTCCATCTGTGTCCGTGGATATTGCTGCATTTACCGTCATAATCTTTCAAAAAATGGGCGCTGTCAAAACTTGCCTTTGTCTTTAACTTATACATAACTCCTCCTATAAGCATCCAACTGTTCACCACAAAAAAAGACCAGAATAGGACATTCTGATCTTCTTATGTCCTAGTTTTGTTTAGTGACAGGATGGTACTAATGAACTGTCAATCTATTTTATTGTGTTTAATATACATTAGATATTAAGGAATCCCTTAACCTCTGCAAGCATATCCTCCTTGTCACATACTGTGTCGTGGAGAACCTTTGCTGATCTGATATCCTCTATAGCCTGAGGTACCTTTACACCTGAGAGCTTCTCAAGCTCGTCGACAAGCTCAAAGTCTGTCTTGGAATCATACTCAGCGTCTATAGCGTTCATAACGCTTCTTGTGAACTTGTATGGGCTTGCTGTTGACGCGATGACTGTAGGTGTCTTATCTCCTGTCTCTGCCACATACTTTTCATATACTGTAGCCGCAACTGCTGTATGTGTATCGATGATATAATCATCTGACTCATATACCTTTTTGATGGTAGCTGCTGTCTCTGCCTCTGTTGCATATCCACCATAGAACTCAGCAAGCTTTGCCTTCATATCGTCTGTGATGGTGTACACTCCATCTGTTGTGAGTTCTTTCATAAGCTCTGAGTTCTTCTCAGCATCATTGCCAGCAATCTTGTATATCAATCTCTCAAGGTTGCTTGAAATGAGGATATCCATCGATGGTGATGTTGTGAGTATGAACTCTCTGTTTCTATCGTATGTTCCTGTCTGGAAGAAATCAAACAGAACCTTGTTGTCATTTGATGCACAGATGAACTTTGCGATTGGAAGTCCCATCTCCTTTGCGTAGTATGCAGCAAGGATATTACCAAAGTTACCTGTTGGAACATCCACGTTGATCTTATCACCGGCCTTGATGGTTCCGTCTGCAACAAGTCTTGTGTAGGCGTATACATAGTATACCATCTGAGGGACAAGACGTCCGATGTTGATGGAGTTTGCTGATGAGAACTGATAGCCCTTCTCATCCATGTACTTTGCAAGCTCAGCATCTGAGAACATCTTCTTCACACCTGTCTGGGCATCATCAAAGTTACCTGTGATACCAACAACAAATGTATTGTCACCCTTCTGTGTAACCATCTGCTTCTCCTGGATTGGGCTTACACCGTGCTTTGGATAGAACACGATGATCTTTGTTCCAGGAACATCTGCAAATCCTGCAAGGGCAGCCTTACCTGTATCACCTGATGTTGCTGTGAGGATGACGATCTCATTCTTTACGCCATTCTTCTTTGCTGATGTTGTGAGAAGATATGGAAGGATTGAAAGTGCCATATCCTTGAATGCTATTGTTGATCCATGGAAAAGCTCAAGATAATATGCTCCTGCCTTATTCACAAGTGGTGCTATAACCGGTGTATCAAACTTTGAATCATATGCTGAATCTATACAATGCTTAAGCTCAGCCTCTGTGAAGTCTGTGAACATAAGCTTCATAACCTCGTATGCAACCTGCTGATAGTTCATCTTTGCAAGATCTTCCAGAGACACATCAAGTGCTGGTATAGAATCTGGTACAAAGAGTCCCCCCTCATTAGCAAGTCCCTTAAGTATAGCCTGTGATGCTGTTGCTGTCTCATTTGCATTTCTTGTGCTTCTGTAGATAAGTTCCATTTGCCAATCTCCTTAATAAATATATTTAAACATTTCGTTATGTACTAAACTCAGGAATCACCTGTATTCTTACAAATAATCGTGTGCATTATAACACAGCATTTTATAAAAAACAAGCTATAGCCCGCCTCATTCGTGCGACTTTTCCAACACTTTCCCAACACTTATCTCACTGCATTTAAAAACCCGCCTTACGGCGGGTCTTTAATATATCTGTATACAATTTCTGCTTTTTATTACTTTACATATACATCATAGTAGCCTGTTGCGAAGTTAAGAGCTGCCTGATGATTTGAGAAGTAGATATCAAGATGATTGCCATTGATAGCTCCACCTCTGTCCTGAACTGTGTATGTATGACCATCAACTATAAGCTCTGTACCAAATGCAAAGTTACTTGGCGCTGCACATGTCACACCCTCGACTGCAGGTGCACCTGAAGCTGTTGTCGGGTTATCCATGTTGCTGTACTCACCGCAGCAGATTGGACATGGACAATATGCCGTAATCCAGAATGTTCCGAGATATGTACCTGATGCCTCACCATTCACATAAATAACCTTGTCATCAGGAAGTCCATCTGTTGACTTCTCTGTTGATGGATCAACTGATATCTGATCGTCAGGAAGTCCTGCTGCTGACTTATCCTTATCCTTAACCTTCATCTGTGTGGTAGGTTCTGACTTTGTTGTGTCTGCTGCCTGCTGTGCAGCCTCTGTTGCACGAGCCTCTGTTGTGCTCTCCTGAACTCCACCGCTTATGGCTGAAGTCTTCTTAACTGTCTTCTTGCTTGAGAGGGCTACTGAACCAGTCTTGTTGACATCTGACAGAGTACCATCTGCCAGTGCAACTGATGATGTTGCCTCTCCATAGTCTGCTGTGTTGTCTGCGTATAATGTATTACCTGCTGCTGCGATCGACACTCCCTTGCCCTTGGATGAAACCATGCTGTCATCTGATGCGATAACTGCGTATGATGAAAATCCAACTGCCAGGAGTACTGCTCCTATGCTAATCTTCTTTACGTTCCTTTTCAGTGATGTCTTCATTAGTTTCTGTGATTTCATACGTGATGAATCTGAAAACTTTTGCATAACCTTTTCTCCTTAATTTCTTTACGGTTTCAGAATTGTTACAAAACCGTTAAAATTTAACTCATGACGCTATTATAATCTCTGTCGAAAGAAAGGTCAAGCAAAGTGGCTATTTTTGTAAATCATGCACAACTCGCATAAAATCTTTAATTCAGTTAATGTAAATATGCAACATTTTAAAATGCCATTTTTGTGCACATTTTACATTTTAGTGCCGTAACATTTTTGAAACAAATTAGCATCTTGTATATTTTTACTTTAGAATTTTTAATAAATTCTTTATTTCCTGTTACATTTTTTGTTTTTATGTTAACTCACAATGACCTTTTCAGGTGCGCTGTCAGCCCATCTACAGAGCAGTTCCTCAAGCTCCTCGTAAGTCTCAACCTGGTTCACATTGCTCCTGAGCTTTGCCGAATCATACATTCCGACTGAGTACCATGCCACGTGCTTTCTCATCTCATGGATACCTGTGTACTCACCCTTGAACTCAACCATGAGTCTCGCATGTCTCAGCATCATATCCTTCACTTCATATATGTCAGGCTTGTCCGGCAGCTCGCCATGCTCGTAGTAGTATTTCATATCGCGGAATATCCACGGGTTGCCCCTCGCACCTCTTCCTATCATAAAGCCGTCACAGTTCGTCTGCGCCCTCATGTCTATGATGTCCTGAGGAGTGTTTATATCGCCATTGCCAATGATCGGGATGATGCACGCCTCCTTCACCCTGGCTATGACGCTCCAGTCCGCATGTCCCTGATAATACTGCTGCCTTGTCCTTCCGTGCACCGCCACAGCGGCAGCCCCGCTCTCCTGGGCTATATGTGCTATCTCAGGCGCATTTATATGCTCTGAATCAAATCCGCTTCTTATCTTGATGGTCAGCGGTATGCTTATAGCTTTTGCCATGGCCTCGACTATCCTTCCAACGAGAACCGGATCCTTCATCAGCGCAGATCCCTCTCCATTGTTGACCACCTTCGGCACAGGGCAGCCCATATTTACATCTATGAACGAATAACCGTTGCTCTCTATCCTCTTTGCCATCTCCGCCATGATCTCAGGATCAGAGCCAAAGAGCTGCAGCCCAAATGGCTTCTCCCGCTCATCCATAGCCAGAAGCGGCTTCGTGTTCTTATTTTTATAATATATTGCCTTGGCACTCACCATCTCGCTGTACAGGATATCACAGCCCTGTTCCTTGCATAAAAGACGAAATGGCTGGTCACATACACCAGCCATCGGCGCCAGGATCAATTTATCTCTGAAATCCATAAATTTCTCCATTGCTTCTATAATAATATATAATTTGCAAAATCCGACTTATTTCTGCTTGTCCATGATAAGTCTGAGTCCGTGAAGTGTGAGATCCGGATCATACACATCTATGCAGTCCGTGTTCTCATATATCATCTTTCCAAGTCCGCCGGTAGCCACGACCTTCATGTTGTCGTATCCTGACTCCTTGCGCATTCTCTTCACTATATACTCTGTCTGGCCAATATAGCCCATGCACACACCGGCCTGCATACTGGATATCGTGTCCTTGCACAGTATCGTCTCAGGCACCTTTATCTCTATCTCAGGAAGCTTGGCTGTTCCCGTCCACAGAGCATTTGCAATAAGCCTTATGCCCGGCGATGTGACCTCAGCCTCAAACACGCCATCGGCATTGATGAGGTCGTACGTTGTGGCAGTTCCAAAGTCCACCGTGAGAACCGGTCCGCCATACATGTGATAAGCCGCAACTGCGTCAACTATTCTGTCAGCTCCAAGCTGCTTCGGGTTTGGCAGCGCTATATTGATCCCCGTCTTTATTCCCGGTTCAACTATGAGTGGTGTTATTCCAAAATATTTCTTTATGCCATTCACCAGGGAATGCATGATCTTCGGAACAACCGAAGCGATTATAACTTCATCTATAACATCAGTTGACAACTGTCTCATTCTGAGCCAGTCGCGCAGAAATACTCCGTACTCATCCGATGTTCTCGATATCCCGGTGGTCATCCTGAAGGTCTTCTCCAGGCGTTCTCCGTCAAACAGTCCTATCGTAATATTTGTATTTCCAGCATCAATAGCAAATAACATGCCCCTTTTTCCTTCCTGATCTTCCAATTATTTTATATCATTCATTTACAAGACTGTTAATGTCAACACCCTGTATAAATATCTTATAGAACAGCTCCAGACTCTGGAACAGCTCCTTCTTTTCATTCTGCAGCTTCTTGACCTTGAGTCCGCATCCTATGTCGTCAAATAACAGGTCATCCTCAAGTGCCCTCGTCTGTATCTTCAGATTGCCGGCGTCGTCAAACACCAACATAAATATTCCTCCGACCTCCTGTGTAAACGCTCCACACATGGCGTGAAGCTCGTCCTTTATCTCATCAGGAAGCTTTGAAAATTCCTTGTTCAGATAAAACTTCTGATTATATATCGAGCTGGCGCACAGAACAAGCTCGCCATCCTCTGTCCTGGTTGAAATCTCCATAACCGCTCCTATCCTATAACGTCCGCCATATCGTACATTCCTGCAGGCTTGCCCTTGAGGAACTTTCCTGCCTCAACAGCACCCTTTGCAAATACTGACTTGGAATATGCCGTGTGCTTGAACTCTATAACCTCATCAATACCTGCAAATATCACCTCATGCTCTCCAACTATAGTGCCGCCTCTGACAGCAGAGATTCCGAGCTCCTTCTTATCCCTCTTCTTTCTCACCTGGCTTCTGTCGTACACATACTCATACTGCTCATTGCATGCCTCATTGATTGAATCAGCAAGAGCAAGAGCTGTTCCGGATGGAGCATCCACCTTCTGGTTGTGATGCTTCTCAACTATCTCTATATCATATCCGGCTGGTGAGAATACCTTCGCAGCATCCTTCAGAAGCTTCATGAGTGTATTGATTCCCAGTGACATGTTCGCTGACTTGAGTATGGCAACCTTTGCACTGCACTCCTTTACCTTTGCAAGCTGCTCATCTGAGAGACCTGTTGTGCAGAGAACTATAGGAGTCTGTGTCCTCACACCGTAATCGAGGAGCTTGTCAACAGCTACAGCCGCTGCAAAATCTATGATGACATCAGCCTCGACATCACAGGCATCTATGTCTGTAAATACCGGATATCCGTTATCCCTGTTGTCCACAACATCTATTCCCGCTACAATCTCGGCATCAGGATCGCCTGCAACGATACCTGTTATTACCTGTCCCATCTTTCCATTGCAACCATGCATTATGATCTTTACCATGTCTGTCTATCCTCCATATATATAAGCTTTGTCATTTGTTGTCGTCTTTTGTGTGGTCTATGCACGCTGACATGCGCATATATTTCAACATGTACTCCATTTTACACATTTGCTGTCCATTGTGCAACGTTTATATCCACCTCGGCAAATAAAAATGTCTGCAGCCAGTTGAGACCGCAGACATCTGTATTGTTTCTATGATAATTACAGTCCTAGAGAACTCCGTACTCTTCCATTGCCTTCTTGAGCTTCTCCACGTTCTGTGGCTCCATCTCAGTGAGCGGCATTCTCATTGTTCCATCACACATACCAAGAAGCTCTACAGCCTTCTTGACAGGTATTGGATTGACCTCGCAGAACAGTGCGTTGCAGAGATCAATGGCCTTAAGCTGAAGATCAAGGCTTCCCTGAACATCTCCGTCAAGATACTTCTGAACCATATCGTGTACATCCTCAGGGATTATATTGGCTGTCACTGAGATAACTCCCTTTCCGCCAAGTGAGAGAAGAGGTACAACCTGATCGTCATTTCCTGAGTAGATATCTATGCATCCCTTTGCAAGGCTTGCAAGCTTTACAACCTGGCTTATATTGCCTGAAGCTTCCTTGATACCGACAATGTTCTCAACGTTCTGTGCAAGATATACTGCTGTTTCCGGCTGGATATTGCAACCTGTACGTGATGGCACATTGTAAAGGATTATAGGCACATTTACTGAATTTGCAACGGCTGTGAAGTGTGCGATGAGGCCCTTCTGTGTAGCCTTGTTGTAGTATGGTGTAACCACGAGCAGACCGTCCACTCCGTAGCTCTCTGCCTCTGTTGAGAGATATATTGCTGTTGCAGTACAGTTTGAACCTGTTCCTGCTATTACCTTTATTCTGTGGTCAGCGAACTCTACACACTTCTTCACGCACTCAAGATGCTCCTCGTGTGACAGTGTTGAAGCCTCGCCTGTTGTTCCGCAGATAACTATGGCATCCGTCTTGTGTGCTATATGAAACTCCACGAGCTCCTTGAGCTTATCATAATCCACATCTCCATTTTCAAGAAATGGTGTTACAAGTGCAACTGCTGAACCGGTAAAAATTGACATATTGTCGTCCTCCTTAAAAATAAATAGTCGATACAATATAGCATAAAAATGGGCTGGCAAAAAGCCAACCCATAAAAACATCCCATTCTTACAAGTAGCTCTCCATCCTCAGATGACAGTCATACAGTTCTTAACTGCACAACCAGCAACAGATCCTGTGGAATATCCATCACTTCGGCGGTCTTCCCTTTCGTCAGGCATCTTCTGCATCCACATGCATCAGCCTGCTTAATCATTAATCCCGCGCCTCTACTATATTGTATTCAGTTTAACCTTAGATAGTGCTACTATATCACCGCATCCAGACCATGTCAACCATATATTTTACTGCGTGCTTCACAAGGATTCCTCCCACTGACGTGGGCCCCTCCTTATGAAATATCATTCAAGACATTCCATCTTGCTCACAGACACCTCGTATGCCACCTTGCTGATCACCTGGTCATTGTCGATACGCTTCTGATACTCCCTGCTCTGGATCCTTCCCCAGATGGCCACATGCTCTCCTACCTGGAGCTTTCCGGCAAATCTCGCATTTCTGCCCCAGCAGATACATGGTATGTAATCGCTCTTGCCGTATGCTCTGTTGACCGCCAGCAGCACATCCGCGATCTCCCTTCCAAGGGGCGTCATCCTGTACACAGGTGCCTTACATATGTAACCGTCAAGATAGATCTGATTTGGTCTGTTCTCCTCCTCCGCATCATCCTCGTCGATGGTCTCGATCTCTCTCACAAACACAGACAGTATAAGGCGGTTTCTGGTCTCCTCATGCTTGTTGTATGACCTGAACTGTCCCTTTGCCATGATGCGCTCCCCTATGTGGGATTCGTTCACATCGAACAGTCTGTCAGACACCATGAGCGGAATAGTATCGTAAGCATCGCTGAGTCTGCTGACGATGAGATCCACCATATAGAAGCCCTCGCCAAATATCTCGTGGCTGAACACGAACTCTGATGCTATCTCTCCTGCCACCACTACCTGATTGTTGTTTAATGTTTTTTCAGTCATATTTTCTCCCTCCGTTATAACAAACTTTTGCATACTTTAAAAGTTATGCCACGCAGTACAAAAATATGCTGTCTTGTTTGATCTAGTTTTGTCGGTCTCTCTTTCGCTGTCTCATTACCTCATACGACAAAAGAGTCGCCGATATTGCAGCGTTCAGCGATTCGACCTTGCCCTCCATCGGAATCCTGAGAAGTCTGTCGGCTCTGCACGCCACCTCATCCGTCAGGCCATTTCCCTCATTTCCTATGAGGAATGCCACCCTGTCCGGGAATCCTATGTCGTAGAGATCGTCGCCGTCCAGATGTGCTCCGTACACCACAACGCCTGACTGTCTCAGCTCCTCCACAGTCCCGGGCAGGTCATCGCACATGACAAATGGCACCCTGAATATGGCACCCATCGTCGATCTGACTACCTTCGGATTGTACGGATCGCATGAACCTTTTCCTATAAGCACGGCGGTCACACCTGCTGCCTCGGCGCTTCTGAATATAGTTCCCATATTTCCGGGATCCTGGAGCGTATCCAGCACAAGAAATGTCTCTCTGTCATTCCTGCCAAGCACGGAATCAAGCTGATAATGCATGCATTTCACCACAGCCATGCACCCCTGTGGAGTCTTGGTCTGTGACACCCCTGCGAACACTCCGTCGCTGAGTATCCAGGTATTCCTCCCATCAAGCACACCCATGCTCTTGAATTCATCCCTGTATTCCTTAAGCGCACTCTCCGACAGATACACCTCCTGAACATTCTGAAGCGGAAGCTCCCTGAACATGCGTATCCCCTCGACCACGAACACGTCTCTGTCCTTTCTGAGCTTTGCATCCTTGTTCAGCTTATTAAGTTCTTTTATCCTCGGATTACTGTTTGCTGTAATTACTTCCACTTTTTTCTCCTTTTGCGGTATTTCTGTCACACTTTTCTGAGCAATACTCTGTCTTTGCCGTATTCCATCTGGAGCGCGTACACCACGCCGGAATTCTCATCCACACAGAATCCCCGGCCCATATTCTTCGCCTGTCTGGACTTCTTGAGCTGCACGTACACCGGACATGTGCCCTTGTACTCCTCAAGGATCGACATAAATGCAGACTCGTTCTTCATGTATTCGTCCACATCATCGAACAATACCCAGAGCTGGCTGTTGCTCTGAACAGGCTTCTGTCTGTTGTTCCATGGCTTCCCCGACTGAAAGCTCTTGCCACCTTCTGCCTCCTCAAAGCTTATCATATCCGACAATATGAGCTTGTTTTCCTTCTCGCCGAGATTCGCCCTGCCCCTGACAAACACTCTGGAATCCACCAGAAGTCTGTCCCTGAACTTCTCGAAATCCCTCGGGAATACTATAACCTCGACCTGTCCGACCAGATCCTCTATAGTCACATACGCCATATTCTGATTGTTCTTGGTGAGCTTCACCGTCACCCTTGATATGAGTCCGCCGATGACATACATTGCATTGTCCTGAAGCTTCTGTCCATCTCCGTCACCCTGATCCTGGCTCATCTCATCGTCATCCTCGGTGTCCACCACGAAATCCGTCGCCTGGGCCGTGCATATTCTCTGCATAAGCTCGATGTATTTGCCAAGCGGATGTCCCGATATATACACTCCGAGCACAGACTTCTCAAGCGCCAGCTTCTCCTGATCTGAATACTCCTCCACATCAGGGTAAGGCACGAGATTGCTCTGCACAAAATCGTCTCCCATCAGGTCAAACAGAGACATCTGCCCTGACTCCCTGCTCTTTCTCTCCCTTGCGGCTTCCTCCGCTATGGCCGGCAGAGCCATCATCATCTGCTTTCTGTTTGCTCCCATATCATCAAATGCACCGCTGAGTATCAGAGCCTCAACAGTTTTCTTATTTGTGTCCTTTGAAGGCATCCTTGTGAGGAAATCCCTGAGATCCTTAAACGGTCCATTCTTGGTCCTCTCCGCCTCTATCCTGTCGACAACAGCACCGCCGACACTCTTTATACCGGAGAGTCCGTATCTTATCTTGCCGTTGCTTATGGAGAACTTTGCCACTCCCTCATTTATATCCGGAGGGAGCACCTCAACTCCCATCTGCTTACACACACTTATATACTTTGCAACCTTGCCATTGTTGTCAATTACCGATGACATCAGCGCAGCCATGAACTCCACCGGATAGTAATACTTAAGGTACGCTGTCTGTGCCGCAAGTACCGCATATGCCACGGAGTGGGACTTGTTAAATGCGTACTCCGCGAACTTCATCATCTCGTCAAATATCTTATTTGCCACAGTCTCCGAGATTCCATTTGCCACGCATCCTGGAACATTGAGCTCCTTGTTGCCGTACACAAAGTTATGACGCTCCTTCTCCATCTCCTCAGGCTTCTTCTTCGCCATGGCTCGGCGCACAAGGTCACTTCTTCCCAGCGTATAGCCCGCCAGCTTCATAACGATCTGCATTACCTGCTCCTGGTAAATGATACATCCATAAGTCGGCTCAAGTATCTCCTCGAGCTCAGGAGTATCATAGTGAACCAGCTCACGGTTCTCCTTGCCCCTGATGTAGTCGTCTATGAACTGCATAGGACCCGGTCTGAACAGAGCAACACCGGCAATTACATCGTCCAGACTCTGTGGCTTCAGCTTCATCATGAAGTTTCTCATGCCCTCACTTTCGAGCTGGAACATACCCTCGGTCTTTCCCTGTCCCATGAGTCCAAGTATATTCGGATCATCGTAATCTATATTGTCTATGTCTATATCCTTGCCTGTTGTCTGCTTGACAAGCTTGACTGTATCCTGCACAACGGTCGCCGTTCGGAGTCCCAGGAAGTCCATCTTGAGCATTCCCAGATGCTCCACCGTGTTCTTCTCAAACTGGGTTACCACCGCGCCCTCGGCTCCAACTGACAAAGGCGCATACTCCTCTATCGCCTCACGGCCTATAACCACTCCCGCCGCATGCATTCCTGCATTTCTAGGGAGTCCCTCAAGCTTTCTGGCTATGTCCACAAGCTCCTTGATCTCGTCCGAGCCCTCGTACATATCCCTGAAATCCTTGCTCGTCTTGAGTGCTATATCTATGGTCATATCCTTCTCTGCAGGTATTGCCTTTGCAAGGGAATCACACACCGCATACGGGAGATCCATGGCTCTTCCAACGTCCCTTATGACGTTTCTTGCGCCCATGGTCTGATATGCTATTATCTGTGTCACGCACTCCTCGCCATATTTCCTTACGCAGTAGTCGATGACCTCCTGACGTCTGATATAGCAGAAATCTATATCAATATCCGGCATGGATACTCGCTCCGGGTTCAGGAATCTCTCAAAGAGAAGGTTGTACTGCAAAGGCTCAATGGTCGTGATGTCCAGACAGTAAGCAACCACACTTCCAACCGCCGAACCTCTTCCAGGTCCAACCGCAATTCCCTGCGATTTTGCAAAATGAATGAAATCCCACACTATCAGGAAATAATCCACAAATCCCATGCTCTTTATGACAGACAGCTCATAATCTATTCTCTGTCTGACCTCGTAGCCGTGGGTTCCCTCGGCCATCTTACCGGACTCCTCATATGTAAATCCGTACTTTTTCTCCATACCCTCATATACCAAATGATCCAGATATTCCTCCGCGGTATATCCCTCCGGCACATCGAATCTCGGAACCTTCTGCTCGCCAAATACGATATTCACATTACACCGCTCTGCGATCTTATGTGTATTCTCCAGAGCCTCCATGGCATATGGGAACAGCTCAGCCATCTCCTCCTTTGATTTGAGGTAGAACTGACCTCCATCATAGCGCATTCTGTTCTCGTCCTGAACCTTGTGATTAGTCTGTATACACAGGAGAACATCATGTGCCTCCCAGTCCTCGGCATAGATGTAGTGCGAATCATTTGTCACGACCATAGGGATACCCAGTTCCTTTGACAGACGCATGATCCCCGCATTCACGGTTGCCTGCTCAGGTATTCCGTGATCCTGCATCTCCAGGAAATAGTTGTCCTCTCCAAATATATTCCTGTATCTTATCGCAGTCTCCTTCGCACCGTCGTAGTCGCCCTTTCTGAGCTTTGTCGCAACCTCACCGGCAAGACACGCGCTGAGCGCTATAATTCCCTCGTGGTACTTCTCCAGCACCTCCATGTCGACCCTCGGCTTATAATAAAAGCCCTCAGTAAATCCTCTGGTCACGATCTTGGACAGATTGTGATATCCCAGATCATTCTCCGCCAGAAGTACAAGGTGATAATATCTGTCATCGCCCTTTCCTACTTCCCTGTCAAATCGTGATCCCGGACTGACATACACCTCACATCCGAGAATAGGTTTTATCCCCTCTCTGAGACAAGTCTCATAGAACTCTATAACACCGTACATGACGCCGTGATCCGTTATTGCGAGGGAATCATATCCCAGTTCCTTTGCCCTGCGCACAAGTCCGTCTATCTTCGCCGCGCCGTCCAGCAGACTGTAGCCTGTATGCACATGCAGATGTGTAAACTCCATATGTCTCCTCCTTATTTGTTATGCAGTATCTCCCGCCTTATATAGTCAAATGTATAATCTTCGCCCTTCTCAGCCAGAGTCGTTAGCATGTCCTCCAGCAGATCCGCCGATTCAGGGTGCAGATGATGTCTGGATCTGCCCCTCAGATAATACTCAAGCGGAAATGAATCCGTATACTTATCACCATTATAATTCTTGCTGGCAGCCACCCTGTCGCAGAACATCTCCACAACGTACTTCTCCGGCATGCGCATTCCCACCAGCTCCACACAGTTCCTGTCAACACTGTAGTCTACCCAGTATTCCAGATGGTGCTTGTTTCTTCCCTTGTGGTGCAGCCATGCGCTTGAATACCCCTTGCTCTCGCGCTCCGCATCATTCGGGCTTCTTGTTCCCTGATAATACTTTGCCCCGACTGAGAACTCAGTCCACGAATACTTTGACAGATCGTGCACAAGCCCCTGCCAGTATAATCCGCACTTAAAGCAGTTATGCATGACCATTCTCTTATGTCTGTTTATGGTTTTCAAATGTCTGTACCATTTTGGAGCATCCATATCATCCCGTCCTTTCCCACTGAGTACAAAAGGCTGCCGCAAAAACTTTTGCAGGCAGCCTTCCTCAATATTGAAGCCGAAAAAGGGACTCGAACCCTCGACCCACGCATTACGAATGCGTTGCTCTACCAACTGAGCTATTTCGGCATCTATAAATTACTACCATACGCTATCGGTTAGAAACACCAGATACCATATAGCGGTATATTTACCAATCCTTTATCGACAAACATGTCATCTGTAGATATCCTCACTGAAGTCTGATTGTCATATCTCTGTTTGAATACTCTGGAGCTCTGGGCCTTGGTGTGCGGACTTGTCTGAACATCCACTGGAATGACCTCTCCATCGCCCTCATACACGAAATCAACCTTCGCTGTGGCCGATGAGATCCAGAAATACAGATCCCCGATACTCCTGTTCACATACAGCTCTGCAAGAGCGTACTGCTCTGCTATAACTCCATCCATCATATCAAGAACATTATCTGTGTCAATATCCTGAACCAGAATACCAGCCATGACCCTGAGCAGACCATGATCAAGATGATACAGCTCAAATGACTTGTCATCCTTCTGGTTTGCCAGAGGAAGCACTCCATTCCTGACTCTGTACACCTGACGCACAACGCCCATCCTGACGATCTGATCAACTGACGCCTCGTACTCCCTGGCACGGGCCTTCGGATCAACGTATCCATACATGAACTTCTTGTTCTCCTTGGTAAGCTGAACCGGAATACTGTTCCATATCGCCATGACCTTGGTAAGATATCTCTTCGGAGTGGAGTTTATCAGATATTCAGTAGTTCTGTCAAGTATAGACTTCAAAACCACATCAACTCTTCTGAGATCTCCTGTCTTATAATATTCATCCACCGCCTCCGGCATTCCTCCGGTCACGAAGAAAGTCTCAAGCATTGTCTGGACGCTGTCCCTGACCTCATCCGGCATCGGTGTGATCTTCTGGTTCTCTATAAATGCACAGAGCTTTCTGCCCTTTCCCGCTTTCAGGAATTCCTCAAAGTTCATAGGCATCATCTCATATACGCATATGTCATCCTGGCACTCTTCCTCTCCCGGGATTGGTCCACAGGATGTCGCAATGACACAGATCCTGCAGTCAGTATTGTATCTGCTATACTCAACAAGGTTGCCGAGCAGTCCCACACAGTTCTGCGCATTGTCAAATATAAGAAGCTTATCCTTGAAATCATACTTGTCAAGCGACGTTGTAAGCTTGGCATGAAGCTTCTCCGGCCTCCTTTCCTTTGCTGCATATGCGGCAAAGTCCGGATACTTGTCCATGTCTATTATTATATGATCCTCAAAAAATCCCATGGCAAAATCAGCCACAGCCCATGTCTTGCCAACAAACTTGCCACCACGGACAACTGCAATCTTATCCGCTCCGGTCTCATACCATGTTGCAAGGTCATTCATAACATTTCTAAACAAGCATCTCACCTCGATTCGACCACTTTTTCCAAATCTATTATAGGATACCACTAAAAATTTGCAATGTAAATAGTTAAACCCATATCATTGCACTCTCTGATTTTTTATCACTTTATACTATTCATACAGGAATTTTTCCCTGAAATACGTCTTAAGTGCTGGTTCATCGATATCCATGTACTTCATCACAACCTCATACAGGAACTCCTTATAATATTCCCAGTCTTTTCCCGACATATCCAGCTCCTGTACATCCTCATAGAATATCTCTCCAAGCTTATTGCGAAGTCTTATAGTCGCTACATATAAGTTGATATTACCATTTGCATTCTCTGACT
This sequence comes from Coprococcus sp. AF16-5, assembly GCF_003479365.1. Taxonomy (NCBI): domain Bacteria; kingdom Bacillati; phylum Bacillota; class Clostridia; order Lachnospirales; family Lachnospiraceae; genus Coprococcus; species Coprococcus sp. AF16-5. The sequence goes on from NZ_QUGZ01000001.1 coordinate 1,065,329, forward strand.
TCATCACATCCACCGTCATGTCTCCATACTTCAGATGGGTCTCTCCACGCATGATCCTTACTTCCTTCTCAATGCGCGAAAGGCACTTCTCCTCCACCATATCCCGCAGGAAATACCCACGATTTTCAAACAGATATTTCTTTATGGACATGAGAATGATCTCATTCTGAGAATAACCGGTATAATCAGATAATCTCTCCAAATCCCTAGCCATTCTGGAATCCATTCTCAAAGGCTTGCTCGTGAGCTCTCTCTTGTTAAGTCCCGGCATAATATGCTCCCTTTCTCTATCCCTATGGGGTAAAAAACCCGGAGGAGATATGTCCTCCGGGATCATTCTGATCTAATTGATATCCTGTTGTATTACTCGCCCTTGCCGATTGACAGGAATCCACTCTCATTAGCCTTCAGCAGGAATGCAAGACCGATATTCTTCTTGCCCTCCTCTGTCGCCTTGTAGATCTCACCTGTCTCAACAAGAGACTTGGCTATTGCAACTACGACATCCTTGAACTGCATCATCTGACGTCTGTCCTTAGAACTCAACTTAAATATGTACTGGTTCTTGGAGCTTATCAGAAGGATGCTGAATGTATGTACGTTATCCTTTGAAGCCCTTATTGCAGATCCGATCATTCTTGAGTTGGCAATGATGACATCCGCATTCTCATCAGGCAGATACTCTGAAACTATCAGCTTGTAGATCTTCAGGTAATCCTGCTCTGCCGTAGCATTGACAGGCATCTCGGCAACTGCAAACTCAACGACTGAATCAGCCATCTTGATAGTACCGCCATCATCGTTGATGACTGCGTTACACTCCTTTGGAACACAGAGTCTGAAGAACTTGTTCTCCACAACTTTCTGTCCCTTGGCAGGTTCTCTGAGTATGAGATCTACATAGTTCATCTCCAGCTTGTTCATCGCAACTATCGCTGACTCATCGCCGGTCTCAGCAAGATCGATAAGAGCGTCGTACAGGCTCCATATCTGCTGAGTAGTTGTAGGAACGAGCTCCATGAGCTTCTCAATAGCAGGAACATATCCCATACTTGCATTCTCTATGTACAGCTTGACCGCCTCATCGCTGGCCAGGCCCTTCTCAACCTTGTAATTGATAACCTTGAATAAGTTCTCCTTATCCCAGTCATCGAAGTTCGCATTGAACGCCTTCTCGAAATACTTGATACTCTTGATCTCGCCCTTGTAGTTATCCTGCTTCTCCTGTACCTGATAGATTCTTCCGAGCTCATATCCGGCACGGGCGCTTCCAAGACCAAGTGCTTCAAGGTAAGCCTTCTCGATCTCATATGGTGTTGCAATGTAGAATATCTGTCTCTGCTTCATCATGGCTATCTTGATAGCCGCTGACTCGCTTCCGGCCTCCACTGCACGCTCCCACTTCTCAACGGCTGTCTGAAGGTCCTCTCCCTTGAGATCCTCAAGATCCTTGATATAACCCTCAGCCTCCTGAATACCGTTCTCTCTGGCCTTCTTGAAGTAAGACAGCGCCTTGACTCCGTCTCTCTTCGTTCTGAGCAGACCATAATAATATATTCTTCCAAGATAGAATGCAACTCTCTTGTGTCCAAGACGCTCTGCATTCTCATACCAGTTAACTGCCTTCACATAATCCTTGAGCTGCTGGTCATATACGATTCCAAGAAGGAATGCAAGCTCAGGATCCTTGGTTGCCTCAAACAACTGCTTTGCATAACTTATAGTCTTCTCAACATCCCTGTATGGGCTGTCCTCATCGTAGTACAGCTCTATCAAAAGGTAACTTGCCTTTATGCTTCCAAGCTTAAGAGCCTGCTTTGCGGCTCTCATGGCGCCCTCATAATCCTCAAGGTAGTAGCAGTATATAGCCTCGTTATAATACTGCATATCCTTTCTGTTGGCACTGTGGTCACTGGCCAGCGTAGGATCTACAAACGCAAATGAGTTGGCTGTCTCAAATATGATCTCCTCGTACTGCTCTATGATCTCCATAGTAGCACACACGAATCTCATACATGCCAGTCTACGTCCATGATAGAAGGCAAATGACACGATTCCCTTCTCCATGTCCTTATGATAGTAAGTCGTACATATTCCATCTGCATACTCTGTGACATACGCCTTGAGCTGCAGCTCTTCGTCAAACGCATCGTTACAGTATCTCAGGTAGTTCTCAAGAGTCATCTTTGAATCCTTTGGCACACTGTCATAATATACATACATAGCAAAATCCTTATATGTAAGACTTGGTGCGTAATACTCCTCGCCTGTCGACTCGTTGATCGTCTTCACCCAGCCCTTTGGAAGCTTGTGGATGAATCCCTCAACCTGATCATGTACATATGTGTACTGATACTGAAGTCTTGAAGCCTCGATAACCTTGTAACGCGGCTCCTTTCCCTTTGCCTTTCTGGCCTCTGCTATATCCGTGTACAGCTTGTCCTTCTCCTCGAACTCAAGGCTGTCACCATGGGTACTCATGTACTCAACTCTCTCGTATGAAGCCTTCGCCTTGGCATCACCGGTATCAGCAAGCTTCTTGTACCACATCATGGCCTTGTCCAGATCGATAGGCACAACATAATCACTCTTGTTGCCGTACTCATCCACTCTGTTAAGTCCGCTCTCGTATATTGAACCGAGGCTCATATACGCTGCCTTTATACCGTAATCTGTGGCTGCAAGCTCATAATACTTGATTGCCTTTGAGAAGTTCTGAACCTCCAGAAGCATCTTGGCAAGCTTGAATATAACATCGCCGTCGTGGTTCTGATTCACATACTTCTCGTAATACTTGGTAGCTTTATTCAGATCCACATCCACAACTGCGTTGCGGTACTTTCCCTTCTCATAAAACTCTGCAAGTGCAAGAAGAGCATCATCCCCATATGACTTATACTGCGCATCCATTATTCCTATGTCTGCAACCTGTTCAAGTATGTTTACTGATTCCTCAGCATCTCCGTTGTCCATAAGGTTCATGGCCTTGTTGAACTGGAGCTCCACATTGTTGACCGGTTCCTTCTTTTTGGAAAATCTGGATACGAATGGTATCTTCTTTAATAATCCGTCAAAAAATCCCATATCCTGTTCCTCCGACAAATGTCCATTGATAAATTCATTTTACCACATACACATCCGAGGTGCAATAAATCATCCAAATTACTTATTGTTTTTTGTCAGATATTCTGAAAGTGCATTGACTGCTGCCTCTTCGTCAGCACCGTCTGCAACTATAGTGAGCTCACTGCCATTCTCGAAGCTCATGCTCATCATACCCATAATGCTCTTAGCATTGATTCTCTTATCTCCGGTAACAAGGTGAACCTTGCTGTCATACTGACTTGCAACCTGTACAAGAACTGCAACAGGTCTTTCCTCTGCCTCTCCCATCATTGATACAACAACTGTCTTTTCGATCATTACATCCTCCTTGGGCTCATCAACAGCCCCGCATTTCTTCTGCGATTTCACTTATTTTTCTTAATCTATGATTAACCCCCGACTTACCGATCGGCGGCGTCATCATCTCACCAAGCTCCTTAAGGGAAGCATCCTCATTCTCCAGTCTGGCAAGCGCCAGCTCCTGAAGGTTATCGGGCAGATATCCTATGCCCTTTGTCTCTATTATGTAATTAATGTCATTCATCTGCTTTACGGCAGCGCTCACGGTCTTGTTGAGGTTTGCAGCCTCACAGTTGACCCTGCGGTTGATATTGTTACGGATATCCTTCCTGATCCTTATGTTCTCCATATTCATCAGGGATATGTGTGCCCCCATTATTCCCAGCATATCAACTATCATCTCTCCATCCTTCAGATAGACGACGTAGTATTTCTTCCGCTGTATTATGCGGGCTTCCACACCAAATCCGTTTATTATCTCCTGTATGAACTGTGCCCTTCCCTCGTTCTCGCACACCACCTCCATGTGGTAGCCCTTGTTCGGATCACTGATTGATCCCGAGGTCATGAACACTCCTTTTATATATGCTCTTCTGCAGCAATCCTGCTGAACATCCATCCTGCTGACCTTCATGAGCTGACACTGCATCAGTCCTTCACACTCATGTTCATTTTCTATCTTCAAGGTCATCAGTATCGTATTGACAATCTCCGGAGAATTGATCTCCATCCTGTATACTCTGCTGTCAGCTCCGGTCCTTCTTACACTTGAGTCCGGAATATATCTGAACAGCCTCTTTATCAGGGAAGCTATCTCCTTTGCGATAACACTTCTCTCTGTAACTATCACCAGCCCGGCCGGTCTGCCAGCCCAATATCTCACATATGCCACCATTGAGATCATCGCAGCCAGCTCAGCTATCTGACAATGCCTCGCTCCTGGGACATTCCCTGCCAGCTCCATCTTAACGTCTGAAGAAAATGACATATTCCACCTGCTATACTATCTGTTATTACATGCTACAACTTCTTGACTATTGAATCCTTCAAAATATCCCTGTGAACTATCCTCACTGTATACTTTGACTTCTGCAAACGGGCATAGACAGCATTGGCTATCGTGACGGATCTGTGTTTTCCGCCTGTGCAGCCGATGGAAATGACCAACTGATTTTTGCCTTCCTTGATATAATTCGGTATCAAAAATGTTATCAGATCTATAAACTTTTCCAGATACTCAGGACCCTCCTTGCAGTTCATAACATAGTCCTGTATCTCTTTGTCGTTTCCCGTTTTCTCCCTGAGTTCAAGGTCATAGTACGGATTAGGCAGAAATCTCACATCCTGAACTATATCAGAATCCCTCGGTATTCCATACTTAAAGCCAAATGACATAACCGTAATTATGAAATTCGAATACTCCTCATTCTGCACAAATATCTTGTCAAGCTCCGCCTTAAACTCTCTCACAAGGAGGTTGGTAGTATCGATTATATAATCAGCCTCCTCCTTGAGGAAGCCGATAAGCTCACGCTCCTTGTTTATTCCATCTATTATTCGCCCACCCTTGACCGAAAGAGGATGGTTTCTTCTAGTCTCTTTATAACGCTTTACCAGAGTTGCATTGGAACACTCAATGAACAGGATCTCATAATTCATGCCCTCTCTTCTGATATCCGCCAGGCACGAATTGAGCTGTGACAAAGCCCTTCCACTTCTGATATCAACACTGATAGCAACATCATCCACCTGGATCTGCTCATCATAAGCGATCTCGGCAAACCTTTTTATAAGCTGGATAGGCAGATTATCAACACAGAAAAATCCGGCATCCTCAAGCGTCTTAAGCGCCGTTGCCTTTCCTGCTCCACTCATTCCTGTCACAATAACAAATCTCATGCTCTGTTCTCCCTGTCTCACTGAATGCTAGAAATCGCCAAGCATCTTCACCTCAGGCTCCAGCATCACGCCAAACTGATCCATAACCTTCTTCTGTACATCACGGATCAGACCTGTCACATCAGCAGCGGTTGCACCGCCCCTGTTCACAACAAATCCGCAGTGCTTCTCGGACACCTGCGCTCCTCCCACAGAATATCCCCTGAGTCCTGCATCCATTATAAGTTTACCCGCAAAATATCCCTCAGGTCTCTTGAATGTAGAGCCCGCCGACGGATACTCAAGCGGCTGCTTTGTTCTTCTGGAATCCGACAATTCCTTCATTCTGTCATCTATATCCTGCTGCACACCTGCTGTCAGCTTCATGGTAACCTCAAGAACTATGAGCCCCTCAGCCTCCACAGCACTGTGTCTGTACGAAAAATCCAGTTCATCCGACGACATATCATATATATGTCCATCGGCATCCATCACCTTGACACTGGTGACAACGTCCTTCATCTCACCACCATAAGCTCCCGCATTCATATACACCGCACCGCCTATAGTACCGGGGATCCCGGAAGCAAACTCAAGACCGGTCAGCGAATTATCCCTTGCCAGTCTGCTGACTCTCACCAGCTTCGCCCCGGCCTGGGCTGTTATCACATCACCATCAACTGTTATCCCATTCATATTGTCCATTATATTGATTATCATACCCCTGTAGCCAGCATCCGACACAAGCAGATTACTGCCATTACCAAGGACAAAATACGGTATCTCACATTTCCGACAAAGTTCTATAAGCCCCGCAACCTGATCTGCATCAGAAGGACTCGCAAAATAGTCGGCAGGACCGCCCACCCTGAAGGTAGTGTGTGCGCTCATCACCTCATCTGCGCTTGCATTCTTCTCTCCGGTTATCTCTCGAATACTGTTCAATATATCTAAATCTGACATGTCAACCTCATACAATCTGTCTTCTATATTTTATTCACATGTGCATGCATTTTAAAACAAAAGTAAAAGCACCCTCTGTCACAGAGAACTGCTTTTTTCTTAACATACACAATAAAAGTCTTTAATATATTGGATTTTACGGCACTATTCATCACCATTAAATTCATCATACATTAAAGACTTTTATAATTCAATATTAAAATTTAATATAAATTTACCATCTTTCGCAAAACCTTTGGATATTTTCACAAATTCTACTGGTAAATTTTACCGAAATTACATTCAGGTCAATTACCTTCCAAGTATGCTGCATGCACTTCCATAAATACCTGCATCATTGCCAAGCTGTGCAAGCGCGAACTTTGTCTGTCTGCATGCATGGAATGCATAATGCTCGAAATACTTCTTTACTGAATCTGTAAGTATGGAGCCCGCCTTTGACACGCCTCCACCGATTACAAATATCTCAGGATCAACTACACATGCTATCTGTGCAAGCGCACGACCCAGGATACGTGCCTGTGTATCAACTATCTCAAGTGCAAGCTCGTCTCCTGCCTTTGCTGCGTCAAATACATCCTTTGCAGTAACAGCCTCGAGCTCACGGAGAGTTGACTTCTTATCTGAAGCTGCCATAGCTCTGCCCGCAAGTCTTACCACGCCTGTTGCAGATGTGTACTGCTCCAGACATCCCTTGTTTCCGCATCCACATGTCTCAGTCTCTGAATCGTCAACACATATATGTCCGATCTCACCGCCGGCACCATTCACGCCGAACAGCATCTTGCCGTTGAGTATGATTCCGCCGCCAACACCTGTTCCAAGTGTTACCATTACCAGATTGCTGTGGCCCTTGCCACCGCCCTGCCACATCTCTCCGAGCGCAGCGACATTTGCGTCATTTCCAGCCTTTACAGGATATCCGACCAGCTTCTCCAGCTCGTCCTCAACATTCAGTATTCCCCATCCGAGGTTTACACACTTGAGAACCGTTCCATCCTCCTTGACAGGTCCCGGAACTCCGATTCCAACACCCTCAACATCTTCCTTTGCAAGCTTCTTGCTTTCAATAACTTCCTTTATAGAATCAGCAATGTCCGGAAGAACATTCTTTCCACCGTCCTCTGTGCGGGTCTTGATCTCCCACTTGTCGAGCAGTTCGCCCTCAACGGTAAAAAGTCCCATCTTTACTGTAGTTCCTCCAACATCAACTCCAAATACATACTTAGCCATGTTTTTTCTCCTTCCACATTCTCCGCTTTTTATTGTAATATCACGGCCGGCAGTCATTTACTGCTTGTCACCACCGCCGTTGCCCTTCATAATATTCTGTGTAACTCTGTTATAAAGCTCCTGAGCTGCATTGTATCCCATCTTCTTCTGTCTGTGGTTTACAGCCGCCGACTCAACTATGATCGCGATATTTCTTCCCGGTCTGATAGGTATGTTGTGACTTACCACCTTATTTCCCAGAAACTCCATATAATTGTCCTCAAGTCCTAGTCTGTCGTATTCTGTATCTTTGCTCCACTCCTCCAGGTTGATGACAAGATCGATATTCTGATCTATCTTAACGCACTCAACACCAAACAGTGATTTCACATCTATTATTCCAATTCCTCTGAGCTCAATAAAATGCCTTGTTATGTCAGGAGCTCTTCCTACAAGAGTTGCATCGCTGACCTTCTTGATCTCAACCACGTCGTCCGCAACAAGTCTGTGTCCTCTCTTCAGAAGCTCCAGCGCCGCCTCCGACTTACCGATTCCACTCTCACCCATTATCAGTACGCCCTCGCCGTATACATCGACAAGAACCGCATGCACCGATATTCTTGGAGCCAGCTCCACATGCAGCCATCTGTCCACCTCATGTACAAATGCAGATGTGACCGCATCGGATGTGAGTACTGGAACCCCATGCTTCTTTGCCATCTCTATGATAAATGGATATGGCTCAAGGCCTCGGCAGAATATAAGGCATGGCGGCTTGTATGAGAAGAACTCATCCATGATGCGCTTGTTCTCCTCCTCAGTATGCATAGCTGCCACATAGGCATGCTCAACATTACCACAAATCTGTATTCTTCCTGCATCAAAGTGCTCGAAGAATCCACCAAACTGTACTGCCGGTCTGTTCATACCCGGATCCTGGATAAGTATCTTATCCGTATCAATCTCCGGAGTATGGTTCTTGAGATCCATCTTCTCTATAAGCTGTGTAACCGTAACACTGTAAACCATATAAACCCTCTGCAACACCGAAACCGATGTTTTTCCTTTCCTAATATAGTCAATATGACTTATTTTATCGCAATTAATTATACTTATGTACGCTCTCTGTTGTCAAGCAGACATGCACAATTACACAGCCAAATATGCAACTCATTTGTGGTCTATTTATTCAGGAATCTCGCCTCATCCTGAACCATGCTGACCTCGCTTCCATCCCTCGCATCTATCAGTACAAGCTGTATCGGGTAAGTGTCGGAATGATCCGAATCCAACTGTGCAAATGAGTACACAGGTATAGCCTCATACTCGCCATCCCCTGTCTTTATCCTGAAATATGTGAGTCTCACATCGTTGAACTCCACTGAATTATATCCGGTATAATCCGCAAAGTGGCTCTCCATGACTCCCTTGAGGCTTGTCACCGCAGAATCCCAGGTGATCAGTGTCCCTGCATCCTGAATATCCCCCGCAGACTTCATCGGCCAAGTACATGTAAATCCCGTAAGTTTCTCTCCTGTAAATGCGATACTGTATGTGGACTTCTCCGTATAGTAGTATTTCTCTGCAGAAAACGAACCACTGTCCTCCGCATTCTTCTGGTTTGAGATGGTGTCTATGCCAAATGCATCCGGCTGATAGAGCGGCTGTCCATTCACGGACGCCTGAAATGTCACAGAGTATCCATCCTTCTCATATCCTACAACCTCTCCATACTCATCACTATATTGGCGGTAAAGCTCCGACTGTGATGTAGGGACCACATCATTAAAGCCCCATTTGTCCATGTAGTCCAGCGCTTTTACCATTCCGGCATCCTCATCCATGCCACTCATATTGGATTCATCAGTCTGAACGTCCGACGGATTCCCTTCATTTGCCGTTATCAGTTCCGCGGGATCCCATGAGGTATACTCCGTGAATGTCGCACCCTTGTCCGCCATATCTTCAGGAACAGGGTCCGTCACCGCAAGCTGGATAGAAAATCCCTCATCTGATATCCACGACAGATCATAAAAATACAGTATGTATTCAACTCCATCTATCTTCCCAATAAAATAATCCTTGCTGTAATCCACATCGGCACCCCTATGAGCGAACAGTTCATCTCTCTGCTCCTGTGTCACACTGTCCTTCATATCATATGGATACTCGAAAACTCCATCCTCCTCGTCAAATATGCTTTTGAGTATCGTCTCCCTGTCTTCAGCTCCTATGCTGCCCATGGTGAACTTCTTCGTATACATCTTATCGGCATCCGGAGTCTTGATCTCCGACGCTTTGATGCTTGCAGACTCCAAAGTTCCGCAATTTTCAACAGGTATATCAACACTTACGCTGGTCGGAATGCTGAGTGTTCTGGCAAGTCCACCCACACTGTCATCATAATCTGCATCCTTCTCGGTGTCCCTGGACGTGTCCGTTCCGCTGCTGTATTCCTTGATATCATCGCCCTCTATGACCGCCGTGTTTGCTTCCTTTTTCTTATCCGCGCAGCCACCGCACGCCATCGCAAGGCAAACCAAAGCTGCACATATCATCCATCTTCTTTTCCTCATATTTACTCTCCTTCACCAAGATATATTGTCATATACTCATAATAACCTGCCATTGAACTGCTCGGACTTACCTGCATGTAACAATCCTCAAGCTCACTCTCGTCAACAAGGAAATACACCGTCAGCAAATGTTCTTCGCCATCCCTCTTCAGGCAGCAGTAGCCATCCACGCTCTTTTCAGTAATCTCTGTGCCGTCATCTACTACATACGCAGGTACTCCATATGTCATCCGTCTTTCATAACTCGCACGAGGCTCACCATCTCCGCAATAATAATTCGTGTCAACCGGTGGCGCCAGCTTGTCCCCCGAGAGTTTTTCTCCCCTCTCAAGATCTATAACTATATCGTCATACGGATATGCTCTGTAGTCCGCTTTATATGTGATATACACCGCAACCATCCGCAAGCTGCTGTTATTATAATCTCCCCAGCTTGTAAAGCTGTTATCTGTCGCTTCGTTCATCCTCCGACATCTGACATCCACAAAGTTTCCGTCCGTATCCACCAGACCTTTCTCCTTGAGATCTCCCACAACATAGAGCATATCCGCAGGATCTATTCCCCGGGTGTCATCGTATACGTTCACACTGTTTACCGTCATCTCTACGCCATCCACAACAAACGACTCGTCCAATCCTATAAATGTGTACTTGTCATCCACCTGGATCGTATCAACATTATCCGGATTGTCATCATAAAATGTTGAGTCAACTCCGACCCAGTTAGATGGATCATCGCCCTCAGCATCCTTGACATTTATTCCGGTCACGATCTTGTCCAGTTCCTCATCCGTTATATCGCAGCCGATATACACAGTCAGAATAACGGACTCTTCTTTTATCGGAACGTACAGCACTCTATCAAATCCCCAATCAACTCCTCCCCTCTCAAACAACAGGTACTCATAACTTCCCGCCTGTCTGACTGTGGCATCCTCGATGCTTCGGTTTATCACAGTATTCGACTGTCCATTCCACTGGGTTGCCGCTATGGATATTCCCATATATCCTTTCCTGTCCGGGCTGTCATACTTACATTCCTCGACCTGAACCACGCCTTCCGGCAGATAATCAAGAGTGATCTCCACGTATCTTTTGCCAGAATTTATCATGTATGAATTACCATCGCTTCCTTTCATTATGCTCTGTGTTCCATTTTCTTCCTCCTCCGCCATTCTCTTTTTCATCGCGTCCAGAGTCTCCGTGCTCTCGGTGTCATCTGCAGCTGTGGCAACACCATCGTCATTGAGCTCTATCGTTCCACTTGCATAATCACCATTCTTCTCGATCGTAAATCTATACACGCTGACCGCAGCATGGATCGATACCGGTATAAGGATCACACCACACAGCAGCAGTGCTGCAACCTTGATAAATCTCTCCATTCCTCCATGTCTTTTCCCGAGGCCTGTCGGTCTGCCGGACTCCTCCATATCTCTCATTCCGGCGAGCAGACTTTCCTTTTTAGCTTTGTATTCTGCCGAAAATTCATGTTCAGACAGCTTGTCTATATTAACCGTATTGTCCGTGTTATCAACATTCTCCATATTCCTATTCTCCATCCAGCATCATCTCCTTCATCAGCAGTTTTCGCGCTCTCTTTACCGCCCGCTCATATTTCTTCCGGACCGCAGCCTCTGTCAGCCGCATCAGATCAGCTGTCTCTCTTACACTGAGCTGCCGCACTATCCTTAGCTGGAGCACTAGGGCATCATCATCAGATAATCTTCCAAGTATGCCTGTTATCAACTGTCTGTTCTCCACCTCATCAGCCATATTGCTCTTCACCGATGGATCGGCATGACTCCACAGGATGTTGTCTGCAAGTTCCGTGGAATCGTCATCCCCCTGCAGACTGCACACAGCCTCTTTATCTCTTTTATTTTTCCTGTACATATCAACAGCGATATTTCTTGCAATCTTGGTTATGTACGCCGACCTCTTCTCCTCCGGCATCCTTTTTATCATATTCCTGTATCTTATGACTTTCAGAAATGTCTCCTGTACAGCCTCCTCCGCCTGCCATATATCTCCCAATACGGCATACGACAGCCTGTATAACTTCTGTTCGTACTTGTCATAATATTCTGCTATCAATTCGCTGTCTTTCTTATCATTATGCATAATTTCCCTATCCTTTTTCATGTGCTCCCCGCCATGAACACCCCTAGATATTCTGTCTTTTTTGAACGTTCACTATATATAACGATTACATTATCATAAATGTGACACTTTTTCATAAAAAAAGAGGTTAAAGATTTCTCTTTAACCTCTTTTATGGGAAATATCACTATCTTCAGGCTTTATGCCTGTTCCGAATCCAAGTCTTCTTTATTCCCTGTATCCTCTTTATCCTTTTCTTCAGCTTCAGCCTCGGCTTCTAACAGTTTCGCAGCAGCTTCAGCCTCCTCCTTTGCCTTCTTCGCCTCTTCCTCGGCTTTTCGGGCGGTTTCCTCCAGTTTCTTCTCGTTGAGTCTGAATATCTTCCTCATCGTCGTACTGGTTCCGTATGCAATCGCACCAAATATGAATAAAACCCACAGGTACCATATATTCACAAATATAATAGGGTATCTCACGCATATAAATATAGGTGCAAACCATGCGATAAATACTTTTAACCATGATCCCTTATATGTGATAGCCAAAGCCAGTGAGTTTCTCACCGTGGTTCCCAGCTTATTGTTGTATCTGGCTATCAACGGGAACAAAAACGGAACAATAAGTCCCATAAATATAAGTTCTGTCACAAGAATTCCTGTGTAGAATGTAGATATGAATCCCGTCACTCTCTTGACAAGCAGGAATTCAAAATACATTACAAATATCGCAAGCAGAATAAAGAAATACGCTATGGTCGACTGTTTAAAGTTTCTCTTAAACTCATGGATAAATCCGGCGACAACCGTCTCTTCCTCATCCTCCTGCAGTCTTATACACATAGCATAAAGAGCTGACAGCGATGCTCCCACTGTAAATATAGGTATACAGCCAACTACAAAGCACACATTAAGTGCAAATATAGTTCCAAACGCATCCATTGCCCGTCTCAGAAGTGGTTCTTTCTCTTTTCCCCTGTCATTCTCTCTGCTCTCTTCCCTGTTGTTTGATATCTCGCTCATTCAAAATGTCCTCTTCGCTTATTGTTTCGTAAAAAAAAATAATATAATGCGGGTATCGATCGACCCAAGAGTCATCGATACCTACATTATATTTAATTGATTACAATATATATTACTCCTTTACACCACCAAGTGCAACACCTGCAATAATATATTTAGAAAGGAAGAAGTACATTACGAGGATTGGAATAACAGTTGTGAAAAGTCCACAATAGATCTGACCCCAATCTCTTGACTTATCATTTGCCTTTAACGCCTGAACGTACATTGGCATTGTCTGCTTCTTTCTCTCTGTAGCAAGTATGATAGAAGGTGTATACAGGTTATTCCATGATGCAACGAATCCGAAGATTGCCTGAGTTGCCATAGCTGGCTTCAGAAGAGGAAGTACGATCGAGTTGAACGTATGAATTTCTCCTGATCCATCAATTCTGGCAGCCTCTACGATCTCTACTGAGAGGCCAGTCTCCATGTACTGCTTCATAAAGTAAACAGTTGTTGGTGCTGCGATTGCTGGAATGATCATTGCAAGATATGAACCATAAATATGTGTGAGGTTACATATCTTGATGAAACCTACGATAGATACCTGCTGAGGAATCATCATGATAGCATATATGAAGCCCCATGCAAAATTCTTTGCCTTGAAATTGTAAACTGTAACTGCGTAAGCTGTCAGAGAACCGAAGTAGATCTGAAGAGCTGTTGCAGGTACTGTGATAATTAACGAATTGAGCATAGCCTGAAGTACGTTTACTCCACTCGTCTTCGCACCACCCTCTAAAAGTCCCTTGAAGTTAGTGATGAACTGTGATCCAGGAACAAGCTTTATTCCTGTAAGAATATCACTGGACTTAAGTGTTGAGTTAATTAACAAAATATAAAACGGTATGATTGACAGGAAACAAAGTATGATACAGATGACATATCTTAAAACCCTCGTTCCCGTTGCTTTTGATTCTGTCTGATCCAACTTTGTTCACCTACTTTCCTTGTTTTTCTGTTTTCTCTGATGTCAGCTTGTAGAACAGTAAGCTTATAATCAATGTGAATGCGAAAAGCATTACTGAGTAAGCTGCAGCTTTACCATAATCCTGTGTAGGACCTGCACTTACGTACTTCTTGATAAGCATAACTACTGTTGTTGTAGAATTGACATCTGATCCACCTACTCTTACAACCGGGTTACCTTCGTTGAAGAGCTGTGGAATATCGTACATCTGCAGACCACCGATAGCTGATGTTACAAGTGTGTACTGTAAGATCGGCTTGAGCAGTGGAAGTGTTATCTTAAAGAACTGCTGCTTTGATGTAGCACCATCAACACTGGCTGCCTCGTAAAGTGATGGATTGATACCGAGAATACCTGCACAAAGGACGATCATTGTATTACCATACCACATCCAGAACTGGATAAAAGCAATGATTATAAGTGATGCCCAGCCATGATTCAGGATACCACCCTCATCACACCATCCCCAACTTCTGAACAGGCTCGTGATAGGTCCCTGAACCTCGAACATACCGTAGAAGAGAACGGCGATTGTAGCTGCTGTAATGATGTTAGGCATGTACATGATTACCTTGAATACACCCTGACCCTTTATCTTAACCTTGATGTCTGTGAACCAGGCAGCAAGAACAAGTGCGAGAAGGATCTGAGGTACGAAGTTTACCAACCACAGAACAACTGTTATAGCAAGTGCCTGCCAGAACTCACTTCCGGTCTTTGCAAACACATAATTGGTAAAGTTACCGAGTCCTACGCTTGTTGTCACATATCTACCATTCTTAGCTGAGTAGATAAATGAGTTGTAGAACGTATAGATAAGTGGATACAGCTGAAAGATAAGGAAAACAAGGAAGAACGGAATGAGGAACATCAAACCATACTTGCCATATTCAACTGTCTTGTTCTTTTTCATAGTGTGATACGCCCCCTTAAAATATTGGTCTATAGTACACACGCACCAGCAACTTTCATTACTGATGCGTGCATTTTGTTACTTTATAGTTTTATCCTTTATTTTAGGGATAGATTACTTTGAGATACCAAGCTCTGAAGCACACTTGTCCTCGATGTACTTAACAGCATCATCAACTGATGTGTATGTACCTGAGTTGTAAGCTGTAGCTGCCTCATCGATGAATGCCTTGATTGAAGCATCCTGGTATGTTGTGTTGCTGAGGTTGATTCCCTCTGCTGATGCTGCCCATACCTCGATTGGGTTCTGTCCGCCAAGGAATTTCTGAGCTGCATTGTTGCTTGAAAGCTCACCATTGATAAGTCTCTCGTTAGCTGCCTTGTTGTTTACACAGTCACCTGTCTTGTTTGTGATATCAACACCAACATCTGGATCACATGTTAACTCGTAAAGAAGGAATGCACAAAGCTCTGGGTTTGGTGTATCCTTACCGACCATTACGTATGTACCGCCCCAGTGGTATGATGTAGGGCCTGTAACAGCTCCCCAGTTACCATCTACAGCGCCGTTACCCTGCATTGAACCTATGAACCAAGGACATCCGAAGTAGCAGAATACCTTTGAATCATTTGCCATATCAGCAGCCCATGATGAATCCCAAAGGGCTGTGTTGTTTGAATATCCACCATCATAGATCTTCTTACCTGTCTCAAGGTACTCTGTAACTGCACCGTCAAGTGTAAGCTTCTCTGATGAACCGTCATCTGTTACCCAAGGCTGTGACTGAGTATCCCAGATAGCGTACTTAACATCTGAAGGACCAGATACGATCTTGTATCCAGCACCCTTTAACTTTTCTGCTGTCTCGAAGAACTTGTCCCAATCAGCAAGAGCTGCCTGAACTGTCTCAGGATCATCTGATCCAAGAACTTCCTTAGCAATGTCTCTTCTGTAGAATATAGAACCTGCTGTAGCCTGCCATGTAACAGCCTTAAGCTCGCCGTTGTATGTGCCATACTGCTTAGCGAAGTCATATGAGTTAGCCATAACATCATCTGTGAAACCAAGATCTGTAAGGTTAGCTGTCTTTGTGTCATCCTCTGACCAGTACTTAGCTACATCGTTATCAGCAGGGATAAGTGAAGGATACTTATCTCCACTTGTAAGAGCTGTATCAATAGCTGTCTTGTACTCATCTGTTGTTCCACCAACACCAAGTGTTACGAACTCAACATAGTCCTTGTACTCTGGGAACTTGTCAAGAACGACGTTCATCTTCTTTGAGAAATCCTCATCCCATGAGTAAGCGTAGATCTTCTTGCTGTCATCCCAGCCATCTGTGCTAGGTGCTGCAATTGCTCCTGTTGCTGAAGCATCTGCCTCTGTTGCCTCTGTAGCATCATCTGATGCTGCCTCTGTTGCCTCTGTCTTAGCCTCTGTTGTTGCCTCTGTTGTAGCATCATCATTTCCGCCACATGCAACGAGTGATAATCCCATTGCCATAGCTAATGAAAGTGCTAACGCCTTTTTGATTTTTCTCACAAAAAAACCCTCCTTTTAAATATGTGTGCTATTCCAATGCTATGCTCTAAAATCACCTTATCGAGCATATCCGGAATGCCGTGTCATGCTTTTTCATGACCTCTGTTGTGATTTTATTGACAACGTCCTTGTCAACATAGGCTTATTATAGGGCATATTATCTAATTTGGCAACCCCTTTTTTGAGTTTTTTTATCTTTTTTGCACATTCGCCTTTTTTTAAGCTAAAAAAATAACTAATTAAACTTTATCTATAAGGCGTGTATTTTATCATTTTTGTCAAATAGCCTATTTTTCGTACATTCCATGCGCCTTTCCGGCTAATATGGCAACTGTACTTTATATATAGAAAACAGCTTATTTACAGGGTTTTCTTTTAGTCATTATGTATAGTGCATGCAAAACCGATCTGTTTTATTGTGCAATTTTAAATTTTAGACTTTTTTCACTATTGGAGGGGTTCTGTTCTCCTCTTCTATATGTTAGTATACTATTATTAAATATATTTGACGCGGAAGACCGGACGCCCTCCGGCTCTTTTCGTGCAGAGGAGTTTTGAATGAGCAAAAAAGATAATACACAGGAAGAGGTGCTGGAAAGCACACAGAAGGATGCCCCGGATGACATTTTGATCCAGCCAAGGGGTGTCAAGCGTGAGGTGGCCGACGGTTTCTCAGATCCTAGATCTGCAGCGCCCAAAGCGGACCTTGCGACCGAAAACAGTCTTGAGCTTCACGCCATGACGAGATCAGAGCGCCGCAGATACAGACGGGCGCAAAAAAAGGCTGAGACAGCGGACATGACACGCTCACAGCGTTTTCATTATTTTATAGACTGCAACAAATGGAAGATCATAGGAATACTGATGATCGTAGTGTCACTGGCCTGGATCTCACTGGCGGTATATTCCAATACCCGGCCGACGGTATTTGCATATGCGGTGGTCAACAGTCCTGATCCATGGAGCGTGGACACATCCGTTATAGACGACTATAAGAGCTACTATAATTATAAGGACTCGGACAAGATCAAATATATGCAGAACCTGCATTACGATCCGACTACATTTGACGCCGACTACGATGCAAATGGAACGGAATACTCTTCCTTCCCGCTGCTGTGCGAGGACAATGTATATGATGTGCTGATATCCGACAAGGCCGGAGTTGAGTGCTGCAGTTGGATAAATCTGATACATCCGCTTGATACATATGATGGCACCCTCAAAACTCTCTTCGAGGGAGAGCTCAAGGATCGTGTAGTAACGGCGCAGGATTCCGCAAATCACACTTCCGCATACGCAATAAACATCAGCGGAACGGATTTTGCCAACCGCATGAACCTGGGATACAACGATGTGTATCTCTCATTCCCGGGCAACAGCGAGGAGAATGTTGACCACATTATCAAGCTGTTGAATTACATTTTTGATCTTGGTATAGAATAAGAAAAAATGGCTGTGACATATTGTTGTGTCACAGCCATTTTTTCTGTCATGATCTGTATTCAGGTGATCATATATCAATATATCAGTCCTCTGAATCCATGTTCATGACCTGTCTCTTTCTGGCAAGCTCGTCATTTGCAAGATACTCATCGTATGTTGTCTGCTTGTCTATGAGACCTGTATTTGTAATCTCTATGATTCTGTTTGCAGTTGTCTGTACAAACTGGTGATCCTGTGAGGAGAACAGTACTACACCAGGGAACTTGATAAGTCCGTTATTGAGTGCCGTGATGGACTCCATATCGAGGTGGTTTGTAGGCTCATCGAGAATCAGGGTGTTTGAACCCATGATCATCAGCTTGGACAGAAGACATCTTACCTTCTCTCCTCCAGATAGGACCTTGACCTTCTTAACTCCATCCTCACCTGCAAAGAGCATTCTTCCGAGGAAGCCTCTTACATATGTGGCATCCTTCTCGTCTGAATACTGTGTCAGCCAGTCAACTATCACGAGGTCGTTGTCGAACTCCTTGGTGTTGTCCTTAGGGAAATATCCCTGTGAGGTAGTAACTCCCCACTTATAGCTTCCCTCGTCCGGTTCCTCCTCGCCTGCAAGTATCTTGAAGAGCATGGTGGTTGACTTGGTGTTCGGTCCGACAAATGCTATCTTGTCGTCATGACCAACCGTGAACGAGATATCATCCAGAAGCTTTTCTCCGTCAACCGTCTTGGAGATATGTGATACGGTAAGCACCTCGTTACCGATGTCTCTCTTTGGTCTGAAATCAATGTATGGATATTTTCTGCTTGATGGCTTGATGTCATCCAGCTCGATCTTCTCAAGGGCACGCTTACGGGATGTAGCCTGCTTGGACTTGGAAGCATTTGCCGAGAATCTCTGAATGAACTCCTGGAGCTCTTTGATCTTCTCTTCCTTCTTCTTGTTGGCTTCCTTCATCTGCTTGATCATAAGCTGACTTGACTCGTACCAGAAGTCATAGTTACCTGCGTAAAGCTGGATTTTGCTGTAATCTATATCTGCTATATGGGTACATACCTTGTTCAGGAAATATCTGTCATGCGATACAACGATAACCGTGTTCTCAAAGTTGATGAGAAATTCCTCAAGCCATGCGATGGCATCCATATCAAGGTGGTTTGTAGGCTCATCCAGAAGAAGTACATCCGGATTGCCAAAAAGGGCCTGAGCAAGAAGCACCTTGACCTTGAGTCCACCATCCAGATCCTTCATCAGGCTGTAGTGATACTCTGTGCCTACTCCAAGTCCGTTCAGGAGTGTGGAAGCATCTGACTCTGCCTCCCAGCCGTTCATCTCAGCAAATTCAGCCTCAAGCTCTGCAGCCTTGACTCCATCCTCGTCTGAGAAGTCCTCCTTCATATATATAGCATCTTTTTCCTTCATTATCTCATACAGACGCTTGTTACCCATGATTACTGTGTCAAGCACCTGGTACTCATCGTATTTGTAGTGATCCTGCTGGAGAACTGAAAGTCTCTCTCCATCATTCATGGTCACATCACCCTTTGACGGCTCTATCTCTCCTGACAGGATCTTCAGGAAAGTTGACTTGCCGGCACCATTTGCACCGATCAGTCCATAACAGTTACCCTCTGTAAATTTGATATTTACATCCTCAAATAAAGCCTTCTTACCAAATCTCAATGTTACGTTATTCGCACTAATCATCGACGTATATACCTTTCACTATTTACTCTGTCTGCACACGCAAACGTCTCCATTTTCAGTGATTAAGTATATCAATACATGTCAGATGTGTCAACTTTACTTTATGTACAGAGCGGTGCTTTTCCTGCCCCGCTCCACTCTTCCATTCTGATATCATTTACCAGAGATTACTGGCTGCCAGCTAGAGATTCTTGACTATAGGATCATACAGATCAAGCTCACAGTACTCTGTGTCTGTAAAATGATCGCAGTTAAGACAACTCTTACCCGTCACATCGTTTGAAAGACCCTTACAAGAACACTTCTTCTCATACGCACTGCATCTCTCTGCAACTTCTTTGTAGGTTTCTGTTGAACTTCTCATGATGTTCTCTCCTTTTTGCTATGCATTTTTCTGCTGCCTTATTATTGTGTGTCTTTTTCTGCTTTTTATTCCACATTTCATTCTTCGCTGATTCTTTGCCACATCAAGGTACGGATTCTTGACAATATGCTATATATTAAGTACAATCAGAATTAAAAATTTTTTAAATGATTGGAGATGAAATCTTGGACGCAGGTTCCATAATAAACATTATCATTCTGGTGGTGCTGATCGCACTGTCCGCATTCTTTTCTTCAGCTGAAACAGCACTCACAACGGTGAGTAAATTCTCGCTCAGGTCTCTTGCAGACAACGGCAACAAGCGGGCCTCACGGGTTCTCAAGGTCACAGAGAATTCAAGCAAGCTGATAAGCACTATTCTTATAGGAAATAACATTGTCAACATATCAGCATCTTCTCTCACGACCACATTCGTAACAAAGGCATTTGGAAGCTCTGCTGTCGGTATTGCAACCGGAGCCCTGACACTGATCGTTCTCCTCTTCGGAGAAATCACACCAAAGACCCTGGCTCAGCGTTATAACCTGAAGATATCGCTGTTATACATTGACATAATCCAGTTCCTTATGATAGTGCTCACACCTGTGATATTCATAGTGAATAAGATCGCTGATTTTATATTCTGGATCATAAGGCTCGACAAGGACGGCGGTAACCAGAAGATGACCGAGGATGAACTCATAAGCATGGTGAACGTCAGTGAGGAGGAAGGCGTCATCGAGGACAAAGAGAAGGAAATGATAACCAATGTGGTGGACTTCGGAGATTCCATTGCAAGGGATGTCATGATCCCAAGAGCAGATATGACCATCGCCTCTGTTGATATGGCTTATGATGATCTGCTGAAGCTCTACATGGAAGTACCGTATACGAGAATTCCTGTATATGAGGACTCCAGAGATAACGTGATCGGTATCCTTCATGTTAAGGATCTCTTCTTCTACAAGGCAACCCATGATATCAATAATTTCAGCGTTCGTAACATCATGAGAAAGCCACTGTATGTATATGAATATCAGAAGACCAATGATCTTCTGCACTCCATGAAGTCGGATTCCAATACCATGGCCATCGTGCTCGATGAGTACGGAATCTGCATAGGACTTATTACCATCGAGGATCTCATTGAGGAAATCATCGGAGACATCAAGGATGAGTACGACACGGAGGAACACAACAACATCATCAAGGTCGACGACACCCACTACAACGTCGATGGCTCCATCAAGCTGGATGATCTGAATGATGCACTGAATCTAAAGATAGAATCAGAGGACTACGACTCCCTCGGCGGTTACATAACCGAGCTGCTGGATCACATTCCAGCCAAGGGCGAGTCCGTCACCGACATCTCATGCATCTACAAGGTACTTGAGATGGACAAAAAGCGAGTCGCCAGAGTGCTTATCACGCTGGCTCCGCAGGAGCCAGGCGACGCCGACGGCGAGTAAGCCAGCGCCGGGTGGCGGGGTTATGCGCAAAACAGACATTTTCGTTGAAAAAGATACAATTTTGTGATATTTCTCGAAGGAATTTACGAAAAGCACACAGGCTTGCAAAAGCTTGTGTGCTTTTCTCTTTTTTCGGCTCAAAAAGATACAATCGTCAAGCTTGCAGCCAGCTAGCGTCCTGAGCATTCTCTTTCCCCTTGATTTTTTAACAAATTAATACGTTTTATAGTAAAACAACCTTGTAATGTAGTTTTGAATACTATATAATATGTCGTGTTGATTCAAAATCAACTGTTTATATGCGGTATTACACACTGCATAAACAACACATACTGCACAAAACAGCACATGCTGCGTAAACAATGCATACTGCATACACAGCACGTACAACTGTTGGAATATGTCAATTTGTGAACGGTATTTATGAACAGCATTTTCGCACAGCAGTTCCTGTGCGTGCTCCAACTAATATAAGAGGTGTCTATATGGATAAAAAGACAAATATTAAAGACATAATATCAATGGCCGGTGGCCTTGATTATATAAACCCTAAGGATATTCCTTCCATTGACCTGTACATGGATCAGTTGACCACCTTCATGGAGGATCAGCTTGGAAAGAACAGGCGCAATGACGAGGACAAGGTGATGACCAAGACCATGATCAACAACTACACGAAGAACAATCTTCTGCCATCGCCTAACAAGAAGAGATATTCTAAGCAGCACCTTATACTGCTCATTTATATATACTACCTGAAGAACATGCTCAGCATCAACGATATACAGACTCTGCTTGAGCCTCTTATAGATGGTTATTTTGATTCCAACAAGGACGGAAAGGATATTTCTGATATATACGCCCACTTGTATGAGCATCTATCCCAGCATTACGGTGACATCATCAAGGATATCGTGAGAACAGCCAACAAGGCTGATGCCATGTACGATCCTGAGAAGGACTCCTATCTCCACGATCTCAGCATGATCTCACTTCTCTCAGTTGATATATATGCCAAGAAGAAATATGTGGAGCATCTGGTAGACAAGCTCAGACAGGAATCTGAGGAAGATGCCAAGGCGAAGGCTAAAGCCCAGGCACAGAAAGCCAGAGAGCAGGCAGCAGCCAAAGCCGCAAAGGCTAAGCAGCCACAAGCAAACGCCGCTGCCGAGGGCAGGAAAAAATAGTCAGCTTACGCACAACCAACAAGTATTGCGACCAGATTTCACAGGACTCCAGCCTGTAACACAAATAAAACCCCTGAACGATAAAATGTAATCGTTCAGGGGTTTTGTCTGACTACTTGTCGGTTTTCTCGTTGCTCTGCTTGTCATTCTGCTGGAAGCTCTTCATTCTTGAAAATACAAGCTCATATCCGTCCTTGCCATAATTCAGGGATCTGTTGACCCTGCTTATCGTGGCTGTGGATGCTCCGGTCTTCTCCGCAACCTCCAGATATGTGTTGTCTTCCTTCAGCATCTTGGCCACTGCAAAACGCTGTGCTATAGATAACAGTTCATTCACCGTGCATACATCCTCAAAGAAATTAAAGCACTCCTCTTCTGTCTCCAATGTAAGTATTGCCTCAAACAGATCCTGTACTGCCTCTGTATGTACTGTTTTTCCCATGTCTAAGCTCCTTTTTGGCTTTCACGACTTTAGCGTGATAAAGTAATATATACTATATACCACTTTCTTATAATTTGCAATCTTTTTTGATCCAGACTGAAAGGCCTCTTCTGTTGACATAGAACTCGCCACAGCCCTCGTCATCTATCTTGATGTCATACTTGGCATTACCCATGACATCTGCAAAATGTGCTCCCGCAAACTGTCTGCCCACATACATTCTCTTGGTGCCGCCCATTCCATCGGACATGACAACCGCAAGTCCTGAATCCTTGTGCTCCTCGTCGCCCTCTCTGGTCCATCCAACAACCTCGCTGTGATCAAAGTAGTCGTGCTGAGTTCCGTATGCATATTTCTTTCTGAGCTTGAGCAGCTTATTCAGCATCGTCTTCTTCGACTTTACCTTAACCTGTGGTATTCCCGCGTAGTCGCCGATATACAGGCACGGATAGCCCTGCTCTCTGAGCAGTATGACCGCATACGCCAGAGGCTTGAACCAATCCTCAACGTATGATTCCAGAACTCCTCCAACCTGGGATTCGTGGTTATCTACAAATGTAACAGCCTTCTCCGGATTGCTCATCATAAGTGAACCCTTAAGCAGATCTGCCATGTTATACTCTCCATCTGCCACAGATGCATCGTGGAAATTGAAGTGCAATGGCACATCGAACATGGATGCCTCATTGTCTGTGGCCTTGATATAGCCATTCAGATATTCTGTATTCCAGTGCCAGAAATCACCGACAGCAAATATGTCCTTATGTACATATTCCGGAGCCTCATCTGCGCCCTTCTTCTTAGCGGCTGCAGGGACATCAGATGTCGCTTCAATAAAATCCTTCACAAACCATGCAGGGATAGCCTCTGCCTCCTGGAATCTGAATCCGTCCACATCAGTGGTCTTCTCGTACCACTGAGCCCACGCCATGAGCTCGTCGTACACTTCCTGATTGTAGAAATCAATCTCGCTTCCAATTATATAATCATACTTGGAATATTCCTTGTCCGCCTCGTCATAATCCTTGCCCTCAAGAGCGCACACACGCTTCTTGAATTCTTCCTGCTTCCAGTCTATTCCCGCAAAATGCTTCCAGTTCCACTTGAACTTGGAATACTTTGACTTTCTTCCAGGGAATGTAAACTTTGAAAGTGCTCCCACAGTCTTCTTATTGCCGATCATCTGTGGAATATCTTTGGTGTTGAAGTCGGCTGCTGTAACCTTCTCTATCCTGTCAGCGCCAAGCTTCTGTCTGACCGCAATGTCCGCATAGACATTTATCCCCTGATCCTTCATAGCCTTTATAGCAGCTATATACTCATCCTTAGTTCCATATCTGGTTCCAACTGAACCCTTCTGGTCAAACTCTCCCAGATCATACAGATCGTACGGAGCATACCCCATATCTTCTTTGCCCTGTGCTCCCTTTGTAGCAGGCGGAAACCATACAGCCGTAGCCCCCATCTTCTTCAGAACCGCAGCGTCCTCTGCTGCCTTTTTCCATAAATCCTGGCTGTCGGTCGTATTCGCTGTAAAATACTGTACCAAAAGTCCGTTATCCTTCATCTCAATACCTCCGTTATTGGCTTTTAATCACCCTTATAAGTCATTATATCAAATCTGAATATATGAGTAAAGACCGACAAATAACAAAAAACATGCCCGCAGACTCCCCTTACCGGAGTGCCTGCAGGCATGCCAAAGACACTATGTACTGTAACGTATATATCTCGGATCACACACGCTGATCCATGCATGTATACACCACAGCTTATAGCTGTATTACATATTCTTGATTCTCTCTATAGCTTCAACTGTATTCTCATAAGTTCCGAATGCAGTAAGTCTGAAATATCCCTCACCGCTTGGTCCGAAGCCTGAACCTGGGGTTCCGACTACATTTGCATTCTCAAGCAGATAATCGAAGAAATCCCATGATGACATGTTGTTCGGTGTCTTAAGCCAGATGTATGGCGCATTTACACCGCCTGATACAGTGTAGCCTGCATCCTTGAGTCCCTGTGAGATAACCTTTGCGTTGTTCATGTAGTATGCGATCTGAGCCTTTGTCTGAGCCTTGCCCTCGTCTGAGTACACTGCGTCTCCTGCTGCCTGAACAATGTATGGAGCGCCATTGAACTTTGTTCCATGTCTTCTTGCCCACAGGCTGTGCATTGACACGCCATCTGCGTCCTTCAGATCCTTTGGAACTACAGCATAGCCAAGACGTGTTCCTGTGAATCCTGCGTTCTTAGAAAAGCTCTTGAGCTCGATAGCACATGTCTTTGCGCCCTCGCACTCATATATTGTATGAGGAACATCCTCCTCGCTGATATATGCCTCGTATGCAGCATCGTAGATGATGACTGCTCCGACCTTATTTGCGTAATCTACCCACTCCTGAAGCTGATCCTTCTTGATCGTTGCTCCTGTAGGGTTGTTTGGGAAACACAGATATATGATGTCAGGTGTCTCCTTTGGAAGCTCTGGCGCAAAGTTATTGTCCGCAAGACATGGCATGTAAATTACATCGCTCCACAACTCTGTGTTCTTGTCGTATGTTCCTGTTCTTCCTGCCATTACATTTGAATCAACATATACAGGGTATACAGGATCACATACTGCAATCTTGCTGTCTGCTGTAAATATCTCCTGAATATTTGCTGAGTCACTCTTTGCCCCGTCGCTGACAAATATCTCATCAGCAGATATGTCCACGCCTCTGTCAGCATAGTCGTTCTTTGCTATGGTGTTTCTGAGGAACTCATAGCCGAGATCAGGAGCATATCCCTTGAATGTCTCCGCAACTGCCATCTCATCTACAGCCTTGTGAAGGCGCTCTATGATAGCCGGTGCAAGTGGCTGAGTCACATCACCGATACTGAGTCTTATAACCTTCTTGTCAGGGTGTGCCGCGCTGTACTCTCTCTGCTTTCTTCCAACTGTTGAGAAGAGATAACTTCCCGGAAGCTTTAAATAATTTTCATTTGCCTTAAACATATCTTTCCTCCTAATATATATCAGTCCAGCCTTCAAATACTTCCCTTGCCGGTCCTGTCATGTACATAGTTTCATTCTGCCTGTCGTAATCAATATCTAAAGTTCCTCCGAGCAATGAGACCTTTACCGAATCTCTCGTCCTGCCGGCAGCTATCCCCGCCGCCACAGCCGCACACGCGCCTGTACCGCACGCAAATGTCTCGCCGGAGCCGCGCTCCCACACTCGCATCCTCATATGATCTTCGTCAACGATCTGGACAAATTCTACATTTGTCCTGTTCGGGAACATGGGATGCACTTCCATCTCAGGCCCCAGAGTCTCCATCTGGCAGACATATATATCATCCACCCACACAACCGCATGGGGATTGCCCATGGATACCCGGACAAAATCCACGGTTTCATCAGGCAGAACAGCCATCTCGACAGCCGCACCTATATCCGGTCTGCCCATATCCACACATACCGCAACCACTCTTCCATCCTGCAGAATACATCTGAGCCGTTTTATACCCGCCTGTGTCTCCACAGTAAATTCCGTCTTCTCCGTCATTCCATGGTCGTATACATACTTGCCAAGGCATCTTATGCCATTTCCACACATCTCTGCCCTGCTGCCATCCGCATTGTATATATCCATATTAAAATCAGCCCTGGCCGAAGGTCCTATAAGTATCAGTCCGTCGCCCCCAATGCCCCTGTGCCTGTCACTGACAAGCCTGGCTAAGATCTCCGGATCATATACCTTTTCTCTGAAGCAGTTCACGTACACGTAGTCATTTCCAAGTCCTTCCATCTTCGTGAATCGCAATAGAAAGCCTCCCTCTTGATCTGTTTTAAAAACAATCTGAATTATCCAGTATCATATATGCCATCTCGACTATATTTATACCGTTATCCATGCTCTTCTTTTGCAGATATCTGTGAGCGCCCTGTTCATCATACTCAAAGTCGTGCATAAGCTTGAGTTTTGCCGCCTTGATGACCTTCTTCTCTTCCTTGGTTCTCTCCTTCGGCCTGGACTTTCTCTTTTTTCTCTCCCACAGAAGATTCTCTATTGTGAGACTTACGGTATTCACAAAGTCCATGGACTTTATCGGCATAGACAGACATACCACGCCGCTGTCCCGGACTTCCTCATAATTCTTCTTGCTGCTGAGCACGATCATGTCAAAATATTTCGGAATATAATTCTCAAGATCTGAATACATCATATCCAGGAATTTATATCCACATATTATGACTCCATCGTCACACGCATCCGCAGCCTGCGCCGCCTGGGCTCCGGTTGTACACACCTTTGTAACACTTATACCATTGCGAATGAGCAGGTTTTTTATACTCTTTGCTTCCTCTATTTTCGGAAAAACTATTATAACATTTACCAAATCAAAGCCCTCTCAATCGTGTATGTATAGCTATTATCAAATATATAGGTAAGCAGACCTTTCGCTCCGCTTACCTATACTACTCATCATTTTATATTGTTCGTGTATAAGATCAGACTTTGTACAGATAGTTTGAAATCTCCCAGTCTGTAACCTGTCTTGTGTACTCATTCCACTCATCCATCTTGGCACTTGTATATCTCTCGAAGATGTGTGAACCAACTGCCTCCTTCATGAAGTCGCTCTCGCTCATGGCAAGAGTTGCCTCTCTGAGGTTTGCAGGAAGGCTGTGGATATGACGTGCCTTCTTCTCCTCTGCAGTGAGGTTGAATATATTTGTATCTACACTTGGTGGAACTGGAAGCTGACGCTTGATTCCGTCAAGTCCTGCTTTAAGGCATACTGCCATGGCAAGGTATGGGTTAGCTGTTGGATCCGGACATCTGAGCTCAACTCTTGTTCCTGCACCACGTGCACTTGGAATTCTGATAAGTGGACTTCTGTTCTTTGCTGACCATGCGATGTAAATAGGAGCCTCATAGCCTGGAACAAGTCTCTTGTATGAATTTACAAGTGGGTTGGTGATGGCTGTCATCTCCTTCATATGCTCCATGATTCCGGCGATGAACCAGTAAGCCTCCTGGCTAAGTCCGAGCTTATCGTTCTCATCTGCAAATATGTTCTTGCCATCCTTCTGGAGCGACATGTTCATATGCATACCTGAACCGCATACGCCATACTTTGGCTTTGGCATGAATGTTGCGCAGAGACCATGTCTCTTGGCAATAGTCTTTACAACCAGTTTGAATGTCTCGATGTTGTCGGCGGTTCTCAAAGCCTCACCGTACTTGAAATCTATCTCATGCTGTGCAGGAGCTACCTCATGGTGTGATGCCTCGATCTCAAATCCCATCTGCTCAAGAGTAAGAACCATATCTCTTCTCGCATTCTCACCGAAATCCAGTGGTCCGAGATCAAAATAGCTTGCTCTCTCGTATGTGTTAGTTGTAGGCATTCCGTTCTCATCTGTCTGGAAGAGGAAGAACTCACACTCAGGACCTACATTCATAGTGTAACCCATCTCTTTTGCCTCAGCCAGAGCTCTCTTAAGTACATATCTTGGATCGCCCTCAAATGGTGTTCCATCAGGCTTATATACATCACATATAAGTCTTGCAACCTTTCCCTGCTGTGGTCTCCAAGGGAATGTCTCATATGTATCATAATCAGGATACAGATACATATCTGACTCCTCAATTCTCGCAAAGCCCTCTATAGAAGAACCGTCGAACATGATCTTGTTGTCAAGTGCCTTCTCTATCTGGCTTGAGGTTATCGCTACGTTCTTAAGGTCACCAAAAATATCTGTGAACTGAAGTCTTATAAACTCAACATCATCTTCTTTGACCTTTTTCAGTATGTCTTCCTTTGTGTATTTTCCCATCGTTATACTCCTTTTCTACACATTGTTTGATCCTCTGCATGTAAATCCCTATGAGTTTTTCTCATAGCTAGAGTTATAATAAACTTTGACAGAACTTTTGTCAACACAGATGAACGGTTGAGCAAATGTATATTCTGTCATAATTCTCTATCGAAGATCTCTCTTCCTGAATGTCAACCACGTTGCCACTATCATCACCGCGCCATACGCAGCGGCCACTGCCAGGGATATTCCCGCGTGACTCCAGTCTATATCGACCTGACTCATCTCCCTCACAGAGCTGAACGGCATATAGCCCAGTATTTTCTCCAGAACATCCGACTGGAACAGCACAGGCATGATCTGCACGCCGAGATCCACCAGGAAAAACAGCAGCAGATTCACGGATACGGATGCTGCCTTGGACGTCAGCGCAAATGCAAGGAATACGCATGTCATATATAACATCGTAAGCACAAAGCCCTCGCACGCTATCGATCTCAGCATATATCCCGCCACATTCAGGGTAAATGCCTTTCCAAAGCCTCCACAAATGCATCCTCCTATGGTATATACAAGTATGTCCTCAAGAGAGAGTATCCATATCGCCACTATATATACTATGATCTTCGAAAACATTATATGTGCCCTGCTGTGTCCCTGGGCTATCGCACACTGGATATCCCTGGACTTGTAATCGCTGGTGATGAGCGACGCCGCAATAAATCCAAACAGCATGCCGGACACCGAGCTTCCAGAAAACGAGCCCAGCAGATACTGGAACTGAAAATCCCCCGTGAGTTCTATTCCGAGAATATCTCCAACCAATCCCACCGAGATCAGATATATTATATCCTGGACAAAGAAAACTATCAGGCACACCCTGAAGCCCAGGCTCTTATACAGCTTATAAAATTCAGCCGACAACAGTTCACGCATAATGAGCACCCCCTATCCTGTGAATAAAGTAGTTCTCAAGGCTCTCCTCCTCGAGATGGTACTCACTGACAAACACCCTCTCATTGTAGAGAACCCATGCCAGCTCGTCTGAGTTTACCGGCTGGTCCACGATTATCTCATCGCCATTCACATACACATTCACTATATTGTATCTCATAGCAAGTATATCAAGAACCTTCTTCACATCATTGGTGCGCAATCTCAGTCTCCTGTGGCACTTCGCGTCAAGCTGCGCTGCAGAGAGGCAGTCTATGATCTGTCCTCTGTCTATCATTATGTAGTCCGTTGCCAGCTCGTGAAGCTCTGTGAGTATATGGCTGGATATAAGTATCGTCACACCAAATCTCTGATTTATCTGCTTGAGAAGATTTCTTATCTCAACTATTCCAACCGGATCAAGTCCGTTTATCGGCTCATCCAATAGCAGGAGATCCGGACCTGACAGCATGGCACAGCCAATCGCCAGCCTCTGCTTCATTCCCATCGAATAATTCCTAAACTTCTTCTTGCCAACGCCCTGCAATCCAACATTTGCTATGGTCTGCTCGATGAGCTTGTCGTTCTTTATCCCCCTCAGCTTCATATTAAGCTTTATGTTGTCTACAGCATTATAATTGTCGTGCAGTCCGGCATGTTCGCACACCGTTCCTATCCTCTTTCTGGCATTCACCAGCCCCTTGCTGTCACTGGCGCCAAATAATTCTATCTCTCCCTCGTCAGGAAACAACAGACCATTGATATGATTGATCAGGGTAGTCTTTCCTGCCCCGTTCTGTCCTATAAAGCCATATATCTTCCCCCTTTCAAGAGATATATTGACATTGGACAAAACAGTATTCTTTCCAAATGTCTTCGTGAGTCCGCTTACTCTCACAACATTCTCTGCCATTTATCCCCCACCTTTCTGTCCTCATAAAATACGCCTACAGGAAATAATATTCTATGAATTTACACAAAAACCCGTCATCCAGCACATAGCTGAACAACGGGTCCTTTATATACTTATCAATGATAAGAATTAATCCTGAACGTATGGTAATATTGCGATCTGTCTAGCTCTCTTAACAGCAATTGTGATTGCTCTCTGATGCTTAGCACATGTTCCTGTGATTCTTCTTGGAAGGATCTTACCTCTCTCTGAGATATACTTTCTGAGTGCGTTTGAATCCTTGTAATCGATCACAGCCTCTTTATTAGCACAATACTCGCAGACTTTCTTTCTTCTACGGATATTTCTTCTCTTCATTGGAGCGTCAGCTCTATCAGTCTTATTGTAAGCCATTGTATTTACCTCCTATTTTACTTGAATGGTAAATCGTCCTCAATACCTTCCGGTATACTCATGAAGCCCTCAGCTCCTGCATTGCCAGGTGCCGGTCTTCCTGCTGGCTGATATCCACCGCCTGATGCCTGTCCGCTTGCAGCCTTGCTCTCAGCAAACTCCTGCTCCTCAACAACAACATCAGTTGTGTACACCTTGTTACCATCCTTATTCGTATAGCTTCCAGTCTGGATTCTACCTGTTATAGCAATCTTCGTTCCCTGCTTCAGGTACTTCTCTGCAAACTCAGCGCTCCTGCCAAATGCAACGCAGCCGATGAAGTCTGCACTCTGGTCGCCATTTCTATTGAATCTTCTGTCTACAGCCAATGTGTATCTTGCAATAGCCATCTGGCCATCACCTGTGTTTGACTGTGAATATCTAACTTCCGGGTCTCTTGTGAGACGACCCATCAATATTACCTTGTTCATTATAGAATACCTCCTATTACTCGGCGTCTAATCTAACGCAAAGATATCTAAGAACTGATTCCATAATACGAATGTTAGCCTCAAGCTGAGCTGGAACTCCAGCCTCTGCATCAAACTGAATGAAGTAGTAGTATGCTTCGCCCATCTTCTGAATCTCGTAAGCAAGCTTCTTGAGTCCACACTCGTTAACTTCTGTAATTGTTGCGTTAGCCTTCTCAATATAAGACTTAACCTTATCAACTACAGCTGTTCTGGCTTCCTCATCAATCTTTGCACTAACAACTAAAGTTAATTCATATTTGTTCATTACATTGCACCTCCTTATGGTCTCTGGCCCACAGTCATCTGTGAGCAAGGAAAATATGATTAATACATCACAAGTTCAGATACTATCATATTTTTCCAGCCAATTCAAGCATTTTTTCTATGATCATCCCAAAAATTCTGTGGCATGCTTTCTCGACCACAAAGGGAACATGCTTCTCTGGCATCTGTAGTTCTCTCTCTGCTCCACGCCCACCGCGCTGAAGAATGTTCTCCACATATCTGTGTAATCATCCTCCATATATTCTGCACTGCCCAGCGTCTCCATCTCCTGATCTGTAAGCCGCCTCACATACATATCCGAATCCACCGGATGCACCACGGCGTAACGTCTGCCATCATCCACTATCAGCCAGTATTCTGACGGCATCCTGTCCGCAAAATGACTGGCGACAAGAAGCGCAACATCGTCCTTTGGTTCTATATGACATACATACACCCGCCCTTGGACAGCAGTGAATCTGGCTATCTCCCTGAATAGATGTGCCTCGTTGCTCACACTCCGCCCAAGCTCCATGATACGCATCACCTCCGGACTTATGAGCATATGTTCCACCTTTCGGCCCTCGGCAAATGCCAGTATCAGATATCTGTACACAGTGTCCAGTGCATCCTCCTGATGCGACAATAGTGCATTGAATACGTTGCGGTACACCAGCCAGGATACCTTCTTCACAGACCGGGTAAACTTCTGCACCTTGTCCGCATCCGGCTCGACATGTATATAGTCAGCGAACATATCCAGTTGTTCCACAGGCTCCTTCATAAGCATCACATGGTCGTGTCCGACCTGCAGTGCCATACTCCACGCCTCATATATGCATGTAGCCATATCGTCATATCTGTCTCTGCATGTGAAAACCTTCATATTGTCCATAACTTCCACCTTCACGTCTTCATTCCTATATCAAATAAAGTCATCTGTCTATACTGTTCATTGCCGTGTGATGCCTGCCAGTTCTCTCCCCGGCTCAGATCCGTCATCTCCCTGACAATGTAATCCCTCTCTATAGGGATCCTGTACATCATACGTCCGCCACACGTTATAAAATAATGTGCTCTCTTAAGCACCACCCCCATCTTCTTCAGATTATCGAAATCCAGACTTCCGTATCTGCGGGCTCTCACTATCCTGCCCGCCGACTTCGGCCCTATGCCGGGAATCCTGAGAAGCAGATCATACGGTGCCGTCTGCACCTCCACCGGGAACTGGTCAAGATGCCTCACTGCCCAGTTGCACTTCGGATCCATTCTCTGATCGAGGTTCGGCTCGTTCTCAGACAATATCTCCTCAGCGTGGAATCCATAATATCTGAGCAGCCAGTCCGCCTGATACAATCTGTGCTCACGGAGCAATGGAACCGCCGTATCCAACGCAGGGAGTGCCGAGTCCTCGTTGATCGGTATATACGCGGAGTAGAACACACGCTTCAGATCGTATCGCTGATACAGTCTCTGGGCTGTGTGTATGAGCGTGTAATCTGACTCTCCGCTGGCTCCAACTATCATCTGTGTGCTCTGTCCCGCCGGGGCAAATGCCTGTCTCCTGTCTGTATCTCCAAACATGACAGGGAGGGGCGAAGAGGCAGCACCGATGTCTCTTTTATCAGAGGTCATTCCATCTGTGAGTGCCTCTGCTGCTGACATCTGCAGAGCACCATGTCTTTCCTGCCCTGCCAGCTCTGCTTTGTATGCAGTCAGATCCTTCTGCAGATTCTTCTCGTTGAATATGCTTCCAGTAAGGTATCTGTTGATACCGCTCCTCTCCATACGCGCAGTCTTGCCCACCGCCAGTCTGTGGGATTCTATAGTGCTGGTCAGCTTGCCCATGGGATCAAGTATGGTGCCAAAACTCTTGTTCGGGGCAAGCTTCTTCAACCCCTCCTCAGTCGGCAGCTCCATATTAACACTTATCCTGTCCGCTAAATATCCCACCATGCTTATAAGCTCATCCGATGCCCCCGGAATGGTCTTCACATGGATATATCCATTGAACCTGTACTTCGTCCTGAGAAGATACAGAGTCTCACACATCCTCTGCATGGTGTATGTCGGATCCCTGAGCACTCCAGAGCTCAGGAACAACCCTTCTATATAATTCCTCTTGTAGAACTCTATGACCAGATCGCACAGCTCCTCCGGTTCAAATGTCGCTCTTGGCACATCATTGCTTCTGCGGTTCAGACAGTACTTGCAGTCATATACACAGTGGTTCGTCATAAGGACCTTAAGCAGCGATATACATCTTCCATCCGCTGCAAAGCTGTGACATATACCACATGATACACTGTTGCCCAGGGCTCCCTTCTGTCCCTTCCTGTCCACTCCACTAGATGTACACGCCACATCATACTTCGCCGCATCCGCCAGTATATTCAGTTTTTCCTTCGTTGTAAGTCCTGTAATTATCTCGTTCATGCATAATATTATACGAACATTTGTTCGGTATTGCAAGAGGTAATTTCTGGTTGCCGGTTAAAGCATAATATTACTTATGGATGGCGCAGACAAAAAAAGACCAGACACACTCTGAACGAATGTATCCGGTCTTCTCTATGCGAAAGGCTCTGGACTATGACAGTTCCTTTCTTCTATATGATCCTAAGCTATATCTTAGAGCTGTGGGCCTGCTGCAACTAATGCCTTACCTGCTGCATTACCCTCGTACTTAGCAAAGTTCTTCTGGAATCTTGCTGCAAGATCCTTAGCCTTTGTCTCCCACTCTGAAGCATCAGCGTATGTGTCACGTGGGTCAAGGATTGCTGGATCTACGCCAGGAAGCTCTGTTGGAACCTCGAAGTCGAACATAGGGATCTTCTTTGTAGGAGCCTCATTGATAGCACCGCTGAGGATTGCATCGATGATTCCTCTTGTATCCTTGATTGAGATTCTCTTGCCTGTTCCATTCCATCCTGTGTTGACAAGGTATGCCTTAGCGCCGCTCTTCTCCATCTTCTTAACAAGCTCCTCTGCATACTTTGTAGGATGCAGCTCGAGGAATGCCTGACCGAAGCAAGCTGAGAATGTAGGTGTTGGCTCTGTGATACCTCTCTCTGTACCAGCAAGCTTTGCTGTGAATCCTGACAGGAAGTAGTACTGTGTCTGCTCTGGTGTAAGGATTGACACTGGAGGAAGTACTCCAAACGCATCTGCTGAAAGGAAGATTACGTTCTTTGCAGCTGGTGCTGATGATATAGGTCTTACAATGTTCTTGATATGATCTATTGGGTAAGATACACGAGTATTCTCTGTTACGCTCTTATCAGTGAAATCGATCTTGCCGTTTGCATCAAGTGTAACGTTCTCAAGAAGAGCGTTTCTCTTGATAGCGTTGTAGATGTCTGGCTCTGAATCCTTGTCAAGGTCGATAACCTTAGCATAGCATCCACCCTCGAAGTTGAATACGCCGTTGTCATCCCAGCCGTGCTCATCATCACCGATGAGGAGACGCTTTGGATCTGTTGAAAGTGTTGTCTTACCTGTTCCTGAAAGGCCGAAGAAGATAGCTGTGTTCTCACCGTTCATATCTGTGTTAGCTGAGCAGTGCATTGAAGCCATTCCCTTAAGTGGAAGGTAGTAGTTCATCATTGAGAACATACCCTTCTT
The DNA here is from genome assembly GCF_003479365.1 of Coprococcus sp. AF16-5. Taxonomy (NCBI): domain Bacteria; kingdom Bacillati; phylum Bacillota; class Clostridia; order Lachnospirales; family Lachnospiraceae; genus Coprococcus; species Coprococcus sp. AF16-5. The sequence continues at coordinate 1,101,025 of NZ_QUGZ01000001.1, forward strand.
CATCTCTCCGCCGTACCATGTGTTAACTATAACCTGCTCATGGCTTGTGATGTTGAATGCTACACATGTCTCTGAGTTAAGTCCTAACTCCTTGTAGTTCTCAACCTTAGCCTTTGAAGCATTGTACACTACGAAATCTGGCTCGAAGTTCTTAAGCTCTTCCTCAGTTGGCTTGATGAACATGTTTGTTACGAAATGAGCCTGCCAAGCAACCTCAACGATGAAACGGATAGCCATACGAGTATCAGCATTTGCTCCGCAGAATGCATCAACTACGAAAAGTCTCTTGTTTGAGAGCTCCTTCTTTGCAAGATCCTTAACTGATGCCCATGTCTCCTCTGTCATTGGATGGTTATCGTTCTTGTACTCATCTGATGTCCACCATACAGTGTCCTTTGAGTTCTCATCTACTACGATATACTTATCTTTAGGTGAACGGCCTGTATAAATACCAGTCATAACGTTAACTGCGCCGAGCTCACTAACCTGTCCCTTCTCGTATCCCTGAAGGTCAGCCTTTGTCTCTTCCTCGAATAACAATTCATATGAAGGATTGTGTACGATCTCTGTTGTGCCTGTAATGCCATACTTAGTTAAATCAACTGTTGCCATTTTTCTTAACTCCTTTTCTTTAAATGTATTTCATTGATAGGGGCATTCCGCCGTGTCCTGCTGACACCGCGGTTATACCGCACTCAATAATCTGAAAATAAATATGAACATTTACTCTCATATTCAGTTGAAAGTATACCCAATTAGTCAAAATAAATCAATATGATTATTGAGTTTTTTTTGTAGTTTACAGAAACTTCTCAATTATAATCTGAATTTTATATTTATTACTTGCATAACCTAAGACAATGAGCTTCCACGTCTCTTCTCAAGGAATTTTGACTTCACTATCAGAATATCACCTGTCTGTATCTTCAGATCACCTGTCGGCAGTATAGACATATTATCCCTGAGTACCATATATATATTCACACCATACTCCTCCGTAGCCTGGAGTATGGTCCTGCCGCAAAACTTGCTCACATCATCTACGAGCAGTTCTCCAATCTCGTCCACATCAACAACTTTGGACTCCTCGTTGGCATTGTTCTGATACTGCTCTACAAATCCGGCGCTTATGATACCTGTAGGTATCGCTACCAGCAGAACTCCCATAAATGCTATGACTATCGCCATGCATTTGCCCAGCAGCGTGATCGGGTAAATGTCTCCATACCCCACGGTAAGGACTGTCGATACCGCCCACCATATGCCGCTGAAGGCGTTGCTGAACACTCCCGGCTGTGCGGCATGCTCAGTGCTGTACATACACAGGCTGCTCGCCATCATCAGTATAAATATGATGAACATGGACGATATGATCTGTCTGCTCTTTCTCAGCAGGACTATCTTAATTACATTGAAGCTGTCGTACTTTGAATTGATCCTGAAAAGATGGAATATACGGATCACCCTGAGCATCCTGAACGCCACGAAGCCAGACAGAAAGAACACTGGTATGATCGTGAGCAGATCCACAACTCCGTCATATGATATGAGGAACTTTCCTATAGCCTTTCCTCTGGTGCATGTGGGATACAGGAAATCCGCCGTCCATATGCGGAGAATGTACTCAACACAGAATATGCCTGTAGTCACCCACTCGATAACACTCAGCAGCCCATAATATGGTTCAAGCTGATCGTAGGTCTGCAGGAACATCACCGATATGTTCGACAATATGACACCCACTATGAATATGTCAAATGCCCTGCTCGCCAGATTGCTTTTGTCCCCTATCTGTATTATGTCAAATATTTGCTTTTTGAGTTTTGTCTTGTTTACCGCCATTGCTCTCCTCTTATATATCTATTTGTCCTTGAGAATGTCCATCATCTCATCTATCATCTCTTCGTCCTGAAGCCTGAACTTGATCTCCACGCGTCTCGACGCTGCCATGTCCACTGCTTATGATGCCGTTGCTCTCCGTCAGACAGTACTTTGCCACTGAGAACGTTCGCTGCTGTGAAAGTTCAAGATTGTATATGTAGGAACCATTCGTATCCGTGTGTCCCTCTATGATTATCTCCGAAACGTATTCCCTGTAATCATCGCGCAGAAGCACACTGCAGTACTTCGGCAGGAACTGGTTGATGGTAAGCATACACGAATATACCACCCGTTATGGCAAACATACACACACTTATAATCGCCCTATCTCCTATCATAATTAAAAAGAGGCTGTTTTACCAGTTGAAATACTTACTCCTTTACCTGTTATTTACATATTTATGCGGGATTTACATGTTTTTACAAGGCTCTGTGCATACCGCACAAATGGCCATTTTCTTTTTGTGCACTTTGAAAAATGTGTCATAAAATCTTTAAATTTTGAAGATTTTATTTTGCAAAACGTTTTTTTTCTGTACATATTCTGTTCATATTTTGTGTATATACTGAACTCAGTTGTTCAAGAGAAAGTAATTTACTCTTAGTTGTTTAAGTTGTTGTTTAAAAAAGAACCGCCTAGCAATTCAGGTGGTTCTTTTTTTGCGCACAAAATTATCTCTTATTTAGCAAAAAGGCTGAAAAGATACAATTTCTTCAGATTTTGTATCTTTTCAGCCTTTTATTTTGATTTAGAGATAATTTTGTGTGCAGACGAACTCATCCGCCACCAAAAGATCCCAGCATTATAACTCTACACTGCAAATTACTCCGTAGGAAGCTTAGCCTTCTCGAATATCTCAACAACCTTGTCGTCAGGCTTCTTTGTGAGAAGTGATACGACGATAGCTGTAATGAACGCTGCTGCAAATCCAGGAACGATCTCATAAAGTCCTGTTGGTGTTGCAAGGAACTTGTACCAGAGCATGTCAACAGCAAATCCGACTATGATAGAAGCAAGTGCTCCATTGTAATTCAGTCGCTTCCAGTACAGTGACAGAACGATGACCGGTCCAAATGCCGATCCAAATGCGCCCCATGCATTTGACACGAGTGCCATGATACCCTCGCAGTCTGGATTCATCGCTATGGCAAGTGCCACAACTGAGATGATGATGACCACAATTCTTCCTGCCCAGAGCATCTCCTTGTCGGATGCACTCTTTCTGAATATAGGCTTGTACACATCAGACGAAAATGCTGATGATGAAGCAAGGAGCTGTGAATCAGCTGTACTCATGGACGCTGCAAGGATAGCTGAGAGAAGTATACCAGCTACAAGTGCAGGGAACACGCCTCTTACAAGTCTGATGAATACCTGTGAGTTATCTGTAAGTCCACCGCCAAGATACTTAAGGCCGACCATACCAACTACGGATGCCATAACGAGGATGATTCCCGTCCAGCAAGTACCGACTATTCTGGACTTCTTCATCTCCTTCTCTGACTTGATCGAAATGTATCTTATAAGAATATGTGGCATACCCATATATCCAAGTCCCCATGCAAGTCCTGATATGATATTGATCACACTGGTCTTGTCAAATGAACCACTTATAAGGGCATTGTAATAATTGTCTGGAATGACTACATCAGGTGCTATAAAGCCAGCGCCCTGCATGGTGATGACCGCAATGATAGGTGCGATCATGAGAGCTGCAAGCATCAGAAGTCCCTGGAAGAAATCCGTCCAGCACACTGCATTAAAACCACCAAGGAATGTGTACACGATGATGATGACTGCAGCGCCGATCATGGCTGTATTCCTGTCGATGCCCATAACAGTGTTGAACAGAGTACCGCAGGCCGATATACTTGACGCAGCGTATATACAATATGCAACCACAAATATAACTGCACATATTATGAGAAGCAGTTTATTGTCTGACTGAAAACGATTTGTCAGATACTGAGGTATAGTGATCGAATCGTTGTACGCTATCGAAAATCTTCTGAGTCTCGGTGCTATGAATATCCAGGCACATGCTGTTCCGATGAACAGACCAACTGATATCCACATGTTGCTGAGTCCTGTCGCATAGAATGCTCCGGGCAGTCCCATGAGAACCCACGCACTCATATCAGATGCTCCGGCGCTGAGTGCAGCCACCAGACCATTCATATCTCTTCCTCCAAGAAAATAATCCTTCTCTCCGGCATTCCCCTTGGATTTGAAGAAGAAATAAATTCCTACACCGATTACCAGGACAAAATACGCTATAAACGCAATCATCTCGTAAACATTCATTAGTTAATCCACCTTCCATAATAATTATAATTTATCTGCTCCGCACCAACTTTACCACTGCAGTGCAGTATCTCACTGTCAGTGCACATAACAAAGCAAATTCTACACGGAAACTTGCCAAAATGCAAGATTTTTCAGCATTTGGCTATTATAAACTGAGGCCAGCGCTCTCCAGAATAAAAAAGCGGCCCATGGTGGCTTGTCCGGTCATGATCCCGGAAAGCCCACCATCGAGCCGGCTGTTTATATTTGACTACCTGATCTTATAGATTAGAATCCGATATGTCTGTTATCTGTGATTCTCTTTGCCTTGCCCTCTGAACGTGGAATGGTCTTAGGTGGAACCAGCTCAACCTTTGCGCTGATAAGCAGTGTCTGCTTGATATCTGTCTTGATGCGGGATGCAATAGCCGCAAGCTTTGCAGCATCGCCCATATCCACATCTTCCTTGAGCTCTACCTGAACTGTCAGCTTGTCCTGTGAATTCACACGATCAACCACGAGCATATAATGAGTTGAAGCCTCCTCCACACCGAGGAGAACTGACTCTATCTGACTAGGGAATACATTTACACCACGAATTACAAGCATGTCGTCTGTACGGCCTGTGATACGACTCATCTTGACAGTTGTTCTTCCACATGCACATGTGCCGTGTGTAAGTGTACATATATCATGTGTCCTGTATCTGATCATAGGAGTACCAGTCTTAGTAAGAGTTGTAAATACAAGCTCTCCCGGAACTCCGTCCGGAAGCGGTTCTTCTGTGACAGGATCAATAATCTCCGCGAGGACATGATCCTCGTTGATGTGCATTCCATTCTTCTCAAAGCACTCAAATGCAACTCCAGGTCCACCTATCTCAGTTAATCCATATATATCAAATGCATCAAAGTCGAGGAGCTCCTCAAGATGCTGTCTCATCTCCTCAGTCCATGGCTCAGCGCCAAAGCATCCGGACTTAAGCTTAAGTTCGGACGGATCAATACCCATCTCTCTAATCGTCTCTGCAAGATATGTAGCATATGATGGTGTACAACAGAGCATTGTAGCACCAAGCTCTTTCATCATCGTGATCTGTCTCTGTGTATTACCTGATGACATCGGTACCACCATGGCTCCAACCTCGGTAGCCCCCTGATGAGCACCGAGTCCGCCTGTGAACAATCCATAACCGTAAGCTATCTGGATGATATCATCCTCTCCGGCTCCGGCACACCTGAATGCCCTGGCAACCATCTCTGTCCATACATCAATATCATTACGTGTATATCCTGTTACGATAGGCTTTCCTGTGGTTCCTGATGAACCCTGTATTCTGATGATATCCTTCTTGTCCGCAGCAAACAATCCAAATGGGAAATTATCCCTGAGATCTGTCTTCTGTGTAAACGGAAGCTTTGTTATATCATCTATTGTCTCTATATCCTCCGGCTTTACCCCAGCTTCATCCATTCTGGCTCTGTATGCCGGAACATTTGCATATTCAAGTTCTACTGTCTTTCTAAGTCTCTCCCCCTGAAGCTTTCTTCTCTCCTCAGGATCCATACACTCCATCTCTTTATTATAGATGTAATGAATCTTCTTCTGTCTCATAACTTCACTGTCCTCCATAAGATAAATCAAATCAGCATTTGTGCAACCTGCTGATTTTGTATGACACTTTAGCGCGCCAAACAACTAAATTGTACATACATATGTGGGCTGTGTCAAGGAAAAGCCATCAATCGCAGTACATTTTCCGTATATTTTTGAGAGAGCTTCGAATATTTGCGGTCAAATGGCATATTTGCCTGATAGATTACTCTTGCATTCCGGGTTTTCAGGTCGTATATTATTATCTGACAACAAAAAGAGGACGCGGGAGCTTGTAGTACAGGCTGAGAGGAAGGTGTGACCTTCGACCGGAAACCTGATTTGGATAATGCCAACGTAGGGAAGCCTGATAGCAGTCGTTTGTTAAAGTGCAGACTTTATTGGAGTTACCAGATCGGTAACTCTTTTTTTGTGCAGATAAAAGACTTTGGAGGAAAGGGCTATGGTAACAGTGAACGGAAAAGATCTCGACGTTGCCGGGCAGAATCTGGCGGCATTTCTTGAGGAATCCGGCTACAAACCGGTGCGCATAGTTGTTGAGATCAACGAGAAGATCATACCGAGAGAGACATACGCAGACATTACATTTAACGACGGCGACTGTGTGGAGGTCGTTTGTTTCATGGGAGGAGGAGCATTATAATGAAAGAAGACAAGCTGATAATCGGAGGACATGAATTCAATTCAAGATTTATTCTGGGTTCAGGAAAGTATTCCATGAAGCTGATCGAATCAGCTATAAAGGACGCAGGAGCAGAGATCATCACTCTGGCCGTCCGCCGTGCAAATACAAAGGAAGAGGAAAATATTCTCGATTTCATCCCGGAGGGAGTTACTCTCCTGCCAAATACAAGCGGCGCGAGGAACGCCGAGGAGGCCGTGCGCATAGCAAGGCTTGCAAGGGCTCTGGGCTGTGGAGACTTCGTCAAGGTGGAGATCATGCGCGACAGCAAATATCTCCTTCCCGACAACCAGGAAACGATAAAGGCAACCGAGGCACTGGCAAATGAAGGATTTGTGGTACTGCCTTACATGTACCCGGACCTGAATGCCGCCCGTGATCTGGTAAATGCGGGAGCCGCAGCGGTCATGCCACTGGCATCACCTATAGGTTCCAACAAAGGACTAGCTACCAAAGACTTCATCCAGATCCTCATCGACGAGATCGAACTTCCGATCATAGTTGACGCCGGTATCGGAAGGCCATCCCAGGCATGTGAAGCCATGGAGATGGGCGCTGCCGCCATCATGGCAAACACTGCCCTCGCCACAGCCGGAAATCTGCCACTCATGGCATCGGCATTCAAGGACGCGATAAATTCAGGCCGAAAGGCTTATCTGGCAGGTCTTGGAAGAGTTCTCACCAGAGGGGCATCCGCGTCAGATCCACTGACCGGATTCCTGCATGACTAAGGGGGTGCACTCATATGGAAAACCACTTTCTGATAGACTCGGAATATCTTTCGCCGGAAGCGCTGGAGATCAAGCACCGTCTGGAGACAGATCCATCGTCAAGGAAAAGCCATATGGAATACCTTCCGGGCATGGAGGTTATTGAATCTGACATCCGTAGCAAGGTCATGGAGCACATGAACAGCTACGACTACAGCAGTTACACAGGCAGAGACGTCATGGCTGCCCTTGAACACGAGACGTGCAGCATAGAGGACTTCAAGGCTCTGCTCTCCCCCGCCGCCGAACCATTTCTTGAGATGATGGCGCAGCGCGCAAGCCGCGAGACAAGCAGGCACTTCGGCAACACGGTCTACATGTTCACGCCGCTCTACATAGCCAACTACTGTGAGAACTACTGCGTATACTGCGGCTTCAACTGCTACAATCACATCAACAGAATGAAGCTCTCAGCAGAGCAGATCGAGAAGGAAATGAAGGTCATCGCCGACAGCGGTATGGAAGAGATCCTTATACTGACCGGCGAGAGCCGCAGCCAGAGTGACGTAACGTATATCGGCGAGGCATGCAAGCTTGCAAGGAAATACTTCCGCATGGTAGGCCTTGAAATATATCCGGTGAACACCGATGAGTACCGCTACCTCCATGAGTGCGGTGCGGACTATGTGACAGTGTTCCAGGAGACCTACGACGCAGACAAATACGAGACTCTTCACCTGATGGGTCACAAGAGAGTATGGCCATACCGTTTCGACTCGCAGGAGCGCGCCCTCATGGGCGGAATGCGGGGCGTTGCATTCTCAGCACTGTTAGGGCTCTCCGACTTCCGCAAGGATGCACTGGCAACAGCCCTTCACGCGTATTTTCTCCAGAGAAAATACCCACACGCAGAGATGTCACTCTCCTGTCCAAGACTGAGACCGATCATCAACAACGATCAGATCAATCCTCTGGACGTACACGAGAAGCAGCTCTGCCAGATACTGTGCGCATACAGGATATTCCTGCCATTTGCCGGAATAACGGTATCTTCAAGGGAGAGTGCAGACTTCAGGAACGGCATAGTGAAGATCGCAGCGACCAAGGTATCGGCGGGCGTGTCAACCGGAATCGGCGATCACGAAAGCAAATACAGCGGCAAGACTTCCTGCAGTGAACAGGGCGACGAGCAGTTCGAGATCAACGACAACAGAAGTCTTGAGCATATGTATTCAGACATAGAGGGCGAGGGACTGCAGCCCGTACTCAATGACTATCTGTATGTGTAACAATTTTAGAAAGGACTTTGAAATGTATACATTTGATCCTACTTTATATTTTATAACCGACAGCACAGGTCTGTCCGAGGAAGAATTCTTATATAGAGTGGAGCGTGCCCTCGATGGCGGTGCGACACTCATGCAGCTTAGAGAAAAGGAAAGAACTACCCGTGAGTACATACATCTTGCGGACAAGGTGCACTCCATTGCGCGCCGCTACAACGTGCCACTCATCATAGATGACCGGGTAGATGTGGCTCTGGCGGCGGACTCCGAGGGTGTCCATGTGGGACAGACCGACATGCCTGTCTCCATTGCCAGAAAACTCATGGGGCCCGACCGCATCGTGGGTGCAACCACCAAGACTGTTCCTCAGGCCGTGGAGGCGTATGAACAGGGAGCTGATTATCTGGGAGTTGGAGCCATCTACCCAACCACCACCAAGGTCAAGACAGTGCTCACATCCACGGATACACTGAGAGACATTTGCAAGGCAGTTCCCATCCCGGTAAATGCCATCGGAGGACTCAATCCGACCAACCTGGATGTCCTCTCGGGCATACCTATCGCCGGCATCTGTGTGGTGTCCGCCATAATGAAAGCTGACAATCCAAAGGATACTGCCAGCCGTCTATTGGCATTATCCAAGCAGTTACAGTCAAAAATCTCTCTCAAATAAGCAAAAATTGCAAAAATACGCAACTTATTTTCATTTTAATGAAAAGAAAGGTTGCAATTAAATGATTTTGCAATTACAATCAATACAAAGTGTAACTATTTTTTTGTATGAGGTGGTTTTAATGGAAAACGTATTAAACAGCATATATTCCAACAGTATTATGGTTCAGGATCAAAGTAATGATACCGCAAAGGAAGCAGCAGTTGAGGCTGTACATGCAAGAGTCGTTGCAAAGCCGAACTTCATCAGAGGTTCCGTGGAGCTGCTCGTACTCTATCTGCTCAGCCAGAAAGATTATTACGGCTACGAGCTGTCACAGCTCATGGACTCACTGTCAGACGGCGTGATAAAGATTCCTATCGGTTCTCTCTATCCTGCACTGTACAAATTGATTGAATACGGTTTCATCTCCGATCACAAAGAGCAGGTTGGAAAGAGAATGACCAGAGTATATTATCATCTGGAGCAGCCTGGATTCCAGCGTATGCATATTCTTATAACTGAGTATACAAAGGTTCACAAGGCTATTTCATCCATACTTGACTATACTCCAGAGCCTGAGAAGAAATAATTTCTTTCAGATTAAAAATACCGTTGTCCATATTTTTTATGAACAACGGTATTTTTTTATTTTACTATTCTGTACTTCTTTGAAACTGTACCCTTATACCTTCCGGAAAACTTTATCTTCACCGTATATGTTCCGGCTTTCTTTCTCGCCTTAGGGTATGTCACCTTGTAGTATTTTGATGATATTATCTTACCATCGCTATCCTTCACAGTCACCTTAGGTGTCTTTGTCTTACCATCATACTTATATCTCGTCTGTGATAATGTAACTCTCTTTATCTTCTTGACAACGATATACTTCTTCTGGCCGCATTTTCTGCATGTATGTAACACCTTGCCATCGTTTCTGGTAGTTGCTGTTTTTACTACCTTGCCGGAATATACATGCGCACATTTCCCTGTTACGGTTACCGTATATGATGCCGAACGCGATCCAACTGTGGCTGTGATCTTCACAGTTCCCTTTCTGAGACCTGTTACCACTCCTGTAGATGACACCTTTGCAATAGCGGAATTCGATGTTTTCCACTTAGCTCCCGCAAGTACCTTATACGATGTACTTCCATACTGTCCAAGGACTGCCTTGAGTGTGAGGGTTATCTTCTGTCCCTCCTGCACGTTCTTATTTCCGGTCATCTTAACCGATGTGATATTGTCCTTCTGCACCTCCACCGTAACATCGCTCTCACCAGTGGACTTAGCCATAGTCTCAGCCTGACTGCCGCTTCCCATGAACTGGGCTGCAGTTGTGTTCGGATAAGATGCATTCTTATTTATAAATGTACCAACACCCACATACCTGTTTGCTGGATTTATCATGGATGTGTAATGTCCGGTCACCGCTCCAGGAGTTCCCTTCACATAGGCATCCTTCTCGCTGTACCACTGCTCAATACCCATGAGCATGCTCTCTGACCAGTTCCACGCAAGCACCTCGGAAGTCGGCCAGCCATTTCCCGGATATTTGAAATCAAATACAGACTTTCCGTTGAGTCTTGAGTGATACATTGTAACACTCGCCTCCGCAGCTCTGATCCTTGCTATCTTCTCAAGTCCTGCCGACCACTTGATCGGCACATAGTCGTCAAGCGTCAATTTCCGTCCATCAATCTTAACGCCCTGCTTACATGCTTCATAACGGATCTGATTGATCCTCTTCACTGCAGCCGAAGCCTCCGACACATACTTGCCCTTCATTGCTATAAACACGCAATTGGCAGATGGTTTTGTCACATCCGCAGGTATTGTCGCCGCTTCAGCACTTGTTCCTCCCGGCACGATCACTGACAATCCAACTGCAACTGCGATCGCCAGAGCCATTATCCGGTGTAACAACTTCTTCTTTTGTACTCCCATAGTTTGAATTTGTCCTCCTCTTATAATATGTATCAGCCTATTGATATTATTATAACTCATTATGGGATTTATTGCATGCCTATTTGCTAAACAATACAGTATATCGCATTAATCTATGTACTCAGGCATTATGTTTTCGCCTATAACACAATCTAACATTTCTTCTATTGTATTTCCATACTTTACAAGGCAACCATCAGTATACCCATAAAACACATTATCTCCAGTACATAAAATTAGCATATTTCCGTTATCATTTTCGCCTATTGGAATTACTGTATTAATACCTTCTATGTCATATTCATCTTCTAAATATTCTAAACTTTCTTTATACAGATTTTTTCCAATTGCTTTTAAAGGATTAAAATTTTTATGAACTATATCTTTAAATATTTCATTTCTATTTTCCAATTCAAATTCTAATAATCCATATTGTTTTAAAAAAAATATATTTTTATCAGTTAATAAAAAACCTCTGCTATTAAGAGTATCTATTACTTCGTCAACATCTATTTGTCTTTCTAACGACCATCCCGCATCTATCAATCTTTCTTTTGTGTTTGCATTCATTATCAAATTATTCCTTCCTACTTATTAGCAGATTTGAAATATTCCATTCCTTATATTTTTCACCCATTGAAATGTTGTTTCTTTCACAGATTCATGTCTAATTAAAAATCAAATCCAACTATTGTCATCTAATCACTACTCTCTTTTGATTTAAGAAAATCTATTGTCATTTTTACAATCTTATATGAAGGCAAAATTGAAAATTCATAACTTACCTCATTTTAATCTAATAATTTAAAAAAAATATTTTATAGTAAACATTTCGAATTCTTAATTTCCATCATTTCTTCTTGATTCAAATTTTTAAATTCTATCCCAACGAAATCATCGTCTAGAACCAATACATTATTTAAATCATTAATCCTATATGCATTTAGAACACGCTCTTCAATATCATCTCTTAATATTAAAATTGCATTTTCTGACTTCCAAAATTTAAATTTCCCATCTAAGGTAACATTCATATTGTTCTCATTGAAATCCTTATTACACATACTAATTCCCATACCCTCATTTATAATTACGGGAATATCACTAATATTATTAATTATTTCATCTTGAACAAAATAGCTGACATACTCTATCATTCCATCTTCCGGATTAATTGCTATGTCCAACGGAGGCTTGCGCTTATCCTCATAAAACAAATGGTAGTTTTGTCCTATTCTTTTATCAACAACTGATATTTCAAATAAAACAAGCCCCTCTCCCATACATTCTATTTTTCGAATATATTTTTTGTTATTAAATACTTTTTCAAATTTCACCTTTTTCGCCCCTCTAATTGATCATCCCTGCTTTATCAACTTTCAGTGGAATATAACTATATTTATTTAGCTGTGAATTAACTTTTGCTACCACGCTCGCTATAATATACTTGCCATTTATCTTCCTTTGCAATATATTTTTAATTCAAAGACTGTGATTTATTTTTTAGGTTATGTGCCTTAAGTGGAAACATAATTAGATAAAATACTTTTTACTTTGTAAATTTTTTATAATATTCATTATCTTTATAAGATTGTTCAATTTGATAAAACAAATCAACATCCTTCTCATCTGACCACACATCAAATCCAACATATTGAGAAGTACGATATTGGATACAAATATTATATTCTTCGATCCGAAACTCTCTTGACTTTTCTGTTTTGGTTAAATAAATATGCAAATCTTTCTTTAATGGATATTCTTTACCTTCATAATACATTATTGGTCCATTATCTGTAGGATATAATGCAAAAAAAATATTCTCCTCTTTGAAATATTTCCCTGTAAAATACGGCATTTGTTTTTTTCCATTATTATATTCTCTTTCTCCAGTAATTCTATTCAACATACAATGCTCATGTATTTCTATATTTGATAATTCAACAACTGCATCAATCATACTATTGTCTCATTAGTTTACTGAATATGTTCTTAAATTACTCTCCTGTTTGTTCCTGTACTAATTGCAAAACAAAATCCCCAAAATCTTCTGCTAATATTTCAACGACTTCATATTCCTCACCATCGTAAGACGCCATTATAACTCTGGGCTCCTTTTGCTTATTTAGGTGGGAATAATCCAAGTACGCCATACTGCCATCATCAAAATCATATATCGGAATCCACTCCTCAGGCAAACTATATTCATCCCTGTCATTCAGCGCATAAGCAACAGAATTTCCTTCCAATATTCCAGAATCATCATCTGGGTCAATTCCAAAAATTTCGCTGCCATAGAAGGATAAGTATCCATATTTTTCATAAAATTCTCTACATTGATTCGAAAATTTTATATTAAGTATTTGCTCTGACTTTCTGATTTCTTCTTCACTTTTTCCACCTGCTGTAGTATAAAATTTACATTTGGGTGCCAACTCCATTGCCTTAATAAAATTTGTGTAACTCATATATACCTCCGCATCATAATATTTTATAGCTCGACATCATCTTTCTGCGATACCCCCCCTCTCCTTTACATTATTGTCTAACAATAGTATTGCATCATCAATTATTTTTTGTCAACAGCCGTTTAGTTTTTCTTAGTTCATTTATAAAAATGTCCATTCTATATATATCATTTGATTGTTATTCCAAGTCCTTTTTCTTGCCGCTGTACTTGTTCCCCAAAAACCATAGCCCTTTCTTTGAACTTCCTGTATTATACTCTCAATTTGCTCTTCTAGAAGTTCTTCGTGCTCATGTGGCGGCTTCCAAAATTTCATTGTATCTCTTGTATGATTATTTAGAAGCTAATAATCATTCATTCCTTTCATTT